>CAYLJW010000006.1:0-143509 GCA_964384155.1 uncultured Ardenticatenaceae bacterium
GGAAGTGTCGGAATTGGCAGACGAGCATGACTTAGGATCATGTGCCGCAAGGCGTGCGGGTTCGAGTCCCGCCTTCCCCATGACCGCCACCATCTGACGCCGCTGCTGAAGGCGCTGCTTTGCAGGCAGCGCTTTATTTTTGAGACGATCATTTACATAGTTCCAATATTTGTGCGGTAATCTAACCAGGCTACACCGCTACTCCCCGTAGCAGTCGTGTGATGCAGGCGGCTCGCGATGAAGGAACCGCACACGATAGGTTGAAAGAGGTATTCTGTGACGCTAAATATCCGAACCGAAGAAGACGAACGGCGGCAGCTAAAGGTCGTCGTCGAAGTTGCCGAAGAGCGTGTTCAGGCGCAGATGCAGCGCACGGCGCGACAGTTGTCGAGCGAGCTGTCTATTCCGGGTTTCCGCAAGGGCAAGGTTCCTTACAATGTGCTGGTGCAGCGCATCGGCCGTGAGGCGCTGCGCTCGGAAGCTGTTGAGGAGCTGCTCAACCCGGTTGTCGAAGAGACGCTCGCCGAGGTTGATGTGACGCCGTTTGCGCAAATCTCCGTGGACGATTTGGACATGGAGCCGCTCGTAGTCTATTTCACGATCCCCATGGAGCCGGTTGTCAACCTGGGCGATTACCGCGCCATTCGCCGCGAAGTGACGGCCATTGAGGTCGCGGATGAGGCAGTGCAAGATGCCCTAGAGCATTTGCGCACGCATCACCAAGTGCTTGAGCCGGTGAACCGGCCAGCGATGGAGGGCGACGTGGTGGCCATCAGCGGTACCGGCGAAATCATCGAAGCGGACTCGACGGAAGTCATCATGGACGAGGAGCGTGTTGAGCTGCTGATGGACGCCGAAAGCACCTTCCCGGGAACCGATTTTGTGGCCAACCTTATAGGTATGGAAGTGGGCGACGACGGCGAGTTTTCGATTAGATTCCCAGAGGAGTACGAGGAAGCGGAACTGGCGGGGCGCGAAGCAACCTTTTCTATCACCGTGCTCGACGTCAAGAGCCGCTATCTGCCGGAGCTAAACGACGAGCTGGCGAAAGAAGAGGGCGACTATGAGACGCTGGACGAGCTGCGCGACGCGCTGCGAGAGGAGCTGCGCCAGCAGGCCGAGGCGCAGGCGCGCAACGATCTATTCGACGGCTTCATGGACGAAATGGCCGAAAGCGCTGAGGTGCTCTTTCCGCCGGTGCTTGTGGAGGATGAGCTGGCACAGACGCTGGAATCCCTGAAGAACCAGACCAAACAGTCCGGTTGGGAGTGGCAAGATTACATGACGCTGCAAAGCGAAAGCGAAGAATCGCTCAAAGAAGGTTGGCGCGAAGAAGCCGAACAGAGCGTGAAGCGCGGCCTGATGCTGCGCGAGCTGGTGCGCCGTGAGAAACTGACGCTGAGCGAAGCGGAGCTGGACGAAGCGGTTGAGAAGCGTTTGGAGCGTTTTAGTGAAAATGAAGAGCTGCGCCAGCAGTTGCGAGACATCTTTCGCCAGGGGCCAGGCCTGGAATCGATTGCCAACGACCTGATGATGGACCGGGTTTTTGAGCGGATCGAGGCTATTGTCACGGGCAACGCGCCCGACCTGGCGGCGCTTGAAGCGGCCGAGCGCGAAGCAGACGAAGCCGCAGGTGATACAACAGAAGAAGAGTGACGTTTTGTGAGTTCAGGAGAACGAAAGCCTATGTTTAACAATTTACCAGCATCACTGGTTCCGATGGTCATCGAAACAACCGGTCGTGGCGAGCGCGCTTACGACATCTACTCGCTGCTCCTGAGGAACCGCATTATCATGCTCGGCACGCCGATTAACGATCAGATCGCCAACCTGACGGTGGCCCAGTTGCTGTATCTGGCGCGCGAGGACCCCAACAAGCCTATTCGCATGTACATCAACTCGCCAGGCGGGCATGTCTATGCCGGCATGGCCATTTACGACACGATGCAACAGGTAGAATGCCCCGTTTCAACCGTGGCCGTGGGCTTTACGGCCAGCTTCGGCACGGTGCTGCTGACGGCCGGCGCAAAGGGCATGCGTTACGCGTTGCCCAACGCCACTATCCACATGCACCAGCCGTTGGGTGGGGCGCAGGGCCAGGCGTCTGATATCGCCATCCAGGCGCAAGAGATCTTGCGGTTGCGCACGACGCTGAACCAAATTCTGGCCAAGCACACGGGCCAGGAGGTGGAGAAGAT
Source organism: uncultured Ardenticatenaceae bacterium (assembly GCA_964384155.1). Taxonomy (GTDB): domain Bacteria; phylum Chloroflexota; class Anaerolineae; order Promineifilales; family Promineifilaceae; genus JAAYYY01. The sequence continues at coordinate 2,199 of CAYLJW010000006.1, forward strand.
CGAGCGTGACACAGATCGCGACATCTACATGGGCGCGGTTGAGGCCAAGGAATATGGCCTGGTAGACGAGGTGCTGCTCGAGCCGGGCACGCAGGTCGAGTCGGTCGAATCGAACGGCTCGCCGGAGTAAGGCGCAACAGCGCCACACATTGTGACACATTAAGCGACAACCGGCGCCGTGCGTATCAGCCGGCGCCGGTTGTCGCTTTTTTGTTCTGGGGACGGTTGCAGCGGGTGAGGGGTGTAATTTGCAGAGGCCTGTCACACTCTCTATAATCCACTCGCTTTGAAATCTCACCTGAGGGAACTGGCCCAGGGGACAGTGCCTTGGCACAAGTTGTTCTCGTGCATCCCAAAGGCGCCTTTGCTTGACTGAGCGCATTACTATGGATTTAGGTCGCGTCGCTCGCCTGTTAGCCGGACTGATGGCTGTTGCCCTGCCTGTGGCGGCCTTTATGCTAGCCAACCCGGGCGGGCCGTCATTAACAGCGGCGGCGCTGGCGGCGCCCGCACTACCCGCAAGCGGCGACGCCGGCATTGCGCCGTACCAGATTCTGCCTACAGATACGCCGACTACGACGCCGACCAACACCCCGTCGCCCACGCCCACGACATCAGCCACGCCGACACAGACGCCAACGGCTTCGCTGACGCCCACGCGCACGCCGATTTCGACACCGATTTACGTGGACCAATATGAGCCCAACAACTCGTTTCAGGATGCGCACACCACGGCGCCGGGCGTGGCGCTGCCCAACAACACGCTGTGGCCACAGGGCGATGTGGACTTCTTCCGCTTTCATGCCAAGGGCGGGTTGGCCTATGAAGTTCTGACTAGGGATCTGGGCGCGGCGCTGGACACATTCTTGCGCGTATACGATAGCAACGGCAATGAGATCGGCAGCAACGACGACGGCGCTGAGCTTTCGCGGGCTTCGTTGGTTACGTTCTCGGCCAGCCGCGACGGCTTTTACTTTGCACAGGTAACCAACCTAAACCCAACAGACCCCGTGGGCCAGACCTACACCTTCGAAGTACGCGAGATCCTGGGCACGGCCACACCCACGCCGCTGCCGACTGTGGCCAGTGTGGACAACTGTGAGCCTAACAATACGTTCCAGACGGCGTGCGTGATCTTGCTAGATACGACCTACAGCCTGGACTTTGTGAACCCCTTCGGCGAGGGCCGCGACAACGACTTTTTCCGCACCTGGGTGAAGAACGGCCTGAGCTATAGCTGCGAGACGTCGGGGCTGTCGAGCATCAACGACACCAATATGATCTTGTACTCTGGCCCCGGCGAGGAGTTCGGCATTGCGGGCAACGACGACAAGGATCGCCTGGCTGGCGACCTGGGCAGCCGCGTGACGATACAGGCCAATTACACCGGCTGGCTGTATATCCTGGTGGGGCCTGGGCCCAACATGGAGCCGGACTACCGTTCTTCGCACCTCTACACCTATGACCTACAGTGCACGCAGTTGTTGGGTACGCCGACGCCCACGCTAGCCGCGACGCCAGAGGGCGGCGTGCAGCCCACTGTGCCGCCACCGCCGACTGGCGGCGGCGGTGGCGTTGCCTCGCCCACGGCTTTCAGCTTCCCGCCGACGCCGACATCGTTTTTTGGCGAAGGCACGCCGCAGCCGCCGCAGGCAACGGCGACGCCCAATATTCGCATCCAGCCGCTGCCCACGGCCACGAGCGCTGCGCCGTCGCAGCGCGAGATCTCCGTGGAGTTAACCGTGTATTACGACCGCAACATGAATTTCATGGCCGAGCTGACGGAGGGCATCATGGACGTCGTTGTGGCGCTCTATGATGAGAGCAACGGACAGCTTCTTTCGTTTGGCTACACCAACGAGGCGGGCAACATTCGCTTTCCGCCGGTGCTGACGACCGGAGGCGTGCGCGTGACAGCACCTTACCTGAACTACAGCCAGGTGGTCAACGAAAACGCCGTGATTATGCTGCGCGTTGCGCCGAGGCCGCTGCCGGACGGCATCCCTTGAGCGACAGTGAGCGGCCCCAACGTTAGGAACAGTGCATGTCTGAGACCCCTCCGGCCCGCCGCTACAATGCGCGTGACGTGATTCAGAACCGGCCCCTGGTGTTAGCCCTGGGCGTGGCGCTGGCCGGCCTATGCCTGCTGGTGGTGTTCATGGCGCTGCTGCTGCGCGGCGATGGGCCGCCGCCAATCAGCAGCAACCCCACGCCCTTTCCACCGGCGGGCGCCGGCGGCGTCGGTGATGTGATCATCGCCGGCGTCAGTAATGCCGGAGCTGTAAGCCTTACGGTGAATGCGCCGGCTAGCCTGCAAATCGGCGCGCAAAGCTTTACCGTGCGCTCGGAGGAAGTGCAGGCCGACGGCCGCTGGAACCCACAAGAAGTCGAAGGCAACACGGCGGTGTGGGTCTATGGCACGCTGATCAATTATGTGTTGGGGCTGCCGGAGTCTGAATTCAACCGAACCCTGCTGGAGTCGCTCTCCCCCGGCGACAATCTGTTCTTGCGGCTGCGCGATGGCGGCGAGCTGCCTTTCGCCGTAACCAATCGCGAGGTGATCGCCGCCAACCGCAGCGACGTGTTCGCGCAGAATACGCCCGGGCTGACCCTGCTGATGCTGCGCGAGCGCGGCGACGAGCGGCTGGTGGTGCAGGCAGCTTATGTCGGCGATCCGGCGGCCGTGAGCAGCGAAACGGGAGCCGGCGGCGGGGCAGTGGAGCTGGGCGAGGCGGCGCAACTAGATAACGTGCGCATCACCACCGAAAACGCCACGGCCCTTTATGACCAGGCGCAAGCGCCTCCCGGCTTCATTTTTTACGTGGTCGATTTTCGCATTGAAAACGTGGGCGCTGAAGCTCTGGACATGACCCGCTTCCGCTTCACGCTGCGCGATAGTCTCGGCAACCAGTATGCCAGCAACACGCAGGCGGCCGGCTTCGGCGCTTATGGCCCGCTGGCCGGTGTGCTGCTACCAGGGGAAGGCCGGCAAGCGAGCGTTGGCTACCAGGTGCCTCAGGGGCTCTCCAGCCCCACGTTGACGTGGCAGGTGATGCGTGAGGGCTCTACGAACCAGGTGGAAGTGGTGATCCCCTTTGCGGCGTCCAGCGTCGCCGACGCTGTGGGCGCCGAGGTGAACTTGCAATCTGGCTCGGTGTCGGCCGATGGCGCCGGCCTGCTGCTCAGCGGGCAGATCAGCAACAATGGCAGCCAGCCTCTGGTGGTGAACGAGAGCAACGTGTCGCTGCGCAGCGACGGCACGGTACACCTGATGTTGTCGACCAACCCGGCTTTCCCGTGGGTGGTGCCGCCGGGGCAGACGCTGAACTTTACGGTGTCGTTTCAGCGTCCGGCGGAATCGCAAGCGCTTTTTACGCTCCTGGACCGCCCCTTCGAGCTTACTGGCCTGCGTTAAGCTGACCCCGGCCTTCAGTCTCGGCTGCAGTGGATAGGTCAGCCAGTCCGTGCCCATTGGAGCCTTCGCCCTCGACGTTGTCCGCGTCGGTGAGCAGAAACTCTAGAGATGACTGGTGGCGCGAGCCGCGGCTGGTGTGGTAGAGCACCATGCCCGCGGTAATGGTGATCAGGCCGATAATCAGGCCGCCTAGCTGCAGCGGACCGACATAAGGGCGCTCAAAACTGGGCTCGATGTGCGTGCCAATGCCCATCAGGTCCGATAGGCCGGCGATGTAGGCGAAGACCAGACCGGTGGCGGCGAGGCGGATGCCGATATCGGCCTGCAGCGAACGGGGCGTGTCGGGGTCGCGCAGGCTGTAGATGTGCAGGAAGCCGGCGAGGGTCATCAGGGTGATGCCAACCAGGAGCTGGAACATCTGCACGATGCCGAAGCCCGGCGTCAGGTCAAGGCCCAGGATCTCGGCGGCGATGGAGACGATTACCAGCACATTGCCGATCAAAAAGAGCATCAGCACCACGATGTTCAAAATGTTGCGGGTAGGTTGCGAGCGCATGGTAAATATGAGAATCGCACAAATATGACATTAAGCAAAACGCCGCGGTCCCGGAAGGGTGCGGCGTTTTTCACTGTCGGGGCAGCCGGATTCGAACCGACGACCTCTTCAACCCCATTGAAGCGCGCTACCAAGCTGCGCCATGCCCCGAGTGACATAAATTTTAGCAGATGGGCGGGAACCAGGCAAATTATGCGGCGTTCGCCAGGCGCTCTAGATAGGGCGCCAGCAGCGTGAGCAGACCCAGCACGAAGTTGTAAAGAAAGTGCACGGCGATGGCGATGCTCGTGCCATGCCGCCGGCGGACAATGCCCAGCAAGAGGCCAATGACAAAGACGAGAACCGTGGCCACGGTGAAGCCATATTGAATGTGCGAGATGGCAAAGAGAAGCGAGGTGGCCCACAGGCCAAACACGGGCTGCAGGGCGCCGCGGAAGAGGAGCTCCTCGCCCACGGCTGCCGAGATGGACAGCAGAAACCAGTCGACGGGCGTATCCATGTCTTCCAGCAGCAGCGTGTTCACCTCATCGAGGATCTCGGCCTGCTGTGGGTTGGTGAACAACATGATGGCGGCGGCAATCCATTGCAAGAGGAGCAGGATGGCGACCCAGCGCACCGATTGCAGTAACTGGCGAGCCGTGGGCCATTGCAGGCCGAGGCGGTCCAGCAGCTTCCAGCCGCGCCGCCGCACGAGAAAGCCAACGCCCGCCAGGCCCAGCGCGCCATAGAGCAGGCCCGAGGCCAGAACCTCGAAGATTGAGGCCGCGCTGCGGGTTTGCGCCAGCAGCTCCAGGCCGCCCTGCGTGAGGGTCATGATGCTGTTGGCCACGAGATAACCGGCAAGGACCAGGGCCAGCGCGTGTACGGGGGCTGTTGGGTCGATGGGTATGATGCGCGCCACGAGTCGCCGCACTTCGGGAAGGGTAACCAACAGGCCCCAGATGGCTGCGAGGAGTAGTATGATGCCGGCCGGGCGCAAGGCGGTAAAGGAGGCGCCCACTTCGGTCTGCGACAACTGCTGCGGCGACATGAAGAGCAGGGCCAGGCCGAGCAAAAAAATGGGCAAGTTGACGAGAAGCATGAGCCAGTTGAAGAAGCGCTGCAGACGCGGCGAAGCGCCGGCCTGAACCGTGTTGGCCAAATAGATGAGGCTGAAGACAACAATGAGTATAATGAGAAGCGAAGGCAAATCCATGGCCTGGTCCTTATCAGGTTGGAGGCAGCTTGTGGCGCTCGCGCCATGATTATGAACGGTGACTAAAGCCCTACCGCCAACTATACCAGCGTGCGCCCGTTTAGGCTTGCCGGTCACTGTGCTTCTGACTACAATTGAACATAATATGAACCAGGAATCTCTGGCCCGTCTGCGCCGTCTGGGGGTGATTAAGGGGGCGCGACACATCAATCCGGCTCAGAAGCAGCAGCCTCGTTCGGCGAACGAGGCCGCTTTGCGCCCGCAGCCTGAAGGGGAGGACGATCCGCAGCCTTTGGATAGGCTTCTGCCGGGCCTCTGCACCATACAAACGGCCGAAGGCGCCTGTGCGGTACTGGACACGGTTTATCCGCTGCAGCGGCAGCACGGCGCGATGCGCCTTGCGGACCTGCTGCACTTTTCGGGCGCTTGCGCGGCCCGCTTCTGCCAGGATGGGCGGCTGGCGGAGACTTCCTTTCGCGACTTCTTGTTTTTAGACACGGAGACCACCGGGCTGAACGGCGCGGGAACGCTGGCATTTATGGTGGGCGTGGGCTTTTTTGAGGGGGACGCCTTCGTCGTGCGGCAATATTTCTTGCGTGATCCGGGAGACGAGCCGGCGATGCTGCTGCTGCTAGAGGAGCTGCTGCAGCAGGCCGCGGGGCTGATCACGTTTAACGGCCGCTCCTTCGATCTACCGCTGCTGGATGGTCGTTTCTTTATGAACCGCATGCCTAGTGACCTGCTGCAGCGGGCGCATATCGACCTACTGCCGCCGGCGCGCCGCCTGTGGCGCCAGCGCTTCGACTCCTGCGCGCTGGGGTCGCTGGAAAGAAACCTGTTGGGCTTGCAGCGCAGCGAAGAGGATGTACCGGGCTGGCTGATTCCCAGCTTTTATCACCATTTCTTGCAGAGCGGCGACGGGCGCAACATGGCGCGCGTCTTTTACCACAACCGTATCGACATGCTTTCGATGGTGACGCTGGCGGCGCGCGTGGCGCGCCTGTTTAGCGCGCCAGAGGCGACGGATCATCCTCTAGAGCTGTTGGGCCTTGGCAAGTGGAAGGCGGATCTGGGCTACCTGGAGGAGGCCGAAGTCGCCTTGCGCATGGCGGCCGCCCCAGAGCTGGAGACGCCGCACTACCACGACGCGCTGCTGCGCCTGGGCGCGTTGCTTAAGCGTGGAGAGCGGCGCGACGAAGCGGTGACGGTATGGCAGCAAGTGGCCGTCACCAGCTTTGACGATGTGACGGCGCACGTTGAGCTGGCCAAGCATTTTGAATGGCACGAACAAGCGCCGCAGCAGGCGCTCTTCTGGACAGAAGAGGCGCTGCGGCTGCTGGGAGCCGCTGTTGGGCCGCGGACGGGTCGTCGCCGCGCGATCATTGCGGAGCTGGCGCATCGCAGGGAGCGCCTGCGGGGTAAGGTAGCGACGGCAGGCGACGCTGCAGCAGAATGAGACGAAAACGATTCACGTGGGGATCCCTGTTTTGGTCTGCCGTGCAGATCGCCATCGGCGGTGTCATCTTGCTGCAGGTGGCGCATTGGCGGCTGGAAGCCACGGGTAACGTCGATCCGGCCGGGGGGCGGCCGACGGCCGATGTGCTGGCCTTTGTCGACCGCGAGATTCCGCCCACGTTTACGCCGCGCGTGCTGACCACGATTGTGCCCGGCGCGACGTTTTATGCCACGCCGGCCGCTACGTCTACGCTGCCCGCGGACGCTGAGGTGCCGCAGGCGCCGCCGCCGGCCAGCCCCACGCCCACGCCGTTCGCCATTCCCGACTATCTAAAGCGCTCCGTAGCGGTTCATGACCTGTCAGCGCCGCCACAGACGACCGAGTGCGGCGAACGCGGCTTTGTTTATGCCAGCCAGTATCCCAGCGGCATCTGGGGTTCGGGGCGCAACTATCACGCCTATTTGCCACCGTGCTATGGCCACGACGGCAGGACCTATCCGGTGCTGTACATGATTCACGGCTCGGGGCATAAGGACGATATGTACATTCACCTGGGCCTGCCGCAGCACGTGGACCAGGGCATTGGCGAGGGCCGTTACCCGCCGTTTATTGTGATCATGCCCGACAGTGGCTCGTGGGGCGATGCCACCTCTGGCGGCGATCGCAGCGTGGAGGGCGTCACCATCCAGGACCTTATTCCGTGGGTTAACAGTAACTTTTGCGCCTGGGACGACGCGCAAGGGCGCTCGATTGGCGGCATCTCGCGCGGCGGCTACTGGGCGCTGATGATGGCCTTCCGGCATCCGCACCTCTTTTCGGCTGTCTCCGGCCACAGCAGCCACCTGCGCCTGGAGACGGATCCGCCGCACTTCAACCCGCTGGGCACCTATCTGTTGGCCGACCTGTCGCAGCTGCGTATCTGGATGGACTGGGGCGAAAGCGACTTCTTGCGCCACGGGCAGCAACTGTTACACGAGCTGCTGATGAATGCCGGCGTGGCGCACAACATGAAGATTGCCGCGGGCGGCCACGCCAATTATTACTGGTTCGAGCACATGCGCGAATACATGGACTGGCACGCCGAAAGCTGGCCCATGGCCCGCGAATCGTATCCCCCCTGCACCACGGCGCTCGCCAATTAGCGTGGCCTCAGCCTATCTCCACGAACTCGCCACGAACCATAAAGATCACGCGCTCGGCGATATTGGTGGCGCGATCGCCCACGCGCTCCAGATGGCGCCCAACCCATAATAAGAAAGTAGCGCGGTGGATATAGTCGTCGCTTTGCATTTCGGTGAGCGTCTCGCGGAAAAGCGCCTCGTAATGTTTATCGACTTTCTCTTCTCGGCGCGTGACGGTGAGCGCCATCTCGGCGTCACGGCTGGCGTAGGCGGCGATGCTCTTCTGCACCATGCGGCCGGCATGCTTGGCCATCTTGGGCAGTTTGTGGAGCGAGCTGATCTGGTCTTCCTCGGCCATACGCTCCACCACATCGGCGATGCTGGCGGCATGGTCTCCGATGCGCTCCAGCTCTACGGCGATGTGCGTGGTGGCCACGATGAGGCGCAGGTCTGAGGCGGCGGGCTGCTGCGTGGCCAGGACTCGTAAGCAGTCTTCTTCAATCTGGTAGCGCAGCACATTAATCTGGCGGTCGTTGTCTGCAACGCTGCGCGCGAGCTGCAGGTCACGCGTATGTAGCGACTGCATGGCCTTATCCAGGGCTTCGACGACCATGCTGGAAAGCTGCTGCGTCTTATCCACCAGCAAGACAAGCTCGCGGTCGAGCAGGGAACGAGGTCGTGTCATGGCCGTTTGCTTATTGGCCGGCCGGCGCTAAGTGCGGCGCGTGCCAGGCGGGAGATTTGTGCACATGCACCACTTTCCACCGTTCGCCAATGCGGACCAGAACACGGCTCTCGTTGTGCGCCTGCCGCACAATTTTCCCGTCGCGTACGAGGCTGAGCACAAAGGTGTAGCTGGCAATTGCCGTATCGCCATAGAGCTGGAGACGGCGCTCCAGTAGGTCGTAACGAAAGTCCTTACCAGCGCCGGCCCAATTGTTCTCGATCATAAAAAAGTGGAAATCCAGGCCGTCTAAACGATGAGGCGTGATATACCATTCGTATAGCGACAGCTCTTCGGACGTCGTTTCACGATAGACCACGGAGTCATGGGTGAAGATGCTGCGCAAATGGCGGTCGAGAAATGACCAGACTTCCTGTTCCACGTTTTCCATCACTGCTCCTTATCTCGGCTAAAAATGGTTATTTTGCCCTAATGCCGCCGCCAGTTTCGTGCGGTATTGTGCCCGCGATATTTCTACTGCGCCAAATTGAGCCAGGTGCCCGGTGATGAACTGCGTGTCTAGCAAGGTGAATCGGCGCCTTTGCAGGCGGCGCACCAGGTGCACAAGGGCGACTTTGCTGGCGTCGCGCTGCAAGCTGAACATACTCTCTCCGGCGAAGAAGCTATGAATGGCCACTCCATACAGCCCGCCGACGAGATTTCCGTCGCGCCACGCTTCGACGCTGTGAGCAAAACCCAGCCGGTGCAACTGAACATAAGCCTCTGTAAGCTGCGAGCTAATCCACGTTTGCTGGCGACCGCGGCCGGGCATTGCGCAAAACTCCATGACCCTACGATAAGCGGTGTTGAAGCGGATTTCGTAGGGCGCCTGGCGTACGGTACGCGCCAGGCGTCGCGGCACATGGAAACCGTCAAGGGGAATAATAGCGCGCGGATCGGGATCGTACCAAAAGAGCTGCCCATCCTCCTGCGCCATGGGAAAGATGCCCTCGCTATAAGCCGAGAGCAGCAGCCAGGGATCGAGTTTCATGGTTCGGGCTTGTAGGCGGTGACCAGGTCGTAATTCAGTTGCCAAGCGTGGAACTGAACCTGAACGAGGCCAGCGCCGTGCAGCATGGCGCGCATTCTTTCACGGCTGCGGTAGCGCCAGAGAAGTAACCTGCCTTCCCAGCCGCGGCGGCGGGTCACAAAAAGGAAGCGGCCACGGCGTAAGACGCGCACCATTTCGCGCAGCGCCTCTTCGTCAGACGGAAAGAACTCGAGCGCTTCCAGGCACGTTACGGCGTCGAACTGCTCGTCGGGGAAGGGTAGCGGCGCGGCGGCGTGCTGCTGCAGCTCCACGCGGCCGGCGAAAGGCGCCAGCTTCTCGCGCGCGCAATCGAGCATACGTCCTGACTCGTCGATGGCGATGATGGATCCGCTGAAAGCAGGCGACTGCAGCAGGTTGTAAGGCACGCGGCCCGTGCCGGTGGCCACGTCGAGTAACCGCGGCTGCGCCAGGCCCTGTAGAGCGCTCAGCACGGGTCCCGTTACCAATAGGCGCTCGTCATCGTCGTTGTATTCTTTGATGGCGTCATAACGAGAGGCGGTCAGGTCGTACAGCCAGGTGACGACGCGCTGGCCGAGGTAAACGCCCTCGGTAGTAACCAGCAGCCAGTAGAGCAGCAGGGCCAGCAGGGCGAGGGCAACCACGGCGCCGAGAATGGGCCAGCTTACGAACGGAATCACAGGTAGCCTTCACTGCGCAGCCAGGCTTCCGTGGCCGCCATGCCTTCAGGCAGCGACACGCGCGGCTCGTAGGCAAGGCGCGTGCGCGCCCGCTCGATGGGGTAAATGGCCTGGTTGGTATAGTGCGCCAGCAAGTCGCGATCGATCGAGAGGCCGAGCGGCAGGCGTTCGGCCACGCGCAGGGCGAAGCGCGCCAGAAAGAGCGACAGGCGGCGCGGCTCGCGACCGCACATGGCCCCGAAATAGCCAAACCAGTCGCGCCAGGTAACGGGCCGGTCTACGAAGTTGAAGGCCTGGCCATCGGCGCCGGGCTGCGTGGCGCTGAGGAACAGGCCATCGATCAGGTTGTCGATGTAAACGGGATGGGCGTGGCCGTTGCCCTCGCCAAAAACGACCGGCAATCCACGGCGCACAAAGTGCAGCATGCGCCGCGACCAGCCGATGCTGCCGGGACCATAGACGATGCCGGGGCGGGCGACCACGAGCGACAGTCCGAGGTCTGCTGCGGCGCGGAGGGCGCGCTGTTCACCTTCTGCCTTGGTGCGGCCATAAACGCTGCGCTGCTGCAGGTCGAGCGGGGTTGTCTCGTCGACGAGCGGGCGGCGGGGCGGCCCGTAGGCGGCGATGGAACTGACGAGCACGACGCGCGCCACGCCGCTTTCGGCGGCGATGCGCACGAGCTGTTCGCTGGCATAGCTGTTGAAGGCCCAGGCGTTCTCGGCCGAGCCGTGACGCGGTCCCAGCCAGGCGGCCACGTGGAAGAGGATCTGCTGCCCGGCCATCAACCGGCGCAGCGCGGCAAAGTCGAGCAGGTGCGCGCGCTGCAGGTCTACGCCGCCGGCGGCAAGGTGGGCAACGGCGTCCAGGCGGCGGCCCACGCCGGTGACGTGAGCACCCTCATCTGCTGCGAGACGCAGGCTGAGCCGGCTGCCGATAAAACCTGTTGCGCCAGTAACCAGGACGCGCCTGTCTTTTAAAGCGATCATAAGCCAATGTTAATGGCGATCGCCGCGAACGCAAAGTGCCGGGCGCGCGCCGTATCGCCACAGCCGGCGCAGGGCGTGTTGTGCGGTAATAGGCGCGTAGAATATTTGTGCTATAATGCGCACTCTCGGTTCATCCTACAGGCGCGGGCAGCGCCTGGCACGAGCGGAACAGGTACCATGTCCCAAACTTACGTGGCTATTGACGTCGAAACCACCGGTCTGGATGCTTATGACGATGCCGTAATCGAAGTGGCCGTTGTGACGCTCAGCGCTGAGGCCATTCTGGACGAATGGGAATCGCTGGTCGACCCGGGGCGCGACATTCCGCCGTTTATCAGCGGCCTGACGGGGATTACAGACGAGATGGTAGCGGGCGCGCCATCTCTGCGCAGCCTCAGCGTGGCCATCAAGCGGCTGATACGAGACAAGGTGATCATCGGCCACAATGTGTCGTTCGACATGGGCTTTCTGGAGCAGGCCACGATTGGCGTAGGCATGCACCGCCTGGATACCCTGACGCTGGCTTCGATCTTGCTGCCAGAAGCAGGTCGTTTTGGCCTGACAGAGCTGGCGCGCAGCCTGGGCCTGGGCCAACGAAAAGCCAAGAAGCGCAAAGGGGTGGCGCACCGCGCCCTGGACGACGCGCGCAACACGGCGCTGCTGTTTCAAGAGCTATTCCGCCGCGCCGGCGAGCTGCAGGCCGAGCAGCTAAGCGAGATCATCGGCGCCGGGCAGCAGATGACCTGGCCGGAGACGCTGTTCTTTGAAGAAGCTGCGCGCCGCAAGGGACCGCTTAAACGACCTAACCTGCAGGCGCGCCTGTTCCAGCCGGCAAAGCCCGAGGGCCACACGCTAAATGCGCGCGATGAATTGGAGCCGCTCGACGAGGAGCTCATTAGCGGGCTGCTGAAGCCCGGCGGCAACTTTAGCCGCGCCTTTCCCGGCTATGAATTCCGGCAGCAGCAGGTGAAAATGACGGCTGCGGTGACGCGCGCCTTTAACGAGAAACAGCACCTGATTGTGGAGGCCGGGACGGGCACGGGCAAGAGCATCGGCTATTTGCTGCCGGCGGCCTTCTGGGCCCGGCAGAATGAGCGCTGCGTGGTGCTATCGACCAACACCATTAACTTGCAGGACCAGCTATTAAATAAAGATCTGCCGCAACTGGAGAGGCTGCTGCCGTTTGAGCTGCGGGCGACCATTCTGAAAGGTAAGCGCAACTATTTGTGCACGCGCCTGTACCAACAAATGCGACATAGTGGGCCGTCGAGCGCCGACGAGATGGCGCTGTACGCGCGCATCTTGCTGTGGCTGCCGCACACGAAAAGCGGCGATGTGAATGAAATTGCCGTGCGCACGCCCGGCGAGCAGATGGCCTGGAACCGCCTGAATGCGGACAACGACAGTTGCCGCATGGATACGTGTCGCGAAGAACGGTGCCCGCTGCACGTGGCGCGGCGGCGCGCCGAGCAGGCGCACCTGCTGGTAGTGAACCATTCGCTGCTGTTGGCCGATGTGGCGTCGGGCAATCGCGTTTTACCGCCGTATAAGGACCTGGTGATCGACGAAGCGCACCACCTGGAAGCGGCCGTCACCGATGGGCTCAGTTTCCGCACGGATCAGCGGCTGATGGAGACGCTTCTGGAAGAGGTGACGCGGCCGCGGGCGGGCATGCTGGCCGATGTGCAGAAGCGTGTGGCGGCCGCCGTGCCGGCGCAGGCCGTGGCGCCGTTTAACGGCCTCGCCGACGCGACCCGCGATTCGGGCGCACAGGCGCTGTCGCGCCTGGGGGAGTTCTTTGAAACCGCGGCCTATTTTCTACGCAACCATCTGGCGGGAAATAGCCCCTACGCCGAGCAAATACGCCTGGTACCGGCGCTGCGCACGCAGCCAGAATGGGATCATATCGAGATATCGTGGGAAAACGTGGCCGTGCATCTCAACCGCGTGGTAGAAGGGCTGCAAAAGCTGGACGCGGCCACTCGTGAGGCCATCGAGGTGTACGACCTGGAGGATGGCCAGGAGATGCAGACGGCCATCGAAAGCCTGGGCCGCAAGCTGGAGCAAATTCGCGCCAACCTGCACGCGATTATCTCCGATCCGCGAGAAGAGATGATTTACTGGGCCGAGGCCTATCGCAATCGGCTGTCGTTCCACGCCGCGCCGCTGCACATCGGGCCGCTGGTTGAAAAGCATATCTTTGCCGACAAAGATACGGTGATCTTAACCTCGGCCACGCTGCGCACGTCGGGGCGCGGCGGTTATAGCGATGTCGATTTCTCGTACCTGCGCGAGCGGCTGCACGCTCAGCACGCCGAAGAGCTGGCCGTGGGATCGCCCTTCGACTATCGCAAGAACACGCTGCTGTACCTGGTGAGCGACATGCCGGAGCCAAACCAGCCCGGTTACCAACGCCATGTAGAGGACGCCATCGTGACTGTGGGACGCACGCTGAAAGGGCGCACGATGGCGCTGTTTACGTCGTATTCGCACCTGCGCACCACGGCGCGCGCCGTGGCGCCGCGGCTGGCGGAGTCCGATATCGGCGTGCTGGTGCAGGGCGATGGCGCCTCGCGCCAGCAGCTGTTGGAGTCGTTTAAGGAGGCGGGCAGCGGCGTGGTGCTGCTGGGCACGCGCTCCTTTTGGGAAGGCGTGGATGTGCCGGGCGCGGCGTTGCAGGCGGTGCTGCTAGTGCGCCTGCCATTTGACGTGCCTTCGGACCCCGTATTTGCCGCGCGCTCGGAGACCTTCGACAACCCCTTCTTTGAGTATTCTATCCCCGAGGCGGTGCTGCGCTTCCGGCAGGGCTTTGGGCGGCTGATTCGGCGCCGCGACGACGAAGGCGCCGTGATCATCTTAGATAAGCGCGTGATGACCAAACGGTATGGCCAGTCGTTCCTTGAAGCGCTGCCCGAATGCACGACGATAAGGCAGCGGCACAGCAGGCTGGAAGAGCTGCTGCTGCGCTGGTTTGACCGCGCCAGGGAGTAAAGCCGGTTCGCGGCGCAGTGGCCAATTCTGTGAAGATTGCGTATCTTATGCGGCGCGGGTGGGTTACTATGGTTAAACTGTGATGGGAGGATGTATGGCGCGACGCGTGGTGATTACTGGTTTGGGCACGCTGAACCCGTTGGCCAGCGATGCGGCGGCGACCTGGCAGGCTGTGCGCGCCGGGCAAAGCGGCATCGGGCCTATTAGCCAGTTCGATGCGACTGAGTTTAAGACACAGATCGCCGGTGAAGTGAAGGGTTTCGATGCCGCAGTGCAGTTCGGGCGCAAAGAAGCGCGTCGCCTGGAGCGTATCAGCCAGTTGGCCCTGGCGGCGGCGAACCAGGCGCTGCAAGACGCCAACCTGAATGGTGTGGATCGCGATCGCGTGGGTGTGGCCCTGGGCAGCGGCGTGGGCGCCCTGTCGGCGATGGTGGAGAATACGCAAACGCTGCAGGAAAAAGGACCGCACCGTGTCAGCCCTTTCTTTATCCCCATGATGCTGCCCGACACGCCAGCGGCGACGATTTCGATTACGCACGGCTTCCGTGGGCCGAACATGGCCATTGCCACGGCCTGCGCCAGCGGCAACAATGCGCTGGGCGAGGCAGCGCGCACGGTGGCGCACGGAGCGGCGGACGTGATGCTCGCCGGAGGCGCCGAGGCGTGCATCATCCCCCTAGCCATCGCCGCGTTTAGCGTGATGGGCGCGCTGAGCACGCGCAACGACGCGCCAGAAGAAGCATCACGCCCGTTCGATAGCCAGCGCGACGGATTTGTTTGCAGCGAAGGCGCGGCAATCCTAGTGCTGGAAGAGCTGGAACACGCGCTGGCGCGCGGCGCAAACATTTATGGGGAGTTTCTGGGTTACGGCTCCAGCGCCGACGCCTATCATATCTCGATGCCGGCCGGCGACGGTGGCGGCGCGGCGCTGTCGATGCAGCGCGCCCTGGACGATGCAGGCTTAGAGGCCGGCGCGGTGGACTACATCAACGCCCATGGCACCAGCACGCCATTCAATGACCGCGCAGAGACGGTGGCCATTAAGTCGGTGTTTGGCGAACGTGCCTACGATATTGCCGTTAGCTCCACCAAGTCGATGCACGGGCACCTGTTGGGCGCAGCGGGCGCGCTGGAGGCGTTGATTTGCCTACAAGCCATGCAGGCCAATGAGCTGCCACCGACGATTAACTACGCGTTCCCCGACGACGATTGCGACCTGGACTATGTGCCAAATACGGCGCGCGTGGCGCAGGTGCGCGTGGCCATGTCTAACGGCTTCGGCCTGGGCGGGCACAATGCCACCATTATTTTAGGGCGTTGGGCCGGTAGCTAATCATTGTAGACGCCCGCCTTGCGCAGCTTGCTGCCCAGATTCTTTTCCGTTTCACGCATACCTTTGTCGATTTGGGGATAAGCCATCCAGACCAGGGTAAGGCCGAACAACGCGCCGGTGAATGTGCGCAGGAAAGGCGTGCTTTCACGCAGGCGGAAGATCTGGTTGAGGAAGGAGAGGCTTTCCACGGCAGCGCCATACTGGCTGAATAGCTGGCTGAAGCCGTCGAAGGCGATGGGGCCCATGCCGATGAGAATGAAGGCCCACAGCGGTAGGGCGGGGATGTCCCAGCGGCGGCGCAGCAGAGCGTAGATGACGCCGCCAATAAAGACGAAGCCATAGATGGCAATATCGCGCTCGCAGAGGGCCATCTTGTAGCCCATTTGCGCGTTGCCCACGAAGGCGCGCGCCGGCTGCAAGAAGAGGGGCCAGGCCTCCGGGTCGGTGGGCACGCCCTCAAACTCGGGGACATCGGGCATGTACGCTTCGATGGGCGTCAGGTCGGAGCCGGCGATGGCGCGAGGATAGGCCGGTTGATCGCCAAAGAGGAAGAAGGAGCGCGAGGCCATCTGGTGGCAGAAGGGCGAGTAGAGCGTGTAGATGGCGCGCGCAGGCCGCGTGGCGCCGGCGTTCATCAACACGGGCGCCAGGATGGGCAGGCCGACGTAAATGGCGGCCACGAGCGAAAAGGCCGCCACCCAGTGACGTGCGAGCCAGTAGACAAAGCGATCGATGGTGATGACCACGCTGCGCTGCCACCCAGTGACAGGCTGCTTTTCGGGTTGCTTGGGCGGAGGATCCGTCTGGTTGTGTTCTTGCATGGTGCGCTAAAGAGTAATGCAGCTTGGCGCGGCGTGCAATATTTGGCGAGGTGCGCAGCGCTTGAAGATAATTTATCGACGCCAAACGTGGTACAATAACCATTGTTTATGCAGGAGGCGTGCATGGCTGAGGTAGACGCAAAGCTTCAGGAACGAGAGGCGGCGGCGGCGGCGCTGGTAGGCAACATGTGGAACTACGCGCTGACAGTGCTTTATCCCTCGCAGGCGCTGAAGGAGCTGGGCCTGTATGCCCCCACGCGCATTGGCGTGTCTCCGCCGCGCCCCCATGCGACTGGGTTGGGTCCCCACTTTAGTACTTTGCATCCTTTCCCCGTCTTGCTGGAGCACAGGACAGAAGGCTATCATCTCGTGGAGGAGTTCGACCGCATCGCGGACGAATACGAGCGCTTTACGAAGCCCTTCTCTGGTCCGGTATTCAAGGAAGGGTTGAAGATCATTGGCGACTACGTGATGCCCAACTGGCGTCTTATCGATACGAGCTGCGGTGCAGGCACCGAAGCGATGACCCTGGCGACAATGGTTCCGGACGGCGAAGTGGTCGCCGCCGATTTGGCGGCCAAAATGGTGGAGACTACCTTCGAACGAGCACGGCGTGAGGGGATCGCGAATATGGCCTTTTTCCAGGCCGACGTTGCGGCGCTGCCGGGCCAGTTTAGCGAACAATTTGATGCCACATTTTGTTCGCTGGCCTTTCACCATTATCCGCAGCCTCAGCGCTCGGTGGAGGAGATGTACCGTGTGCTGCGGCCCGGTGGTTACGCCTTTGTGATCGACCCGGGGCCTGAGTGGTACAAGCGCATATCCGAGTGGTTAGCCGCCTGGGCTGATCCCGGCTGGATTGGCTTCCACAGTGGCGAGGAGTTTCAGGTGCGCTTCGTGAACGCCGGCTTCAGCCATTACTACTGGGAGGAGCTACTGCCCGGACTCGGGCTAGTGGTGGCGATGAAGTGAGTGTTCGCTTGCTTGGCGGAATAGCGCCAGTTGGTGGGGGAAAGAAGGGCAGCGAACGCCGCCACGAATATAAGTTAGAAGCGCCTCATGGAAGAGGGCCAGTTCGTCTACCGCCCCTTGGAGCACGATAGCATCGTTGGTTACTGCTTCCTTTAACGTCAGGCGGGCGTCGATGACATCGAGGATCGTAAGGCGGTCGGTTTGCAAGGTGATGACAGGCTGCCCTGGCGCCGGCAGCACCCGCGCATCTGCCAGTGTAAATGATAGCGCGATCTGCTCGCCGTCTATAACCAGAAGCAGCTCTCGTGGGGCCAACATGCCGCAAAGGAGATAGTAGGCGACGGGCATCTCCCGCTGCAGAATCTGCAGCGAGCGCGTGACGAAACGGGTCGTACTTAGCGGCTGGCCAGCGGACGCCTCAAGTGAGAAACTCAAAAACCGCCCCTCCTTCCATCTGCACAGAATCGCCCCTCACGCTGCCGTGCAAGGTGAAAGAGCCCTCTACCTCATTGATAATGGTTACACCAAGATCCGTTTCATTGGGAATAATCAGCTGAGCCACGCTCCGCGGGTGGAAAATGCCCTGTAACCAGTCGCCGCCGGCCTGGGCGTGTATTTCCAGCTGCGCCGGAATGTCGGGCGCCATTTCCGGTGCTAACAAGGCCATCACGCGCGGAAACTTAAACAACCGCCGCGGGTTCAGGTAATCGCGATACAATAGCTGCACTTCGTTTTGCGTGAATACACGGGCCAGGGAAGGACCCTTCCACAGGGCCAATGTCATCTCTAGCACATGCGTACGGCTGCGGTTTGTCGTGCGGTCGACAACGACGCTCCAGGGCGTCTCGGCAGTTGGCGGCAGGGCAAAGCCCCATTCCCAGGCGAGATCGTGGCCCCAAAGCCAGCGACCCCAGTTATGGTCGTGATAGGCTGGCGCGCCAGCGAGGCGGTGCACACGGTTGCCGACTGTAATGGTTCCATTGGCCTGAAGACGCGGAACGACAAGCCAGTTGATGCGACCTTCACCCACTTTACGGTTGCTGCGCATTAGGAGCGGCAAGCTTAGTGCCTTCATTTGAAGCCTGAGCGCCAGCGACTGCTCTTGCAGCGCCGCCGAAATGTGAAAACTGCCGTCTTTAAAGCGCACACTGTTCTGGCCGAACGAGATGTCTAATAAGCCGGGGTGCAGAACCACGTCGCGGGCCGCAATTGTATCGACGTCGCCCTCCCAGGTCGTCTCATGGGCCAGTACGATCACCCTGGCCAGTCGCTCGTCCGTCGCCGCAGGCCGTGTATCGCCGCTCAGGTTGAAGTTGAGGAGGAGTTGAATATCGCTGCCCAGTACGCAGAAATGGTACCACTCTTTGTACCACGCTTTGTTTCGCTCGGCGGGCGCCGGCGGATGGAAGTGCCCGTGACGGGCGATAAGGTGGGCGATGCTATCTATCGGGCAGTCCGCCTTTAACGCAGGATGTCGTGCAGCGTTTGGTCGCCGGGTGAGTTTTGCCCAGCGCCGTCATCTACCTGTGTTTCTTGCGACGCTCCCGCTGCCGTTACGACCTGATTTTCCATTTGCGCCAGCACGCGCTTAGATAACGCTATAAGCCCTAATACAAAATAGAGAAAGGTGTTGCGCTGCACAAACTGTGGTTCCGGCTCATATAAGGTCGATCGTCGTGACATCGTCTGTTTCCTGCACCATGAGGCGCGCCAGCACCTGCTCAATGTCTGCCTCGCCGATGGCGTCCAGGAGCAGGTCTAGCCAGTCGGAGGGCAGTGGACCGGGCTCGTCGGCTAGCAGCGCGTCCAAGCCGTAGGCTTGCCAAACCAAGTGTCCTTTTTTTATCAGGACGTTAGCGGCAAGCTGTTCCTGCCAGAGTCGTCCCTCATCGGTTTGGGCAAAGCGCTTGCCCTCGGCGACCAGAGCGCTTGCCAGTTTCATAGCGGCCCGTGGATGGCGCAGCAGCAATTCTTGCCCCTGCCGCAGAAGTCGCGGTAGGAGGTCGCTCTCGCGCAGCGCCAGGCGGGGCAGGCCGCCATTCGAAACGTTCTTAGTCATGCGCCGCGGGCACGGACAGTAATGATTTGCTGTTGAAGCTCTCCCAATTCGGCCATATTCCCGTTAGCAGCCAGTGCAGCCTGTTCGCGCCAACGAAAGCGCTGCGCTTGCTGCGACATTTGCCTGTCAAATAGCGCTTGCAGCGCCTCATCTTCGAGAGCCGCCAGTTGCGCAAAGCTGTAGATGCCTTTCTCCTGCAAGCGGGCGGCATAGCGCGCGCCCAGACCCTTCAGCAGCATCAGGTCATCCGGTGCGTGTTGCTCTTCAGCGGCTTCATCCTGCTTAGGCTCAGGCGCTGTGGGAGTCACTACCAACCTCAGCACCAGGTCGTCATAGCCGCGGACGACTACGGTGGCCTCATAATCAGCGCCGGGCTCGAAAAGCGCCGGCAGCAGCGGCAGGGAGAGTTCTACTTCTTGTTCCGCCTGCGCTTCCAATCGAAAACGGGGCGGCGTGATGCGCAGGGGTGGGCGGAAAGGCTCCTGTTCTGCTTGCCCGGTGAATTCGGAAATGAGAAAGGAGATTTCTGCAGCCTCGGTTCGCTCGTTGCTCAGGACGAAACGGCCGCTGGCGACTTCACCCAATGGCGCGGTCAGCATCATCTCTGCTTCCTGAGGCGGCGTCTCCGGCTCTGTCTGCGGCTGCTCGGTCATCACCTGTTGGAAGAAGCGGTCGGTGAAGACGCGATTGAGGTCGACCAGCGCATTGTAATAGCTGAGGCTGAGCGAAGCCAGACCCCGCACGTAACGCGTGGTTTCATTGCGCGCGAAGCGCATATATTCCTCGCGCACAGTTTGCTCGTCCAGGTCGCCGCTCATCATGCGCTGCATTAATTTCTGGTAACGCTGCAGAGCACGCATTTGCTCCTGCACACTTTGGGTGGTCAGGTTGCGGATCCATTCACCCATATCATCTTCGCGCTCACTCATCTGCGGCGTCTCCTTTTCTTCGTGCCTGTTATTTGTCACGAGTAATTACGTACTCAGCCATGCCCACGATAAAGCTGCGGTGCACTGAAGGCGGCAGCCATTCTTTAATTGAGTGAAACACCTGCTGACTCTTCATTGCGAGCCGTCTGGTCATTGCGCGCGCATAGCCAATGCTTTCGTATTTTTGGATCAGATCATACAGGTAGGCAACTTCACTTTCTTGCTTGTCCGGCCGCGGGCGATGCAAAATCGCGGCAGCTCGACGCTGTTCTGCCGCGTTCGCCGACCGCATCATGTGCATCAGCATAATCGTATGTTTGCCTTCCCACAGGTCGCCGCCGATTTCCTTTCCATAAAGCGCTTCGTTCGCGGTCAGATTTAGAAGGTCATCCTGTATCTGAAAGGCAATGCCCACGTAGGTGGCGTACTTTCGCAGTTGGGCTAGCTGCCAGTCAGTGGCCCCGGCAATCAGACCGCCTATCTGCAGAGGTGCGATAAACGTATACCAGCATGTCTTTTTGTAGCACATGAGGCAGTAGTCGCGGTCGCGCAGTTGCCACTTGCCGTGGCGCACCCAGTCGAGCTCAACAGCCTGGCCTTCCACCGATTCGCGCACCATGCGCGCCACGATTTGCATGATACGCAAGGCCTTGCCCAGACCCAAGAGCTCCATGTTGTCTAGTAGTGGCTGTAAGCAGATAGCGAAGATGCCGTCGCCCACGTTGACGGCAATGGGTAACCCGTAATCACGGTGCAGGGTGGGTTCGCTGCGTCTTAAGAGTGAACCATCCTCTACATCATCATGTATTAAGAAACCGTTGTGGTAGAGTTCCAGAACCGCGGCGGTGCGCAGCACCTCGTGAAGCCTGCCGCCCATGGCGCGACAGGCAGCGATGCAAAGGGAAGGTCGAAAGGCTTTACCTCCACGCATCGGGTAATCGAGTATCAGCTCATAGAGAATGGGCCTGTAGCGACCGGTCGGTACAATCTGCTCTACCTGCGCCATAACGAGGGCGCGACAGTCGGTTAAGTATTGCTTGAGCAGTTCTGCCGGCATATGCCCTGCGGCAGCTGGCTCAGCTGTGGGCGCCGGCCCACGCGCTTCAGCAGCAGCCACAGCGGCAATCGATCTCGTAGGGATCACAATCGCGAGGTAGCAGTACCAGGGCAAGGCGAACGGGTCGAATGTCGCAACCCTCAACTCGCAGATCGGCATAGTAGACTTCGCATTCGTCTACGTCTGGTGTGCGTTGGCGTTGCTCTCGCTGTTCGCGTTCATTCAGCGCGGACTGCTTTTCTTCCCCATCCTGGCCCTCCACATCGCGCACGGCGGTTCCGAACGTGGCGTTGGCGTCATCGCTCAGGGCGTTAACCACAATTAGGACTTCGCGACGCTCACAGGGGGCAAGGGTGAATTCTGCCGGTGGAATGATCTGGCCGCCGATGTTAGTTCGGCGACCGCCGCGCGAAGACCAGGCGCTTAACTCCAGGCGAATTTCGCGCTCACGGCGGCGGCTATTCTCAATCTCGATGGGCACAACGCGCCGTTCGCCCAGGTGGGCATAGATAGCCAGGTCAGCGTCGCCGATACAACAGATACAGTGGCAATAATCATCACTACAGTTGTCTCTACAGTCGTGGTAGTGGCAGTCGTGATGGTGATGGTGGTGGGGGTGGCGGTGCCTGTGCCGACCGTGCTCGTGCCGGCTATAGCCACGGCGCTTTGCGCCAGGGCGGGTCGATGAAGCGCCAGGGGCAATCATCTCGGTGAGCGGTGACAACGCCTCTTGCCACATCTGGGCCATATCGCCCATGTAATTCTTATACATGTCGCTCCACTGCTGTACCATGCCCCCGGTGGGGCGGCGATCTTGCTCGCGGCGATACTTATTACGCGGCGAATAGCTGTCTCGGAGCATCGTTATCCTCCTTTGATTACAGTTTCCTTCATTTACTGAACGCGTTATTCGGGCCTTTTTTCGTCGTAATCTGGCGGCTGATCACGAATGCCTGGCACGGGGACGATTGCAAAGCTAAGGTCGCTGGTGTAAATGGCTGCTGCGCCTCGATAGCGCGTGCGGTAGTCTAGCTTATCAGGCACGAGGATTTCCAGCTCCAGGGCCTTGGTCGCGCCAGGCGCTAACTCCAGGGGCGCCGAGGGAATGCGGACGCGCAGGAAGCCGATGTGGTCGACGACGTCGCGTATCTCGCGCAGCATTTCCACGTAGAACTGATCGACGGTTTCTATCGTGTCGATGCTTTTCTTCAGCACTGCCCGCCCGGCGCGGCACTCGATCAGCTCGTCTTCCACTAGTACCGGGCCGATTTGTCCGATGGTGAGAGGTACGTTACCCAGGTTGCTGAAGATGACGGTTTTGTGCAAGCGCGCGCCTGGCCGATTTTCGAGCACCACAGGTGAGGGAGCGATGTGCAGGTCGATATTCTCCGCCACGTGAATCACAGCCTGTCGCGTGTAGCCGGCGACTTGCACTTCGGCCTGATATTCTCCGGGAGGCAGGTGTGGATCGAGCGCCAGACTGATTGGCATCACGCGCGACTGACCGGGCCGGAGCACGATGGGGGCCAAGGGCTGGGTAACGACGCCGCGAATGTGAGCGTCTCGTACGATAACGCGCTGTTGGCCAGGATTGTGCACACGTATGGTTGTGTTCATCGTGCCCGGAGGCCCCGAAAGCACAAGGGGACGGTCTTCAGGCATATCCAGTAGATCGTAGTCTGGTAACCGTTGCTTAGCCATGTCGCGAGTTCCTATGATTTAAGGTGGATTCTTAGGCGCCCACTGGACTCGCGACTGAAACTATCTCGCGAACCGCGAGCGCGAGACTGGGCAGTTTCGCTGCGACCGGCCTCCTGTCTGTGGCGCTGACCTGCGCCTGGCCGGGCGCCTACAACCCGCGGCTTTTCGGATGGCGCGGTGACAATGAACTGCTCTTCACCGCTCATGTTGAAGCCGAGGATCTCCATGCCGAAGAGGGTAATACCGAAATGCCGGTAGTAAGGCTGATGAATATGCATTGGCGGAATGGCGCCAAATTCGATGCGCATGCAGGAATCCACCACCAGGGGTCGAATGTCTAAGGCCATGCGGTTGGTGCTGTCGGTAACGATGGGCTCCGTTATGGCCAGCTCCGTGCGACTATTGCTGTCGCTGCGAATGGTCACCGGCTCCACGACTGCAATCTCGTTTCGGCTCAGGTTCTCAGTGCGAATGGGATCGGGTACTACGAGTTCGGTGCGCATATTGATATCGTCCAGGCCCACGATATCCACAATGCTGGAGCTATTGACGTTGGTTGTGCCGCTGTTGATGACCTCTACTTTGGACGACGAGCCGCCGCCTTTTCCTCCACCCATGACGACCTCCTTTGCAGTGCAATCACTGCCTCTCAACTTACTTGATGGTTACACCGTGTCTCTTACTGTCGCCGCCGGTTCTCCCTGTAATGCTGCTTTGTCCACTTTGCCGGTGGCCGTGCGCGGCAGCCGATCCACGAACAGGATACGCCGGGGAATTTTGTGGGCGGCCAGATGGGTACGACAGTGGGCGCGCAATGTCCTGGCGCCGACCGTATGGCCTGACTTCAAGGCAACGTAGGCCAGCAAACGCTGTCCATGTCGCTCGTCTTGCTGGCCCACGACGGCAACGTCGGCGACGGCAGCATGCTGGCTTAGAACTCGTTCTAC
Source organism: uncultured Ardenticatenaceae bacterium (assembly GCA_964384155.1). Classification (GTDB taxonomy): domain Bacteria; phylum Chloroflexota; class Anaerolineae; order Promineifilales; family Promineifilaceae; genus JAAYYY01. The sequence goes on from CAYLJW010000006.1 coordinate 26,151, forward strand.
TTCAGGGGCGTAGACTTTGTATCCGCCCACGTTAATGGTCTCGAAACGCCGGCCTACAATGTACAGATGGCCGTGTTCATCAGAGACCATCAGGTCGCCCGTATAGATCCAGCCGTCTTTCCAGGGTGACTGCGTGGCGCCGGCGTAACCGCGCGCGAAACCTAGTTCCAGCTCGCCGCGCGGTCGTGCAGCCAGCTCACCCACCTCGCCCCGTGCGATGCGCTGGCCATCGTTTAGCAATTGCAGTTCCTTACCCGCCACCGGTAAGCCGATGGATTCGTGGGGCAATTCTGGCCTTCCGTCGTTCACCGCCAACAGTCCTGTCTCCATCGTGCCAAACATGCGCAGCGGCGATCTGCCTAATAGAGTGTGGGCGCGCCTTGCCAGCTCTAGTGGGGTGGCCATACCTCCGACGATAATTTGCTGCAGTCCGTTCAGGGTAACCGCTCCCCGTTGTACCTGCGATACCCAAATTTCCAGGTCGCTGGCGACGCCATAGAAGTGAGTGGTTCTCTGGTCGGCGTCTAGTGCATGCCAGGTTGCTGTATCAGTCGGGTCGGCAATCAACAAAGCGCCGCCGCTGACGAGTAGCTGGCAGACGTCTTCGTAGCGAAAGCGGCGAAAGCTCATCGTGGCGCCCGGCCCAAAATGGCTGTATTCGTTTAGCAGACGGCCGTGGGACATGGCGCTATTGTGGGTACGGATAAGCGCCTTTGGGCTGCCGGTGCTGCCGGATGTGAACAGGATGACGGCATCGTGGTTAGGAGTAACGACGGGCAATGAGGTCTGCCCAAGGGCGCCTTCCTCGAGAAGCCGGGCCCAGGGCAATACCTCTTCAAGCTCGGGGTGGTCGCTTGGTTGCAAGGCCACCAGTTTAGGACGGAAGGCGGCAGCAATGGCGGCCGCTTCCCTGCTGTGTTCTGGCGCAAAGAAGAGCCAATCTGGCGGCGCTAGAGATAGGATTCTGGGAAGTTCTTCCACGCCATAATCGGGCAGCAGCAGAGCGGCTAAGGCGCCTGTGCGCGTCACCCCTACCGTTGCCGACAACGTTTCAGCGCGGCCGGGGAGGAGTAAGGCGGCTACCTGACCGGGGCCAAAGCCGCGATTCAGTAATGCACGCGCCAGGAACAGCGCCTGGTTGTGTACATCCCGAGCAGTTAGCGTTTGGTAAGCATCTTGGCAGAGTACCTGGTTGGGTACGGTTTCTGCTAATTCTTCGGCAGCTTTTCCCAGTACGAGGGGAACGTCGACTTTCCCCACATTGGCCTCCAATCATTTAGGCATGATGGCAGCAGTGGCCCGGACGAGTCTTCTTAATGATAGTGACAGTGCTGGAATGAAATTAACAGGCAGGCGGTGCAGCGAGTGCCACGCTCAAAAATAGCATAAAGGGTAAGCAAGTATCTGTCAATATTCAGGTGCTGAGGGCAAAATCTGCCAGAGAAATTAAGTGGATTGGCGCTCGCCAGGTAGTGGGGCGGGGGGCTGTGATAGGCAGGAAATCAGGACATGGCGTCCAGATAGGTGGTGATTTGCTCCAGGGTGAGCGGGCCGCGATGGACGGCGCTGACCCGGCCCTGGCTGTCGACGAAGTAGGTGGTGGGCATGTTGAGGATGCCGTAGCTGTCGGCGACGACGGCGTGTTCATCCAATAAAACGGGGAAGGTGAGCGCGACGGAGAGATCGTTGGCCAGAAAGTCGCCCACGGTCTGCGGCGCCTGATCGCGGTTCAGGGCCAGTACCACCAGGCCGTCTTCCTGGTGCTGTTCATAGGCGGCCTGCAGCTCAGGCATTTCAAAAATGCAGGGCGCACACCAGGTTGCCCAGAAGTTAATGATCACCGGCTGCCCGCGGAAATCGGCCAGTGAGACATCGTCGCCATACATGTCGGTAAGAAGAAATGGCGGCGCTGCTTCGCCCGGCTGCGGCGGCGCACCGATGTTAATGGGCGGGGCCACCGTGCGTGCCGGGCCCTGGGCCAGCGACTCAAGCTGCGAGGCCTGTTGTTGCGCGTCCAGTTCGGCCCCGGCAAAGAAGCGGCTGCCGTAGAGCACCAGCACAAAGGCGGCGGCCAGCGACAAAACGCCGATGGCCAGCAGCAGCGCACGCAGCAGCCGGCTGCGCTGCGGCAAGGGCGCGCCGTCGTTCGCTTCAGCAGAGGGCGGGGTTTGCGGCAGGGGCGTCATCTTAACTTACGAGCTTGATCAGCCACTCTTCAATACCGGCGAACCAGATAGCCAGGTCGGGCGGAATGAGGCTGTTGAAGTAAGCCAGGACGCCGCTGATCATCAGTAAGCCGAGGGCGATGAAGAGCAGCCCACTGATAATCTGGGTTGAGTGCAGGTGCAGGGTGAGCGGGCCACGCTCGCGGCCGGTTACAATCCACAGCACGACGCCGAGCGCGGCGATTCCCAGGATGGCCAGCGACTGCCATGGCTGCAACGGGCGCGCCGCCAGCGTGTTGGAGGGGCTTAGCGCAAAGTTGGCGACGGCGAGCAGAATGCGCCAGATGAGCAGGGCCCAGAGCCCGCCGATGAGCAGGCGCGAGATGGCAACCGTGCGGCCCTTGCCGCGCAAGATGCGCCAGAAGAGGCTCTGGCGGCTAGCGCGACCAAAAAGCGTGGAGACCAGCAGCAAGGGCAGGCCCAGACCCAGGGTGTAGATGAACAGCAGCATGACGCCGCGCCAGACAGAGCCTGACGTGGCCGCCAGGGTAAGCACCGCGCCGAGAATGGGGCCGGTGCAGCTTGTCCAGCCCACGGCAAAGGTCAGGCCAAAGACAAAGGAGCCGCCCAGGCTGTCGTTGCGCGCCGACTCTTCCTGAACGAAGCCGCTAAAGCCTTTGCCCATCAGGCTCATGGCGCCGAAGACGACGATGAAGCTTCCGCCCAGGAGCAATAGCAGGTCGGCGCTCTGATTCAGCAAGTTGCCGATGGCCGAGGCGCCGGCGCCCAGTAAGCTGAACATGAGGCCCAGGCCGAGCATAAACGCCATGGTGTTGGCCGCGATTTGTTTGCGCCCGCTCTGGAAGGCGAAGGCAAAGTAGGCAGGCAGGATGGGCAGCGTGCAGGGCGAGGCAAAACTGAGCAGGCCTCCGGCAAAGGCCAGAATGGCCAGGACCACGAATGACTGGTTCTGAATGCCGAAGCTAAAGCCGTCGCCCGGCGCGGGACGGCCCATCAGGCTGCCGGCGATGATGATGATCACGACAGCGACGGCGATAAGCGCCGCCAGACGCTGCGCAGGGGTCATCGACTTGAAAGGAGTGGCGTGTAGCATGCCTTAAGTTTAGCTCCGAAGCGGCATTGCTGTTTGATCCAGGTCAGGTCCGGCTGTCGCGCTCATCTTCTTCTAACAGGCGCTGCATCAGCTTGATCTCCTGCTGTACGTTGCGCTGCTTGTTGGCCAGGTTGAGCACATAGATGATGAAGACGAGCCACATGACGCCATAGGCCAGCAGCAAGAAGTCGTTGAAACGGGCGGGATCGAAATTGTCGGGCATGGTGAACGCTCCTTAGCTGCCTTGCAGGCGGCCCATGACGCGCATTTTTAGCTCGTTGGCTTCGTCCAGCATGCGCTGCAGGCGGAGGCGGTTCAGCAGCCAGGCCACGTAGAGCACGCTAAAGGTGATGGTGGCCACCGTGAGCGTGATGCCCATGCGCGCCGACTCCAGGCCGCCGGAAAACTCTTGCAAGCCCTGCGCGTCGATGCTGGCTTGCCCAATTAAAACGGGATGGATATCGCGCAAGAAGCGAATGCTGAGATAGGTGATGAGCACGGTAACAAAGCCGGCGATGACGTAGACGGCGGCGAAGCGCGCGCGCTTTTCCTCGTCTTCGATGGCCCCACGCAACATGAAGTAAGCGACGTAGACAAGCCACATGACGGTGATGGAAGTGAGGCGCGGGCTCCAGATCCACCACGTATTCCACGCCGGCCGGCCCCACACGGAGCCACTAACAATGGTCATCGTGGTAAAGGCCAGACCGATTTCCACGGAGGCCATGGAAATGGTGTCCCAGGTGCGGCTGGGGCGGCGCAGGACCATGACGCCGCCCAGCACGGCGACGAAATAAGCGATAGCCGCGACCCAGGCGGAGCCGACATGAAAGTAGAAGATGCGCTGGACATGACCCATGGTGCGCTCCGTGGGTGCAAAGGTGAAGATCATAAACAGGCACACCAGGAACATGATGATCGCGGCCCAGTTGAAAAACCGCGAAGTGCGCTCTAGCCTTGCTTGTGTCATCCTGTTACTCCTCTACGACAAAATGGTAAGTAAGGAAGCCTGCTGTGAGCATCAGCACGTCAAAGGCTACCACCAGGGCGATGGGCGTCTGCACTTCGTTCCAGGGCGGCAGCTCCGGAAACATATAGGCCGACGCCGCCGTCGCCGCTGCCAGAACAGAAGGCAGTGAAAGAGGCAGCAGCAGCACAGGCAGCAGCACATCGCGGGACCGTGTCTGGATGGACATCGACGACACCAGGACGCCGGCCGCCACGTAGCCAATTGTACCCAAAACAATGATCAGAATCACCTGGGGCCGCCAATATGGCCGGTTGAAAAAGGCGATGAACAGCGGCAGCAGAACGGCCTCCAGCATTAAGACGAAGAGCGTGACGCTGGCAACCTTTCCCAGATAGATGGCGCTGCGGTCGATGGGGGCCATGAGCACGGATTCCATGCTGTGATTCTCTTGCTCGTTAGCCAGAGAGCGGTTCAGGCCCAGGGTGCCGGCGAGCAAAATGACGATCCATAGCAGGCCGGTAGCCACGTTGCGCGCGGCGTCGAGGCGCAGCTCCAGGGCAAAGTTGAAGACGATCACGGCGGCGATGGAAAAGACGATCATGATGCTTAGCGCCTGGCGCGTATGGCGCTCGATGACCAGATCTTTCCAGATAATGGCTTTGACGGCGTTGAAATAAGCTCTGAACCCTGCGGAACGTGGCGTATCGGAACTGGCTGTTCTGTCGGTGACGGCGGCCTCTTTGTTGCTCAAGTCAGCTCCTGGTTATCGTCGCGTAGTAGTCGAGAAAGTCGGCGGTGCTGAGCGCATCGCGCTCCAGGTCGGCGACGACCTTGCCGCGGTTGAGGATGGCGATGCGGTCGCACAGGTTCAGGCCCTGCACCAGGTCGTGCGTAATCATGAGGATGGTGCGGCCGCGCGCCTGCTCCTGGCGCAGCAGATCGTCCAGCAGGCGCGACGCTTCCTGATCCAGACCGGTGTACGGCTCGTCGAAGAGCAGTACTTCGGGTTCGTGCAGCGTGGCGCGCGCCAGGGTGAGCCGCTGCGTCATGCCGCGCGAAAAGGTGCGGACGGCGTCGCGTTGGCGGGCTAACAAACCGACGGTGCGCAGCGCCGCCTGCACACGCTCTTCGGCGTCTGGCAGATCGTAGAGGCGGGCAAAGAAGCTCAGGTTCTCGGCGGCCGTCAGGTCGCCGTACAGCAGCGCATGGTGCGACACGAGGCCCAGATGGCGGCGGACCTTGTCGGCATGCTGCGGCAGCGGCCAGCCGCCTACATGAACTGTGCCGGCCGTGGCGCGCAACAGGGTGGCCACAATGCGCAGCAGAGTGGTTTTGCCCGCGCCGTTGGAACCGACCAAGGTGACAAATTCGCCCGGCCGCACATGCAAGGATGCGCCACGCAGCACGGGCAGCATGCCATAATTTTTGACCAAGCCCTCGACACGTATCATCGGCACTCTAATTTGGCTGCCCAGTGTAAACAGGTGTAGATTTTATGCTCCAGGCGGCGCCTCGTTAAGCTTCTCAGCTTATTTTAAGGTAATGGCCCTAAGCAGCCAACGTCTGTTTCACTCTGGAAAAGGTGCCGCCGCAGCGACAATTCGGCGGCAATTCGGTGGCAAATCCCCCAAAAATGGGACGGAACTTGTTGGCGACAGGCGCTTTGATATAATTCGTGCCGATTTATAAGGATCGAGGGAAGAGGATACATTTGGATCTCACTGTTCTAGTAAATGGAACGACGCTGCCTTGGTTAGGGGGCGTGTTTGCAATCCTTGTTCTGTTTACGCTCGCGAAGATTGTTAGCGCCTGGCGCCAGTCGAAGCGGTCGCCCTATTTCTTTCAAAGACAGCAAGCCGAAAAGCGACTTCAGGGCTATTTCTGGGCGCTCATCGCCGTGCTGCTAGTGGGCGGGGTTACCATGGCTTACACCTCTCAGGAGCCTGCCGATAACTCGCTGCGCGTGGCAGTGCTGTCCAAGGCTAAGCCGGTGGAGGCTGCTAACGCCGCCATCCCGGTGCTGGCGTTCGACAGTGAGCAGCCAGATTCCTTCTTCCACAGCTCCCTCGCCGGCGATATCAGCACGACCACGGCCCTATCGAACTCGATGCTGCTGCCCGTGGACCGCACGCTTCCCGACGGGCTCACGCTGACGCCCATGTTGCCCGAGCAGTTCAACAGTGTGGAGCCGACTGAGGAGCTGCTTCCAGACACGACCATTACCCCCCTTGTTTTCTCTACCGAAATTAACGAAAACTACAAACCGGTAGCGCCGCGCAGCGTCTTTGGCGAGGGCTTTTACACAATTTACGCCACGTTCGACTATGATCGGATGGTCGAAGGCATGTCGTGGTCCTGGATCTGGCGCCGTAATGGCGATATCGTGAACGGCGGCAACGAGCTGTGGGCTTATGGCGATGATGGGCCCGGCTGGATCTATTACGAGCCGCCGGAGGGCTTCCAGGTCGGGGATTATACGCTGGAACTGTGGGTGAATGGCGAGCTATTCCGACGCGCCGCGCTAACCGTCGAGGGCGAAGCGGCAAACCAATAACCAGTTCTCCTTCAAATCTAAAAGAACATGTCGTCAGCCCGAGTTTACGCCAGTAAGCGACGGCAGGCTTCTGCGCATTGGCGACACTCTTCGGCGCACACGCGGCAATGTTCATGCATGTCGGCGTGGTTTTCGCATTCATCGGCGCAAGCGTTGCACACCATGGCGCAAGCTTCAAGCTGCTTACGCAAGATGTCCCAATTCGGATGGGTCTGACGCGACAAGACCCTGCCAGTTGCGGCGCAGATGTCGGCGCAGTCCAGGTTCATCCGGATGCAAGTCACGAGGTGGTCGACCATCTCTTCACCCAGACAGGCATCGGCGCAGGCGGTACACGTTTGGGCGCAGCTAACACAGGCTTCGATGCATTCCTCAAGGGTTTCCTGATTAACTTGCAATGCGTGCTGATGAGGGTGTGTGCGCAGCATTTCACTTACTCTCATTTCTATCTCCTTTCATGGTACTCTGGTGACTTGAACAGTCCTCTCACTATAGCGCCAAGGGTCGCCCGCGAAAGGGTCATTTGTTTTGACTAGATCAGTACGAGGGTACGGGATCTGGATTGGTCAGTCTGCCTGGGTCCAGCCCAGGCTAATGCGTCCGCGCTCGGCCTCTACGGAGAGGATGGTCACGTCCACAATGTCGCCGACGGCGAGCTCGACATGGCGCGGTTTTTGGCTGCGATGCAGCAGACCGTTGTTCTTAAGGCCAATGTCGATAAAGGCTCCGAAATCCACGACGTTGCGCACTGTGCCTTTCAGGCGCATGCCTGGACGCAGGTCTTCAATCTGCAAAATGTCGCTGCGCAGAATGGGCGCGGGCGCATCTTCGCGGGGATCGCGGCCGGGGCGCATAAGCTGCTCGAAAATGTCTTTTAAGGTCGGTACGCCGGCGCCCAGCGCGGCGGCGAGCGCTGCGAGGCCTACGTTGGCGTGCAGGGCATTGAGCGCCGCTTCACGCTCGTGGGGCTCTTCCTGGCCCGTGAGGCCGGCGCGCCGCAGCAGGGCCTGGGCGATGGTGTAGCTCTCGGGATGGATGGCGGTGGTGTCCAACGGGTTCGCCCCATCGCGGATGCGCAGGAAGCCGGCGGCTTGCTCGAACGTCCTGGGGCCCATGCCCTGCGCTTGCAGCAGCTCTTGCCGCGAGCGAAAGGAGCCGTGCTGATCGCGGTGCGCCACAATGTTGGCGGCCAATTTAGGCCCAATGCCCGACACATGGCTGAGCAGGGCGGGAGACGCCGTATTCACGTCGACGCCAACGCGATTGACCACCGAGGCCACGACCCATTGCAGGGACTCGGCAAGCGCTTTTTGATTGACATCGTGCTGGTATAAGCCCACGCCGATCGATCGCGGATCGATTTTCACCAACTCTGCTAGAGGGTCCTGCACGCGGCGAGCAATGGACACAGCGCCGCGCAAGGTGACATCGAGGTCCGGCAGCTCGGCGCGCGCCAGGGGGCTGGCGCTATAGACGCTGGCGCCGGCCTCGTTGGCGATGAGGTAATGACAGGTGAGATGATGCGGCGGGCCGTGGAGCTGGGCGATAAGCTCAGCCGCCAGCTGCTCGGTCTCGCGCGAAGCTGTGCCGTTGCCAATGGCTATGAGCGACACGTGGTGCCTGAGTGCCAGACCGGTTAGCCGCGCCAGGGCTTCGCGGCGCCGGTTGTGCGGGGCATGGGGCAAGATGCTGTCTGTGGCCAGCACGCGGCCCGTGGCGTCGACCACGGCCAGCTTACAGCCGGTGCGGTAGCCGGGGTCTATGCCCATCACGGTATGGCCGCTGAGCGGCGGCTGCAGCAGCAAATTGCGCAAATTCTCGGCAAACACGGCAATGGCGTGTTGTTCGGCCTGCTCGCTTAGCCGGCGGCGCACGTCGCGCTCGATGGCCGGCAGCAGCAGGCGCTGGGCCGCGTCGCTGATTGCTTCCTGGAGCTGGCCGGCAAGCGGCGAGCGAAAGTGCGGCCTGTAGACCGCGTTCACGGCCAGTTGCCAGTCGCGCTCGGCGATGTCTAGCCTGACGCGCAGCACCTTTTCTGCTTCGCCGCGATTGATGGCCAGAACCTGGTGCGGGCGCAGGCGCTCGACGTTGGCTTCGAAGTCGTAATAGAGCTTGTAGACGCCACGCTCGTCGGCGGCGTTAGCCAGGCGCTCGCACTGCAGCAGGCCCCAACGCAGCGCTTTCTCGCGCGTGTGCCCGCGCACTTCGGCGTCGTCGGCGATGGCTTCGGCGACGATGTCACGCGCGCCGGAAAGGGCCGCTTCCACGGTAGGCGCCTGTTCGTTGACAAAGGGGCGCACGAGTTCTTCGACCGTCTCAGACCCCTGCACCTGGTCTAGAATGAGCCGGGCTAAGGGTTCCAGGCCCTGCTCGCGCGCGACACCGGCGCGCGTGCGGCGTTTGGGCTTATAGGGCTGGTAGAGGTCTTCTAGCTCGGTCATCGTTTGCGCCGACGCAATGCGCCGCTGCAGCTCCGGCGTTAGCCGTTGCTGCCCGGCAATAGAGTTGAGAACCACGGCGCGGCGCTCGTCGAGAGCGCGCAGCGCGGCCAGGCGTTGGCCAATGGCCCGGATCTGTTCTTCGTCCAGGCTGCCGGTGGTCTCTTTGCGGTAGCGGGCAATGAAGGGGACGGTATTGCCTTCGTCTAGCAGGGCAATCGCCGAGGCGGCCTGGGCCGGCCGCAGGTTGAGGTCACGGGCTACCTGGGGCGCGTAACTCATTTATTCCCAATCCCAGCCGCGCAAGGCCTCCAGGCGCGGCCAATCTGTCAGGTCGAGCTGGATGGGGGTGATCGAGACGTAACCATCGGCGAGGGCGCCAATGTCGGTGCCTTCGTCGGGCACGCCGCCGGGCCACTCGCCGCCGATCCAGTAATAGGGCCGGCCGCGCGGGTCGAGGCGCGCGTCGAGCTTGTCGCGATAGACGCGCAGACCCTGGCGCGTCACGCGCATGCCATTTAATTCGGCAGCAGGCCCGTAGGGGATGTTGACGTTGAGCAGAAGATTGGCCGCAGCGCCTTGGCGCTGCACGGCGCGCACAACGCGCCGGGCAATCTCCGCTGCGCTGCTGAAATCTAGCTCCTCGGGGGCGCCTCCGGGTGAATCAAGGGAAAAGGCGATGCCGGGGATGCCGTGAATCACGGCTTCCATGGCGGCGGTGACCGTTCCGGAGTAGGTGATGTCGTGACCGAGGTTGGCGTTGGGGTTGATGCCGGAGACTACCAGGTCGATCTTCTCTTCTACCAGGCCCAACATAGCCAGGGCCACACAGTCGGAAGGCGCGCCGTCACTGGCCAGGGCCGCGGCGCCGTCGTCCAGGCGCGCATGGCGCACGCGCAGCGGGCGGTGCAGTGTCTTGACATGACCGCCGGCCGTCCAGTTCTGATTGGGAGCGAGGATGGTGACTTTGCCCAGCGGCTTCATGGCCTGAGCCAACGCCAGCAAGCCAGGCGCTTGCACGCCGTCGTCGTTGGTTACCAGAATGTGCATCTTGCCTACCTCTTTGGTCGGGAGACTCACAACGCGCTGGGATTCTGGCACAAGTGGGGGGCGCCGGCAAGCGACGCCTATCTGGCAGGCGTGGGAGGAAGCGCTGGTTGGGCTGAAAATGGGCTACTCTTGAGGGTAGACGATTTCGGTCTCTTCCGGCATTTCGACGATCTTGCCGGTCGCTGTGAAGATGACCCGCTCGCAGATATTGCTGACGCGGTCAGCCGTTCGCTCCAAGTTGTGCGCGGCCCACAAGAGGTGGGTAGCCTGATCCATGATGCTGGCGTCGGCGGTGATTTCGGCGACGAGCTGTTCGTAAGCGCGATTGTAGAGGGCGTCCACTTCGTCGTCCTCTTCGTGGATCGCGTAGGCCGCGGCCACGTCGCGGTCGACGAAGGCCTGCAGCGCGCGGTGCAGCATATCGCGCGCTTTCTGCGCCATGTGCGGCAGGATATCCGCTGCGCCCAGCAGGTCGCCTTCGGCTGTGAGCAGCCCGATCTTGGCGATGCCCTTTGCGTAGTCATTCATGCGCTCCAGCTCGGTGGCGATGGCGATGATCGAGGCCAGGATGCGCAGATCCGTAGCCAGGGGCTGCTGCGTGGCCAGCAAGACCAGGCTATCGTTTTCGAGAGCCATCTGCTCCTCGTTGATGAGATGGTCGGCCTGGATGATTTTGCGCGCCGCCACATCGTCGCGCTGCGTCAGGGCGGCGACCGCAGCCACGACGTTCTGCTCCACGGCGCTGCCGAGCACCAGGAGCCGATCCAGCAATTTTTGCAGCTCTTTATCGAAAACGATGCGCGACATTTTCCGTTCCTTTATCAAGGCAACTGCTGAGGCAGGATGAGCAATCCAGGACGCCCACTGGCATCTATTCTAACACTTCTCTGCGACGTTGGTACTGTTTTATCCGAAACGCCCAGTAATGTATTGCTCAGTCATCTCGTGCAGCGGATTGGTAAATAGCTGCTTTGTGGGTCCGTATTCGACAAGATAACCGGCGCGGCTTTGATCTACATTAAAAAAGGCGGTGTAATCGGAGGCGCGGGCTGCCTGCTGCATGTTGTGTGTGACGATGAGAATGGTGTATCTCTCTTTGAGCTCCTGGATGAGCTCTTCGATGCGCAGCGTGGCCATGGGGTCGAGGGCCGAGGCCGGTTCGTCCATGAGGATGATTTCGGGCCTGACAGCAATGGCGCGCGCGATACACAGACGCTGCTGCTGGCCGCCGGACAGCGACAGCCCGCTTTGCGGCAGCTTGTCTTTCACTTCGTCCCATAAGGCAGCCTGACGCAGGGAAGCTTCGACCAGTTCGTCGAGGTTGCCGCGATAGCCGTTTATGCGCGCGCCCCAGGCAACGTTTTCGTAGATGCTCTTTGGGAACGGGTTTGGTTTTTGGAAGACCATGCCGACACGGCGGCGGACTTCGACCGGGTCAACATCAGCGTCGTAAACGTTCTTGCCGTGGAGCAAGACGCTGCCCTTGACGCCGGCGCCGGGGATCAGGTCGTTCATGCGGTTGAACGAGCGCAGCGCCGTGCTTTTGCCACAGCCTGAGGGGCCGATCAGCGCCGTAATCTTGTGGCGTTGGAAGCGCAAGTTTACATCCTTGATAGCTCTGAAATCGCCGTAATAGACGGAAAGATCGCGGGCTTCGATGGCCGCCGCTTGCGCTGCGGGCGGGATTATTTCACGAGAAAGGGATGGCCTTTCAGCCTGTGCATGCATCATGTTAACCTCTTGCCGAAACGGTTGCGCAGTAGCACCGCGCCGGCATTCATGCTGAGCAGCAGCGTGAGCAGGACGATGATGGCTGCGGCGGCAATATTGCGGAAATCGCCCTGTGGACGGGTTGTCCACTGGTATATCTGGATGGGCAATGTGGTGAATTTGGAGAAGGGGCCGCTGGGATCTATTGTAATGAACGTTGAGGCCCCTACCACGACCAGAGGCGCCGTCTCGCCGATAGCGCGGGAGATGGCGAGGATGGAGCCGGTGAGGATGCCGGGCAGCGCGTTGGGCAGGACATGGGACCAGACAGTTTGCCAGCGCGTGGCGCCCAGGGCAAAGCCGGCATGGCGCAAGGAGGGGGAGACGGCGCGAATCGCCTCCTGCGCGTTGATGATAATCAGGGGCAGGATGAGCAGACCGAGTGTGAGACCCGCCGAAAGAATCGTACGGCCGTTGGCCGTGGTGGGGTCGGCGGCGCCGAATGTGGCGCCGCTGGTGAACGTCTCTAGCGTGCGGACGAAGATGGCGAGACCCAGCATACCGTAGACAATAGATGGCACTGCCGCCAGGTTGTTGATGTTGGTTTGGATGAGCCGATTGATGCGGGTGTCGGCGGCGTATTCTTCCAGATAGACGGCCGCGCCCACGCCTATGGGAAACGAAAAGATTACGGTGATAAGAATGACCCAAAGGGAGCCGAGGATAGCAGTGCGCACGCCGGCTATCTCGGGCTGTGGGTTCTGCGCACTCACGATGAACGTGGACGTGAGCCAACTGCGGAACTCGAGATGAGCCTGCGGGTAATCCGTATGCATTTCCTGCTCGATAGCGTCGCGGCGCAAGAGCGAATCGGCCAGGGACCATGTGCGCACGACGTCCGGTTGGACAACACGCTCCAGAACGAGCTGGTAGATATCGTGATGGCCGCGCGCGGGCAGGGTGCAGCCGGCAGGCGGCGCCGCACTGCGACAGGCGGCAAGATAGTCTTCCGTGCGCTCGAAGACGAGATAGCTATCGAAGAAACGTTGTTCCCGCTCTAGCCGTCGCCCCACGCCAATGGAAATGTGATCGGCGAGTATGCGCACAAGGCTTTCGGTGGGCAGTTCGTCGAGTTCTGGTTGTTGACCCGCCGCGCCTTCGGGGGCGGCAAGGCCATGCGCTTCGCGGTACGTCTGAACCAGCGCCTCTGGCTCGACGGCGTTAACGACCGCCGCCAGGCCAAAAGTCTGGTTGAGGATGGTGTAAAAAAGGGCAGTGAGGGCAAGCATGGCGGTGATTGTCGCTGTCTGGAAGGCGAAGCGCCAGAGCAGGCCGCCGCGGCGCTTGCGGCGGCGCTGCGCTAGAAGTTCGGGACCAGTAGGGAAGCCGCTTTCAGGGGCTTCTGTGATAAGTCGAAGTTGGCTATTGCTCATTCGTAAACCTCTCGAAAGCGCGATACGACGCGGCGACTGATCAGGTTTAGGCCAAGGGTCATCAAGAAGAGCAGGAAGCCAAGGGCAAAAATGCTATTGTAGTCGATAGAGTTGTAGCTCAAGTCGCCGCCGCTGATGCGCACGATGTGCCCGGTCATGGTCTCGGCGGATTGTAGAGGGTTAAAGGTGAATTTGGGCCCTGCGCCGGCGGCAATGGCGACAACCATTGTCTCTCCCACCGCGCGCGAGATGGCGACAACGAAGGCTGCCGTAATACCGGAGAAGGCGGCGGGCACGACGACGCGCAGTGAGGCCTCCAGGCGCGTGGCGCCGACGGCGTATGCCGCTTCGCGTAACGAGCGAGGCACGGCATGCAACGCATCTTCGCTCATCGAAGACACGAGGGGAACAATCAGGATGCCGACGACGATACCGGCGGAAGCAGTATTGAAGATCTGCACCACATCTCGCCCGAGGATGGCGCGCAAAAGCGGCGTGACAAAGGTGAGCGCAAAGTAACCGTACACAACCGTCGGGATGCCGGCAAGCAGTTCCAGCAGCGGCTTAAGGATGCTGCGCGCGCGGTGTCCGGCATATTCACTGAGGTATATGGCCGAAGCCAGGCCCAGGGGCAGGGCCACGAGCATGGCGATGGCGCTGGTAAGGAGCGTGGCCGTGACCAGGGGCCAGACGCCAAATTGCCCAATCTGGGGATTCCAGCGTGTGCCTGCGAAGAAGGCAACGAGGCTAACTTCATTGGCGCGCTCGAAGTCCGGACCGGCCTGGTGGTGCGCCGCATGCGTTCCTTCTATGCCGCGCTCCACCGTCAGCAAGGCGCCGCCGGCTGCTGTGACGCGCATGAGCTCGTCGCCGAGGCGCAGGGTGTCGCCCACGCGGAGGGGAACGCCCGTCGCCGAGACTTCAAACGTTGTGGTCTGGGCATCGATGGCGGCGACCAGGCGCTTGTTTGTATTTTCCCACATGCGACGGGCGAAAAAGTTCATCGATTCGCTGCCGAGCTCATATACAATGCCTGCCGTCGTCAGAACCGAAATGACGCCACACAAGAAGAGGAAGGTACGGATTAGCGCCTCGCCGGGGCGACGGCGGCTGGCAAGGAAGTTGGCGTGGACAGGGGCCGCGTCATCCTGTCGCACGCTACCGCGCGCCGCTCGTTCGATGTGTTCCATCTCTCGACCTCAATGCTGTTATGCTCACTACTGCGCCATTGCGCTAAGCCACGCCTGGCGCGCCAGGTCGAGCGCTTCGTCACTGGCGGGGAAATAGCCGACGCGAATGACTTCGTCGTTGACGAAGGTGAGATAGAAGTTGATGAAAGCGGCGACCTGCGGCTTTTGCTGCATGACGTTGGCGTCGGAGTAGATGAAGAGGGGACGGGCCAGCGCATAGCTTCCGTTCTCGACATTTTCCTGGCTGGGTTCGACGCCCTCAATGCTGACGACATCGAGTTGATTGCGGTTTTCTTGATAGTAGGCGTAGCCGAAGAAGCCGATGGCGTAGGGGCTGCCGAGAACGCCCAGGGCGAGCACATTATCGTCTTCGCTGAGCTCCAGGTTGGAGCCATTGAGTATCGGTTCCGGATTTTGGTCGAAGATTTCCTCGACGAAATAATCGAAAGTACCGCTATCGGTGCCCGGGATGTAGCGCAAGATAGGCTGTGCGGGCCACTCTGAGCGTACATCCGACCAACTTTCGGCGGTCGAGAAGATCAGCGCCAGCTCGTCGAGGGTAACGTCCGTAACGAAGTCGTTCTCTGTGCTGATGGTGATGGCCAGGGCGTCGGTGCCCACGCGAAATTCAAGGGGCTCGCGCCCAATGCTGAGGCACGATTCGATTTCCGAAGCGTTAATCGGGCGGCTGGCGTTGGCGATGTCCGATTCGCCGGCGACACAAAAGCGTTCGAAACCGGCGCCGGAGCCAATGCTGTCGATGGTAATCTGACCGGCGTACCCTTCGTCTTCAAAGCGCGCAGCCATTGCCTCACTCAGTGGGTAGACGGTCGAGCTGCCGGCGGTGACGATGTTTCCCTGCACGGCGAGCGGATCGACGGGCGGCAGTTGGCCTGGGGTAAGCTGGACGGCTGTGGCTGTGGGTTCCACGACCGGGCTTGCTGTAGCAGCCGGCGGTGGGTTGGTAGCGCTTTCTGTGGCCGGCTGCTCCTGTAGTTGTGGGCTTGCTGTACTTTGCCCGCCGCAGGCGGTGAGGAGCAAGAGGAGCAAGACGAAAGCGAAGGTGAGGAGGGGCTGTACGGGGCGATTTGCGTATTTACGATTCAAGATTCTTCTCCATTGCGTAAGGTATTGTCTTCATGCGCAAAGAAGCAGGCCGATCCACAGCCGGCGACGAATTCAACGTTGGGTTGCACGCTAGTCGCTACGCTGCAGGGATCAGTCCTGTCTTGACACACAGGCCTAGTGTAGGCGGGGGGATTTAACGACCGTTCAAATCCGTGTTAAGGTTACGCAATGGTCTTGTTAACGTTACGTAAAACATGAAACGGGGTTGGTGAGGTCCGGGGGGTGACGCGCGGGTATGTGGAGTGCGTTATTCGGGTTCTACGGCGCCCGCAACAGGTAGAGAGAAGGTGAAAACGCTGCCCTTACCTTCGCGGCTCTTCACCCAGATGCGTCCGCCGTGGGCCTCGACGAGGTGGCGGGCAATGGCCAGGCCCAGGCCGGTGCCGCCGCCGCTGCGCGCGCGGTCCGCCTTGTAAAAGCGCTCGAAGATGCGGCTCTGATCGACGGCGGGGATGCCGACACCGCTATCGGTAACGCTCACGTGCACGCTGTTAGCGGCGGCATCATGTTTGGCGCTGAGCTCGATGTGTCCGGGGGCCGGGGTGAACTTGATGGCGTTGTGCACGAGGTTGGAAACCAGTTGTTGGATGCGCGCCGCGTCGACTAGCACCGGAGGCAGATCGGCCGGCAGGCTCACGCGCAGCTCCAGGCCGCTGCGCTCGGCCACGGGCTGCATGCGTTCGACGGCGGGCAGAAGGGCCTGCGCGACGGGTGTGGACGCCAGGCGCAGGGGTACTTTGCCCGATTCGATGCGCGACAACTCCAGCAGTTCCTGGACCAGTTGTGTCAGCGAATCCACTTCGCGCTCGGCATTGTCTAAAAAGTGGCCGGCGGCGCCGGGGTCGTGGGTAATTACTTCACGCAGCGTTTCGACCACAGCTTTGAGTGAAGCCAGCGGTGTGCGCAGCTCGTGCGAAATGTTGCTGATGAAATCGCGCCGCACAACCTGTAGGCGGCGCAGAGGCGTGAGGTTTTGTAGGATGATGAGGCTGCCTTCGCGCCCTTCGCGCAGCGGCGTGACGATTATCTGAAGGAAGAGATCGCGCTGCCCGATTTCCACGGTCTCGGTCTGTTCTTCACCCGTCTCCTGACAGCGCTGCCAGACTTCGATGAGCTGATAGTGGCGCACGAGCTGGGCAAAGGTCTGGCCCAGGGCCTCGGCCTCGCTGCTGTTGAGCAGCGTGGCTGCCGCCGGATTGATCAGGCGCACGCGGCCCTGGCGATCGGTGATCAGCACGCCGTCGGCCATTAGCTCCAGAACGGTAGCCAGGCGGCTACGCTGCTCGTCCAGGGTGAGCACCTTCTCGCGAAGCTGCTCGCCCATGTGGTTGAAGGCGTGCGCCAGACGGGCCACTTCATCGCGCGAGGAGATGAGCAGGCGGGCGTCGAGGTCGCCTTGCGCCATGCGCCCGGCGACGGCGGTGAGGCGGCGCACGGGCCGCGCCGTGCGTTCGGCGATGATCATGGCAAGCAGCACGGCCAGCCCACCGGTGATAAGCGCCGCCCAGAGCAGCGCGTTGCGCAAATTGTCGATACGCCGTTCCACACTCTCGATGGGCAGGGCCAGGCGCACGAAGCCGAGCAGCTCGTCGTTCTGGTCAGTAACGGCCTGCGCCGCGTAGACCATCACTACGCCCAGCGATTCGCTGTTGCGCACAGCGGCGCCCTCACCGGTGACCAGCGCCTGCTGGATTTCTGGCCGACGGAGGTGGTTACTCACCGGCGTATTCGCCGCCTCCGACTCGCCCAGCAGATCACCCCCGGCGTCCAAAATGGTGATGCGACTGTTCAACAACTCAGACCAGCGCGCGGCCATGGCCTCGAAATCGGCCGCGGCGCCGGGATCGGCCAAGTGCGGGCGCACGTTTTCGGCGACGGCGCGCGAATCGGTGAGCAGCATGGCCTGCATATCGTTCAGCGCGGTCTGGCGCGCTACGCGCGAGAGGAAGAAGGCCAGGGCAAACATGGCCGTGAGGATCAGCACGGTATAGGAGACGGCTATTCGCCAGCGAATGCTACGAAACATGGCCCATGGTACTTCTTCAACTAAGCAGGTTGTGGCTAACCGTCGAAGCGATAGCCGATGCCGCGCACGGTGATGATGCGCTGAGCGCGGCCGGGCTGGGGCTCAATCTTTTCGCGCAGCCACCTGATATGAACATCCACGGTGCGGCTGGAGCCGTCGTGCTCCCAGCCCCAGACGCGATCGAGGATTAGATCGCGGGAGAGGGCGACGCCCTGGTTGCGAGCCAGGAAGAGCAGCAGCTCAAACTCCTTTAGCTTGAGGTGCAACGGCGTGCCGGCAAGGCGCACTTCGCGGCGCGCCTGATCGATTTCCAGGTCGCCGAAGGTCATGGTCTCTTCGACTTCGACAATATGGCTGGGCAACGGGCCGCCTGACGGCCCTGGAGCTGCGGCTGCCAGCTCTTCACGGACGAGCCGCACGCGCCGAAGCAAGGCCCTAACGCGGGCGACCAGCTCGCGCATGCTAAAGGGCTTGGTCATATAATCGTCGGCGCCCACTTCCAGGCCCACGATCTTGTCCACCTCGTCGTCGCGGGCGGTGAGCATGAGAATGGGCATACTCATCTCTTTGCGCAAGATGCGACACAGCTCGAAGCCGTCTATGCCCGGCAGCATGATATCCAGGATGACCAGGTCTGGCTGCTCTTGGCGCGCGATCTTCAGCGCTTCGTTGCCATGTGCGGCGGTGAGCACGCGATAACCCTGGCGCACAAGGTTATAGGCCAGGGCTTCAAGCAATGTCTTTTCATCTTCGACGACGAGCACCGTCTGTGCCATGCGGTTGTTTGTAACAGCAGGCTGGCCTGCCGTCAACATCGCAGAGCGAGCGCTGTCTGTCAACCGTGGCCGGCATCAGTTGGGCAGCGAGCCCAGAGTGAGCCGCGTGTCCAGTTGCTCGCCGTCGCGCAGAAATGTTATGGTGACGTCATCTCCCGGCGCGTACTGGACCAGCAGCCGCTGCAGCAACTGCATGCCGGTTACCGGATGGCCATCCAGGGCGATGATCACATCGCCGCCAATGAGGAACTGTTGGCCGTCGATTTCCAACGGAGTATCGCCGCCGCGCAGGCCCGCTGCAGCTGCCGGGCTGCCCTCGACGACTTCAGCGATCAGCACGCCCTCTTGCGCGGCAGGCAGGCCCATGGCTTCGACAAGCGGCGCGCTGAGCGACGCGGCGCGGATGCCCAGCCAAGCCTGGCCCGCTTGCTGCGGTGGCGGGTCGGACGAAGCTGGCCGCGCCCGCAGCAGGAGCTCAACTTGCTGCTCCTGGCCGTCGCGCAGGATGGTGAGCGTGATGGTCTGGCCGACCTGGCCGTTGCGCGCCAGTTGGGTAATCAGATCGTCCATGCTGTTCACCGCCTCGCCGTTAAGGGCCGTGACCACGTCGCCGCCAACTCGCGCTGTAAACCCTTCAACCGTGACCTCTCGCTCGCTGCCACGCAAACCGGCCTCGGCCGACGGGCCCCCAGGAACCACGGTAATGACTAGGGCGCCGCGCTGTGCTGCAGGCAGATCCATGGCCTCGGTCAGCGACGACGTGAGCGTGGCGCCTTCGATGCCCAGGTATGGATGCTGGTAGAAGCCGGCCGCAATGAGCGAGGGGACGACGTTGGCCACGATGCGCGAGGGCACGGCGAAGCCCACGCCCGCAGAGGCGCGGTTGGGCGAGATAATGGCTGTGGTTACGCCAATCACACGGCCCTGGTCGTCGAGCAAGACGCCGCCAGAATTGCCCGGATTAATAGCCGCATCGGTCTGGATGACGTCGGGAATGCTGTAAGAGGGTCCGCCGCGCGTCGCCGGTTGCACGGGCAGCAAGCGCCCAAGGGCGCTGACGATACCCACGGTGAGCGAGCCTTGCTGGCCGAAGGGGTTGCCGATGGCGATAGCCAGCTCGCCCACGCGCACTTCGGTGGAATCGGCCAGGGTTACGGGCTGCAATTGCTGGGCAGGTACATCGACCTTAAGCACGGCGAGGTCGCTGTCGCTATCGGCGCCCACCAGGCTGGCGGGCGCAGTGAGGCCATCGGCAAAGATGACGTTAATCTGGCTGGCGCCATCGACGACGTGGTTGTTGGTGACGATATGGCCGGCTGCATCCCACACAAAGCCGGAGCCTTCGCCGCGCTGCGGCGTTTGGCCTGGAAACGACGGCCCTGAGTCGCCTGCGACCACAACCTGAATATGTACCACGGAGGGGCTGACGCTGCGGTAGATCTGTTCTAGCGTACCTTCCAGGGCGGCTACCACGCCAGCGTCGCCGCCCGTGGGCGTGGGGTTGCTGGCCAGCGGTGCGGTGGGAACGGGGGTCGGTATCTGCTGTATGGCCGATTGCTCGCCGGCGTCCGGCCGCGCAGCGCCGCTGGCCGGTTCTGGCGTGGTTTGACCCGGTAGCAGCGGGTTTTCTTCGAGGAAGCCGCAGGCCAGGGCCGGGGCCATGAGCAGAATGAATAGCCCGATCAGGGCGCTGCGCTTACCAATACTTATTACTTTCACCTTATGCTCCTCCTGAGTCCCTTTGTTGCCATGCCGAGCAGTGTAGCGCAGGGTCGTTAGAGCCGCGTAAGCTGCAGGGACTTGTTTCGACCGGCGGCGGTGATATGAGCGCCCGCTAAGATGGCAGGGCGCCCTGGTAAGCCGAGATGCTATTCGAGTGGCGACCCGCTATACTAACGGGTCTGAATTTTTAGACCTGTTTTTATTATGAGGAGAAGACGTTGCGCAAAGAAATCTTGATTTTTGTCATGGCCATGGTTTTGCTTCTGGCTGCCTGCGGGCCCGCAGCTACGGGAACACCAGACGGCGATGAATCTGATAACGTGGGCGCGGCGACGACGGCGGCCACGGGCGGCGCCACCGGCCAAGGACCGCAGTCGTTCCAGGACTTGGACTATGTCACCACGGATAGCGGCCTGCAGGTTGCGATCACCGAGGAAGGCAGCGGCGAGCAGGCGGAAGCGGGCAAGATTGTCGCCCTGCATTACACGGGCATGCTGGAAGATGGCCAGATTTTTGACAGCTCATCGGTTCAGGGCGAGCCCATTCGCTTCCCCCTGGGCCAGGGCCGCGTGATTGCCGGCTGGGATGAGGGCGTGGCCCTGATGAGCGAAGGCGATAAAGCAAAGTTTATCATTCCCGCCGAATTGGCATATGGCGAGCAAGGAGCAGGCGGCGTGATACCGCCGGGCGCCACGCTTTACTTTGACGTGGAGCTGGTGGAGGTGAGCGAAGGCGGGCCCATTGCGCCAGAAGATATCGGAATGTCGGACTATGAGCAGACTGCTTCTGGCTTGCAGCATTTCGAGCTGGTGGATGGCGGCGGTGCGATGCCCGAAGCGGGTGCTCCGGTGAGCATCCATTACACCGCCTGGCTTGAGGACGGCACGCGCATTGACAGCTCGCTGGACAGCGGCCAGCCGCTGACCTTTGAGCTTGGCTCGGAGCAGGTTTTTGAGGGCTGGAACGAAGCCGTGGCCCTGATGGAAGTCGGCGACTCGTGGCAGGTGATCATCCCATCGGAGCTGGCCCTTGGCGAGCAAGGCGCGGGCAACGTGATTCCGCCTAACTCTAACCTTGTGATGCAGCTGCGATTGCTGGAGATCCTGCCCGCAGCGCCGGAATCGCCAACTGAAGTGGACGAAGACGAGTTTACCACCACGGAGAGCGGCTTGATGTACGTGGATCTGGTAGAAGGCGGGGGCGAGGCAATTGCCGCGGGCGACGCCGTGGCCGTTCATTACGTGGGCTGGCTGGAAGATGGCACGCGCTTCGATAACTCATACGGGCGCGGCGAGCCGTTGGCGCTCGTCGTGGGCGCCGGTCAGGTGATTGCGGGCTGGGATGAAGGCCTGGTGGGCATGAAGCCGGGCGGCCGCCGCCAGCTCATTATTCCGGCCGAGCTAGGCTATGGCGAACTAGGGTCCGGCGGCGTCATTCCACCCGATGCGACCTTGATCTTCGAGATTGAGATCCCAATCGACACGCCGATTGCGCGCTAGCTAGGGCGTGAGTTGAAGAAGTGTGAGCTTCCCAGGGATCGCTCTGAATGAGAGAACGATTGAGAATTGCACCGCGCCGATTTGAAGAGCTGGTGGCCGAAGCGTTGGACGACTTGCCGCCGTTTTTTCAAGAAAAGCTGAACAATGTCGAGGTTCTGGTACAGGCCTGGCCCACGCCGCACGATTTGCGCGCCGTGGGCCTGGAGCGCGGCTACATGCTGCTGGGCCTGTACCAGGGCATCCCCCTTACCGAGCGAACGCAAGGCTATAACCTGGTGACGCCGGATACGGTGACCCTGTTTCAAGGGCCCATCGAGCTGGCAGCGGGGCGTGATGAGCAGCGCATCCGCGAGCAGGTACGACATACGGTAATCCACGAGATTGCCCACCATTTCGGCATCGACGACGACCGCTTAATTGAGCTAGGCGCCTACTAAGGCCGCGGCCGGCCGAGGGTCTACAAGCGCGGTTGAGCACATCAGCTAAAAAGGTCGTATAATGGGCGCCGTCTTCGCGTGCTTGCAGATAGGTGGTCGCAAATGCTTTCTTTGAGCCTGGCGCAACAGCTGAAAAAGGCAGGACTAGCGTGGGAGCCACAGCTTTTAGACATTTTTGCCATACCGGAAAGCCAGATGGACGATCGTCGTTTTGTTCTGACGGACGTGATGGCCTGCATCGAGCTTTTTCGCGGCTCGCCGGTGGTGACCTTCCACGGCACGGCGGAGTGGGCCCTTGACTTTGTGCTGCAGACGGACGCGGTCTGGATCCCCTCGGAAACGCAGTTACGCGAATGTATTCTGCAATATGCATCGGGCCTCACCCTGAAGCAGGCGGGCAAGGGCTATGAGTGCGGCCTGGAGTATGGCGGCGAGGCGTTGACTTTTAGCGGGGCGGGCGCGTGTGAGGCCTATGGGTCGGCGCTGCTGCAGCTTCTGTGGCGCCAGGACGCGGATCCGGATATGAATTGATGCGCGCCTTTAGGGAGTAGCCTGCCATGTTCCTTTACCTGCTGATGGGCGCCGCTTTGCTGGCGCTGGGCTTGATGGCCACTAACCATCTGGTCAACAACTATTGGCCTTTCGACGTGACACGCCTGGATCTGGTGCGCGCTTCGGCCCTGGACCAGGCCAACGCCGCCGCGATGCTGGATGCGGCCAACAGGGAGATTGTGCTGGCCTTTCTGGCGAGCGTGATGGTGGCGGCCACCGGCCTGGCCATGCCCATCGTCTATTATGCCAACGTACGCTTTGGGCGCGGCGAACAACCGCCGATGCTAGTGATCGTGCGCCAGGCGCTGTGGGTGGGGCTATGGGCCGCCTTTTGTGTCTGGCTGCAGATGAACCGCAGCCTGGGCCTGGTTGTGGCTCTGCTGGCAGCCCTGGTGCTGGGGACCGTGGAATTGTTGTTTCAGGTACGGCGGCGAGCATCGAGTATCCAGGTATGAGCAGCAACGGTAAGGGACAGGCAAAAACACAGGAAGCGCTGCGGCGGCTGCCCGGCGTAGACCGCCTGCTGCTGTCGCCGGCGGCCATGGATCTGGTGGCGCGCTATGGGCGGGCGCTGGTGGTGGAAGCGCTGCGCGTGGAGCTGGATGCGCTGCGCCAGGCGATTATCACACAGGAGCGGGACACACCGATGAACGCGACCATCATCCAGGGGGCGCGCGAGTGGCTAGAAGCGCTTGTCGCGCCGACGCTGCAGCCGGTGATCAATGCCAGCGGGGTGATCATCCACACCAACCTGGGCCGCGCGCCGCTAAGCGAGGCCGCGCAGCAAGCAGCGACGCAGGCGGCGCGGGAATACTCGAACCTGGAATATAAGTTGGAAGCCGGCGAGCGTGGATCGCGCTTTGTGCATGCCGTGGGCATGCTGCGCCGCCTGACGGGCGCCGAGGATGCGCTGGTCGTGAATAACAACGCCGCCGCCGTGCTGCTGATGCTCAGCGCGCTGTGCAGCGGGCAGGAGGTGATCATCAGCCGCAGCCAGCTCATTGAGATCGGCGGCGGCTTCCGCATGCCCGACGTGATGGAGCAGTCGGGCGCGCGCCTGGTGGAGGTGGGCACAACCAATCGCACCTATTTGCGCGACTACCAGGAAGCGATCGGCGAGGAAACAGGCGCTCTGCTGGCCGTGCACCGCTCAAATTTTCAGATCGTGGGTTTCAGCAGTGAGCCTGAGCTGGCCGACCTGACGGGCTTGGCGCAAAACCATGGTCTGCCGCTGCTTTATGACCAGGGCAGCGGCGCGCTGCTGGACAGCAGCCGTTTTGGGCTGGCGCCGGAGCCGACGGTGCAAGATGCGCTGGCCGCCGGCGCGGATATTGTGGTTTTCAGCGGCGATAAGCTGCTTGGCGGGCCGCAGGCAGGCATTTTGTGTGGCCGCAAGGAACTGATTGCGCGCTGCCGGGCGCACCCGTTGTCGCGCGCCCTGCGCCCCGACAAGCTGTGCCTGGCGGCGCTGGCGGCGACGTTGAGCCATTACCTGGTGGGCGAGGCCGAAAAGGCGGTGCCGGTATGGCGCATGATTGCCATGTCGCATAGTGAGATACAGGAGCTGGCGCAGGGGTGGGCCGCGCGGCTGCAAGAGGCCAATGTACCGGCGACCATTGTAGATGGCGTCTCGACCGTAGGCGGCGGCGCTGTGCCGGGCAGCACACTGGCCACCAGCCTGCTGGCCATTGAGCACCCGCAGGTGGAGGCGCTGGCGGCCGGCCTGCGGCGGCAAAAGCCGGCCGTCGTTGCGCGCATTCAAGAGGGCAAGTTGCTCGTCGACCCGCGCACCGTCACGGCTGAGCAGGTGGAGCCGCTGCTCGAAGCGTTATGCCGGCTGGCAGCAGGGGCCGCGCAGCCTGGCTAATAAGGAGATCGCAACATGAGCTTCATGGCACAGGAGCCGGACCCCATTGAGGGGGGACGGCGACGCCTGGAAGAGTGGCGCGCGGCGCTGCCGGATAATTACTTCGTCGCCGACCGCAATTTACAACGTTTGCTGGAGTTTTATTGGGGCGAGGAGCAGTACCGCGCGCACCTGCCGCGCCTGCTGCGCTTCGGCGGCGAGGCGGCCACCAGCGTGGCGGAGGCCGTGCGCCTATCGAACCTGGATGAGAACTTGCCGCGCCTGGCGCGCTTTGACGATATTGGACGGCGCATCGAGGCGGTACATTACCACCCCAGCTATCACGAGGCAGGCCGCGCCATCTACGGCTCGGGCGTCATGTCGGTGCTGGAACAGCCGGGCAATAACCTGTTGAGCCTGGCGCTGTTTTATCTTTCAGCCATGAACGGCGAGGCGGGACATAACTGCCCGCTGGCCTGCACGGCGGGCTTAATCAAGGCGCTGCAAGCCGTGGGCGGCCCGGCGCTGCAGGAGCGTTTCTTGCTGCGGCTGCTGGACGATCGTTACGAGACGCGCTATCACGGCGCGCAGTACCTCACGGAAGTGCAGGGCGGTTCCGACGTGGGGGCTAACGGCACGACAGCGGCGCCGCTAGATCCGCATGCCGGCGGCACGTGGCTGTTGAACGGCGAGAAGTGGTTTTGCTCCAACGTCAGCGCGGATCTGGCCCTGGTGACGGCGCGAGTGCCGGGCCAGGGCGAGGGCACGGCGGGCCTGGGCCTCTTTCTTGTGCCGCGCGTGCTAGACGATGGCTCGCCGAACGGCATTTACATTCGGCGACTGAAGGATAAGCTTGGCACGCGCTCTATGGCCACGGCCGAAGTCGAGTTTCGCGACGCGCTGGCCTACCAGCTTGGTGCGCTAGACGCGGGCTTCCGCAACATGATGATCTACGTGGTGAACACGTCGCGCATTTTTAACGCCCTGGGCTGCAGCGGCAACGCCCGGCGGGCCTATGCCACGGCCTGGGCCTACGCGCGGCACCGGCTGGCCTTTGGCCAAGCCATCATTCACTTTCCGCTGGTGCAGGATGCGCTCACGCGCATGCGCACAGACGCCACGGCCATGTTATCGGGCAGCATGCGCATTGTGCGCACGGTGGACGAGATCGAGAGCGGGCGCAAGATGGACGCTCACAGCGGCGCCTTCTTGCGCATGGCCCTGAACCTGAACAAAATGCGCAGCGCCGTGCTGGCGCACGAGGTGATCCAGAGCGCGATCGAGCTGCTTGGCGGCAACGGGGCCATTGAAAGCTTTTCTGTGCTGCCGCGCCTGCTGCGTGACAACGTGGTCTATGAAAATTGGGAAGGCACGCACAACGTTTTGATGGCGCAGGTGCAGCGCGACATGCGCCGCTATCATGTACATGGGCCGTTTTGCGACCAGGTGCGGCAGATGCTGGAGCCGCTGCCCTTTAAGCGCCTAAAGCGCGAAGGGCTGCAGGCGCTGGACACGATGCAGGAGCAGATGAGCGCGCTGCTGCAAATGGAGCTGCAGACGGCCAGCGTGCCATTTCGGCCGCTGATGAACAGGCTGACAGACCTTTATTATGTGGCGTGCATGGGCGTGGAAGCCGCCTGGGAGCTATACCGCAAAGACGACCGCAGCAAGCTGAGGCTGGCGGAATTTTTCCTGGATCGGCGGGTGATGGGCCGTGAGCCGATTGATATTCCGAACTACGCCGACCAGATCAGCCGCCTGTGCGCCGACATTCGACCGGGCATAATGGACCGGGCGCATGAGGAGGACGAATAGCGCTTCACAGCAGGTGGTAGTAAGCGTCGCCGGCGCAGGGTTGGCACAAAGTGCGCTCGCCGACCAACAGCTCGCGCTCGTTCATGATCTCTTCGCCGCAGGCATCGCAGGTTGCGCGCGCGCCGGGGCGGCTGATGATCTCGGCGATGGGCTGCGCCAGGGTCACTTCGGCGACGTGCAGCAGATCTTCATCGGGGATCAGATAGTAGGCCTGCAGGTAGGCGTGCCAGCGGCTCTTAGCGTCCGGCGCATATTCGTGGGCCAGATCGCGCGAAGCGGCCGTGGGGTTCACGCGCACGGCGCGCCCAGACTGGGTGTCGACAAAGGTGGCGGCGACCTTGCCGTAATCTTCGACGCGCAGCGTGCGCCGCCCCACCGCGCAGTCGGCGGCCACGGCGATACCGTCCAGGCCGCAGCCGTCGGTTTCGACGATAGTCAGAAGCCGCTTGCGCTGGTTGCTGAAACGAAGTGCGCTGCCGGGCTCCATCAGCTCTAACGCCCGCAGGCCGCGCAGCGCGATGCGCGCGCCGAGCACCTGGCGCGGGCAAAGGTGCCTGTGTCGCCGCGCCGAATCGCTAAGGATGTCTTCCAGCAGTTGGGAGTTGGGTAGCGTAGCAGTTATCGACCTATTCAAAATTCACCGTTCCGTTTGGCGCACGCCGCAGGGCGTCCGCCACTCAATGGCCATGTCTACTGTAGCCGCGGGCCACAGCGCCGTCAATTGTTAGAAGGTGTTGGAAATCAGCGCTGCTCGCTGCACGCCGCTTTTGGCCGGGGGGCGAGGCTGTTATACTCAACGCTCGTGATGAGATTTGTCTTCATTCTGTTGATTGCCCTGCTGCTGGCTGCCTGCAGCGAGGCGCCAGACGAGCAGGCCGCCCTGGAGACGGCCGCGCCGACCTTTACGCCGACGCCGCAGATTGGGGTCACCCTGGCGACGCGCGCCGCGCCGACGATGGCCGTGGTGCAGACTACGCCGACGCCGCTGCCCACGGCGACGGTGACGCCCAGCCCCACGCCGATCACCTATCTGGTGGTCGAGGGCGATACGCTGCTAGGCATAGCCATCAACAACCGCACGTCGGTCGACGAGATTGAGCTGCTCAATCCGGGCGTGGTGCCGGAGCTGCTGCAGATTGGCCAGGCGCTCACCCTGCCGCCGCCCGCGACGCCCTTGTTTAGCGGCGAGGCGGCCACGCCTGTGCCGCTGCAAATCGACGCGGCGTCCATTCAGATGGTGCGTACACCGGTGGGCAGCATGTGGCTGTTAGGCGAAGTGGTGAACCAGGGCGACTTCGCGGCGGCCGGTTTGGGCTTAGACGTGGACCTGGTGGGCCCAGAAGGCAACAGCCTGCTGCGCGCGCCGGCGTGGGTGGTGGCCGGCGTGCTGCGCCCCGGAGAGCGCGGGCCGTTTGCCGTGCTGGTGCGCGAACCGCCCAGCGAAGTGGTGCAGCCGGTTGTGTCGGTTAGCCGCGGCGAGACGCTGCTGGCGCCCGGTTCTTATTACCTGGACTTGGCGGTCGTCGATTCTGACGTTACCATTGACGATGGTCAGGCCAGCGTCGAAGGCGTCGTCGAGAACCGGGGAGAGGCGACGACCGAAGCCGTTATGATCATTGTCACATTTTATGGCGCACAGGGCGCCGATGAGCGACGCCCCGTTAGCGGTTACGCCCAGCAGATTGTCGAGAGAGCGCTGGCGCCCGGCGAACGCCTGGAGTTTGCCATCTCCGCAGCGCCGCCCGGCGGGCAGACGGTGGACGTCGCAGTGACAGTTTATGGTCGCGCCGAATAAGCTAGCCGCTGAGGTTTTGGGATGATCTTCAATTCTGTATTGCGCGTCGTCATACGTTTTGTGCTGTTCTTGGTCGGTAGCAGCGAGGTTCGGGGCCGGGAGAACCTGCCGCAGAGAGGTCCTTACATCCTCGTGGTTAACCATATGAGCAAAGCCGACCCGCCGCTGCTTTTTCTGGCGATGCCGCGGATTAAGCTGCGCTTCTTTGCCGGCGAGAAGTGGGAAAACCATCCCCTCTTCCATCCGGTGATGAAGGCCCTGGGCGTTATCTATATCAATCGTGGCGAAGTGGACCGAAAGGCGCTGCGTGAAGCGCTTGATGCGCTGCGTGAGGGGTCGATATTTGGGCTGGCGCCGGAAGGCACGCGCAGTCGCGTGGGCAAGCTGCTGAAAGCAAAAGACGGCGCTGCCTACCTGGCCAGCCGCGCCGAGGCGCCCATTGTGCCCATCGGCGTGACCAATACCGATGTCCTGGGCGCAAACCTCAAACGGCTGCGGCGCACGAAGATGAGCGTGACCATCGGCCAGCCGTTCTTTCTGCCAGATCTGGGCCACCGCGCCAAGGGACGCGAGCTGGAGGCCGGCACACACCTGATCATGGTGCACATCGCCAATCTCCTGCCAGAGCGCTACCATGGCGCTTATGCCGATAGCCCGGCGCTGGCGGCCCTGCGCCGCGATGAAGACCCCTGGCCCTATTGCCTGCAGGCTGCAGGCGTGGCTGTGACGCCGGCCGAGCCGGCAGCCGAAGAGGCCGGCTGAGATGATGAAGGCGCTGTTGCTACATGCGCATGGCGGCCTGGAGAACGTGGCTTATGGCGACGCGCCGCAGCCGCAGCCGGCAGCGGGTGAAGTGCTGCTGCAGGTGCGGGCCGCGGCGCTGAATGGCCTGGACCTGTGGGTCGTCGAGGGCTGGCCCTCGCTGCGCGTGCAGTTGCCACACATCTTTGGCAGCGACGGAGCGGGCGTCGTGAGCGCCCTTGGCCCCGGCGTGTCGTCTATAGAGGTGGGACAGCGCGTGGCCGTGAACCCTTCGCTGTGGTGCGGCGCGTGCGAATGGTGCCTGAGCGGGCGGGAGAACCAATGTCGCCGTTTCTCAGTTCTCGGCGAGCATGTGCCCGGCTTTTTCGCCGAGTATGTGGTTGTGCCCGCGCGCAACCTCACGCCGCTGCCCGACAATGTCACCTTTGAGGCGGCGGCGGCCGCGTCGCTGGTCTTTGTAACGGCCTGGCACTCGCTAATCGAGGCCGGCGGCTTGAAGCCTGGCGAGGATGTGCTGATCGTGGGCGCCGGCGGCGGCGTGAACACGGCCGCGCTCCAAATCGCAAAGCTGGCCGGGGCGCGCACGGTTTACGTGGTGGGGTCGAGCGACGAGAAACTGGCCCTGGCGCAGTCGCTGGGCGCCGACGTGTTGATCAACAGGCATGAGGGAAGCTGGAGCAAGGCCGTGTACACGCTCACGGGGAAGCGGGGCGTGGATATGGTGGTGGATAACGTGGGCGCCGCTACTTTTGCCGATTCGCTGCGCTCGCTGCGCAAGGGCGGCCGCCTAGTGACGGTGGGCAACAGCAGCGGCCCGCAGGTGGCTTTAGATAATCGCTTTATGTTCGGCAAACATCTTTCGATTATCGGCAGCACCATGGGCACGCACGCCGACTTCCAACGCGTGATGGGCATGCTGTTCGATGGCCGCCTGCGCGCCGTGGTGGATAGCGTGCACCCCCTGGCGGAGGGCGTTGCTGTGCTGGAGCTGCTGCAGGCGGGGCAAGTGAGCGGCAAGCTGGTGTTGAAGCCGGACCTGAATCAATAGGGCGCGCCCCATTCATCTGCAATTTAGTATCCTTGACAGGTGGCGGCCCACCACGCATAATCAACAAGCGCTGCCGCTTTGGTAGCCCTTCATAGTAGGAGACGCCAGTGATTAGCTGAGTTTACCGCGCAATCTGTTTTTCGTTTTCTGATTTCGTTCCCGCGAGGTAAACACATGCTAAACGCACCACACACGGCGGCTCTGACCGCCCATCAACTCTCGAAATCTTATAACCTGGAGCCCATCCTGCAGGAGGTGACTTTCAGCATCAATCGTGGCGAGCGGGTGGGGCTGATAGGGCCAAACGGCAGCGGCAAGACGACACTGCTGCGGATGCTCAGCGGCGAGCTGCTGCCGGACAGTGGCTACGTGGCCCTTGCGCCGGCCGACCTGCGCGTTGGCTATCTGGCTCAGGGTTTCGAGCCCGATCCGGCGCTAACCGTCAGCGAGATGCTAGGGCAAGCGGTGGGCGACCCGCGCGCGCTTGAAGCGCAACTGGCAGAGCTTGCCACGGCGATGGTCGAGCGGCCCGACGACAATGCCCTGCAGCAGGCCTTCGACCGTGCCCTGCAGCGGCTGAACAGCGCCGAGCCTGGCCGCGCGCAACGCACGCTCGCCGCCCTGGGACTGGAAGACGTGCCGCAGACGCGGCCGGCCGGCCTGCTCAGTGGTGGACAAAAGACGCGCCTCTCGCTGGCAATGCTGCTGCTGCAGGAGCCGGAGCTGCTGTTGTTGGACGAACCGACCAACCACCTGGACGTTGCCATGATTGAGTGGCTGGAAGTGTGGCTGGACGGCTTTCCGGGCGGCGCGCTCATCGTCTCCCACGACCGCGCCTTCCTCGACCGCACGGTGCACAAAATATTGGACCTGGACCCCCATAGCCATACCATTCGCGAATACGCCGGCGGCTACAGCGCCTACCTCGACCAGGCTTTGAAAGAACGGGACAGGCAATGGGCGGCATGGCGAAACCAGGAGGTTGAGATCCGGCGCATGCATCAGGACATCAAGCGCACGATGGAACAGGCGCGCTGGGTAGAGCGAACGACGACGCCGCGCACGCCCGGCGTGCGCCGCTACGCTAAGAAGGTAGCCAGGAAGGGCAAATCGCGGGAGAAAAAGCTGGAGCGCTACCTGGATGCGGATGAGCGCGTTGAAAAACCGGCGCGAAGCTGGCAGATGAACCTGGCCTTCGGTGAGGCGCGCCTGGGGCAGGACGTGCTTAGCCTGGAAGAGTTAACCGTTGGCTATGCCGGGCAGGCGCCGCTGCTGGAAAATCTCAGCCTGGAAGTCCAGGCCGGGCAGCGCGTGGTAGTTACCGGCCCCAACGGCAGCGGCAAGACCACGCTGCTGCGGACCCTTGCCGGCCAGCTTGCGCCGCTGGCGGGCCGGGCGCGGCTGGGCAGCAGCGTGCAATTGGGGTACATGTCTCAGGAGCAGAACGGCCTGGAAGCGCAACAGACGGCGCTAGAAATAATCCAGCGCGCGGCCCCGCTCAGCGAGACTGAAGCGCGCTCCTTCCTGCACTTCTTTCTCTTCAGCGGCGACGATCCGCTGCGAGCGGCGCACTCGCTGAGCTTCGGCGAACGCGCGCGGCTAGAGCTGGCGCGACTGGTGGCCCAGGGCTGCAACTTCCTGCTGCTGGATGAGCCCATCAACCACCTGGACATCCCTTCCCGTACCCGCTTCGAGCAGGCGCTGACGCATTTTGAAGGCGCCGTGCTGGCTGTGGTGCACGACCGCTACTTCATCGAGCGCTTTGCAACTGATTTATGGTTGGTACAGGGCGGGGGGATTGAGCAGAGGATACTACGTTAACTCGTTTGCCTTCTCGACTTGACATATCACGAATTTTGTTGTACTTTTAAATCAGTTAATTGTTGTAATATCCCGCACGTGGTCATTTTGGATGTCTAAAGAAGATCTTCTGGATAATTATGCCGGCGTGGACGAAGTGAGCGATCGGCTCAACATTCATCCGGAATCGGTACGCCGCCTGATTCGCCAGGGCAAACTGCCGGCGATCAAGTTTGCCAATAAGTGGCTCGTTGAGAAGTCGACCCTGGAACAGTTTGCCGGCCGCTATGATCCGCGGCCGGGCAACAAGGCCACATTGTTATAGGCTTGCTGCCTGCGGGTCGCAAGGCGGGCACAAGGAAAACGGGGCAACTGGAGTAATTAGGAGACGACGACATATGCAGCGATCACCTGAGTTGGAGAACTTTGCGCGAATACGTGTGGTGGGCGTGGGCGGAGGCGGCAGCAACGCCATCAATCGCATGATTGAAGCGCGCGTGAGCGGCGTGGATTTTGTGGCGATCAATACCGACTCCCAGGCGCTCTTGTTATCGGAAGCGCCAACGCGGGTGCACATTGGTGAAAAGTCGACGCGTGGCCTGGGCGCCGGCGGCAACCCGGAGGTCGGCCAGAAGGCGGCGGAGGAGTCGGTTGAAGATTTGCGCCAGGTGCTGAACGGCTCAGATATGGTGTTCATCACCGCCGGGATGGGCGGCGGCACGGGAACGGGCGCGGCGCCCAGGGTGGCGCAGATTGCCCGGGAACTGGGCGCGCTGACCATTGGCGTGGTGACCAGGCCGTTTATGTTTGAGGGCAGCAAGCGCGCACAGGTGGCCGAGGCAGGCCTGGAACAGCTCAACACGCAAGTGGATACGCTGATTGTCATTCCCAACGATAGGCTGCTGGAGCTGACGGACAAGCGCGTGTCGCTGACGGAATCGTTTCGTATGGCCGACGATGTGCTGCGGCAAGGTATTCAAGGCATTAGCGAGCTAATCACGGTGCCGGGCCTGATCAACCTGGACTTTGCCGACGTGCGCACGATCATGTCGGAAGGCGGCGCGGCGCTGATGGCCGTGGGCCTCGGCGAGGGCGACGACCGTGCTCGCGAGGCGGCGGAGCAGGCGATCAGCTCGCGCTTGCTGGATGTGACCATCGACGGCGCGCAGGGCATCTTGTTTAACATTACGGGCGGATCGAACCTGAGCCTGTTTGAGGTGAATCAGGCTGCTGCCATTATTCGTGAGACCGCGCATCCGGACGCCAACATGATTTTCGGGGCGGTGATCGACGAGTCGATGGGCGACTCGCTGCGCATTACGGTGATCGCTACCGGGTTCGAGCGCTCGATGCCCTCACGGCGGCAAATGCTTCAGGAACGTTATGGCCACGCCATCCCGCCAAGCGGCGGCGCGTCTGCGCGCAGCGCGCCAGCGGCGAGCGCCGCGGCGGCAGCGCCACAGCCTGAGCAGGAGCTACAAGAGGCCGTGCACGAGGAAGCGTCGCAGCCCAAATTCTCGCCAAATAATCTCGATATACCGGCGTTTCTGCGGCGTCGATAGAGGCAAGAGGCAGGCGGGGCGCCAGACGATGGAGGCGCCGGTTTATGGCCGGCGCCTCTTCTGCTCTATGGGGTTTGACTAATAATCGTCGTCGTCATCCCAGTCGTCAAAATCCTCTTCGTCGTCCTCCCACTCTTCCAGGTCTTCATATTCCTCGTCGTCTTCCTCGAAGGGGTCATCGAAGGCCCAGTCGAGCTCCAGCGGATCGCGACGCACGACTTCCAGGCTGGTCTGGCAGTTGTGACAGGTGACCAGTTGGCCCAAATGGGGCGATTTGCGGAAGCGGATTTCAGAATTACAGTCGGGGCATACGCCGATTACTTTGATACTGTTGGCCATTGCAGGTGTTCTCCTAACTGTGGGGTGCAGATTTGCCCAAGGCGTTTCGAACAACATTGCCTGGCATTGTAGGCCGGCGCTGTGCAAATTTAATTCAAGGAGCGTGCAAAATGCGTGATAAAGCGGCCTGAAGGGTATTAACCTCGTGCGAAGCGGGGTTTGCGAGCCGGTACGGAGATTATGAGGGATCCAGCGAGAAGCGGTAACCGGTGCCGGGGATGGTGTGGATGAAGCGCGGTTTGTCGGGGTTTGGCTCCACTTTGCGCCGCACACGGCTAATCAGGCCGCGCACGAGCTCGCGATTGCCATCGCCCGTGTAGCCCCACACGCGCTCGACGATGATATCGACAGGCACCACGTGCTCACGGTTGGTCATCAGCACGTAGAGCAGGCGAAATTCGAGCTGCGTCAGCCGCTGGGGCTCGCCACCGGCGACGGTGAGCGTGCGCGAGGCAGGGTCGAGCTGGATGGCCTCAAGGTCAATCTGGGGGATGGCAAAAGAAGGCAGGCCGCCGGAACGGCGCAGCAGCGTGCGCGCATATTGTGCCAGCACGCGGGGCGAGACAGGGCGCGGCAAGACGAGATCTGCGCCGGCCTGCAGCAGACGGCAAAGCTGCCGTTCTTCTAAAGGTTCGGTAATCAGCAGAAGGGGAACCTCAGTGACCACGCGCACCGCTTCGATAGCTTCTTGTAAACCGCACTGGTCGCCGGTGGAAACGACGATGAGGTCCGCCGGCCGTTCCAGCCAATTGGCGGCAACGCGGTGCAGCTCCTGTGTGGCCGCAACGGCCACGCCCGTGTGGCGCAGGAGCAGGCTCAGGATTTCGCGCTCTTCGGCGTCGCGAGTGACGAGAATTGCCTGCATCTGGCGATAGTGTAATATCGCCAATCGCAGTTGGCAAGGAGTGAGATGTGCTGGCTTTTCTCTTGCGCGGTCTGGCCCTGGGCTTGCCCGCGGCCGTGCAGCCGGGCCCTTTTCAGGCCTATTTGCTATCGCAGACGATGAAGAATGGCTGGCGCCGGACGCTGCCCGCAGCGCTGGCGCCGCTGCTCTCGGACGGGCCGATCATCATCCTGGTGGTGCTGGTATTGACGCAGCTCCCGGCATGGTTTCTGCGCGGCGTGCAGATGGCGGGCGCGTGTTTCATTTTATACCTGGCCTGGCGCGCCTGGCGTGCGTTGCGGCGCGACCCTGTCGAGCAGCCTGAGCTGGCGGCGGATGATGCGCAGCAAAGCGTGTTCGAAGCTGCCCTTATGAATGTGCTCAACCCTAACCCTTACATTTTCTGGGGGCTGGCGGCGGGTCCTGTGCTGCTGCAGGCGTGGCGACAATCGGCGACGCTCGGCGCAAGCTTTCTGCTAGGCTTTTACGGTACGTTGATCGGCGGCTTTGTCTTGCAGATCGTTCTCTTTGGTATGGCGCGCCGCCTGGGCCAGCGCGTCAGCCGGACGCTGACGGCTGTCTCGGCGCTGGCGCTGCTGCTGTTTGGCCTGAGCCAGCTCTGGCTGGGCTTGCGCGGTTAACGCGGCTCCCGCGTTACTTGCGCAAAGCGTCTACGACGCTAACCAGATGCGTGACGCGCTCGGCCAGGAGCTGTGCGATGAGCTGGTGGAAGGCCGATGCCAGGCTGGCGTCGTCTTGCTGCAGCGCCTCCAGCCTTGCCTGTGTGAGGCAATAGACCACGCCGGGCGCTTCGACTTCGACAGAGGCTGTGCGCGCGGAGCCCAGCAGAAAGCCGATCTCGCCCAACACGTTCCAATCGTGCATGGTCTGCAGACGCACCGATGAGCCGTCCGCTTCGTGCAAGTAAGCCGAAACTTGCCCCGATTCCACCAGGTAAAGCGAGTGAGGCTCATCGCCGCGGTGCATCAGCGTGTGGCCCGCGGCAACTTCGACGCGCTCGAAGTAGGAAAGTAAGCGATCGGCCAGGCTGGCGCTGCTCAGGCGGCCGGCCAATATCTGGCGCAAGGGGCTGTCGGCCTCCGCCGTGACGCCGGCGCTTTGCAGGCGCTGTTCCTCACACCATTCCAGGCCGCGATCCAGATCGGGAAAGACGCGCAGCAACGGTTCCGGCGCCGGCATCAAGTCCAGATAGCGCTGCAGCTCGGGCAAGGGCGCGGTGAGCACCAGCGTGAGCTTGCGCCGCCGGGCCGCGCTTAGCAGCTTGTCTAAGCAGATCAAGGCCGTGGAGTCGACGCCGGTGACGTGGTCAAAGTCGAGCAGCAGGTAGCGCAGCGTTGCACCGTCCGACTGGTCGACGCGCTGGCGCATGCGTGCGAGCAAGCTTTCGGCTGTGCCAAAAAACAAGAAGCCCTGCAGGCGGAAGACCATAAGCTGCTTGCCCGTGTGGTTGAGCACCTGGCATTTATCCGGGCTGCGCGTGACGCGGCTCTGCGCCGTATAGCCGTCGAGCTCATTACGAATGTTGTCGATGCGGCTGTATTTCACCACGAACAGGGCGATGGCCACCAGCAAGCCCACGGCCGTGGCCTCCATAAACCCGACGAAGGCCGTGACCGCGAGGATCAGCAGGATGACCAGGTAATCTGCCCGCGGCAGAAAGGCCCAATTTTTTACCAATGTTTCTATCAGGAAGCTGAGCCCCAGATAGCAGACCAGCGCGCCCAATACGAGCTTGGGGAATAGTGAAAGAACGGCGGCGCCGCCCAGGAGCACGGCGATGCAAAAGAGCACGGCAATGAGCCCTACCAGCCTGCTCGCGCCGCCAAATTTGACCCCAAGCGCCGACAGGCTAATCTGTTGAAAGGTGACCAGCCCGCCGAAGAGCCCGGCCAGCATGTTGCCAATGCCTGCGGCGCGGAGCTCGCGGTCGAGGGACAGCTCCTGGCCCAGGGACAGCTCTAGGCCGCTGCCGTTCAGCAGCAGGGCAATGGTGCTCATTAAGATGATCGTGGCGATGTCCGGCGCCCGCGCCACGATGATGGCCCACGACACGCTCTGCAGATCGGCAAGCGCCAGCGGCTGCCAGAGCGATTGCTGCGGAAAGGGGCCCAGCAGCCATCCTTGCGCGGTGAGCTCCGGCAAGGAGACGCCGAGCATGGCGCTGATCAGGAAAAAGAGCAGCATGCCGCCCAGGAGCGTCGCCGGCAGCAGCAGGGCGCTGCGTTTCCCCTGGAGCAGCCAGGAGAGAAATACAGCGAGCAGCACGCCGGGCAGCCAGCGCAGCAGCATGGCTGGCTGGACCAGCAGGGCAGCCGTCGAAAGTGACGGGGTGACGCCGGCCATGATCTCCGTACCGCCGATGAACAACAGCCAGCCGGTGCCTGCCAGGAAGCCGCCGACGACGGGATAAGGCAGTAAGCGAACCATGTTGCCCAGACGATAGCGACCCACCAGGAAAAAGACGATGCCGGCGAGCGTGGTGGTGATTCCGATAAAGGCCACCACCGTGGCGAAAATGATGGAATTGGGCGTCGCCGCCGGAAAACTCTGCACGATGGCCAGAGTAGAAATGGCCATAATGGCCGAGGGCACGTCTTGATTGCCGGACACGGCGCCGGCCGCGGAGGTCAATAAGGAAACGGCTGCGCCGCCGATCACCGCGGCCATAATGGCAAAGCCGATGCCATTGCTGAGATAGGGTTCGAGTGGCCCGCGGAAGATTAAGGCGGCGAAGGAGATAGCAAGCAGCACCTGTAAGATGCCGCTTAGCGTACCGATGGTGAGCCCGGGCAGGAGGCGAGACCAATTTAACTCGTCAGAGAACTGGCTAACGGTGGGTGCACTCACTTACAGGGAACCACCTACCATTGGCCGCGGCGCACGCGATTTGTCGCCCGCGGCCATATGCTGCAATTAGATCATGAATTCGCGACGCGAAGTACGACACCGTTTCCAGCGGGATCGCGCAAAAATGTGCCTTCGGCGTGCGGCTCCAGGCTTGCGCCATGCTGCTGCACCCGTTGTTCCACAGCCGCGCGCGCCTCTTGCGAGGGCAGATCGATGGTGTACCAGCGCAGGCCCACAGCATCGGGCGGGGGAGGCGGCGCGCCGGCGCCGGCCCACACATTGATGCCGATGTGGTGGTGGTAGCCGCCGGCGCTGAGGAAGCTGGCGGCTGGCGGATAGCGTGCCATCAGGTCGAAGCCGAGCACGTCGTGATAGAAAGCTTCATCGCGGCTGATGTTTGAAACGTGCAGGTGGATGTGCCCAATGGTCGTGCCTGGCGGCATGCCTGACCAGCCGTTGCCGGCCGCGCCGCCGTTAAGGCCGATTTCGCGCAGGATGTCTTCCAGATCGAGCGGATCCGTGGCCATCCTCAGCTCGCCGTCGCGCATGGGCCATTCGGCGCGTGGTCGATCGCGGTAAACCTCAATGCCATTGCCGTCGGGGTCGGCCAGATACAGCGCTTCACTCACCAGATGGTCGGAGAAACCTTGCATGCGCGTGCCCATCTGTCCGAAGTGGCGCAAGATATAGGCCAGCTCCAGGCGATTGGGCATGAGCACAGCAAAGTGGTAGAGGCCGCTCACGCCGCGAATAGCGCGCGCGCCGGGCTTTTCGCGCAGGCGCAACAGGTCCTGCTCGCCCGCTCCCAAATACGCTTCGTCTTCTTCGCGGCGGTGCACACGAAATCCCATGTGCTCCTGGTAAAAGCGCAAAGAGCGTTCCAGGTCGGCGACGCTTAAGGCGACTACGCCGATCGTCGTCTCAGGGGCAATTGCACTCATTCTCGGTCCTTTTCTGCCGTGTCAGCAGGGGTGGCGGCGGCCATTGTTTGAAGTAAGCTCTGCACAAAGTCAATCTCGTCCTGGTTCACTGTGTGGCCCATGCCGCGATAGATGCGCTTGGTGACGTATGCGCCCAGGCGCTCGAAGATGCCCGCGGTTTCGTGCACACGCTCGACGGGAATGTGGGGGTCGACGTCGCTGCAGCCCAGGAATACGGGGGTTCCCGAAAGCGAGCCATCGTAGTGGCGCAGCGCGCCGGGTGCGCCGATGACTCCACCGCTGAGGCCGACGACGGCGCCATAAGGCCGCGGATTGCGCGCGGTATATTCGCAGGCCAGACAGGCGCCCTGCGAGAAGCCCAGCAGGGCCGTCTGCGTGAGGGCCATGCCGGCCTCTTGCACGTGTTGCAGCACGGCCTCGACCTTGGCCAACGCCGAGCTGAGGAACGGTTCGTTTTGGGCTACGGGAGCCAGGAAAGAGTAGGGATACCAGGTGTTGTGCGCCGCCTGCGGCGCCAGGAAGGCCACGCCCGCGACGTCGAATTCGTGGCCCAGGGTGAGAATGTCGCGGGCGCTCGCGCCGCGCCCGTGGATCATGATCACGGCGGCGCGCGCCTCGTGCAGCGGGACGCCGGCCGTGAGCACCGGCTGTTCTTCGTGTATGCGTGGGTTTTCGTGGGCCATCGGTTCTCCAGGAGTTATGGTCTCTTCCCCTTAACAGCACGACAGCCTGGGTGCTCTGATGATCTGGCAAGGGGAAGTGGACAAGCTAGAGGAATTTTACCATATAATGGCGACGGCAGGCGATACTGCGAGTCGCTTTGGCGGCAAATAAAAAAGCCGGCACTCACATGGAACGCCGGCGCCGGGAAGTGGGCGCCGGCCGGTTAGCGCCGGCCGGCGCCCTCAATGATTCCGTGCTGCTTATCCAGTTGCCGCTGCTCCTTCGCCGACGGCCTCTTCCTGCCTAATGAGCTCCACGTCGATGTCGATCTTCATCTGGTCGCCCACCAGCACACCGCCAGTTTCTAAGGCCTGGTTCCAGGTGAGGTCCCAGTCGCTGCGCTTAATCTTGGTAGAGGCGGAGAATCCAGCGCTGGTGCTGCCCCAGGGGCTCTTCGCCGTGCCATGATAAGTCACGTCCAGGACGACTTCGCGGGTAATGTCACGAATCGTCAGGTCGCCGGTGACACGTCCTTCGTCCTCACCCGTCTGCTCGACACGCTTGCTCACGAAGGTAATGTAGGGGTATTCCGCCACGTTTAAAAAGTCGGGCGAGCGCAGGTGGTTGTCGCGGTCGTTCTCGCGGGTGTTGATGCTGGCAGCGTCGATCTGAATGTTCAGGGTGCTGTTTTCGGGGTTGTCCTGATCGAAATCAATGTCGCCTGAGAAGCGTTCGAATTCACCGCGCACGGTGCTAATCATCATATGGCGCACAGAAAACTGTACGTTTGAATGTGCATCGTCTATTTTCCAATTCATGATCCAGGTTCTCCTTTCCTCTACCGAAGTCGGCATCGTTTAACAATAAAAGTGGACAGCAGTCCGTTTTTCTGCTATCATCATAGTGGACTGAGGTCCGTTTGTCAAATAATGTTATACTTTGTTTATAATAGGCGCCGGGTAACTACATTTGCCGGCGGCGATAGGTGGCCGGGCGCAGAGGTTAAAGGCTATGAGTGAGCCAATTCCACTGTTTGAGTTGGGACAAGGCGAAGGACGCTTGCCGGAGCGGCGGGATGCGGCGGCTAACCGCCGGCGCATTTTGCAGATCGCCGAACAGCTCTTTGAACAATACGGCGTGCATTCGGTTAGCATGGCGGATATCGCGCAGCAAGCCAGGGTGGGCAAGGGCACGCTCTATCGCAATTTCAATAACAAGGGTGAGCTGTGCCTGGCGTTGATGGACAACCAGTTGCGGGCCTTCCAGGATGCGCAGCTGGAAACCATGCGCCAGCAGTCAGAAGCGAGGCTGCCCTACATAGAA
Organism: uncultured Ardenticatenaceae bacterium; assembly: GCA_964384155.1. GTDB lineage: Bacteria > Chloroflexota > Anaerolineae > Promineifilales > Promineifilaceae > JAAYYY01. Next base: position 66,560 of record CAYLJW010000006.1, read on the forward strand.
CAGCTCGCGCGCTTTTTAGAAGCGTTGGTAAGCTTTAGCGGCGTGCACCTGCCGCTGCTACATGAGGTACAGCAGGCGGGCGGATTGTTGGGCACGCGCGAGACGCAACGACCTCACTTCTGGCAATACATGACCGTGCACGGCCTGCTGCGCAAGGCCCTGGCAGGCGGCGAGCTGCCGCGCGACCTGGACACGGCTTTCGTCGCCGAGGCCTTGCTTGCGCCGCTGGCGCCACACTCCTTCCGACTGCAGCGTGTGCACTTTGGCTTCGACGAAGCGCGCATGGCCGCCGGTATGCGCCTGTTTCTAGACGGGCTACGCTGCCTGTCTGGCGTTTCTGCCTGACGGCGCCGGCTGGGTGGGGATAGGGGCGCGGGTAGCTCTGAGCAGTTCCGGAGCGCTTTGTAGGGCGCGACCAATCTGGCTAGAATGGATACCATGGAACCGCCTGAGCGCCGTGCGCCGGGCAGGAGGTATAGGAAATGGCCAGAACTCGTAAGTGGGCGCGGGCGCTACCCTTTCTGGCGTTATTTTTGCTCATGCCGGCGATTACGGCCGGCGCGGGCCAGGGTTGGGCGCTTTTCGCGCCGGAAGCTGCGCCGTCGCCTGGCGCAGAGCGATGGCAGGCCGCCGCGCCGCTTAGCCGCGCCGGCGAGCTATTCTGGCTGCCGATCATCCATAAGCCCTATCCTCAACCGGCGCCGGGCAGCACACGACCGGCCTACGGCGTGGTCTTTATGAGCTCGGCTGAAGACCCGGCCGACGAGCGCCAATATTCGAACGCCCTGGCCACGGGCGCGACGATCAACCGCTGGCCCATCTATTGGCCCGTGGTCGAGCAGTCGGCGGGCGCCTTTGATTGGCGCACTCAAGACGCCACGGTGCGCGCCGACCTGGCGCACGGGCTGCAAATTAACGCCATCTTGCTGGGTACGCCCTGGCATTACCAGACGGGAACGCCGCTGCCGGCGCCCCAGGACCCGGCGGACCGGCCTGTGGGCGACCTGGCTTTGTACCGGCCAGAACGCGCGACGCCGCAGGGGCTGTATGAGCCTGTTTTCAGCGACGGCAGCGACCAGCCGGGGGCCGGCAAGCAGATCAACCCCGCCAATCGTTGGGCGCGCTTTGTTTTCCAGGCCGTGAACCGCTATAAGCCCGGCGGCGTGCTGGCGCAGCAGTTTGGCTGGGCCCAGGGCGCGGGCGTGCGCCATTGGGAAATGTGGAACGAACCGGACCTGACAAGCTTTTGGGATGGTTCGCTGGCGGATTATGCACGGCTTCTGAAGGTGGGTTATCTGGCGGCGAAGCAGGCGGATGGGCAGGCGGTGATTTTGTTTGGCGGGCTGGCCAACTTCTCCTGGCCTTCGTTCTACGGCGACGTCTTGAATATTTACGCGGCCGATCCGCTGGCCGGCCCACACGGCTTTTTCCACAACATTCTGGCGACGCATAACTACTCTTATTCCTGGCGCTCGTGGCAGTACGTGTTTAACGCGGGCAATACCATGCGCGCCTTTGGCTTTGAGAAGCCTATCTGGCTGAATGAGAGCGGCGTTCGGGCGTGGAACGATTATCCAGGTCCTGTGTGGGATCCCCGCAGCCCGTTTAGCGCCACCAAGGCGCAGCAGGCCGATTTCGTGATTCAGAGCGCCTTCTACGCCACTTTTGCCGGGGCCGACGCCATCTTCCATTTTCAGCTCTACGACGGTTGCGGCAACCAGCCCGCCGGCACCGACTTTCCGCCACATCACGGCGAGCTGTGCACGCCGGACGGGCGGCTGATCAGCGACCCGCGCTTTCCGTGCGCCGGCGACGCCAACGGCCTCTTTTCCAACCCAACCGACGCCGCCTGCTTCCGGCAGCACCCCACGCCGGAGACGCCGCGTCCCAACTATGCCGCGTTTCGCGTGCTGACAACGCACCTGCGCGACGTGGTTCCGCTGTGGCGGCAGCGGCCGGGCGATGACGACGGCAATCCCGTGACCGGGCCACAGGAATGGATCGCTTTTTATCGCCCGGCGACGGGAGAACGAATCGTGGGCATGTGGTCGCGTGTGGGCAGCGACCAGTTGGCGCGCTTGCCGGCCAACGCCGCGCAGGCCACGCTCATCTGGCCCGACGGCCAGGCGCAGACGATCCGGCCGCGGAATGGCCATTATGAGATCGTGCTGCCGCGCGCCACGTACCAGAACACGCCGACGCTGGGCAGCGATTCCTCGGCTTATGCCATTGGCGGCCGCCCGGCGATTGTGATCGAGGTTGGCGCACGGCCGCCTGGGCAATCAAGCGGCAGCGCCTGGTGGGAGGAGTGATGAATCCTCTTTTGCTGGACTTTCCGGAGGAGTTTGAAACGGAACGGTTGACCATCCGCGCGCCGCGCTACGGCGACGGCGCCAAGGTGCGGGCGGCGGTGCAGGAATCGTTGCCCGAGCTGCGCCCGTGGATGCCCTGGGCGGCAGGCGAGCTGCCCAGCGAGGCTGATTACGAGGTGCGCGTGCGCCGCGGCCGCGCCAGATTTCTGCTGCGCGAAGATCTATGGCTGCTCTTGTTTTTGAAGGGCTCGCATACCCTGGTTGGCTGCAGCGGGCTGCACAATATCGACTGGGACGTGCCCCGTTTCGAGATCGGCTATTGGGTGCGCTCGTCGTTTGCCGGACAGGGTTATGTGACCGAGGCGGTGAACGGTGTTGCCGCTTTCGCCTTTGATACGCTCGGCGCGCGGCGGGTGGAGATTCATTGCGACGCGGCCAACGTGCGCAGCGCGGCCGTAGCGCGGCGCGCCGGATTTGAGCAAGAAGCACATTTGCGCAATGACGAGCGCAACCATTGGACGGGGAAGCTGTGCGATACCCTGATCTTCGCGCGCATTGCTTAGCGCCCATGTGCCGCCATTCGCACGGCTCTCTGAGGTGCGCTATAGTTACGGTTCTGTGCTGGCCACGCCCGTGCCGGGCGCGGGGTCGCGCTCATGTGGCGGCACGGCCCTTTGGTGAGTTCAGTTGAAGGAATGAAGCGTTAAGTGGAAACAAATCAACGCAGGGATTGGATCTGGCTGGCTGTCATTATTGCGATCGTTGCGGGAGCCGTGTGGATTGCGCTCAGCCCGGCCTATCCGATTCAGCCTGGCCTCGATCTGCAGGGCGGCCTTCAGGTTTTGCTGGAGGCCGACGTGCCGGCCGACGAGGAGGTGTCGCCGGATGACCTGGTCGCGGCGCGGCAGATTATCAGCCAGCGCGTGAACGGCCTGGGCGTCGCCGAACCGCTCGTGCAGGTGGAAGGCGGGCGGCGCATTCTCGTGGAGCTGCCCGGCATCCGCAACGCCGAAGAGGCCATCGACGTGATCCGCGAGACGGCGCTGCTGGAGTTTGTTGATACCGGCACAACGCCGCTGCCGGCCGCGACGTGCGTGCGCACAAGCCTGAACGAAGGCCGGCCATCGCCTTGTGAGGAAGAGAGCGGCATCGAAGCGCCCCTTTTCGAAACGGTGCTGACTGGCGCCGAGCTGCGCAACGCCTCGGCCGAAGCCGACCAGTTTGGCCGCACCTTCGTCTCTTTTGAGATGACGCCGGGCGGCGCGCAGGTATTGGGCTCGCATACGGCGCAGAACATTGGCCGCTATCTGACCATCGTGCTGGATAAGCGCGTTATCTCCAGCCCGCGCATCGAGGCCGCCATTAGCGACCAGGGAACGATCTCGGGCAGCTTCACGCTGGAAGAGGCGCGCAACCTGGCGCTGCAGCTCCGTTTCGGGCGGCTGCCGATCCCCCTGCGCATCGAGAGCACGCGCGAGATTGGCGCGACTCTGGGCCAGCTTTCCATCGAAGCGAGCATTACGGCTGGCGCCATTGGCGTCTCGATCGTCCTGCTGTTTATGCTGATTTACTACCGTTTGCCGGGCCTGCTGGCGGACGTGGCCTTGATCATTTATGCGCTGGTGAACTTTGCCGTTTTTAAGTGGTTGGCCGTAACGTTGACGCTGCCGGCAATCACCGGCTTTTTGTTGTCGACGGGAATGGCCGTCGACGCCAATATCCTAGTCTTTGAGCGCATGAAGGAAGAGCTGCGCCGGGGCAGCAGTTTGCGCAATGCTATCACCGCCGGCTTCGATCGTGCCTGGACGTCGATTCGCGACTCCAACGTCGCCACGCTGGTCATCTGCGCCGTGCTGTGGGGCTTTGGCCGCAATTTTGGCGCCAGCACGGTGCAGGGCTTTGCCATTACCCTGGCCATCGGCGTGACCATCAGCATGTTCACGGCGGTGATCGTCACGCGCACGTTTGTGGGTCTGGTCATTGGGCGCGGCGCCGAATGGCTTGCTTCGCGCCGCTGGCTGCTTGGGGCCTGAGGCACCCGACTTAAGGCGCAGCCATTGTTATTGAACGAGAACAGTCATGTTTAACTTTGTGCAGCGACGGCGAATTTACTTTCTCTTCTCGGCCGTTGTCCTCAGCATCGGCATCATTGCCATGATCGTTTCTACGGTGATTACCGGCCTGCCGTTTCTCATCGGCGTGGATTTCCAGAGCGGCACGCGCTTCGAGCTGCAGTTTACCGAGCCGGTCAACGAGACAGGAATCCGCGAGGTGTTTAACGATTTCGGCGTGGCCAACCCGTCTGTTACCTCTCTGGTGGGTGAGGGGCTAGAAAACGCCTGGCAGATTCGCTCGGAGGAGCTGACCACGGCGCAGACGACCGAACTGCAAGAGGCGCTGAACGAGCGCGTGGCCCCGCTTGTGGAAGGCGCCACGCGCGTGGAGAGCGTGAGCGCTTCTGTGGCGGCGGAAGTGACGCGCGCGGCCTTTGTCGCCGTGATCGTGTCGGCGTTGTTAATTCTCTTCTATATCATGTTTGCCTTCCGGCAGGTTCCCAACCCGTTTCGCTACGGCGCATCGGCGGTGGCGGCGATGATGCACGACATCACGGTGATCTTTGGCTTCATAGCGATTGCGGGTCTACTTTTTGGCTGGGAAGTAGACGCTTTATTCCTCACCGCGGCGCTCACCGTGGCCGGCTTTTCGCTGCAAGATACGATTGTGGTCTTTGACCGTATCCGTGAGAATTCGCGGCGCTTTCCGTTGGAAGATTACGAAACATTGGTGAATCGATCCGTACTGGAGACGATACACCGTTCTCTGGCGACGCAATTAAACGCCATGTTTATTTTGGCAGCCATATTGCTATTTGGCGGAGCATCCATCCGCCACTTCATTGCCGTGCTGCTCGTTGGTTTGCTTAGCGGCACTTACAGCTCGTTATTCAACGCCGTACCCCTCCTGGTAGAGTGGGAAAAGCGGGCCGGGGCGGCCTGAGACCATGATGCGGCTGCTGCTCTTGATGCTGCTGTTGCTTGGCGCCGCCTGCGCCGGGGAGCCGGCGCCGGACGACGGCAACGGCGCGCCCGCCTCGCTGCAAGCTGCAGCGGCCACAGAAGGCGCTCCGCAGGCCGCGACTGCAACACCGCTGATTTTGCCTACCTTACTGCCGTCGCACACGCCGCCCATTCCGCCCACTGCCGCGCTAGCCGACGCTACCGCTACGCCTGCCGCCCAAAGCACGGTCGATTTTGATCAACCCGTGGTTGAATTCCGCTATCGCATCGCCGCTTTAGGCCTGGATAGGCGCCTGGAGGGCAACGTGAGCGGACAGATTACCGTGGTCGACGAGGCGCGGGGCGTAGCGGGCATCCGGCACAACCAGGGCGGCGTCTTAATCGAGCTGCAAGAGGTGCTGCCCACGCTGCAGCTTGAGCCGCTGCCCGACGGCTGCGAGCATTGCGTGGCCTTCTCTTACAGCATGCCGCTGGCCGAAGCAGAGGGCGAAGGCTGGCTGCAAGACCCTGTGCTGCTGGCCAGCGTGGAGAACTACACTACGGCCCTGCTGGGCCCGCACTTTCCGGCGGGTACGGTGCTGGGCTTACGGCGCAGCGCCACGGCCTACGACGTGGCGCACACGCTGGCGCTGGTGGGCGACGGTTCGCTGTTTCGCTGGCTGGCGACGGCGGCGGAAGTGGCGCCGGCAGAGCCGGCGGCGCAGGCTGCGCCGGGCCTGGCTGAGCTGCTGGCCGAAACCGACCCTGGCGCGCTGGCAGAACAATACGTGGTTAGCTGCATGTCGGCGCCGGTGGAAACGCTATTCCTACAGCCAGGCGCTGCGCCCGACAGCGGCGGGCTGCTGGCCGAAGAAGGATCGGCCGTGCGCATCGTCTGCCCGGCCTTCTCGCTGCCGCTTAGCTTGCTGCCGCTCTATAGCCAGCTCGACGCCCTGCTGGCGGAGACGCTGGAAGGCAGCGGCTTGCCCCGACCGCCCACAGGCGTGCGCCTGCAATCGCTAGTCGATTACCGGCGCGAGGACGGCGCGCATCTGGAGATTTCATTCGATGGCCAGACCCGCCTGACCCACAGTGAGGGCGAGGTAGTAACGGCGACGCTGGGCGTGGATGAGCTGCTGAGCATGAGCAGCCTGTTGCTGGAAAGCGGCGCGCTGAAGCCAGGATTGGAAGCTTTTGTAGCCGGGGAAAGTCCCAACCTGCTGTTGGTGCGCGGCGAACAGGGGCTGTTAGAAGCGGCGTGGCTGCCGGGCCAATTGCCGGCGGCCGTCCAGGAGGCGGTGGCGCGGCTGGATGAATTGATTGAGGGACTATTGTCGGAATGACGCTGTCGTATCGTGAGAGTCGAATGAACGCTTTGCATGTGAACAGTGGCCGCGTGGAGCTGCGCGATGATACACCGCAGCCGGCGCCGCAGGAGCATGAGGCGCTGATCCGCCTGCGCCTGATGGGTATCTGTTCCACGGACCTGGAGATTGTAAAAGGTTATGCCGGATTTAACGGCGTGCTGGGCCACGAGTTTGTGGGCGTGGTCGAAGAGGCCGCCGGAAACGGCTGGCTGGGGGCACGCGTGGCGGGCAGCATTAACCTGGGCTGTGGAGAATGTGATGTCTGCCGGCGCAATGGGCCGGAGCACTGCCCTCGGCGCACGGTGCTGGGTATCCAGGGCAAAGACGGCGTCTTTGCCGATTACGTGACCCTGCCGCTTGGTAACCTGCATCGCGTACCCGATTCGGTTCCGGACGAAGAGGCTGTCTTTACCGAACCGCTGGCAGCGGCAGCGCGCATTCCAGAACAAGTGCGCCTGCAAGAGGGCGACCGGGCGGCCGTGGTGGGGCCCGGCCGGATGGGCATGCTCATTGCTCAGGTATTGGCCTTGCACGGCGCTGAAGTTACGGTGCTGGGCCGCAGCGAGGAGACTTTGCGCTTGCCGCGCAGCATGAAACTGGCCGCAGCGCTGGTGCATGAGGCGCCCGACAACGGCTATGACCTAGTGGTGGAAGCGACTGGCAACGAAGCAGGCCTGGCGCAGTCGCTGCGCCTGGTGCGGCCTTTAGGCACGCTGGTGATGAAGAGCACGTTCCACGGCAAGGCCAACGTGGACCTGACCAAGCTGGTGGTCGGCGAAGTCACCGTGGTGGGCTCGCGCTGTGGGCCTTTTGCCGAGGCCTTGCGGCTGCTGGAGCGCCGAGCGGTGCAGGTGTTACCGCTGATCGACGGCGAATACGCGCTGCAAGATGGCCTGCGCGCGCTGGAGCACGCGGCGCAGCGGGGCGTGCGCAAGGTGCTGTTGCGCCCCTAGCCGGCGCCGCAGGGCGGAGTGTGGAGCTTGCGTGAAGGCTATTGCATTCGCGAGCGGCGTGGTGTAAATTAGAACATATGAGCGAATCACTTATCCGCGCCAGTGAGATAGCCGAATATCTTTATTGCCGCCGCGCCTGGTGGCTAAGCCGGGTGGCAGGTTATGAGGTGCAGGAGTCTGAGGCCATGGCTGCGGGCGTTGCCTACCACCGCCGCCACGGCGCGCTGGCCTGGCGCGCACGCGCTGCGCGCGGGCTGGCATACCTGCTGGTGTTCATGGCCGTGGCCGTGTTCACCTACCTGCTGGTTGTGGGCTGGGGCACTTAAGCGATGGGCATACCCGGCTTAGAAACGGGTTGGACGGCCCTGGGCGTCTGCCTGTTGTTGCTGGCGCTGGTCATTTTGGTGAAGGCGTGGCAGTGGCAGGGGCAGGTGCGGCTGCCGCAGGGCGAGATCGTGACTAGCGACATGGGCACGTGGCTGCGGCAGCGCAAGCCGCTGTACGATAGGGCCCTGGGCCTGACCGGACGACCGGACTACCTGATCGAACGGGCCGACGGGGCGATGATTCCGGTGGAAGTGAAGTCGGCGCCGGCGCCGGCGGAGCCGTATCCGGGCCACATTATGCAGTTGGCGGCCTACTGCCTTCTGGTGCAGGGCGTGTACGGCGTGCGGCCGCCACATGGCGTCATTCAGTATCGCGACAAGGCTTTTACGGTTCATTTCAGCAGGACCCTGGAGCGCGAGGCGCTGGCGCTATTGCGCGAGATGCGCGCTTATGGCCAGGCCCCCGACGTGCGGCGAAGCCATGAGAACTGGCGCCGCTGCCAGGCGTGCGGCCATCGCGCGCATTGTGGCCAGGCGCTGGCGGCCGAGGGCACGCACGGCCCGCGGCGCGCCTGGCGCGTTACGATTGGGTAATCAATCCACCAATTAGGGGCGCGGGAGTCTGCCACAACAGCCACAAGCCGTTATAATAGCAGGGTTTATGGCGCCGGCGGCAGGCTACGCCGCGCGTTTATGTGCCGGTGCAAGCAGCCATCGGACACAGTGCGGAGGTGAATTTGGTCGAGATTCAGCGGGTGACGGGCATGCACGACGTGCTGCCCGACGATTATCGCTACTGGGATCTGGTCGTTTCCAATGCGCGCAAGGGTGCGGCGCGCTTTGGCTTTGAACGGATCGAGACGCCGGTTCTGGAATACAGCAATCTGTTTGAGCGCGGTGTGGGCGAGGGATCTGACTTCTTCGTACAGAAAGAGATGTATACGATCCACGAAGAAGACAACAGCAGCATCACGCTGCGACCGGAGTATACCGCCGGCGTGGTGCGCGCTTATGTGGAAAATGGCCTGAAGAATGCGACGCAGCCGGTGAAGCTATATTCCATCGGCCCCATGTTCCGTCGCGAGCGACCACAGGCCGGGCGTTATCGCCAGCATAGCCAATTCAACTGCGAGATATTGGGTGAGACCGACCCGGCGGCCGACGTGGAAGTGATGATGCTGGGGATGATGGTCTGCCGCGAGCTAGGGTTCAGCGGCCTGAGCTTTCAACTGAACAGCACCGGATGTTCCCGCTGTAAGCCACACTATGTGCAGTTGCTGCGCGACTATCTGGAAGACCATCGCGCCGAGCTGGCGGACGTGGACCTGGAACGCCTGCGGCGCAACCCGCTGCGCGTGTTGGACAGCAAGGAGCCGCGCATGGCGGCGCTGCTGGCGGATGCGCCGCATATCGCCGACTACCTCTGTGAAGATTGCGCCAGCCATTTTGCCGAGCTGCGGCAGCTCCTGGACGCGCTGCAGGCGCCCTACCAGCTCAATTTCCGCCTGGTGCGCGGCATGGACTATTATGTCAAGACGGTTTTTGAGGTGTGGGCCGAAGGCATCGGCGCGCAGGCGGCGCTCTTTGGCGGCGGGCGCTACGATGGCCTGTCTGAGGCCATTGGCGGCCCACCCACGCCAGGCATTGGCTTCGGGTTTGGCATCGAGCGCGTGATCCTGGCGCTGCAAGAGGCGGGCATTGCCGCGCCCGCCAGCGCGCCGCCGCCGGTGATGGTGACGCACTTTGGCGGCGAGACCAAGGTGTATGCCCTGCGCCTGGCCATGGCCTTGCGCCAGGAGGGCATCCATACCTTGTTTGCCTTCGCGTGGAACAAACGAAGCATGAAGAGCCAGATGCGCGAAGTAAACAAGCGCGGCGCGCGCTTTGCGCTGATCATCGGCGAAGAAGAGCTGTTGAACGAGCAGGTCGGCGTGCGGCTGATGGAGAGCGGTGAGCAGGCGTCGGTGGCGCGCGACGACCTGGTCGAATGGCTGCGCCAGAAGGGCGTCTGACATGCCAACCTCAGGCAATAGGGCCGCCTGGCGGCCGGCCAGGAAGTGATGCGACGAATTGGGATCCTGTATCATCCGAAAAAAGAAGAGGCTTATGGCGTGGCCCTGGAGGTACAGGCCTGGCTGCAGCAGAAAGGGGTGGAGACCTGGTTAGGCCGCGGCTTTGAGCGCGAGGCCATTGATGGAGATGCAGAGGCGCGGCTTGCCGCCACGTCGCTGCTGGTGGTGCTGGGCGGCGACGGCTCGACGCTGCGCGCAGCGCGCCTGGCGGCGCCGCTGGCAGTGCCGCTCTTCGGCATCAACATGGGCCGCGTGGGCTTTTTGAGCGAAGCGCAGGTAGATAACTGGCAGCAGCGCTTAGAGCGCGTGATAGGAGGCGCCTGCTGGCTGGAGCGCCGCCTGATGCTGCGGGCGCGCCTGGAGCGCGATGGCCAAACGATAACACGTTTCATAGCCTTAAACGATATTATTGTGGGGCGCGCCGCGCAGGCGCGCGTCTTGCGTCTGCACCTGTTCGTGGACGGCAACCTGGTGACAACCTATACGGCCGACGCCTTGATTGTGGCCACGCCGACGGGATCGACGGCGTACGCCCTGGCAGCCGGCGGGCCGCTTCTGCCGCCGGAGCTGTTAAATTATCTGGTCGTGCCCGTGGCGCCGCACTTGAGCCTCGATCGCGCCGTGATCCTGCACGAAGACGCCGTCGTGACCATCGAGGTGGAGATGACCCACGAGGCCACGGTAGCGGCCGACGGCCAGGACACCACGTTGCTGCGCAACCGCGACCGCGTGGTGGTCGAAAAAGATGATGATCAAACACTGTTTGTGCGTATTGGTAGCCCAACATACTTTTATCACCGCCTGATGGATCGCCTGGGCTACTGGCATCCAAAAGGATTAGAGTGAAGAAGCGTGAAGAGGAAATAGAGCGGATGGATGGTACCTCCCCACGTGTTCGCGCCCTGCTGCGGCAGGCGCAGCGCACGGAAGAGAGCGGCAAGCGGTCGGCTGCGGAGCAGCTTTATCGCCAGATAGTAGACGAAGAGCCGCAGGTTGTAGAAGCCTGGCTTGGCCTGGCACGCGTGAGCGGCCAGGAAGAGCAGCGCGAAAAGGCGCTTGAGCGCGTCCTGGCCATTGATCCGCACAACGCGGCGGCCCGGGCCTTGCGCCCTGACGGCAGCCAGACGGCGACGCCAGATGCAGACGGCGTCGCGCCGCAGCCCGCGGAGGCTGAGACAGACGAAGATCCGTTCTCGCTGTCCCGCTCGTGGTTGGAGGAAGCGACGGCGAGACAGGGCCGCAGCGCGCCGCGCGCTGCAGCACAAGGGGGCGCGACGTCGCGGGCCAAGGCTGACGAGACAGCGCCCGCCGGCGCACGGGCCATGGCCGAAGCCGCGCCAGTGGTCGAGGGCGAGGCGGCCGCGCTCGAAGATGCTGTGACGCTCTACTGCTATCGCCACCCAAATCGCGAAACGGGCCTGCGCTGTATTACGTGCAACCGGCCCATTTGTACGAAATGTGCCAGGCATACGCCCGTGGGCTACCGCTGCCCGCGATGTATTCGCGAAGCGCAAGACGTTTTCTTCTCGGCCAACGTGCTCGACTATGCCGTGGCCGCGCTGGTGACGCTCGTATTGTCGCTGCTGGCAGGCCTGATTGCGCCGCGCCTGGGCTTTTTTGTGATCTTCATCGGGCCGGCTGCCGGCACGCTTATTGGGCGCGCTGCCTTCCGCGTGGCGCGGCGGCGTCACGGGCGCTATCTGGCGCCTATGGTGGCGGCCCTGGTGGCCACTGGCGGCCTGTTACCTACCGCCCTGCCGCTGTTGGCGGCTCTGTTGGTGGGCGCGGCCTCGCTTGGCGGGTTAGGCTTTGGGCTGCTCTGGCCGCTGCTCTACGTTTTCCTGGCAACGGGCTCGGCCTATTATCAGGTGAAATAGGAGGGGGCTACCGCCGGCTAACTTCATGATCGTCGAATTGTACGTTAAGGATTTCGCCATTATTGACGAGTTGCGCCTGCCGTTGAACCCGGGCTTTTCGGTCATGACCGGAGAGACCGGCGCGGGCAAGTCGATCATCCTCGATGCGGTGATGCTGCTGCTCGGCGGCCGGGCCGACACGACCATGGTGCGCGCGGAATGCGAGGCGGCTTATGTGGAGGGGCTGTTTCAACTGCCCGAATGTAAGCGCGCGGAGATCGATGCACTGCTGGAGCGCGAGGGCCTGGAGGCGGAGGACCCCAGCACGCTGTTGCTGGCGCGCGAAGTGCGCCTAAATGGCCGCAACATATGTCGCGTGAACGGCCGGGCTGTGACGCTGACATTCCTGAGTGAAATCAGCGAAGGATTGGTAGATATTCACGGGCAGGGGGAACATCTGTCGCTGCTGCGGCCACGGGCGCACCTGCCGCTACTCGACGCCTATGCGGGCCTGCAGGACGAACGCCGCAGGCTGGCGGCGGAAGTGCAGGCGCTGCGACGCCTGGAGCAAGAGCTGGCGGATCTCAAACGTAATGCGCGCGACATCGCCCAGCGCATCGATATGCTGGAGTTTCAGGTGGCGGAGATCGACGCGGCGCGGCTGGAAGCGGGCGAGGATGAGGCGCTGCGCGCGGAGCGCACGCGCCTGGGAAGCGTTGAGCAGCTCATGGAAAGCACGGCCGAAGCGCTGGCGTTGCTGGCCGGAGTGGACGACGAAACGCCGTCGGCGACGGATCTGCTGAGCCAGGCCGAGCGGACCCTGTCGCAACTAAGCCGGCTCGATACGGGCAAGACTGGTTTGCTGGAGCGCCTGGAAGGCCTGAGCTCGGAGCTCAGCGAGCTCACTTCGGAGCTGCGCTACTACCAGGAAGAGCTGGAGTTCAACCCCCAGCGCCTGTCCTTTGTGGAGGAACGCCTGGAGCTGATTCAAGGCCTGAAACGAAAATATGGCGACACGATTGAAGATATTTTGGCCTGGGGTGAGCAGGCGCGGCGCGAGCTACAGGCCATTGGTCAGAACGAGGAGCGCAGCGAAGCGCTGGTGGTGGAGATTGACCATTATTTGCGCCGCATTGGCCAGATGGCGCAGGCGCTCTCGGCCAAGAGAGTGGTAGCCGCCGACCGGCTGGCGCAAGCGGTGGAAGGCGAGCTCGCCGATCTGAAAATGAACGGCGCGCGCTTTGCCGTGGACTTCCGGCACGAAGAACAGCAGGCCGGCGCCTATGTTGGCGAAAGCCGCCTGGCCTTCGACCCCAGCGGCATCGACCGCGTGGAGTTTCTTATTTCGACCAACCCGGGTGAGCCGCTGAAACCGATGGCGCGCGTCGCCAGCGGCGGCGAGACGGCGCGACTGATGCTGGCGCTGAAGACGGCGCTGGCGCGCGTCGACGAGACTCCAACGCTGATATTTGACGAAATCGACCAGGGCATTGGTGGGCGCGTGGGCGACGTAGTCGGCCGCAAGTTGTGGGAACTGGCGGCGCATGGCGATCACCAGGTGGTGGTGGTGACGCACTTGCCGCAGCTTGCGGGCTTTGGCGACAGCCATTATCACGTCAGCAAGGCGCCGGCCGGCGAACGAACCGTGACGGTGGTGCGGCAGCTAGACGGCGAGGGGCGCCTGAACGAGCTGGCGGCGATGTTGGGTACCGATGAACATACGGCGCGCCAGGGCGCACACTCCATCCTCAGTCAGGCGCACGCCTCTAAGCAGGCGGCCGCCGGCTAAAGCTCACAGCGTCGCGCCGCAAATTGGTGTGTTAGTGGCTGCAACCCGGCAGCACAAGCTTGCGTAAAGGGGCTTAGTTCAGATACACCAGGTTATAATGGAGGTACCGTAGTGAGCGAGCATATTCGTGATTTGAAGGACGAGGAGCAGGGTAAGCACAGCGGGTCGGGCAAGAGTAACTGGATTCCGGGCATCATCCTGATCGCGCTGGGCGTCGTATTCTTACTGAACAACTACATGGGCATCCGGCTTCTCAGCAACTGGTGGGCGCTGTTCATTCTGATACCTGCATTAATAAACCTGAACAACGCCTGGACACGCTACCGCGCCGATGGGCGCTGGTCTGACGAAGCCATCGGCGCGCTGACAGGCGGCGTACTTATCGGCGCTATCGCGCTTATGTTCCTATTAGGCATAAGCTGGAGCATGTTCTGGCCGGTTATGCTCATCATTCTCGGTCTGGGTATTTTACTGCGGCGCGGCTAGGGTGGTAGCCATGGTGGAGGCCGGCCCGCCCTAGCGTGAGCCTTGAACCGATCCACGATCGCGTCGCTTTTCCGCTATCGGCGCCGCGCACGAGTTTCTGGCTGCGCCGGAGTCGTGAAAGGCTTACCGCGCCGGCGCTTCTTTTAGCCTGGCGAGCGCAGGGGCGGCAGCTGCGCCTCTATCCAGTTTCGCCGAGGCTCTAGCCAGCCCGGCAGCTTTAGCTGCGCGCCCAACTGCTCCGGCGCTTCATCGGCGGTGAAGCCCGGCGCCTCTGTGGCAATTTCAAAGAGCACGCCGCCGGGTTCCCGGAAATAGATCGACTTGAAGTAGTTGCGGTCGCGAATGTCGGTGACGGAAAGCCCGGCCGCTGCCAGTAAACGGCGCCAATACTCCTGCGCCTCGTCAGATGGCGTGCGCCAGGCGATGTGATGCACCGCTCCAATGCCCATGCGCCCTGAGGCCGCTTCAGGCTCGCAGTGCAGGTCGATCATGGCTACATCGGCTCCCTCACCCACCTGGAAGCGTCGCCGTGAACCCTCCTGCCCAAGCTCGCGGAAGCCCATTTGTTCCGTGAGCAGCCTGGCGGTGGTTTCGGCTAGCTTCGAGCAAAGCGTGGCGCCGGCGAAGCCACGGATGGCGTGGGCTTCCGGCGCCGGCCCTTCGCGCCATGCCGCGCGCAGCTCGCTGCCCGGCCGGGCCACCAGCTCTAGCGCTAGCCCGTCGGGATCCGAAAAAGAGAGCACCGTCTCGTCGAAGCGCTCGTGCGGGCCGTCGAAGGGCACGGAGGCGGCAGCGAGGCGATCAACCCAGTAGTCCACGGACTGCGCCGGTATGCAGAAAGGCGTTGCCGTAACTTGTCCTGCACCCTGGCGCGCCGGGGCGCTCACCAATGGCGGCAAGAGCCAGGCAAAGAAGGTCATGATCGAGCCGGGCGTTCCGAGTCCGTCGCCGTAATAGAGGTGGTAAGTTCCGGGATCGTCGAAGTTAACCGTCTTCTTGACCAGGCGCAGTCCTAGCAAGCCAGTATAGAAGTCGAGATTACGCTGCGGGTCGCTACAAATTGCGCTGATGTGATGAATACCCGGCAATTGGGTGCTCGCGTTGTCTTGCATCGCCTGCCTCCTGCCGCTCGAAACGCCGGCTGTGCTGCCGGTAGGGCGGCCCCATTTTTTTCGCGCTGAAGAATGGTTCCTGGCGCGCGGCTGCATTATAGGCCAGGAGAGTGCTAATGACTAAATCGTATAAGAATTTTCGGGGTCACTTTTCCAGGGCGGCCAAATCTGGTAGACTACATAAAAGACCCCGGTCATTCCGGCCGGGGTTTTTTGATCTCAATAAGCTGTGAGTGAAGAACGAATGATGAAAGATGTGAGGATCACGCCAAATGGGGCGAATTCTCTGGCCCGTGAAGACCTGCGTAATGTGGCGATTATTGCTCACGTTGACCACGGCAAGACGACCCTGGTCGACGGTATGCTGCGGCAAGGGCAGGTTTTCCGCGTGAACCAGCAGGTCGCCGAGCGCGTGATGGACTCGAATGAGCTGGAACGTGAGCGCGGCATTACCATCCTGGCCAAAAATACGGCCATTTTGGTAGACGACCGGCAGACGGGCCGTCAGGTAAAGATCAATATCGTCGATACACCGGGCCATGCCGACTTTGGCGGCGAAGTTGAGCGCGTGCTGAACATGGTGGACGGTGTGCTGCTATTGGTGGATGCCGCCGAAGGGCCCATGCCGCAGACGCGCTTTGTGCTGAAGAAGGCGTTAGAGATGGGGCATCGCGCCATCGTGGTGATCAACAAAGTGGACCGCAGGAACGCGGATCCTGAACGGGTCTTGAACGAGACATTCGACCTATTCATCGAGCTGGGCGCCAGCGATGAGCAGGCGGACTTCCCGGTTGTTTATGCTGTGGCCACCGACGCGCAAGCCGGCGATACGCCGGACCTGGGCCCCGATCTGCAGCCGCTATTCGAAACCATTTTGCGCCAGATCCCGGCGCCGCGTGTGGATCTGGAGGCGCCGCTGCAGATGCTGGTCACCACGCTGGACTACGATCCTTACCGTGGTTTGACGGCCATTGGCCGCATCTTCCGCGGGCGCATTAGCGCCGGACAGACCCTGGCGCGCATCACGCTGCGAGGAGAGGTGACGCAGCAGCAAGCGCCCTATCTTTACGTGCATCAGGGCCTTAGCCGCGTGGAGGTCGAGGAAGCGTCGGCCGGCGAAATTGTGGCCATCGCCGGCCTGGAAGAGATCGCCATTGGTGAGACATTGGCCGACCCCGACGCGCCGCTGGCCCTGCCGCAGATTACGGTTGAAGAACCCACTGTGCGCATGACTTTCGGCGTCAACACCTCGCCTTTTGGTGGGCGTGAAGGCCGTTGGGGAACGTCGCGCCGCCTGCGCGAGCGCCTTTTGGAAGAGCTCAAACACAATGTAGCGCTGCGCGTGGAAGAGACCAATAAGGCCGATACGTTTATCGTGTCTGGCCGCGGCGAGCTGCACTTGGCCATCTTAATCGAGACCATGCGCCGGGAAGGCTACGAATTCCAGGTCTCGCGGCCCGAAGTTATTTTCCGCCAGGGCGAGCAGGGCGAGACGCTAGAGCCGTATGAAGAAGTGCACATCGAGGTTGCGCCGGAATCCGTGGGCGCCGTGGTGGAGATGTTAGGCCAGCGGCGCGGCGTGATGCACAACATGCGCGCGCTGTCCGACGAGACCACGGCGCTGACCTATGTGGCGCCGACGCGCGGCTTGCTCGGTTTCCGACACCAGTTCCTGACGGCGACGCGCGGCGGCGGGCAAATGCACACGGTTTTTCACGGCTACGAGCCGTTGGCCGGGGAGATTGGGAGTAAGAACCAGGGTTCGCTGGTGGCCTGGGAATCAGGGGTCACGACCACTTTTGGCCTGGAAAACGCCGAGCAGCGCGGCGAGCTATTCGTTGGGCCGGGCGTGGAAGTGTACGCCGGCATGGTTGTGGGCGAGCACCAACGGCCCGGCGACCTGGATGTAAACGTTTGCAAGAAGAAGCAGCTCAACAATATGCGTAACGCCATTCGCGACATCGACGAGCGCCTCACGCCGCCGCGGCAGATGAGCCTGGACGAGAGCATCGAATATCTGGGCGATGACGAGCTGCTGGAAGTGACGCCGGAGAATCTGCGCGTGCGCAAGCGAATTCTGGACAAGCGCGATCGCGAGCGCCAGGCGCGGCGGCGCAAGGATGCGCTGGAAGCGAGCGGCTAATCGTCGCCGCTCAGGTTCATTCCGTTTGTGACGTCTCCAACTCTGTGCCGCTGATAATTTGCCGCACCTGTTGAACAGCCGCTTGCAACTGGTCGTCGGCGAACAGGTCGTCGCTCACGACCTCGCCTTGCTCCACGACCACATCAGGCGTCAGGCCGACTTCGTTTACCCAGTCGCCGCCGGGGGTCAGCCAGCGGGCGGTGGTGATGCGCACGCCGCCGCCGTTGCTGAGCGCGTGCCACGTTTGTACCGTGCCCTTGCCAAAGGTGTTGACGCCCACAAGCATGCCGCGCTCGTGATCACGAATGGCGGCCGCCACCACCTCTGAGGCGCTAGCGCTGCCTTCATTCACCAGAACCACCAGGGGAATGTCCTGCGCCAGGCCACTGCCGGTGGAGCGAAAGACACGTTCGCGCCCCGTGCCAAACTGTTCGGTCAGCACGACGCCCTCGTCCAAAAATTGATCGGCAATGTCCACGGAAGCCTCCAGGCCGCCTCCGGGGTTGTTGCGCAGATCGAGGATCATACCCCGCGGCGCCTGCTCAAGCAGCGTCTGCAAGGTTTCCTGCAGCTCCTCGGCGGTGCGGTTGCCGAAGCGGCTGAGGCGCACATAGGCGATGTCATCTTCCAGGATCTCGCCGCGCACGCTAGGAATGCGAACGACATCACGCGTGACATCTAGCTCGAAGGTTTCGGTGTCGCGCAGAATGAGCAGGTGCACAGACGTGCCGGCCGGACCGCGAATCAGGTAGGCGGCTTCGGTGAGATCCATGCCCGTGAGATCGACGCCGTCGGCCTGCAGGAAGACATCGCCAGGCCGGATGCCCGCCTCTTCGGCGGGCGAGCCGTCAAAGGGCGACACGACGGTGATCTGCTCGTCGACCATCTCCACCAGCACGCCGATGCCCTGAATTTCGCCTTCCATCGTGTCGCGCGCCGATTCCTCTGCCTCCGGCGGCAAATAGCGCGTGTTGGGGTCGCCCAGTTGCGCCAGCATGCCGTCGATGGCGCCTTCCATCAGCATGCTGGCCTCAAGCGGCTGGTCGAAATATTGACGGTTGGCCAGGTTCCAGACCTCCCAGAAGGGATCGAACACCGCTTCGGCCTCTGGCGGAATGCGCGAGCTGCGCAGGCCCAGCTCGCCGAGCGGCCAACCGTTGGCGCCCATGGCATAAGCGCCGCCAAACAGGAACACGGAGTAGGCAAGAAAGAGGATTAAGGTAATAGGTCGTTTCATCATGGCTTTATTTTACAACATGCATGTTTGCGTCGTATCGGCGTTGTCGTGACAGAGGCGAAACGTCGATGATGCGCCAGCTCGCGCACTTTGAGTGGCTATCTGGCTGTGCTAGAATGGCGGTTTGAACTGGATACAGGGTATCAGGTAAATAGTTTGTGGTCGATCTGGCGATCGTAATTGTTAATTATAATGTCTCGGCGCTGCTGCGGCGCTGCCTGCAGACGGTGATGGCCAGTGGTGGCGAGCTTCGTTTCGCCGTTTGCGTAGTGGACAATGCTTCGACAGATGACAGCGTGGCCATGGTGCGCGAACAGTTTCCCGAGGTGCTGCTGATTGCCAACGAAGTGAACGTGGGCTACCCGGCGGCCAATAACCAGGGCCTGCGCGCGCTGGGGGTGGGGAGCTCGCGCGAGCCGCGCTATGCACTCCTGCTGAATCCAGACACGGAGGTTCCGCCCAACGCCTTCGCCGATTTTGTGGCCTACTTGGACGCGCACCCGGACATTGGGGTGATGGGACCCAAGCTGGTTTTGCCCAATGGCGACCTGGATCTTGCCTGCCGCCGCGGCTTCGACTCTATGTCGGCCCTGGTCTACCGCATGTTGGGTTTAAGCAAGCTGTTTCCAAAATCACGCCGTTTTGCGCGCTATAATATGACCTTTTTAGACGAGGACGCGCTGGCCGATGTCGACGGCGTGGTGGGGGCATTTATGATGGTACGCACAGCCGCCCTGCAGGGCGTGGGGCTGCTGGACGACCGCTTCTGGATGTATGGCGAAGACCTGGATTGGGCCAAGCGCATCAAGGACTCCGGCCGGCGCGTTGTGTATAATCCGGCCGTAATTGTGCTGCATGTGAAGCGCGCCTCTAGCCGGCAAAACCCGCGCGCCCAGGTGGAGTTCTATCGCGCGATGCTCATTTTCTACTATAAGCATTATCGCCGCAGCACGCCCTTCTGGCTGCACTGGCTGGTGCTGGCGGGCATTGCCCTGAAAGGGGGGCGCGAGGTATGGGCCGACGTGGTTGCCGGGCCGGCAATTCTAGAGGGCCGGCGGTATGGCGCCGGCGAACAAGCAGCCGGCGCGCTTTCTGCCTGACAGTATGAAGACACAGCAAGTCAGAAACATCTATGCCGTAACGCTCATTCTGCTGGACGCAGTGATGGTGGCCGTGGCCTTTATTCTGGCCCATCGCCTGCGGGTGCTGCTGCCTTTTCCGGCGCCGGCGCAGAATTTACGGCCGCTGGGCGCCTATACCAGCCTGATGGTGGTACAGATTGTGGCGGTGGTGGGCACGCTGTTATTTAACCGGCAATATTATATTCCACGTGCCGTCTCGCGGGTGGATCAGTTCTACTCCGTATTCGCCAGCGTTTCGATTGGCACGGTCATTTCTGTGGCGGTATCTGCCTTCTTTTTCAAGGGCACAGCCTGGGAGACCGATTATCCGCGGGTGATGATTGCCTATGCCTGGCTGCTGTCCATTTTGCTGATCATGTTAGGCCGCGCCGGGCACCAGGTGATCCGCGAGATGCTGCGCGACCGCGGCATCGGCAAAGACCGGTTGCTGGTGGTGGGGGCCGGCGATGTGGCGCGCATCATCCTGCAGCGCATCTTGTGGTCGCCGCAGCTCGGCTATGAGCTGGTGGGTGTGGTGCACAACATCGCCGACGCCGGCAGCATGCTGGATGTTCCCGTGCTGGGCAATGTGGAAGCGCTGCCGGAGCTGATCGAGAGGCACGATATCGACGAAGTCATCGTGGCTATCCCAGAGCAAGGGCACCGCGAAGTCGTGCGCGTGATCTCCTTCTGCGAGCGCGGGCGTGTCTCGATCAAGGTGTTCCCCGACATCTTCCAATTTGTGACCACCGAAGCGGACATCGACGACCTGGGCGGGCTGCCGCTGTTGACCGTGCGCAACTTCGCGCTGCGCG
Organism: uncultured Ardenticatenaceae bacterium; assembly: GCA_964384155.1. Lineage (GTDB taxonomy): Bacteria > Chloroflexota > Anaerolineae > Promineifilales > Promineifilaceae > JAAYYY01. Next base: position 87,145 of record CAYLJW010000006.1, read on the forward strand.
GCTATATGCTCATATTAAAGCGGCTGCTGGACATGCTGGGCGCCGCCGCCGGGCTGGTGGTCTTTTCGCCGATCATGATGCTGGTGGCATTCGCCATCAAACTCGAGTCGCCGGGCCCGGTCTTCTTTGTGCAAGAACGTATGGGCCTGGATGGCCGGCCATTCAAGATGATCAAGTTCCGCTCCATGCGCACCGACGCCGAGCGCGGCGGGCCAGGCTGGACGGTAGACAATGATCCGCGGCAAACGCGCCTGGGCCGCTGGCTGCGCAGCATCGACATCGACGAGCTGCCGAACCTGATTAACGTGCTGATTGGCGAAATGAGCCTGGTGGGCCCGCGCCCGGAGCAGCCCTATTATGTGGATGAGTTTCGCAATACGGTGCCGCGCTATATGGAGCGTCACCGCGAGAAGGCGGGTATGACGGGCTGGGCCCAGGTGAATGGCCTGCGCGGCGACACGTCGATCGTCGAGCGCACCAAGTATGACCTGTGGTATACGGAGCATTGGTCGCTGCTGCTGGATGTCAAGATCATCCTGCGCACCGTGTGGCAAACGATCGGCGGCCGCGCCCGGCGCGGATAGGCCAACCTCCCTATAGACCCCCGCTGTCTAACAGCGTTCTTATTTGACGCTTATTTTTGGCCATGCTATCATACGGAACCGACGTCGTTAGCACTCTTGACGCGAGACTGCTAATCGACATGACGAAGCCCAGATTGCATGCGAAAAGTAGTGCGGTACGAGGCCAATGGTTGAGCGACTAACTGATCGACAAGAGCATATCCTGGGCCTGATGGTCCGCAGTTATATTGAGACCGGTAAGCCGGTGGGCTCCAAGACGCTGGTAGAGCTGTTCAGCCTGGATGTCAGCTCGGCGACGGTACGCAATGAGCTGGCGCTGCTCGACGAGCTCGGCTATCTGGCGCAGCTACATACCTCGGCGGGGCGTATCCCAACGGAGCGCGGCTACCGTTATTTCGTACAGCGTTTGCTGGGTGAGTTCGAGCTGCCGCGGCGCGAGCAGCAGATGATCCGGCACCAGTTCCACCAGGCGCGCCTGGACATGGAGCAGTGGATGAGGCTGGCGGCGGCCGTGTTGGCGCGCACGTCACAGGGCGCCAGTGTGGTCACGGCGCCGCGGCCGCGGCCGAACCGCTTTAAGCACATCGAGCTGGTGGCCACGCAAGGCCGCCTGGTGCTCATGATTCTGGTGCTGTACGGTGGTGATGTGAAACAGCAGATGCTGGCGCTGGCAGAACCGCTGGAACAAGAACGGCTGAGCCTGGCCGCAGAGCGGCTGAACAGCGCGTTCGACGGGCGCACGGCTGACGACCTCGGGAGCCGCATGACTGTGCTGGACGGCCTGGAGCTGGAAGGCGAAGTGGCGCGCCTGCTCGTAGACATCTTACGCATGGCAGATGCGCGGGATATCAACGACTTTTATCGCGACGGTCTGGTGAATTTGCTCGAAGATGAAGGCACGCGCCCGGCCGTGCGCGTGCTGGAAGAGCGGACGCTGCTGGCCGACGTGTTGTCACAGGCTGTTGACCCGCAAAGCAGCGGCGTGCAGGTAATCATTGGCGGCGATGGGCGCTGGGAAGAGCTTAAAGACTGCACAATCATCATTTCGCGCTATGGCGTGATGGAAGATTTGGCCGGCGAGCTGGCCGTGCTGGGCCCCACGCGCATGCCGTACGGGCGCAATATCTCGGCTGTGCGCTATGTCGCGGACATCATGAGCAGTTTTGTGTCGGATTATTATTTAGAGCGTTCCACTATGCTGCAGCAGCCCGAAGACGAGGGCTAACGCGGGGCGCAAGAACAGCGAAAGTAGGACGGAACCGGCTAGAAAATAGCTGCTCAGGGCCTGGCCCTGGGCTGAAACCTGAAGAGGATAATGAACGTGGCGGACGAAAATGAAAGACAGGATGCCCTCGATGCAACAGACGTGGGGCGTAATGACGAAGGCGAAGCGCTTGCCGAAGAAGATATGACCGTCGAAGAGCGGCTAGAACGGACGCAGGCGCAGGCTGCCGAGTATCTGGAAGGCTGGCAGCGCGCCCGCGCCGAGTTTGCCAATGCGCGCAAGCGAATGGAGCGCGACCGCGTGGATGCGCGGCGTAACGCCACCATTGACCTGGCGGCGCGTTTGCTGCCGATCATGGACGACTTTGAGCGCGCCTTCGAGGCCGCGCCCAGCGAAATTGCCGGCCATAGCTGGTTTGAAGGCATCGCGCTGGTGCATCGCAAAATCAGCTCCATTCTGGAGGATGTGGGCATCGAGCGCATTGAATCCGTGGGCCAACCGTTTGATCCCAATTTCCACGAAGCGCTGCTGCAGGAGGAGTCCGACCAGTTTGAGAGCGGCATCGTCATCAGGGAGCTGCAGAGCGGCTACCGGCTAGAAGAGCGTGTGATTCGCCCGTCGATGGTCGTGGTAGCGGCCTAGAAAGCGATAAGTTAAAGAGGAAGAGGTGCGTCTGGCGCGCCGACCAGGAGTTTAGAAGAATGGGCAAAATACTCGGCATTGATCTCGGCACGACAAACTCGGTGGTGGCCGTGATGGAGGGCGGCGAGCCGGCGGTGATCCCCAGCGCAGAGGGCGGCCGCCTGTTTCCTTCAATCGTGGCCGTGAACCCCAAGAACGGCGAGCGCATGGTGGGCCAGGTGGCCAAGCGGCAGGGCGTCGTAAACCCGGAAAACACAATCTCATCGGTGAAGCGCTTTATGGGCCGCAAGGTGAGCGATCCGGAAGTGCGCCGCGCGCGCGAATATGTCTCGTACGTCGTGCGCGAAGCGCCCAACGGCGATATTCGCGTCGTGATGAACGGCAAAGAGTATTCGCCGCCAGAAGTGTCGGCCATGATCCTGCAAAAGATTAAGGCTGACGCCGAAGCATATCTGGGCCAGACGGTGACCCAGGCCGTGATCACCGTGCCCGCTTACTTCAACGATAGCCAGCGCCAGGCGACGAAAGACGCCGGCAAGATCGCCGGTCTGGAGGTCTTACGCATCGTCAACGAGCCTACGGCCTCGGCGCTGGCCTTTGGCCTGGGCGCTGACAAAGACGAAATCATCGCCGTCTATGACCTCGGCGGCGGCACCTTCGACATTTCGATTCTCGAAGTGGGCGACGGCGTTTTTGAAGTGAAGTCGACCAATGGCGACACGTTCCTCGGCGGCGACGACTTCGACCAGCGCATCATCGATTGGGCCGCGGAGCAGTTCCGCATGGACCAGGGCATTGACCTGCGCAAAGATCGGCAGGCCTTGCAGCGCTTACGTGAGGCCGCGGAGAAGGCCAAGGTCGAGCTGTCGACGACGATGCAGACGGAGCTCAATCTCCCTTATATCACGGCCGATTCGACCGGGCCCAAGCATCTGAACCTGACACTCACGCGGGCCAAGTTTGAGCAACTGAGCGACGACCTGGTGCAGCGCACCATTGCGCCTGTGAAGCGGGCACTGCAAGATGCCGCCATCAGCCCGGCGGCCGTGTCGGAAGTGGTGCTGGTGGGCGGAATGACGCGCATGCCCGCCATCCAGGAGGCAGTGCGCAGCTTCTTCGGGCGCGAGCCGCACCGCGGCGTAAATCCCGACGAGGTGGTGGGCATCGGCGCCGCGATCCAGGCCGGCGTGCTCGGCGGCGACGTGAAAGACGTGCTGCTGCTGGACGTTACGCCGCTGACCCTGAGCATCGAGACGCTGGGCGGCGTGGCTACGCCGCTCATCGAACGCAATACGACGATCCCGACCAAGAAAGGGCAGGTCTTCTCTACAGCATCGGACAACCAGACGCAAGTTGAAATTCACGTGGTGCAGGGCGAGCGGCCTATGGCGCAGGACAACAAGAGCCTGGGACGCTTTATCCTCGACGGTATTCCGCCGGCGCCGCGCGGTGTGCCGCAGATCGAGGTCACATTCGACATTAACGCCGACGGCATTCTGAATGTTCATGCACGTGACAAAGCCACGGGACGCGAGCAGAAGATGCAGATTATTCCGTCCAGCGGCCTGAGCGATAACGAAATTAAGCAGATGGTGCAGGACGCGGAGCGACATGCCGGCGAGGACCAGCAACGCAAGGCCAACGTGGAAGCGCATAACATAGCCGACGCCGCCATCTATAATGCCGATAAGTTCCTGCGTGAAAACGGCGAGACGATCCCGCAAGGGCATAAGGAAGCCGTACAGGCGCAGCTTGAAAAAGCGCGCGAAGCGCTGAATAGCGGCGACGTGGCGGCCATGAACGCCGAGGCGGATCGGTTGAAGCAGGTGATGAGTGAAGCGGGCGCGGCCATGTACCAGCAGCAGGCTGCCGGAGAGGCGCCCAGCGCCGGCGATGGAGCCGGCCCGGGCGCCGCAGAAAGCGGCGAAGGTGAAGATGTGATTGAAGGCGAGTTTAGCGACGCCTGATTCAATACGCTATGGCACACAAACGGGACTACTACGAAATATTGGGCGTGCCGCGCACGGCGAGCAAGGATGAGGTAAAGAAGGCCTACCGCCAGTTGGCGCGCCGCTATCATCCGGACGTTTCACAAGAAACGGATGCCGACGAACGCTTCAAAGAGGTGAGCGAAGCGTACGAAGTGCTGTCGGATGATCAGAAGCGTTCGGCCTATGACCGCTTTGGGCATGCGGGCGTGCACGGCGCAGGATCAGGCGGCTTCCAGGATTTTGGTTTTGGCGGCGTCGCCGACATTTTTGAAGAGTTTTTTGGCGGCGGTTTTGGCTCGTCGCGTCGGCGGCGGCGCGGCCCGCGGCGCGGCGCCGACCTGCGCTATGATTTAAAGATCAGCTTCGAAGAAGCGGTTTTTGGCACTGAGCGGGAGATCGAGATCCGCCGCCCGGAAATCTGTCCCACGTGCCATGGCTCTGGCGCCGAGCCGGGCACGCAGCCGGAGCGCTGCGCGAACTGTAAAGGCAGCGGTGAAGTGCGCCGCGTGCAGCAGTCGATCCTGGGTCAGTTTGTCAATGTCGCCACCTGCCCCACATGCCAGGGCGAAGGGGAGGTCATTACCACGCCGTGCACCACTTGCGGCGGGCGCAAACAGGTTCACCAGCAGCGCACGCTCAAAGTGCGTATTCCGGCAGGCATCCGCAGCGAACAGCAGATCAGGCTTACCGGCGAGGGCGCGCCGGGCAGCGATGGCGGCCCACCGGGCAACCTCTATGTCGTCGTCGACATCGACCGCCACCAGGTCTTCCAGCGTCGCGGCGACGATATTCTCATTAATCTGGAGATCAATGTGGCGCAGGCGGCTCTGGGCGATGAGATCCAGGTGCCGACTGTCGACGGCGAGGCCACGCTGAAAGTGCCGGCCGGCACGCAGTCGGGGACCGTGTTTCGCCTGCGCGACCGCGGTGTGCCTCATCTTAACGGCAACGGCCGCGGCGACCAGCTGATCATGACGCAGGTGCTGGTGCCGACAAACCTTAGCGACAAACAGCGCGAGCTTTTTGAGGAAATGGCCGGCACCCTGGGCAAAGCCGTGGTGCCGCAGCGGGAGAAGGGTTTTCTCAACGAACTGAAAGATGCGTTGGGAGATATGTTCGGTCTGTGACCTACTGGCTAGAAGTGGCCGTGGCCTGTGATGGCGAGGCCGCCGAGGCCGTGGCGGAGCTGCTGCAGCCGCTGGCGCATCAGCACAGCGTGGTGCTGGAACAGCGCAGCGACGCGCACGCGCTGGCCGAAGACGCGCTGGATCCCCAGGTGACCGTCAAGATCTATATTGCTGCTGAGCAAGACAGCCCCGAAGTGCGCGAGGGCATCCGCGAGGCGCTTTACCACCTGGGCCGCCTATATCCCATTCCGTCGCCCACCTTTCGCGAGCTAGAAGACGAGGACTGGGCGCACGCCTGGAAGGCGCATTACCATCCTTTCCGCGTGGGGCAGCGGCTATGGATTCAGCCAAGTTGGGCACAAGCCGCTGCGGAGATCAAGCCTGACGATGTGGTGCTGATCCTGGACCCCGGCATGGCCTTTGGCACCGGCCTGCATCCCACGACGCAAATGTGTTTGCAGGCATTGAGCGAGATCGTACAGCAAGGGGACCTGGTGCTGGACGTGGGCACGGGGTCCGGCATCCTGGCCATCGCCGCGGCACAGCTTGGCGCACAGCGCGTGCTGGGCGTGGATACCGACGAGCTTGCCGTGCGCGCGGCCCTGGACAACGCTGCGCGCAACGGTGTGGCCGGCCAGGTGGACGTGTTTAAAGGCAGCCTGAGCGCGGCGCCAGAAGGGCCCTGGAACGTGGTCGTAGTGAATATTCTGGCGCCGGTCATTGTGGACCTGCTCGGCCACAAAGGACCGAGCAGACCGTTATTGGATTATGTGGCCATAGATGGGCATGTGATACTAAGCGGCATCATCGACCGCCAGGAGCCCGACGTCATTGTCGCTCTGAGGCAGGCAGGCGGCTACGTCGCAAGCACGCTGCGCGTGCGCGATTGGGTTGCGCTCGTAGCGCAACGCCGGCAGGCCATGCCTGCAGCGACGGTTGAGCAAGGAAATTGAGCGGACTTTACGGGAAGGCGTGAGGAGACGCCCGCAAGCAGGGGGGAGGGGTCGTTACGGGCGGTTAACCTGCTTCTTGTGGCGATAGGTGATACGCCCTCGGTTCAGGTCGTAAGGGCTCATTTCAAGACGGACACGATCTCCGAGTAGGATACGAATATAGTAGCGGCGCATCTTGCCTGAGAGGTAAGCCAACACCTCGTGGCCGTTGTCCAGCTCTACCCGAAACTGCGTGTTCGGCAGCGCCTCGACGACGGTCCCTTCAACTTCTACTTTATCATCTTTCTTCGCCATAACACTCCTTTGTTTCGGCTCATACAACAGGTAGGGAGTATAATGCGGATCAATTAGATCCGCATTAACCATTCCCGTTAAGCAGGCTTAACCGCGGTCTGTCGCTGCCTGGCGGCGGCGCATACGGCGGATTGCCTTCTTCTTCTGAATGCGGCGCAGTTCACTTTTGCCGACGTGCCAGCGCTTGTTGCGCACGACGGTCATCGTACCGGCTTTGGTAACTTGCTTGCGGAAGCGCCGGATGAGACTTTCGTCGGTCTCATTGGCCATCCTTGTTACGCGGGGCATGTACCATCACCTCCTTCATCTAGAATTCTGGCTCGCCCTCGTAGGCGGCGAGCCCGCTGCTTAGTCAGCCGTTTCGCCGGACTCGTCGTCACCGACGGCCGACGCCACGGCTGTTGCTTCATCTAATTGGTCTTGCGCTTCGACGGCCTCTAACGCATCCGCCTCAGCGCTGTTGCTCTCGGCCAGGTCGCCGGATGCTTCTTCGGCGGCGGCTTGCACTTCACTTAGCGGCTCGTCTTGGACGCTTTCCTCGACTTCCAAGCCCGCTTCCTGCTCTCGCTGTGTCATCCACTCTATCTGTTCCGTAGAGGTCACCGCTTTCAGGCTGAGGCCCATACGCTGCCGCTCGGGGTTGATGCTGATGATGCGCAGCAGGTGTGTTTCCCCTTCCTGCAAGATGTCGCCAGGGCTCTCGACGTTGGTGCGCGCGATCTGCGACGAATGAAGCAGCCCTTCCACGCCAGGCTCAACTTCTACGAATGCGCCGTAGTCGACGATACGGATAATCCGGCCTTCGACGAGGTCGCCCACGGCGTACTTTTCTTCGACCAGCGACCAGGGATTCGGCAGCAGCTGCTTGCGGCTCAGGCTGATGCGCTCGCGCTCGCGATCGATGCGCAAGACAAACACATCCAGCTCTTCACCCAGCGCGACGACTTCACGCGGGTGGTCTACGCGGTGCCAGGCCAGCTCAGACACATGAATCAGGCCGTCAGCGCCGCCAACCTCGACGAATGCGCCGAAGTCGCGCCATCCGCTAATCGTTCCGCGCAACACGTCACCTTCGTTTAGCGTTTGCATGAGCTCGCGGCGCCGCTTTTCTTGCCACACGCGGTCTGCTTCGCGGTGCGACACGACCAGCCGCCGGCGGTGGCGATCCACTTCAATCACTTTTGCGGGAATGGTATCACCGTGGGCCTGCGCCATGCGCCGCTGGCGGTCCTGGTCGCTCATGCCCGGTGTCAGGAAATTGAGGTGCGACGCCGGAATGAAGCCGCGCAAGCGCCCAAAGCTAACCAGAGCGCCGCCGCGATTGTGGCCGATGATCTCGGTCTCGAAGATCTCGTTGCTGTCAAGGAGCTCTTGCGCGCGAATCCAATCTTCGTTCATGCGCGCCATATGGATCGACACCTGCAGGCTATCCTGCTCGTCGATATTGACGATGTAGACCGAGATCTCATCGTTAACCTGCAACGCCTCGCGCTCCTCCGGCTCCAGTTTGTCCAGGTCGGAGGGCTGGACCATGCCATCGCGTTTCAGACCCAGATCGACGATGATGCCTTTCGGCGAAACGGAAACGACGATTGCATCCCGAATATCGCCTACCTTCGGGCTTTCATAGTCGTGCTGCTCCAGCAGCGATTCCATTTCCCTGGCGAAATCAGGGTCGGTTGCCGTAACGTGATTCTCTTGATTGGCCATGTTTCAACAGAACTCTCTTGATCAAATAAACAACAAAAAACCCGGCGCATGAGAGGGATATGCAGCCGAGTCAATGAATGATCGTTGATCGAATTTGTCTGCTAAAAGTCGCTGATTGGGCGTTTGCTAAAGCATGACGAAACCAACAACTGGAACTGAGCAAATATGCGGTGGCAACGAACGCCATCCCTCCATTCAACCGCGCGCCAATACTATATAAAGTTGTAAACTGCCGGAGAATCGTTCTCCCGCCGAAAAATTATACCATTGCCTGAATCAAAGTCAATGAAACTTTGAGCCTGCCTCTCGTTCAAAACGGACACAGAAGCGTCTGGTCCGGGCGCGCCACACAGCCCAGGGCGCCGGGCGGCTTAAAGCTCCGCTTCGCGCCTTAGGTGATGTACTTCTTCAGCAGTCAGATGGCGCCAGTGGCCCGGCGGCAGGTCACCAAGCTGCAGGCTGCCGAGCTGTACGCGCGTTAAGCGCCGCACAGGATGGCCAAGCAGCTCTGCCACGCGCCGGATCTGGCGCTTACGACCCTCACGCAGTGTCACCCGCAGTCGCGTAGTCAGCTCGTTCTGCTGCAACAGGTCTACCTTTGCCGGCAGCGTGCGCTTGCCGCGCAGCATCAGGCCCTCGCGCCACTGCTGTAACGTGGCGTCGTCGGGATGGCCTTCGACGGTGACCTCGTAGACCTTTTCATGCTCGTAGCGCGGGTGCGTGAGCCGGTTGGCCAGGGCGCCGTCGTTGGTCAGCAAAATCAGCCCGCCGCTGGTCTTGTCCAGGCGCCCAACGGGATAAATGTGCTCATGGAACGGAACCAGATCCAAGACGGTAGACCGTCCTTGCTGCAATTCATCTTCGGTCGATGAAAGCACGCCGCGCGGCTTATTGAGCATGATATAGAGTAGCTCTTCAAACGAAAGCGGCTGGCCATCGACCGCCACGCGGTCGATGGCCGGATCCGCGCTCTGGCCCAGGCGGGCGACGCGCCCATTCACGGTGACGCGGCCAGCGCGGATTAACTGCTCGCTGGCGCGGCGCGAGCCATAGCCGGCGCGCGACAGCAGCTTCTGAAGCCGTTCAGCCATGATGCGTGGCTACTCCTCCTCGTCGAGGGCCAGCGGCGGAAGCTCGTGCAGGGAGGCGAAGCCAAATTGCTGCAGGAACTCAGGCGTGGTGCCGTAAAGGATCGGCCGTCCAGGCGTGTCCATGCGGCCCACTTCTTCGATCATGCCTTTGCTCAGCAGGGTGCGCAGCGCGCCGTCGGAATTAACGCCGCGCACGTCGTCGATTTCGGGGCGGGTGGTGGGCTGCAAATAGGCCACGATGGCCAGCACTTCTAAAGCCGCCTGGCTGAGGCGCGTGGTCACTTCCAGCCCCAGAAAACGTTCGATCACCTCGCTGGCTTGCGGCGCAGTGGTTAGCTGCACGTCGTTGCCGCTCCACTGCAGCCTGATGCCACGGTCGCGATTCGCTTCGTCGAGCGTCTGCAGCAGGCTGCGCACGGCGGCCGGTGTCATGTCCAGGGTGCGCGCCAGGCGCTGCATGCTCACCGGCCCGCTGGCCACAAAGAGGACGCTTTCCAGCAAAGCAACGGGGCTAAGCTGGTATTCGGAATGAGCCGCCGCCGGCGGCGTGCTGTTCGTTTCAACCATAAGGCCTTCGCAGATAGAGCCGCAGCTACCCAACCAGCACGGCTTCGTTATAATCGGGATGTTTGGGCCACGGCAATAATGACAGTGACGTCTGATTATAGCGGAAAGTTGTGCGGAACACGCAAGGAGGGATGGAAAGCGTATGGTAGGAGAAATGAGAGAGGCCGCGCTGGCGCTTGCCGCGCAGCAGAGGGAGCAGCAGCTTGACGAACTGTTGGCGTTCATCCGGATTCCCAGCGTCAGCACCCAACCTGAGCATACAGCAGATGTGCGCCGCGCCGCCGGCTGGCTGATGCAAGCGATGATCGATGCCGGGCTGGAAAACGCACGCTTATTTGAGACTTCAGGGCACCCCCTGGTTTACGCCGACTGGCTGCATGCCGGCCCTGGCGCGCCCACGGTGCTGATCTATGGCCATTACGACGTGCAGCCGGTGGAGCCTTTGGAGCTATGGCATGCTGCGCCGTTTGAGCCGCGCCTGGAGAACGACTACCTCTACGCCCGTGGCGTCTCTGACGACAAAGGGCAGGTGTTCATTCATATCAAAGCCGTCGCCGCTTATCTGCAGAGCAGCGGGCGGCTGCCGATTAACGTGAAGTTTATCGTGGAGGGCGAAGAAGAGATCGGCGGACCGGGCCTGGAGGCGTTTGTACCGCAGAACAAGGAGCTGCTGGCCGCCGACGTGGTGCTCATTTCGGACTCAGCCATGATGGCGCCCAATCAGCCTTCCATCCTTTACGGCTTGCGCGGCCTGAGCTACATGCTGCTGGATTTGCAGGGGCCCAGCCATGATCTCCATTCCGGCCAGTATGGCGGCGCCGTGGACAATCCGCTCAACGTGATGGGCCACATTATCGCGCGCCTGAAGGATATGGACGGCCGCGTGCTCATTCCCGGTTTCTACGACGATGTGCAGGAACTGGACGACGAAGAGCGCCAGATGCTGGCGGATTCGGCCGTAACTACGCAGACAGTGATAGAGCGAACCGGCGCGCCGGCGCTCTTTGGGGAGCAGGCCTACAGCGTTTCGGAGCGCACCGGGGTGCGGCCGTCGCTCGACGTCAACGGCATTGTGGGCGGCTATACGGGCGAGGGCGGCAAGACGATCATCCCGTCATCTGTACACGCCAAAATTTCGATGCGCCTGGTGCCCCATCAGAACCCTGAGAAGATTGCGGCGCAGTTTGAAGCGTATGTGCGGTCGCTCACGCCGCCCACCATGTCGCTCACCATCCGGCGCATGGGCAGCGCCTGGCCGGTGGTTATCGACTACAACACGACGGCGATGGCCGCGGCGTCGGCTGCCTGCGAGTCAGTCTTTGGTGCGCGGCCCTTGCTGCGGCGCGAAGGCGGCACGATTCCCGTGGTGAGCGATTTTCAAAAACACCTGGGCCTGGGCTCGGTGATGTTGGGCTTTGGCTTGCCGGACGACCGCATCCATTCGCCCAATGAGCGCTTCTACCTGCCGAACTTTTACAACGGCATCGCCACGGTCATCCACTTTATAGATGAATATGCGCGGCGCTATGGGGAAAACGGCGCCTGATCAGCCGCCGCCGACGACCTCTTCGCCGGCGATGGCGTAGGCGTGCGGCATGGCCTCGGTGTTATAGGCGCGGCCGACGTTGCCCCTGGCGTCGATGGCGATCACGCCGCCTTCGCCCTGAACGCGCAGCGTGAGCAGGCGAACCGCAGCCTCGCAGGCGTCTTGTGCGGTGAGGCCCGCGCCCACCAGCTCGCAGACGCGGCGGCTGATGACGACCTTCATCAGCGATTCGCCTTGACCGGTGGCCACTGCACCCGCCGTCCAATTGTCGGCGTAGGCCCCGCTGCCGGGCAGCGGGCTATCGCCCACGCGGCCGGGCAGCTTGAGGTCGGTGCCGCCGGTTGAAACGGCTGCGGCCAGATTGCCTTGCTGGTCCAGGGCTACGACGCCCACGGTGCCCATGGCCTCGCCGCGCAGCAAGGCGCCTGCCTGCTGTAGCTGTTGCAGCCGCTTTGCCTGAGCAGGCGACAGCAAATCCTCTAGCGTACAGCGCGGAAAGCCAATGGCGTCGGCAAAGGCGCCGGCGCCCTCGCCGACCAGAAAGGTGTGGTCGCAATCTTGCATGATGCGCCGCGCCAGGGAAATTGGGTTCTGAACCAGTTGCACGGCGCCGACTGCGCCAAGGTTCAGCGAAGCGCCGTCCATGATTAGTGCGTCCATTTCGATTTCCCCGGCACGGTTGAGATAGCTGCCGCGACCGGCATCCAGCACGGGGCAATCTTCCAGGATGATCGTAGCGGCCTCCACGGCCTCTAGCGCCGAAGCGCCACTCAATAGCAGCGCCTGGCCCTTACGTGCGGCCTGGCGGCAGGCTTCGATAGCTTCCGGAAGCGCATTATCTCGCTTGCCCCAGCTCCCGGCCCCGCCGTGGACGATGATGGCAGTGTGGTGCATGCAGACCTCCAACAGTCAGCGCAATGGCCTGAAATAGTGTGCCGGAATTGTAATCGCTTGTATCAGAATTGGGTAATGTCATTTGACACAGATTTCACATTTGATAGAATAAGAGTCGCACATATTCCTCAGTAGCTCAATGGCAGAGCATACGGCTGTTAACCGTAGGGTTGCTGGTTCGAGTCCAGCCTGAGGAGCTATTGGGGACGACAGGAATTGCCTGTCGTCTTTTTTGTTTCCAGGCACCGCTTTGTTCCCCTCCGGTTCATTGGTAGAATTCAGGCCGCGGCTGAGGTTATTGAGCCGCCGCAAACGGCTGCGGCTTACGATAAGGAGCAAGACCATGACAGGCATCCGACCTGTAGCCTTGATCATTTTGGACGGCTGGGGTATGCGTGAGATGGTCCATGGCAACGCGGTGCAGCAGGCGCACACGCCGAACTACGACCGTTGGCAGCGTGACTTTGAGCGTTCCGTGCTCACGGCTTCGGGCGAGGCGGTCGGCCTGCCCGCCGACCAGATGGGCAATTCAGAAGTGGGCCATCTGAACCTGGGAGCGGGCCGTATTGTGTACCAGGATCTGACGCGGATTAACCTTAGCATTCGCGACGGCGAATATGGCCAGCGCGAAGCGCTGCGCAAAGCCCTGGAGCACGTGGCCTCCAACCGCGGCAAGCTGCACATCATCGGTCTGCTGGGCCCAGGCGGCGTACACAGCCACAGCGAGCACCTCTTTGCCACCATCGCGGCGGCGGCGCGCGCGGGCACCGAGCCAATCCTGCACCTTATCACCGATGGGCGCGACACGCCGCCACAAAGCAGCGAGGACTTTCTGCGCGTGCTGCACGATGTGCTGGCGGAACAGCCGGCGACCATCGCCACCGTTAGCGGCCGCTACTACGCTATGGACCGCGACCGGCGATGGGATCGCACGGCGCTGGCCTACCAGGCCATGGTGCATGGCGAGGGCCGAATGAGGCCGTCGGCCATGGAGGCCATCCGGCAGTCGTACGACGAGGGCGTCACCGATGAGTTCATCGTTCCGGCTGTGTTGGAGAGCCAGCGCGACCTGCGCATTACGGCAGGCGACGCGCTTTTCTTCTTTAACTTTCGCGCCGACCGCATGCGCCAGATCGTGCGCGCCTTTGTCGACGCCAAATTCGACGGCTTTGATCGCACGCGCATCGCGAATTTGTTCGTGGCCACAATGACGGAGTATGAAAAAGGGCTGCCTGTCGAAATCGTCTTCCCCGACGAAGATATCGTCAATCCGCTGGCCGAGGTGTTGAGCGCTCACGGCCTATCGCAGTTTCATGCCGCCGAAACGGAGAAGTACGCGCATGTGACCTACTTCTTCAATGGCGGCGCAGAGCGCCAGTTTGAAGGCGAAGGGTGGCACCTGGAACCATCGCCCAGGGTCGCCACTTATGATCTGCAGCCTGAAATGAGCGCGGAGCCGCTGACCGAGGCCGTGCTGGAACGGCTGCGCAGCCATGACGACGACTTTATTCTGGTGAACTACGCCAATCCGGACATGGTTGGCCATACGGGCGACCTGGACGCGGCGATCCGCGCCTGTGAGACTGTGGACGCCTGCGCCGGCAAACTGGTGCAGGCCATCGTCGCCCGCGGCGGCGTGGCCCTGGTGACCGCAGATCACGGCAACGCCGAGCGCATGGTCGATGAACAGAGCGGCGGGCCGCACACCTACCACACCACCAACCCTGTTGCCTTGCTGCTTATTAGCGACCGTTATCTGGCCCCAAGACCGGAGGGACTCCTGGCAGACGTGGCGCCCACCGTGCTGCAGTTGTTAGGCGTCGAACAGCCGCCGGAGATGAGCGGACGTTCGCTGCTGCTGCACCAGGGGCTGTAGCCAGGCGCCGGCCAGCGACTATTTTATGCGCACCATTTACCTGAACGGCGAAGATGACATTGTGTCCATCTGCGACCAGCTCATGCACGTCCACGACGAGCAACGCGTGCTGCTGGTGCTGCCGCACGAGCCCACGCTGCTGGCAGAATGGCTGGACCTGGTTCGTTTGCGCCGCTGCGCCGAACGGCGCCGCCTGGAAGTGGGGCTGGCGACGCATTATGGCCAGGTTGCCTCGCAGGCCAGGGCGCTCGGCTTCCCCGTGTTTGCCAGCGAAAAGGCGGCGCAGGGCGATGGGCGGCGCTGGTGGCGCGTGCGGCGCGGCTGGCGTGCGCCCACGCGACCGGGCGCCAGCGTGCGCCTGGACGCCGCAGAAGGGTTGAAATCGCTGCCCGACGAAGCGGACCGCCGCGAGATGTACCGCCGCATGAGCCCGCGCCCCACGCGCCTGAACTGGCTGCGGCGCTACCTAAGCATCTTGGTCTTCTTTATTACCCTGGCACTGGTCTACGTTGGCTTCGTGTACAGTGTGCCCGGCGCTACGATTGCCCTGCACCCGCAGACCGAGCCGCTGTACGTCAGCCGCCAGATCGTCGCCGATCCGCAGCTCGATCGGGTTAATTTTAGCGGCGCATCGGTGCCCGCGCGCCGGCTGGTGGTGACGGACATCTGGCAGGCGGAAGTGGCCACCACGGGCACGCTGGAAGCGCCCGACGCTGCGGCGCGCGGCTCCGTGGTCTTTGTGAATCTGCTTGAGCAGCCGGTGACCATCCCGGCCGGCACGCGAGTCAGCACCTCGACCGGCACGCGGATTGTGTTTCAGACCACGGAGACTGTCGAAGCGCCCGGCGTCGCAGGGGCGACGGTGGAAGCGGCCGTGGTGGCCGTGGCGCCGGGACCTGAAGCAAACGTGCGCGCCAACCTCATAAACCGCATCGAGGGTGCACTGGCCTTGCAGCTAGAGGTGCGCAACTTGCAGGCCATGGAAGGCGGCGCGGTGCGCGCCGTTCCCGCGGTCGCCGCCAGCGACCAGGAGCGGCTGCGCGCCCAGGTGCTGCAGCATTTGCAGAGCCGCGCCAACGCCGAGCTGCAGGCGATGTTGGCCGAGGACGAATTTTTGGCCGTGAACTCGCTGCGCGTGAGCGATATCTTGCACGAGACCTTTTCGCACTTCCCCGGCGAGCGCACCGACCGCCTGGCGCTGGAGATTCGGGCGCAGATTGAGGGCATCGCCGTCGACGCCACCCAGGCCAACGACCTGATCTATGAAGAGCTGGCGGCGGCCGTGCGTCCCGGTTATGAGCTGGCGCCCGAAAGTCTGCGCTTTTATAGCGGCGAGGTTTTGGACGTGGACGGCCAGGGCCGTGTGACCTTCGAGATGGTGGGGGAAGGCCTCATTGCCGCAGTTTTGCAGGCGGAACCGCTATTACAAGAGGTGGCCGGCCAGCCCACAGGTATTGCCGCCAGTTACTTATATGAGCGTATGCCGCTGCGCGACTATCCGGCCATTCGCATCTGGCCCAACTGGTTCGATCGTCTGCCGTACCTGCCGGCGCGCATTCGCACCGTCGTCGAGACCGGCGCTTAAGTGCGCGGCGGGTAAGCGGCGGCAAGGCGTACAGGAGAAACCGGCTGAAACGTGATACAAGTTGTCAGGTCGCGAGAAAGATCTAAGCGATGAGGCCCACGAGTGAACAGCCGGCTCCTGAGGCAGGCGCAGGCCGAATTCTGGCCCTGGACCTGGGTGAAAAGCGCATTGGCGTGGCGCTAAGCGACGAAATGCAGTTGATTGCGCGGTCGGTGGCCGTGATCGCGCGTAGCTCGCGCGCCGCCGATTTCGAGCAGATCGCGAGCATTGCCCGCGAGCATGGGGCGACTTCGCTATTGGTAGGCCTGCCCGTGGAGCTGGACGGCCAGGAAGGTGCGCTGGCAGCCTGGGTGCGCGATTATAGCGCTGCCCTGGGGCAGCACCTGGGGCTGGAAGTGACCCTATGGGATGAAAGCTTTAGCAGCAAGCAAGCCAGCGCCAGCATGCGCGCCCGCGGCGTACGCGCCCGCGAGCAAAAGGAGTGGATAGACGCGGTGGCCGCCGCCTTTATCCTTCAAGATTATCTCGACGCGCGGCGTGATTGGTGAACGGCCGTCGAGGGGAATGAGGATCCTTTGAAAAACGCAGTTCGCAAAGACCCCTACCAGGAGAAGAAGCCGGGATTGCTTCATTGGCTGCTGCGGCTGGTTCTGATTTTCGTTGTGGCCCTGGCCTGCGCCGGCGCATCTTTTCTGCTGTATATTTATTGGCTGGCGCCGGCGCAACCCAACGCGCCGTGGCTTGGCGGCGCGGATCATCTCAACCCGGTGGAGCGATTCTACCTGCAGGCGCAGCTTACCTCACAGGCGGAGCGGCTCGAGGCGCCCATCGGCAGCGGCGCACCCGCCGAGTTCGTGGTGCAGCCGGGCCAGTCGGCGACGGCCATTGCCGCCGACCTGCAGCAGGCCGGCCTGCTGGACGACGCGCAGCTCTTTGTGACTTACCTGCGCTATCACGGCCTCGACTCGCAGCTCGCGGCGGGCGTCTATCGCATCGATCCCTCCTGGACCATCCCCCAATTGGCCCTGGGATTCACCGACGCTTTCGGGCAGGAAATCATGCTGCGCTTTCTGGAAGGATGGCGCGTGGAAGAGATGGCGGCCTACCTCTCCACGGTAAACGCGGCGCGCATCGACGGCGCGCGCTTCCTGGAAATTGCCCTGCGCCGCGAAGCGTTCGCCCTGGACGCCTTTCCACACATTCAAGAGGCCTTGCCGCCCGGCGCTACATTAGAAGGCTTCCTCTTTCCGGACAGCTATCGGGTGCCGCTGGATGCAGACACCGATCTGCTGGTGGCGATGATGCTGCGCAACTTTGAGGATCAGGCGGCGCCGTCGCTGCTGGCGCCGCTAAACGCGCACGGCCTTACCTTGTATCAGGGCGTCACATTGGCGTCGATTGTGGAGCGCGAAGCGCCTCTGGCCGCCGAGCGACCGCGCGTGGCGGCCGTGTTTTACAACCGCCTGGCGCAAACAATGCCGCTGCAGGCGGATCCCACGGTGCAATATGCCGTGGGCTATGACCAGGCGTCGGCTAGCTGGTGGAAAGCAGGCCTGACGCGCGCCGACCTGCAGCACCCTTCGCCCTACAACACCTATGTACACGGCGGGCTGCCTCCCGGGCCTATCGCCAACCCTGGGCGCGCCTCGCTGGAAGCCGTGGCCTACCCCCTGCAAAGCAACGACCTCTTTTTTGTGGCCGACTGCGCCGCAGCGGCGGGCCAGGAAGGCAGCCATCTGTTTAGCGAGACCTACGAAGAGCATCTGGCCCATGTGCAGCGCTGCCGTGAGGAATAGCGTGCGCTTAACGCTGCTGCTGTGCCTGGCCCTCTGCGCCCTGGCCAGCTTGTCGTGCCGCTCACAGCCGTCGACAGTGAAAATTGGCCTTGTCGCGCCCTTTGAAGGGCGGCACCGCGCTGTGGGATACGACGCCATTTATGCCGCGCGCCTTGCCATGCGCGAAGCCAACGAACGCGACGCTGCGCACACTTGGCGCGTGGAGCTGGTGGCTCTGGACGACGGCGGCGACGCGGAGCTGGCGCGACAGGCGGCTGCGTCGCTGGCGCTGGACGAAGCCGTCGTGGCCGTGATAGGCCATTGGCTGGACGAAACGACCGCCGCGGCGCGGCCGCTGTACGAGACAGAGGGTTTGCCGCTGCTGGCGACCGGCGCGCCGCCCTTTCAGAGCTACGCTGCGGCCAGCCTACCGCCTACTTTCCTGGAGCAATACGCGGCCGTGACGCCCTTCGACGAGGTCGCCGGCCCCTATGCCGGACCCACTTATGACGCCTTCCGCTTGCTGCTGTCGGCCTTAGAAGTTGCTGAAATGAGCGGAGAAATGAGTCGCGACAGTGTGGCAGCGTCTCTGGAAGGCTTACAATACCAGGGCGTGACGGGCACGGTTTACCGCCCGTGAACGGCGCTGCCGCCTCACGAGCAACGGTGCGGCAAAGCAGACCGCCATGGGCCCTGGATGAACGATTGATGCGTCGCGCTGCTGTTCAGAGGGAAAAAGAAGGTTGATTCGTAAAGCGCTGGGCTGGCTGATGCTGGCTATTGGTTTATCGGGCATATTCTTGAGCATTCTGGGCGTTGTGTCCGCGCGCCGCCTAGTCAACGCCCTGGGCCAGACCCTGCAGGCGAACATGACTCTGACCATCGAGAGCCTGGACACCGTGCGCGAGACATTGCTGCTGACGAAGAGCACGGTGGCGCAGCTAGAAGCCGGGCTGGCCACGGCGGAGGAGACGGCAGCAAACGTCTCTGCGGCGCTAGCCGAAACCGGGCCGCTGCTGGTGGAGGGCTCGCAGGTGGTGACCGAGGAAGTGCCGGCCAGCATCGAAACCCTCCAGGAATCGATGCCCGCGCTGATTGAGGTATCGGGCGCCATCGACCGGACCCTGCGCACGCTTAGTGCCTTCAACATTAGCCGCACCATCTTAGGCATTCCCTTGTCGTTTGATCTGGGCGTGAGCTACGATCCGGATGTGCCCTTCGACCAGTCGGTGCGCGAATTGGGCGACAGTCTGGAAGGCATGCCGCAGCAGTTGCGCGGCCTGGAGGCGACCATCGAAACGACTAGCCAGAATTTACAGATGGTCAGTGACGATCTGTCGCGGCTCGGAACGGATCTGGAGACGCTCAATCAGACCCTGGACGAGGCGGCGCCGCTGGTAGACGAGTACATCGGCATCGTGACGGAGCTTGGCGACAACACACGGCAATCGCGCCGCTTGATCGAGCGGCAGGTGGCGCAGGCGCGGCTGGTTGTGACCGTGATTTTAATCTGGTTCGGTTTTCTACAAATTGCGCCCATCTACCTGGGCTGGGAGCTGATTAGGGGCCGCAGGCCGGCCGGCGCATTGCCCGTGGCCGGAGCCGACACATCGCAGAAAGAGGCTAGCGGACCGGTGCGCGCCGATGCTGGGCCCACCGGGGAGCGCGATGTTGCCTGACCTGATCCGCCGCAACTTGACGGGCGCGCATCGCAGCACAATTGCCCTACTCTGCATCCTGCTGGCCCTGGCGCTGGCAGCTTGCGGCGAAGATCAAGCCCCAGAAGCTACAGCCGCAGCTACTCTGGCTGTGGTCGCCGACGAGTGGCTGGCGCCAACGCCGACGCTGGTTCCGGCCCTGGCCACCGTGCACAGTGGCGAGCCCACGGCCACGCCCACCCCCGGCCCCACGGCCACAGAGACGCCCGTTCCTACGCCTACGCCATTGCCCGCCGAGCAGATCGACGTCGGCGCAACGCGCCTGTTCGAGGGCAACGGCGACGAGGCCGCGCGCGCCTTCCAGGCGGCGCTGTCGGCGCCCGGGGCATTGGACCGCGCCCAACAAGCGAGCGCGTTATGGGGCTTAAGCCAAGCTTACATGTTGGAAGGGCGCCACGCCGAGGCCGCCGAAGCGCTGGAGAGCTATATGGCGCTATCTGGCGGCAGCGACGGCGGCGACGACGGCGGAGATGGGCCGGCGGCTGTTGCGCCGCAGATCCCGCAGCAGCTAGCGCGGGCCCACTTTCAGTTAGCCGAAGCGCGCGCCGCTCAGGGGCAGTGTGCAGCCGCGCTGCCTGATTACGAATCCTTCTTGCAGGCGCGACCAGAGCTGGCGGCCTATATTCAGCCGAGGATTGCCGCGTGCCGCCAGGCAGATGGCGACGTGCCGGGCGCTATTGCCGCCTATGAAAGCGCGGCGAGCGCGCCAGGACACCGCCTGCAGGAGGTCGACACGCGCCTGAAGCTAGCGGCTTTGCTCCTGGGCGCAGAGAATTACGCCGGGGCTATTGCGCAATATGATGCGGTTCACGACCTGGCGCAGACCGAAGTGACGCGCGGCGAGATGGTTTACCTGGCGGGCCAGGCGGAGCTTGCGGCGGGCAACACGGCGGCGGCCTACGAGCGGTTCCGCTCTGGCGTGGCCAGCTACCCCGGCTCCTACCATAGCTATCTGGGACTGGTGGCGCTGGTAGACGCCGGCCAACCCGTTGACGCCTTTCAGCGTGGCCTCGTGGACTATTACGCCAGGGCCTATGCGCCGGGCATTGCCGCCTTTGAAAGCTATATCCTGGCCAATCCCGACACATACCGCGCCGATACGCGCCTCTTCCTGGCCTGGAGCTATGAGGCGCTGGGCAACCTGGAGGCGGCCCTGGCGCAAATTGAGGCCTATGCCCAGCTCCATGTTACCGAAGAAGGCGCGCCGTACGCCGCCGAGGCTGCCGCGGAGCGCGGCAAGATGCTGGCGCGGGCCGGCCAGGCGGCGCCGGCAATCGCCGCCTATGAGCAGCTACTCACGGAGTTCCCCGCCGGCGAGCAAGCCCGTTTTGCGGCATGGCAGATCGCCGTGTTGAGCGAGCGCCTGGGCGACCCTGCGCAATCCAGGGCGCGATATCTGCAAGTGGTGGAGCTGTTTCCGGACCATAGCGAAGCGCCGCGGGCGCTGTTTCGCGCCGGGATGCTGGCCTGGCAGGCCGGCGACGATGCCGCGGCGCAGGAAAGCTGGCAGCAGTTGGCGGAGGGTTATCCTGACGGCGAGCTGGGGGCGGCAGCCCTGGTCTGGCTGCTGCGCACCACGCCGGCGGCCGATGCAGAGCCTTATGTCATCACGGCGACGAACCTCTCGGCAGCGGGCTATTATGCCTTGCGCGCCAGAGATCTGGCGCTGGGCGCAGAGCCCTTCGAGCCGCCGGTGACCCTTTATTTGAATGCCAACGAGCAGCAGGAGATGGAAGCGGCGGAACGGTGGCTGGCAGGCTGGAGCGGCTTGGAGCCGGCGGACATTCAGAGCGCCCTCGGCCCGCAGCTAGCGCAAGATCCACGCCTGGTGCGCGGCGAGGAGCTGTGGACCCTGGGCCTCTTTGCCGAGGGTAAGCGCGAGCTGGAAGAGCTGCGCACGGCCGTGGCCGGCGATGCCCTCAGCGCCTACCAACTGGCGCTCTATTTCCGCGACCTGGGCCTCTACCGTTCCTCAATTCTGGCGGCCGACACGCTGCTGAACCTGAGCGGGCAGACGCTGTACGAAGCGCCGCGGCTCATCGGACGGCTGAGCTTCCCGGTGTACTATCAGGATCTCATTCTAGAGCTGGCTGCGGAGTATGGTTACGATCCCCTGCTGCAGTTTGCCCTGGTGCGCCAGGAGAGCCTGTATGAGAGCTTTATTGCCTCGCACGCGGGGGCCCAGGGCTTAAGCCAGGTGATGCCGGCGACGGGCGCGGACATTGCGGCGCGCCTGGGCTGGCCAGACTACGAGACCGCCGATCTGAACCGGCCCTACGTGGGCCTGGCATTTGGCGCCTATTACCTGTCGCAGCAGTTAGAGTTCTTTGGCGGCGACGAATATATGGCCCTGTCGGCTTACAACGGCGGGCCCGGAAGCGCCATGCGCTGGCGTGCGGCCGCGCCCGACGACCCCGACCTCTACCTGGAGGTCGTCGACTTTAGTGAAACGCGCAGCTACATCCAGCGCATCTACGTGGGGTACGACGCCTATCGCTGGCTATACGGCGAGCCCCAGGGCGCCGGTGAATAACGGCGCAGCATGGGTAGTGACGGCAATCGGTGACCTATGAGCTTTGAATGGCAAACGGAAGACGAGCGCGACTGGGAGCAGCCAGAAGGCGCCGCCGACGGCCGCGGCCCCGATCGGCGCCGGCTGTGGCTGTTGTTCTTTGTGGCCCTGATTGGGGCGGGCGTTTATCTGGGCTGGCGGCAAGTGCAGCAGCGCGTGGAAGCCGGCGCGGAAGCCGTGCGCGAAGAAGTGCGCGCCAGCTTCAGCCTGGCGCAGCGCGCCGCCGCGGAGCGCGATCAGGAGCTTTTTGTGTCGCTGTTGTCGGGAAGGAGCGTCACCTGGACCGACGCCCAGCGCGAGCGCGCCGAGCGCGGCCTGCTGTTTGCCGAAACGGGCCGCCTGTTCGCCTTCGAGCCGGCCGCGGCCGAGGCGTCAACGCCCGCCGTGGAGCTAAACCCGGAAATGACGGAAGCAGCGCTCTCCGTGCGGCAGCCGTTCCTGATCAACATCGGCTCAGGCCTGCAGGAGACCATCGTGCTGACGCAAACGCACGTCTTCCGCCGTGGCAACGAGCGCTGGCTGCTGTCGCCGCCCGACGAGGAGTACTGGGGTCCCTGGCAGACGCGCAATGGCCGCGCCTTGCAGATGATCTATCCACAGCGCGACGAAGAAATCGCCCTGCGCCTGCACGATGACCTGGAACGCAAGCTGTTTGAAATGTGCCGCACCCTGGTCGACTGTCGCGATGATTTCATCGTGCTGCTGCGCATGGAAACGGACGCTCAAAGCGTGCTTTCCGTGGCCGGCGGCGAGGATCGGCTCAGCGGCGGGCGCGAAATGGTGGTGCCGGCGCCCTCTCTGGTGGGCCTGCCGCTGGACGAAGCCGCCTATGCCGCCCTGTTCCGTGGCTACGCGCGGCACGTCCTGGCTGCGGCCATGATTAACTTGCTGGAGTATAACTGTTGCCGCATGGCCACCTATCAGGAAGCGCTGCTTGATTGGCAGTTGAGCCGCCTGGGCTTGCGCCCCGCACCGCTGCGCCCCGAAGCATACCGGTTGCTGAGCGACTGGTCGCTGCAAATCGACTACCTAGCGGAGGCGGCTAATGTTAGCGCGCCGCGAGCGTCGGACGGCGAAGCGCCCGTGGAAGTGCACGCTTTTATCGACTTCCTGCGCAGCCGCCTCTCGCTGCGCCAGGACCCGCTGGGCGACATGCAGGCGGCCCTGGCCGACGCGCGCAGTTTCTGGCATTGGGTCAGCGAGCTGACGCCCTACGAGTCGACCAATCCGCATATGCTGCAGCAAGACTGGGAGGCGTTCGTTTGGAACCGCGCCCGCGAGGTGGAACCCCTGGCGCAGGTCGTTCCGGCCACTCTCCTGCCGCAGCAGGATTTATTGGCCATGTGCGGCGGGCAGACGTTGGACCTGTATCGCTACTCTTTTCGAAGCGGGCAGTGGGCCAGAGAGCTGGAGACAGGCTTTGATTACGCCTATCTCGCGCCGCTGCCTGGCGGGCAAGGCTACATGTTAAGCGGCCTAATTGGCCTAATTGAGGGTACGGGTGCGCCGCAACGCGTGGTAACTTATATGCGCCGCGGCCAGGAGGAGTCGTTTGCGATTATGCAGGCCCAGCCAGAGGGCGCCGTGATTCTGCCCTGGGGCCTGAACGATCCGCAGGGTGAGCGCGTGGTGGCCTGGTTGGCCAATATGAATCCGAGCGCGCAAGCATTGCCGGACATGATACTTATCGATCCGGCAGACTGCACAGCAGACGGCTGCGATGTGCAAAGGCAACCAGGGTTCCCCATCTGGTCGCCGCAAGGCCGCCTGGGCCTGGCCGTGGATCTGGAGAACAACAACGTCCTGTATCTGCCGCGCGGCGCGACGCGCTGGCAGACTGCCGGCGTGGCCAACATGGCCATCTTGCCCTTCTGGATTGATGAGCAGCGCTTTGGGGTTGTAGAGCGCCGGGGCCCCGGCTCCGAGCAAAACCTTTATGCCGTCGACGTGCAAACTGGGGAGCTGACACTTTTGCTCACGACCGGGCGGCTCGCAGATAGCTTGCCGGCCGCCGACCGCAACAATCCGCTGGGCATCGTTTTTGCCGTTCGTAACTCATTACAGCCAGGCACGCTCGTTATCGGGACCACGGGCATGGCCACGCGCTCGAAGAGTTTCCTCTTTTCGCTTGACGTGACAACGGCGCAAGGGGCCGGCGCCGTAGAGCATGAGTTAGCGCTGCTGGCGACATTGGACGGCGCGCGCATCGAGGAACTATACTGGCCCACCTATTCACAATATTCCGATCGCTTTCCGCGCCTGCTGACCTATCGCCAGGGCAGCGCGCGCATGATGGTCTACGATTTGTGGGCCAATGAAGTCGTCCTGGACACGAGGCTTGGCACGCAAGAAGATTTCTTAAATGTGCTCGGCCAATGGTCGGCCGACCAGGCCTGGTTGGCGCACTCATTAGGTCAGGCCATTCACCTCTTTGCGCCTGCACAGGAAGCGGAGGTCGAGGCCACTCGCAAGCTGCTGTTCCATGAGTTCGAGCGGTGCGCGGCGCCAGTGTGGGTGAACGCGCTGCAGCCGTAAACGACCTACGCGCCAACGGTGGACGGCGTCTTGTTCTTATAAGATGATATCAGCGGCGGCGTGTTATGCGCACGGCGCACCGTGAAGCGTGTGAAGAACTTCGATTGGCTCACGGAAGAGGAGCAGGGCTGGGAACAGGCGGCGCGCCAGGCAGGCGCAGACGGGGGCCGGCTGCACAGGTCCACATTGCGACGATACAGGCGCTTCATCGGCGCGCTGATGTTCCTGGTAATCGCCGGCAGTCTGCTCACCATGCGCGGGTTGGCCATTCGCCTGTCAGCGGCGCAAGAAGCGGCGCGCGACGAATTGCTAGCCGCGCATGGGCTGCTCCTCCAGGCAGCGGGCGCCGGGGATGTGGAGCTGTTCAGCAGCATGCTGGGCGGTCCAGACGCCTGGCGGCAAACGCAGCTACAGACGCTGGAGAACAACCTGCTGCTTGAGCGGCGGCCGATGGGCGCGGCCTGGCTGCAGGAGATCGCGCCAGAACATGAGATTGCGCTGGCGCCCGACTTGCAGCAGGCGGTGGTAACCAGCACACTTCGTTATGAAGGCTACCTGGGCGCTGGTCTGGCGCGAGACGTGGCCTTGCGGCATCTCTTCTCCTACCAACGGCAGGCGGGGCAGTGGCAACTGGGGCCGCACAGCGAGGAGATATGGGGCCACTGGGTTACCGCAGCCAGCGGGCGCTTGCAGACGGTGTTCCCAGGGAGAGACGCGGAACTTAGTCAGAGGCTAACGGACGATCTGGCAACCGGAATCGAGCGCCTGTGCCAGCATGTGCTAGAATGCTCGCCGCGCCTGCGCCTATGGATTCGCTTTGAGACGTATCCGCAGACACTGCACACGCCGTCGATGTTTCAGACAGGCTTGCAGCACTTCGACATCAGGTTGAGCTTGCCGGCGCCCAGCCTGGTCGGCTATCCGGTGGATGAAGAGGCTTATCGCGCCCTGCGCAACCTTTATCTGCGTTCCGTGGTGCAGCAGCTATTTCATCCCCTCTCGGGGCCGTTCGGCCCAAGCGGCCAGCTATTTGATGCCGCTTTTCGCGGCGTGCTCGCCGAGCTAGACCTGATCGCCTGGCCTCCGGCGATTGCCCAAGAGGGCAGCGAGCTCGCTATCGCTACCGACATTCTAGCCCTTTGCTCCGAGCAGCCTGGCCCAGGCAGTGCCCTGCTGCGCTATGATGCGGCCCAAGAGCGGTGGGTTACAGAGCTTGCAGGGCGGCACCTGCAGCAGATGATGGCCCTGGATGGCGCGTCCGGCGTCTTATTAGACGAGGGGCTGCTGTCGCCGCTGGCGGCGGGTGGGCCGCAGCCGAGCCTGCTGTGGTGGGCTGAAGGACGCCTGCTGGCCACGCTCGACGGCTATTACGCCGGCGCACCGGTGACCGGCGGTCCGGCCTTTAGCGCCTTTGGCGCGGACGGGCAGGGCGCGTGGATTCACGTCGGCGGGGCGACCGATTGTGACGGGCGCGACTGCCGCGGCCTAATCGTCCGCAGCGAGCCCACGGCCTGGGCGCCCGACGGCCGGCACGCGCTTTTTCAGCGGCCGCTAGAGGGCAGCCGCAGCCCGCCCGCTACCGACGGCGTGCTGTGGCTGGGCGACGCCGGCGGCGAAGTGATCGCCCGCCTTGAAGATGGCTACCATCCCTTTTGGGTTGACAACGCCACCTTTGGATACCTGCGAGCGTCAGAGCAGGGCGGCGTGCAATTGTCGATGGAGCACGAGCTGGTTCTGCGGCGCATAGACGCGCCGGAAGCCGGCGCAGAGCGACGCATCGTCCTGGGCCTGGAACAGGCGCTGCAGGAGCGACCGCAGGGAGAAAATGCGCAAGAGGCGGGCATTTTCGTCAATCGCGCCTTTGCCCATCCGTCACGACCGGACGTGGTCTACCTCTCCGCCACGCGCTTCAGCAACATGCTATCCAGCGTCGCCATGGTAAACATGACCGCCATCCTATTTGCCGTGGATGTGAGCAGCGGCGAAGTGATAGTGCGCCTCGCGGACGATAACGCGCCGCCAATCGTCGCGTCCTTACTTTCTCCTGACGGCCGCTGGCTGGCCTATGTGGCCCAGCAGAGCGAGCCGGATCAGATCACACTGGCCGTTCACGACCTGACCGCCCGGCCCGACGAAGCAACCGTCTTCGAGCAGCCGCTGACCATCAGCGGCATCAGTCAATTCGGACCGCCGGGCGCATGGTGGCACGACTGGTCGCAGGAAAGCGGCCAATGGTTGTTTATGCACGACGGCTTATTGACGGTCGTCGAGCCACAAAGCTGGCGCACGCGGCATCTAGTGCCGCCCACCGCCGCCTGCGCCCAGGCGGCGTGGGCGGATTAGGGCGGTATGCCCCGCACGCCGTCAGTCCGTGGACAGTGTTACCGAAGCAAAGTAATCCACTACGCGGAGAGTGAAGAATGTGCCTCTAGCAGCATATAACCGAAGTGGCCCGCAGGCGACCGTCACGGCTGTGCAGGACTACTTCGGTATCACTTCTGTGCGGCGCGGCCCCAAGAAGTGAGGGAGGGTGGAGTCGAGATCCCCTCGCAACAAGCCTGCCTTCACGGTAAAATCGGCCAAAACAAAAGACGATAGGAGACCAAATGCCAGAATTACCGAGGCGCGCGGCGGTGGTGGTGATCGGCGGCGGCGTGATGGGCGCCAGCACGGCGTACCACCTGGCTCTCATGGGCGAAAGGGACGTGGTGCTTGTGGAGCGCCTGCCATTTTTCGGCCTGGGCGCCACGGGCAAGTGCGCCGGGGGCATCCGCTACCAGTTCAGCACGGAGATTAACGTGCGCCTGTCGCAGGTGAGCCTGCCTATGCTGGAGCGCTTTGAAGAAGAGACGGGCCAGGCCATCGATCTGCGCTGGATCGGTTACCTGTTCTTGCTGACCAACGAGCGTGACGTGCAACAGTTCCAACATAATGTGCGCATGCAGAACCGGCTGGGCGTGCCCACCCAGTGGCTCAGCGGCGACGAGGTGCGCCGCCGCGTGCCGCAGCTTAATGCGGGCGATGTGCTGGCGGGCGCCTATCACAGCGGCGACGGTCTAGCGGATCCAAACGGGGTGGTGGCCGGTTACATCAGCGCCGGCCGCCGCCTGGGCGTGCGCGCCTTTAGCGATGTGCAGGCGCTGGCCATCGACGTGCAGGGTGGGCGCATTGCCGGCGTGCAGACCAGCGCCGGCGACATTGCCTGCGACGTGCTGGTGAACGCCGCCGGTCCGTGGGCCGCGCCGATTAGCGAAACGGCCGGCGCGCCGCTGCCGGTGACGCCCCTGCGCCGCCAGATGCTCACCACCACGCCCTTGCCACAGCTCGCGCCCGACTTTCCGTTTGTCATCGACTTCGCCCGCAGCCTTTATTTTCACCCAGAAGGGGAAGGTTTGCTGACCGGTATGTCCAATCCACATGAGCAGCCGGGTTTTGACGAGAGCGTCGACGAGGCCTGGGAGCTGGTGCACATGGAAATGGCCATCGAGCGCCTGCCGCTGCTGGAGAACGCCGGCCTGCAGGCGCATTGGGCCGGCCTGTACGAAGTGACTCCGGACGCGCACCCCATTATTGGCCCGGCGCCGCACGTGGCTGGCTACTACGTGGTGACTGGCTTTAGCGGCCACGGCTTTATGCACGGCCCGGTGGCTGGGCTGCTGACCGCCGAAACTATCTTGTACGGCGAAACGCGTACCCTGGACATCTCCACATTGGGCTACAACCGTTTCGCCGAAGGCCGCCTGGTGCAAGAATACAACGTCGTCTGATGAGCCGCAGCGACAAGCAGCTTGTGCAGCAGCAGTTTGGCGATAAGGCCACGGCCTACGCCCTCAGCGCCGTCCATGAGCGCGGGGAGAGCCTGCAGCGCCTGGTGGAGCTGACGCAGCCGCAGCGGCATTGGCAGGTGTTGGACATTGCCACGGGCGCCGGCCACACGGCCCATACCTTCGCGCCGCATGTGCGCCAGGTGATCGCCAGCGACATGACCGCCTCGATGGCGCAAACGGCCCTGGCCCTGGCCGCTGAGTTGAGGCTGGCCAATGTGGCCGCGGCCATCGTCGATGCCGAACAAATCCCCTTCGCGCCGCGGTCGCTGGACCTGATCACCTGCCGCCTGGCGGCGCACCACTTTCCCGACATCCGCGGCTTTGTGCGCCAGGCAGCGCGCGTGCTGCGGCCCGGCGGGCTGTTGGCAGTGACGGACAACGTGGTTCCCGGCAGCACACGCTCGGGGCGCAAGGCGCGTTTGCAGCAAGAAGCCGGCGTGTATATCAACGCCTTCGAAAAGCTGCGCGACCCCAGCCATGGCCGCCAGCACACGCTGCAGGAGTGGCGCGAGCATTTTCACGTTTGTGGTTTGGTGATGGAAGCGGAAGAAGTTTCGAAAAAGGCTCTGGACTTCGCCGACTATGTGCGGCGCAGCGGCGTTGCGCCCGACGACGTCGTGCGCCTGCGCGCCATGCTCATCCAGGCGCCCGACGCTGTCTTAGAGTTTTTGACGCCCATTTTCCAGGGAGATACAATCACCTTTCATTTAACGGAAGCCATTTTTGTCGGGCGCTTAGAATAAATCACTTTATGCAAGAAAAGAAGTATCACTTTTGGATAACCGGCTGCCAGATGAACTATGCCGACGCGCGGCGCGTAGCCACGCGCCTGGAAAAGCACGGTTATCGCGCCACGCCAGACGCCGACGATGCCGATGTGATCGTGCTGGAAACGTGTACGGTGCGGCAGCAATCGGAAGACAAGGCCTATAACAAGCTGCAGGCCCTGCGCCCGCTGAAGGAGCAGTTCCCGCAGAAAACGATTGCGGTGATGGGCTGCGTGGTCGGCGTACGTGGCAACGAACATCTGGCGAAGAGTTTTCCCTTTGTGGATGTCTTCATGGAGCCGGCCAGCGACGGCACGCCGCTCATTTCACACCTGATGCAGTCGGACGCCCTGTCCGTTGAGCAAGAAGGCGCTTCACAGCGCCATCTTTTCCAGGACGGCGAGGTGATCCTGCCCGTGCACCAGCGTGGCCGGATGGTTGCTGCGCCGGTGTCTGTGGTCTATGGCTGCTCGCACGCCTGCACCTTCTGCATTATTCCGCAGAAGCGCGGCAAAGAGCGCAGCCGCCCGGTGGGCGCTATTGTCGCCGAGGCGCGGGCCTTGGCCGAGCAAGGCGTGAAGGAAGTGATGCTGCTGGGGCAGATAGTGGATCGTTATGGCTACGACGTGCCCGATGGGCCGGACCTGGCCGATTTGCTGCATGCCGTGCACGAGACGCCGGGCATCGAGCGCATTCGCTTTCTGACAAGCCACCCCAATTATCTGTCCGACCGCATCCTGTACGCCGTACGCGATCTGCCGCGGGTGATGCCGCAAATCGAGGTGCCGGTGCAGGCCGGCGACGACGACGTGCTGCAGAACATGCGCCGCGGCTACACGGCGCAGCAGTATCGCGAGCTGGTGGCGCGAATTCGCCAGATTGTGCCCGATGCCGCCGTGCACTGCGACATAATCGTAGGCTTCCCTGGCGAGAGCGAGGAGCAGTTCCATCGCACGTATGCGCTCTTAGACGAGCTGCGCCTGGATAAACTGCACCTGGCGCGCTATAGCCCGCGAGCGGGCACCGTGAGCGAACGGCGCATGGCAGACGATGTGCCTGAAGAGGAAAAATGGCAGCGCTTCCAGCTCCTGGAGGAGCTTAACGAGCGCATCTCCGAAGAGAGAATGCGCGACTACCAGGGGCAGACGGTGCCGGTGCTGGTGGAAGGTAAACGCAAGCAGCGCTGGTATGGGCGCGAACCACGCGGCAAGCTGGTGTTCTTCGAAGACGAAGGCGAGCTGCGCGGTGAGCTGGTAGACGTCACCGTAACGCATACCGGCGCCTGGAGCATGTCCGGCGTGCGCTGTGATGGCTCCCCCGCGCTGCCCATCGGCCTGGCTGCCGAGAGCAACGAGACGCAGACGATTCCATTGACCGTGCTCTAATTGCCACAACGGTTTTCCGTTGGCGGGGTAATGATGAAGCGAATATTGATTGTCGGAGGCGATGCGGAGCTGAGCCGGGCGCTGGAAGAGGTGACAGCGACCCTGGATTCGGTGGCGCTTGCCACAGCGACCACCGTGCGCGAAGCCTGCTTGCTGGTTACGCAGGAGCCCTTCGATCTGGCGCTCACTACCGTGCAAATGGCAGACAACGTGCAGCGTGCGCTGCACGCCTTACAACCGCAGCTTGTGGTGCGGGCCGTGACGTCCGAGGAGCCGCAAGGCGAGGCCATTGCCGCGGGACAACTGGCCGATGCGCTGCGAGAGCTGCTGCTGTCCGAAGCCGAAGAAGATGAGCAACCGGCTGGTGCGCAGCCGGCGAGCGAACCGGCGGCAAACGGGGTTGAGCGGCGCGTGAGCCATGCGCAGTTGAAGGAACTGCCGCCGCTTGCGGTGAGCGCGGCAGCCGAGCCGGCCGCCTGGCCGCGGCTGGAGCTGCTAGAGCAAGCCGTCGGCCGAGAACAGTTAACGGCAATGATTTTGATGGACGGCTCGGAAGTCAGCGCCGCGTCGGGGACGCTTAGCGGCGATCAGGTGCGGGCCATTGCGCAGCAAGTGCAGGATACGTGGGGCGACGATGGCTCGGCGCTGCTGCAATTTGTGCAGCTTGCAGAACAACCGGCCTCTTTGTTACTGTTGACTAAGCCCGCGGGGCGATCCCGTACCCTGACCCTCGCCGCGCCGCCGGACCATGCACTCGGCCGCCTGCGACGCGTTGCCGAGCGCCTCGCCGCCTCACTGGCCAGGGAGGCCGGCGAACCGCCGGCCCGGCCCAGGCAGGGCGCGGTGGTGGATACGACCGGCTTTCATACGCGCAACAGTGCGCCTGGCTGTTATGCGCTGATCTTACAGGCACGAAAGCCAATGCCTGCGATGCTGCAAAAGGCGGTGGCGCAGGCGCTGCAGGATGTAGCGGATGAGGCCGGATGTGAGCTGCACCATACCCAGATACAGGCGCAGATCGTCCATTTTGTCACAACCTGTCCTGGCGACCAGGGCAGCGGCTGGCTGGCCAACCTCTATAAGCAGGGGGTTGAGGCGCGCCTCCAGGAACAGTTTGGCATCCCCGCGCGGCTGTGGCGACGGGGCTTTTATGCCACCGAAAGCGACCGCGCGCTGTCGGATATCGAGATCAAGCTATTCAGCGGGCAGTAGCGCCCGATCACGTTAGCGGCGGGGGAGGGGGTTCGCATAAGCGGGATACGGACCGTAAGCGATAGCTTCTCCACGCGATTGATGGTGGGCCTGGTGGCGCTGATTGTGCTCACAACGGTTGGTGCCGGCGTGCCGGCCTACCTGTTGACGCGGCGGCAGTTGCAGCGGCAGGCGTGGCAGCAGTTGGCGGCGGCGCAGCAGGCGACGCAGTCGCTGCTGGACAGCGAGCTGGTGGGGCTGGCGGACCTGACCACCCTGTTTGCGGGGCGGCCCACGTTGAACGAGCTGCTGACGGCGGGCGCGGCGGCCGAGCTGAACAGTTATCTGGAAGCGTTTCTGCAGCAAAGCACGCTTGACTTTCTGCTAGTGTGTGGCGAGACGGGAAGCTGGAGCGCCGGCGACATTGCCGCCGACCTCTGCGCGCAGCCCTGGCGCGACGGGTATCAGTTGATTGGCGCAAGCCCGGCGCAAGCAATCGGCAAGCCCATCGTCGACGGTCTGAGCGGCGAAACGTTGGGTATGGCGCTTGCCGGCAACTGGCTAGACAGTGCCGCGCTGCGCGACCTGGCGGCCGCCAGCGGCGCCGAACAGAGCGTGGTCAACAGCGAAGGGCGCCGCCTGGCCAGCAGCCTGGAGATAGGACCTAGCGACCTGCAACTGGGGCCCGCCGCCGCCGTGGCCGATCAGGCGCAGATTGACCTGAACAGCGCCCCTTATTACGCAGGCTATCTGCCGGCTCCGGAGAGCGGCGCGCCGGGCGAGGTGCTCATTGAGACGGCTCTGCCCGTGAGCGACTTGCTGACAGCGACGCGCCAGGCGTTCTTTATCCTGATCGGCAGCACGGCAGTGATCACGGCCATTGGCGCTCTGCTGGGCAGCCATTACGTCAGCCAGCTCAGCCGGCCCCTGCAAAAGCTGACGGCTGCCGCCGAACGCATCAGCAGCGGCGACCTCATGGCGCCGATTCCCGTGGTGGCGCAGCCTCGTGAGATTGCTTCGCTGGCCACGGCTCTGCATCAGGGCCAGTCGAGCATGCAGGCGGCGCTGCGGCAGCTATCGCAAGCGCGCGATCGCCTAGACGCCTTGCTACAGGCGATCATCGAGGGCGTGGTGACCATCGATAGCGACGGCCGCGTCACGTTCTTCAGCCTAGGAGCGGAACGGCTCACCGGCTGGCCAGCGGAAGAGGCCCTTGGCCGCGAGATCAACGAGCTGCTGCTGGTCGCCGGCGACGCCGGGCAGGGCTTTCTGCAGGCGCTTGGCGATGGGGCCGGCAAGCGGCAGATTGCCGTGCAGACGATCCATGGCAAGCGCATGGCGCTTGCGGTGAGCAGCGCTGAAATGACCTCGGACCTCTTTGAAAAGCCCCACCGCGTTCTAGTCCTGCGCGACACGACCGAGGAAGACGCCCTGCGCCATTTGCGCTCTTACTTCCTGGCCAATATCTCCCACGAATTCCGCACGCCGTTGAGCGCACTGCTGGCTTCACTAGAGCTGATGCTGGATCCGGTTGAAGACTTGTCGGCGCAAGAGATGCGCCAGTTGCTGAAACCAGGCTATCTCAGCCTGCGCGCCCTGCAGACGCTGATCGACAACCTCTTGGAAAGCAGCAGCGTCGAAGCCGGCCGCTTTGAGCTGCACCGGCGGCCCGTTGATTTAGACGAGGTGCTGCAGGGCGCCATGCAGATCGCGGGGCCGCTGCTGGAACGGCGCGAACAACCACTCATCGTGGCCAAACCAGGCGATCTACCCGCCCTGGTGGGCGATTCCGGCCGGCTGATGCAAGCGCTGGTGAATCTAATTGTCAATGCCAGCAAATATAGCCCGCCGGGCGAGGCTATCGACCTGCAGCTTTCGGCCGCCGCGGGCCGGCTGCGCGTGGCCGTGGCAGACCGCGGGCCGGGCATACCGGCGCCGGAACGGGAAAATGTCTTTAGGCGCTTTGTGCGCGGCGTGGCGTCGAATGGCGATCAATATGGCATCGGCCTGGGCCTGTACGTCGTGCGCACGGTGGTAGAAGCGCACGGTGGCGTAGTCGGTGTTGAGGGCCGGCCGGGGGGCGGCGCTGTGTTCTGGTTTGAGCTGCCGCTTGCGGCGGAGGAAAGAATATGAAGGTCTTGATCGTCGAGGACGACCTGGCCCTGTCGGATGTGCTGGCTTTTACCCTGCGCCATGCCGGTTTTGAGGTCGCCCTGGCTTATAAGGGCGCTGATGCCCTGGCGCAGTGGCAAGCAGGCGGCATCGACCTGGTGCTGCTCGACTTAAATCTGCCGGGCATGGACGGCCTGGCGGTCTGTCGCGCCATCCGTGCCCAGGCGCAGACGCCGATTATCATGCTCACGGTGCGCAGCAGCGAGAGCGACGTCGTGCAGGGGCTGGAGCTGGGGGCCGACGATTACATGGTGAAGCCATTCAGCCCCAGGGAGCTACTGGCGCGCATTGGGGCCGTGATGCGCCGGGCAGGGCTGGCGCTCACCCCCGGCGTGCTGCAGGTGGGACGCCTGATATTGGATCGCTCGCGCCGCGAGGTGCGGCGGGAAGGGGGAGAAGCAGTGCGCCTGACGCCGCTGGAAACGACGCTACTGGAGACGCTTATGCTGCACCCCGGCCAGGTGCTGCCGGCCGATACGCTGGTGACCGCAGTGTGGGGCAATGAGGGCGGCGACCGCGCCATGCTCAAGCAGCTCGTCTATCGCCTTCGCAGCAAAGTGGAAGCAGACCCCGGCCAGCCGCGCCTCGTCGAGACGGTGACCGGCGTGGGTTACGGCTTTGTGCAAGAGCACACCTGATCGCCATTCTGTTACCAGATTGTGACAGCAATATCACCTGTCTGTGACCGGTAAGCACTATGATCAGCGCGACTGCCGGCATCAAAGCTGAAGCGACCGGCGAGACAGGTATTGCATGTCCATTATCCTTGAAGGGATTACCAAACGTTACGACGGCGTAGCGGTCGTAAACAACGTCTCGCTGCAAATTCACGACGGCGAGTTCTTTGTGCTGCTGGGCTCTAGCGGCAGCGGCAAGACGACGGTGCTGAACATCGTGGCCGGCCTAACGGACATCGACGGCGGGCGCATCTTGCTGAACGGGCGCGACGTGACCGCACTGCCAACGCAAGAGCGCCACGTGGGATTGGTGTTCCAGCATTACGCGTTGTTTCAGCATATGACCGTCGGCGAGAACATCGAGTTCGGCTTACGTGTGCGGCGCGTGCCGCTGGTCGAACGGCGGCGCCGGCGCGATGAGCTGCTTGAGATGGTGGGCCTGGCCGGCCTGGGCGGGCGGCTGCCGCGCCAGATTTCCGGTGGCCAACAGCAGCGCGTGGCCCTGGCAAGGGCGCTGGCGCACCAGCCTGAGGTGCTGTTGCTGGATGAGCCGCTGGGCGCCTTAGACGCGCGCATTCGCATGGAGCTGCGGCGTACGCTGCGCGCCGTGCAGCGCGAGCTGGGCATTACCACCATCCTGGTGACCCATGACCAGGAAGAGGCCTTTGAGCTTGCCGACCGCCTGGGGGTGATGAGTTTTGGCCGTTTGCTAGAAGTTGGCGAGCCGCAGGCGCTGTATAGGCGGCCACAGACGGAATTTGTGGCCACCTTCCTGGGAGCAGCAAACTTGCTGGTGGGGCAGGCCACTGCGGACGGCGTACAGATTGGGCCCATCCATTTGCCCCTGAACGGCGAGCGCGCCGCGCTGCACGATGCCCGGCGCGTACAGGTGCTGTTCCGCCCTGAAGAAGTGGCCATAACGGCAGAGAAAGGGGCTCTGGAATGTCCGGCGCTCGGCCAAGCCGTAGTGCAAGAGACGATCTTCAGCGGCTCGCTGGAACGCCTTCGGCTGCGCGTGGCAGCCGTTAGCGGCGTGCGGCCCATTGCGCCGCCGCTGATGTATGGCGGCGACGGGCTGGTTCTGGATGCCACGCGCACGCAGCAGCAGGCCGCCGCCCTGCCGCTGCGGTTGGGCCAGCAAGTGTGGGTTGGCGTGCGCCGCATTCACGCGCTGGAGCACCCTGGCATGCACTTCTTGCTGCTGTACGAGGGCTCAGCGCACAGCAGGCAGGCCATTGCCGCCGGAGCAGAGATCGCGCGCCAGGCCCAGGCACGCATGACCCTGCTGGTTTGTGGCCGTGCGAAACCAGCTCTTGAAAAGATGGCACAAGAGGCAAAAGAGCTGATGGGCAGCGCCGGCGGACCCCTGGAGACGCGCCTGCACAGCGGGCCCCCCGCCGAGGCGCTGGCCATCGAGCTTGAGCGGCGGCCAGTTGACCTGCTGGTCTTGGGCCTGGACGATCCCCCTGACCTGTCTCTGGCGCAGCAGATGCTGCGATACGGTGAACACCACTTGCTTCTGGTGTGCCAGCGCCAGGCAGTCGCGCCCGCGCCGCGCAATGCGCTCATTTGTGTGGCGCGCGGCGAGCCGGGCAAGGCCGATGTGCTGTTCGCCGGGCGCCTAGTGCGCCACCTGGAGGCGCAGGCAACCCTGCTGGCTGTGCTGCCCGAAGGGCCAGAAGAGCGACGCCAACAAGCGAGCGCCGAAAGCTTCCTGGCGCATGGCGCACGCACGCTGCAGCTTCTGGGCGTGCCGGCACAAACCGTGATGCGCCGTGGGGCGGTGACGGAGACCATTGCCAGACAGTTTGGCGAAGGCGGGCACGATTTGTTGGTGCTCGGCGCGCCGCTGGCAGACCGTGACGGGGCCATCTTATTCGACAGCGCCGTGGCGCCGTTGCTGCAAGAGGTCCGAGAGGCTCCCGTGCTGCTCGTGCGCTACGAGACGGCACACGACGCCCTGGCGCGGGCCAAAGGCGCCAGGCTGCAAAAGGAAAGAAGATGACCAGGAACGGAGCCATATACCGGCTGTTGTTGCTGTTGCTACTTGTTGGGGTGGGCTGTGGCGCCGCCGCGGAAGGCGGCTCGAACGGCGCTGGCAAAGCCGATGCGACGCTGACGCTGGCGGCCTACACCACGCCGCGCGAAGCCTATGCGCGCATCATTCCGCTGTTCCAGGAGCATTGGCTAGAGCAGACGGGGCATGTTGTCTCGTTTGAGACCTCCTACCTGGGATCCGGCGCGCAATCGCGGGCCATCGTAGAGGGCTTTGAGGCGGACATCGCGGCCCTCTCGCTGGAGGCGGACATCACGCGCATTGAGGATGCGGGTCTGATCACACACGATTGGCGGGCGCTGCCCAACAAAGGCATCGTCACCACGTCGGTGGTGGCCTTTGCCGTGCGTCCGGGCAACCCGCAGGGCATCGAGGATTGGCATGATCTGGCGCGGCCGGGCTTGCAGATCCTGACGCCGAACCCCAAGACCAGCGGCGGCGCGATGTGGAACATCCTGTCGCTCTATGGCGCGGCGCAGCGCGGTTTCGTAGCGGGCTATGAAGCGAGCGACGAGGGCGCGCAGGCTTTCATGCTGGCGGTGCTGCGCAACGTGACGGTGATGGACAAGGGCGCGCGCGAAAGCATTACCAACTTTGAACAGGGCGTCGGCGACCTGGCCATCACCTACGAGAACGAGATATTGGTGGCGCAGAAGGGCGGCCAAGAGCAAGAGATGGTGCTGCCGCGCTCCTCGATCCTCATTGAAAATCCGGTGGCCGTGATCGACGCCAATGCGCGCAGGCATGGCACGGAAGAAGTCGCCGAGGCCTTTGTGCGCTTCCTCTTCACGGCCGAGGCCCAGCGCATCTTCGCCGAATACGGCTTACGCGCCGTCGACCCTGACGTCGCGGTCGCGACGGCCGCGGAATATCCGCCGCTCGACGACGTGTTCACCATCGAGGCTTTTGGCGGCTGGCCGCAGGCCATTGCCCATTATTTTAGCGATGAAGGCGTCTACACCATCACGGCGGCGCAGGCGCAAGGGGCCGGGCCGTGAGCGCCGCACTGCCATCGCGATTACAACCAGCGGGCCGGGCCGCGCCGCGGCTGCCGTGGCAAACGGCGGCAGTTCGCGGCGCCGCCTTTGTCTATATTCTGTTCATGCTGCTCGTTCCAATGGCCGTGATCCTGGCCGATGGCTTGCGCGAAGGATTATTCGGGCTCTGGTTTCAGGTGACCCGGCCGGCGGCGTGGCATGCCCTCAAACTGACGCTGTGGACGGCGGCCGTCATGACCGTGATCAACGCGCTAATGGGCCTAATGACGGCCTATGTGCTGGTAAGATTTGACTTTCCGGGGCGCCATGTGCTCAATGCCGTCGTCGATTTGCCGCTGGCTATCCCAACGTTGGTTACGGGCCTGATGCTGGTGTCCCTGTATGGGCCGCAACAGGCGTTGGGCGCCTGGTTGAATGAGGTCGTGGG
Organism: uncultured Ardenticatenaceae bacterium; assembly: GCA_964384155.1. Taxonomy (GTDB): domain Bacteria; phylum Chloroflexota; class Anaerolineae; order Promineifilales; family Promineifilaceae; genus JAAYYY01. The sequence goes on from CAYLJW010000006.1 coordinate 125,330, forward strand.
CCTTTCCATCATCTTCGCGCCGCCCGGCATCATCCTGGCGCTGCTGTTCGTGACCTTTCCCTTTGTGGTGCGCTCCGTGCAGCCGGTGCTGGTAGCTATGGAGAAATCGCAGGAGAGCGCGGCGGCCACGCTGGGCGCCGGGCCCTGGACCATCTTCTGGCGCATCACGCTGCCGCGGCTCATCGTGCCCCTGGCAAGCGGCGCGCTGCTTAGCTTCTCGCGGGCCATCGGCGAGTTCGGTTCGATTGTGATCGTGGCCGGCAACCTGCCGTTTTACTCGCAAACCGCGGCGGTGTATGTGCTGGGCGAGGTCGAATCGGAAAACCGCCTGGGCGCCAGCGCCATTTCGATTGTGATGATTGCCATCGCCTACAGCCTGATCCTGCTGGTGGACCGGCTGCAGGCGCGGCAGCAGGGGGCCGAGGGTTGAGCAGCGGCAGCCAACTCCTGAGCAGCCTGGCGCGCCCGGCGCGTGTCGCTAAGGTGCGTGCGCCGGGCCACGGGCGCTGGCGACGCCGCGCTCTGATTGCCGCCGTGCTTATCTATGTGGGCGTATTGCTGTTGGCGCCGCTGCTGGCGCTGGTGAGCAACGTGCTGCGCAGCGATATGGCGGCCATCGTCTCCTCGCTGAGCGAGCCCGGCGTACTGGCGGCCTTCTGGCGCACATTAAGCATCGCGCTCATTACCGTCGCGGTCCACGGCATCTTTGGCGTTGTGGTCACCTGGGTGTTGGTGCGCCACGAGTTCGCCGGAAAACGGCTGCTCAATGGGCTGATCGACATGCCCTTTGCCGTCTCGCCGGTCGTTGTCGGTTATATGCTGCTGCTGCTCTTCGGGCGCAACGGGCTGCTGGCGCCCCTGCTGCAGGCGCTGGACATCCGCGTGGCATTTGCGCTTCCGGGTATGGTGCTGGCGACTCTCTTTGTGACGCTGCCGTTTATGGTGCGCGAGCTGGTACCTGTGCTGCGCACTTTCGACACAGCGCAAGAGCAGGCTGCAGCCACCCTGGGCGCCAGCGGCTGGCAGACATTCTGGTTTGTCACGCTGCCGGCCTTGCGCTGGGGTTTTCTCTATGGCATTACGCTAACCTTTGCGCGTGCGCTTGGCGAGTTTGGCGCCGTGCTGGTAATTGGTGGCGGCATACAGGGCCGTACGGAAACGGCAACGCTGTTCATTTATCGCGCGCTCGACGAGCGGCAATTCGCCGGCGCTTACAGCGCAGCGCTTTTGTTGGGCCTGCTCTCCCTGCTGCTGGTGCTGGGCAGCGACTTCCTCAGGCGGCGCGCCGCGACGCAGGCTTGAGCGGGCAGTTGAACCGCGCATGAATCGTGGCGGCCATTGCCGCCGCTTTTGTTACAATTCATCCCCAGGTTTCCGTGAAAAAATAGAATAAATGTGCTATCATTCAGGGATATGCACGTCTGGCTGCTGCGACCGGGTGTGGCCCCCGGCGGCGCGCATGAGCGCCTGTGGCCAAGGAAAGGATTTCCCCATGAATCATGACGAAAAGTTGTATCTAATTGACGGGCACGCACTGGCTTATCGCGCCTTTTTTGCCCTGCCAATGGACGCCTTCAGCACCAAGGAAGGGGAGCCGACGAACGCCACTTATGGCTTCACGCGCACGCTGATGGACCTGCTGCTGAACGAACGGCCGCCGAAGTATCTGGCCGTTACCTTCGACCAGGGTCTTACCGGGCGCGATGAGCTGTACAGCGACTACAAGGCCACGCGCGAGAAGATGCCCGACGAGCTAGACGTGCAGATTGCGCGCATCCGGCAGGTGGTCGAGGCCTTCAATATTCCTATCCTGGAGTATGAAGGCTATGAGGCCGACGATGTGCTGGGCACCATTGCGCGATTGGCCGCCGAGCAGGGCATCGCCGTGCATATTATCACCGGCGACCGCGACCTACTGCAGCTTGTGGACGAGAATACGACTGTGGAGCTGCCGCCCGGACGCTATGAGCGCCAGCCCGCTTTCTTTGACGTGGCGGCGGTGGAGAAGAAGTTTGGCTTGAAGCCGGTGCAGATCGTGGACCTGAAAGCGTTGATGGGCGACAGCAGCGACAACATTCCCGGTGTGAGCGGCGTGGGCGGCAAGACGGCCACGCAGCTCCTGCAGCAGTACGGCGATCTGGACACGATTTATGCACACCTGGAGGAGGTCGCCGCGCGCTTCCGCAACAAGCTAGAAGAAGGGCGCGATAGCGCCTATCTGAGCCAGGATCTGGCGCGCATCCGCACCGACGCGCCGGTTGAGCTGGATATCAGGGCCTGCGTGGCTGCGGAGTACGACCCGGCCGGCGTGCTGGCGCTGTTTCAGGAGCTGGAGTTTCGCTCGCTCACCGGCCGACTCAGCGATACGCTCGATGCCGTGCCCAACATTGCCGACCGCCCACCTACCGAGGTGGTTGTGGTGCAGCAGCCCGAACAGTTGGCTGATTTGAAGAAGCGGCTGGAAGCGTGCAAGGAGTTCGCTTTTGACGTCGAAACCACCTCGCTGAACAAGATGACGGCCGAGCTGGTGGGTATCTGCCTGTGCATTGAGCCGCCGCGCGCTTATTATGTGCCGGTGGGCCACGTGGCCGAGGAAGGCCAGCCCAGCGAGGGCCAGATGACCTTGTTTGGCGGCGAGCGACGGCTGGCAGCGGGCCAGCTTCCGCTGCAGGAGGTGCTGGAAGCGCTCAAGCCGGCGCTTACCAACCCCGACATCGGCAAAATCGCGCACAACGCCAAGTACGACGCCATGATTTTGGCGCGCTATGACACAGCTGTGGCGCCCATCGTCTTTGACACGATGATCGCCGAGTGGCTGACGGACCCGGGCAGTAAGTTCATGTCGCTAAAGGGGCTGGCGCACCACCGCCTGGGCGTGGCCATGACCGAAATCACCGAGCTAATTGGCTCCGGCAAGAAACAGGTGACGATGGCCGAGCTGCCCATCGAGCAGGTGGCGCCCTATGGCGCGGCGGATGCCGACATGACCATGCGCCTGGTGGCGCCGCTGCGCGAAGAAATCGCAGCCAAGGGCCTGGAGCGCATCCTGGACATCGAGATGCCGCTGGTATCGGTGCTGTGCAACATGGAGCGCGAAGGGGTGGCGATTGACGTCGAATTCTTCGGGCAAACGTCCATCGAGCTGGACGAGCGGCTGGCGCAGCTTGAAAAGTCGCTATTTGCCATTGCCGGCGAGCCTTTTAATGTCAATTCGACGCAGCAGCTCAGCGACATCCTCTTTGAGCGGCTGAAGCTGCCAGCGCGCGGCCTGAAGCGCACCAAGAGCGGCTACTATTCGACGGCGGCCGGCGTTCTGGAAGAGCTGCGGCCGGCGGACGAGACGGGCATCATCGACCTGATTCTGGAGCATCGCGAGCTGAGCAAGCTGAAGGGCACCTATGTAGACGCCCTGCCGGAGCTTGTGAATCCTGAAACGGGGCGCATTCACAGCAGCTTTAACCAGACGGGCACGGTGACGGGGCGCATCGCCAGCAACTCGCCAAACTTACAGAATATCCCCGTGCGCTCGGAGGCCGGCATGCGCATCCGGCGCGGCTTTGTGTCTCGCGAAGGCTGGACGCTGGTGGCCGCTGACTACTCACAGGTCGAGCTGCGCATCCTGGCGCACGTGTGCCGCGACGAAGCGATGATTGAGGCTTTCCGCCGCGATGAGGACATCCACCGCGCCACGGCCGCAGCGGTTTATGGCGTGGATTTCGACAAGGTCACCTTTCCGCAGCGCCAGTTCGCCAAGAACGTCAACTTCGGGCTGATCTACGGCATGGGCTCCTTCCGCCTGGCGCGCGAATCGGGCTTAACCCTGGCTGAGGCCGAGAACTACATCAAGGAGTACTTTGATCAGTTTCCGGGCATCGAGGCTTATCTGGACAAGACCAAGCGCCAGGCGCGCGAGAAAGGCTTTGTGGAGACGCTGTTGGGGCGGCGGCGCTATTTCCCCATCTTCCAGGCGCGCAGCCGTGCCAACCGCGAGATGGTGGCGCGCTCGGAGCGCGAGGCGATCAACCATCCCATTCAGGGTACGGCGGCGGACATCATCAAGATCGCCATGATCCGCCTGGACCGGCGGCTGCGCGAAGAAGGCTACCGCGGGCGCATGATCTTGCAGATCCATGACGAGCTGTTGTTGGAAGCGCCCGACGAGGAGGTGGACGCGGTGCGCGAGCTGGTCTTAGACGTGATGTGCAACGCCTTTGCGCTGGACGTTCCTCTGAAAGTGGATGTGAGCACCGGGCGCAACTGGCTGGAGCTGAAGGCCTAGGCGGCCATCGCCGCCGGTGGAAAGGCGATGATGAGGCGTATCCGGCGCAACGCTCACCTGCCGCTCCTGCCGGCCATCTTGTTCTTACTGCTGGCTTGCGGCCTGTTGCCCGAACCGCCGCCAGCGCCGGTCACGCCCACCGCCGCCGCGCCAGCGCCTACGGCCTCAGCTACAGCCCCGCCGGCGACGCCGCCAGCCCTGCAAGCCACGGCCAGCGCAACCGCGGCGCGCGACGACGCCACAAGCGAACCGCAGCCGCCAACGAGCGCCGGTCCATCGCTCTTCGACGTGGCCTGGCAAGACCGTGCGCTGTTCGAAGCAGGCCTGCTCAACCCCGCAGATGCGAGCTTGCCGGCCTTGCGCGGCGCGAGCGTGTATCACATGGACCTGGTGCTTAGCAGCGACCTCCTGACGCTATCTGGTATTGAGGAGATCTATTACACCAACCAGGAGGACGTTGCGTTAAACGAGCTGTATTTAAGGTTGTTTCCCAACCTGACCTCTGGCCGTACAGAAATAAGCGGCGTTTGGCTCGACGGGCAGCCAATCGAGCCGTCGTTTGAGCTGGAAGACAGCGCCATGCGCCTGCCTCTGCCGCAGCCGCTGCCGCCGGAAGCGGCGCGCGTGGTGCGCGTGGCGTTCGAGGTGACGATCCCAACGGAGGGCGGCGGTAATTACGGCACGTTTGCCTATAGCCGCGACATTTTGGCCCTGGCGCACTTTTACCCCATGATTGCGGTTTATGACGAAGAGGGCTGGAACCTGGAAATTGCGCCGCCGGGCGGCGATGTGGTGTACGCCGATATTGCCTTTTATCTGGTGCGCCTGAACGCGCCGGCGGGCCTGGTGATCGCCGCCGGCGGCGTGGAAGTGCAGGGCGGCAGCGACGGCGAGCGGCAGGAGCTGCTGTTCGCCGCCGGTCCGGCCAGGGACTTTTATATGGCGGCAAGCCCGGGCTTCACCGTGACTAGCGAACAGGTGGACGGCACGTTGGTCAATAGCTATGCCTTTGCCCAGTTAGAGCCCGCGGCGCGACAGGCGCTGGCCTGGACCGCAGCCGCACTGCGCACGCTGAACGAGCAAATTGGCGCTTATCCCTATGGCGAGCTGGATGTGGTGGCGACGCCGACCCTGGCCCTTGGCGTGGAGTATCCGGGCATCGTTGTGATCAACATCGACCTGCTGGACCCGCTGGCCAGGCCCTCGGCGCCACTGCTGCTGCATTCCACGGTGGCCCACGAAGTGGCGCACCAATGGTTTTACGCCGTGGTGGGCAACGACCAGGTCGACGAGCCGTGGCTGGACGAATCGCTGGCGCAGTATGTGACGTATCTCTATCTACGGCAGGCGGGCGAGCCGGGCGACGCGGAGGCCTTTTACCGCTCGCTGGAGCAGCGCTGGCAGAGCGTGAATCTGGCGGATATCCCCATTGGGCAGCCGGTGGCAGCTTATCAGGGAGCGGAGTACAGCGCCATCGTCTATGGCCGCGGGCCGCTTTTCTTTGAGGCGCTGCATGAGACCATGGGCCAGCAGGCTTTCGACGCCTTCCTGCGCGCCTATTATGAGCGCCTGAAATGGGATATCGCGACTGCGGAACGGCTGCAGGCGCTGGCCGAAGAAAGCTGCGGCTGTGAGTTGGCGGGCTTGTTTGCCGAGTGGGTGTATGGCCAATAGCGGACGGGCCCGTGCATAGAATTAGGAGGGATGAATGCAGGCATTGATCGAACGCATCCGGGCAGAGGGTGAGCACATCGGGCGCGGCATTATTAAGCTGGACAGCTTCATGAACCACCAGATCGACCCCGCGCTGACCATGGACATGGGACTCGCTTTTGCCCAGCGTTTCGCAGCGCAAGGCGTGACAGAGGTGACGCGCGTGATTACGGCCGAAGTCAGCGGCATTGGGCCGGCGCTGGCCACAGCTTACGCGCTGGGCGTACCGCTGGTATATGCGCGCAAACACCGGCCCATCACCATGCCAGAAGGCTATTACCGCGCCACGGCGCCTAGCCCCACCAAGGCGCGCGATGTGGAGCTGATGGTTTCGCCACAATACCTGGGCGCCGCCGACCGTGTCTTGCTGATCGACGATTTCCTGGCTTCGGGTCTGACCATTGAAGCGCTGGCAGGCCTGGTGGCTCAGAGCGGCGCGACATTGGTGGGCGTGGGCTGCGTGGTGGAAAAGGTGTACCAGCCCGGCCGCGAACGGCTGGCCCCGCTGCGCGTGCCGATTATTACGCTGGCCAGCGTAGACCTGGACGAGGAAGGTAACATCGATGCCCGTTAAGACGCCCGAACCCATTCGACTCAGCGCACAAGACGCGCGGCGGCTGGCGATCACCGCCCAGCGGCTCACCGGAGAGCGCCCGGAGCCCACGCAGGCAGGGCTCATGGAACTGATGGCCAGCCTGCGCTGCCTGCAGCTTGATCCCATCGACATCGTGGCGCGCAGCCCGCTGCTGGTGTTGTGGAGCCGGCTCGGCGATTATGACCCGGCGCTGCTGGAGGAGGCCCTATGGCAGGAGCGCACGCTCTTTGAATATTGGGCGCATGCAGCCTCTATTGTATTGCTGGAAGACTGGCCCATCCATCGTTGGTACATGCTGAGACAGGGCAGCGGCGGCTGGCGCCCGCAATCGCAGGCATGGATCGAGGCCAACGCGGAGCTGCGCGCTTACATCCTGGAGCGCTTAGGCCAGGCCGGTCCACTGGCCGCCGCGGAGATCGGCGAAGACGCCGTGGACCAGCAGCGGCGGGATTATGGCTGGAAGAGCGGCCGCATGGTCAACGAAATGCTCGACTACCTGTGGTTTGAAGGCGAGGTGCTGGTGGCCGGGCGGCGCGGGCGCACGCGCATGTGGGAACTTGCCCACCGCTTCCTGCCGCCGCACGTTGACCTGGACATTAAGCCAACGCAGGAGTCCGTGATCCCTCGCGCCGTGGAGCTTGCGCTGCAGGCGCTGGGCGTGGGCACCCCTAAGCACATCCGCCAGCATTTCACCCGCTTCCGCTACCCGGGGCTGGCGGGCGCAATCCGCGGCCTGGTACGCGAGGGCAAGCTGCTGCCGGCGCAAATTGTGGACGGCGACGACGTATGGCCCGGCGACTGGTACATACACGCGGCCAGCGCGCCGCTGCTGCAGCGGCTGCAAAACGGCGATTGGCGGCCGCGCACCACGCTGCTATCGCCCTTCGACAACCTGATCTGCGATCGCGACCGCACCGAGCTGCTCTTTGACTTTTTCTACCGGCTGGAAATCTATGTACCCAAGGCCAAACGGCAATATGGCTATTACGTGCTGCCGCTGCTGCACGGTGACCGCCTGGTGGGGCGCGTCGACCCGCGCTACAACCGCGGCGAAAAGCGCCTGCTACTGCAGAATGTGTACGCCGAACCCTGGGCGCAGCAGGATGAGGCCACGGGCTATGCCGTGGCCCAGGCCATCGAGCAGTTGGCGCGCTTCCTGGGCGCTGAAGAAGTTGTCTTTGAGACGCCGGCGCCGGGCGCCTGGCGCGCGGCGATGCCCGGCCCTGGCTGAGCTGCGCTATGGCGCGCCGCCATAATGCAGCGAGAGCGCGGCGAAGTCGAATTCCACGGCTGCGCCGAAGCTTTCGGCGTATAAGCCCAGGCTGGTGGGCGCGGGCGTGAGTTCGCCCTGCCACAGCAGCTCGCGGTTGAGGCGCACGTCGGCGGCCTCGCCCCAGACGTCGATCTGAATTTCATTCCACGCTTCGCCGCCGTGCACGTGCGGCCAGGTCTGCCACGGCATATGCGCCAGCCGTTCGCCCCCGGCGCTTTCCTGCCAGACGCTCACATAGCCCGCCGCGGATACGGCGACCACGAAAGCGCCGGCGTCGTGGCCCAGGGCCAGGCCGTAGGCCGCGTCGGGTTCGCCGCTGTGGCGCGCCGCCAGCAGGCGCGCGCTAAAGGGGGTGTGCGGCGCGGGCTCTGGCAGCCAGTGCAGGGCCCGCTGCCCGGCGGCAAGGCGCAGCGGGCCGGGGGCCAGAGTCTGCTGCAAGGGGCCGGCCGGCCGCGGATCAAAGACGCCGGCCGAGATGAGGGCGATGAGCGCGACCATGGCCGCCAATAGGCCCACGGCGGCGAAGCCCAACACGCGCCAGGCGCCGGCAGGGAGCTCGTTGTGCGGTTCGGCGCTGCTCATGGCCTGGAATAGTAGGCATGCCGGCGAGAATGCGCAAGCAGCGGCGGATCTGCTACACTTTGGCTATGAGCGATGAGATCCTTTTCCACGAAGAAGGCGGCATTGCCACCCTGCGCTTCAACCGGCCGCAGGCGCGCAATGCCCTGAACTGGGCGGCGCAGGAGCAGTTCGCCGCGCGCATTGCCGCCGTGGCCCGGCAGCCCCAGATTCGCGTGTTGATCCTGACCGGAGTGGGGCCTGCATTTGTCGCCGGCGGCGATTTGAAGGAGCTGAGCCAGGGCGACTTTGAGGCCAACGGCCAGCGCCTGAGCCGCGTGATGAGCGGCGCGCTGGCGCAAATGGCGCGCCTGCCCATTCCCGTTATTGCGGCGATAAACGGCCCGGCCGTGGGCGGCGGCTGCGAAATTGCGCTGGCCTGTGATCTGCGCCTGGCGGCGGCCGGGGCCAGCCTTAGCTTCGCCCAGGCGCGCCTGGGCCTGACCACGGGCTGGGGCGGCGCGGCGCGCCTGTGCGCCCTGCTGGGCCGCAGCCGGGCCACCGGCATCTTGCTCATGGCGCGCAGCTTAAGCGCCGAGGAGGCGTTGGCCATTGGCCTGCTGCACGCCATCGCCGCAGAAGGCGAAGACGTGCTGGCGCTGGCCCGCGAGCGCGCGCAGGAGCTGGTGGCCATGTCGCCCCAGGCGCTGGCGGCCATGAAGCAGTTGCTTTATCGCCCGTCGGAGCAGGAAGAGCAGGCGGCGGCGCAGCTCGAGCGGCGTTTATTCAACCGCCTTTGGGGCAGCGCGGCGCATCGCGCGGCCATGGACGCCTTTCTTGGCCGGCCAACTATGGCAGAGCAAGAGGGCGACGCAACCCGCGGGACTAGCGCCGAGGGGTCAGGGTAGCCAGGCCGGCTGAAAGCCGCTGGCCGACAGCATCGTTTGTGCGCCGTTGCGGCTATCCACCAGCCAGATGCCGGGGTCTGACCTGGGCTGTGTGATGTCGAAGCGCTGCGCCAGCAGGTGCGCGCCGTCCGGCGACCAGGACGGCGGACCGAAGTTAAAGCGGGGGTCATCGGTGAGCGCCGTAGCCCTCCCGCCGTCTGCGTCCATGGTCCACAATTGGCGGCCTACGGGCGCGACCGGCGCTTTGCGGCCAAAGGCCAGCGCGTCGCCCGCCGGCGACCAGGTCGGCGCTCCGTCGTCGGTGATGAGGCCCGGCGTGAGGTGGCTTAATTGGCCCGCCGGCAGGTCCAGGCGCATAATTAGCGTGGTGTACGATTCGCCGACGTATTCGATGTTGGCGAAGAGCAGTTGGTCGCGCCAGGGATGCCAGGCGGCTGGCTCGCCTACTTCGTTGGCGATGCGCAGCACGTCGCCGCTTTGCAGGTCGAAAACGTGCATGGCCCGCTCCAAGGGCACGATGTAGCTGAGCCAGCGGCCATTGGGCGAAAAGCGCGCCGTGTGGCCAAGCTGCTGCTCGTCGTCGAACAGGTGCGTGGTTGCGCCGCTGGCGGGGTCCAGCCACCATAGTCGCGGCGCTTCGGGATGATCGGCGGAGGGCGAGTGGGCGCGCCGCTCGTACACCAGGCGACGGCCGTCCGGGCTCCAGGCCGGCCCGCTGCACTGGTCACCGCCGCAGTCTAGAAGCCGCTGCGCCTGCACAGCGCCGGCCTGCAGGGTTAGCAGCCACAGGTCGCGGGAGCCGCCTTCGAGGGCCACGGTGTAGGCGATGCGTCGGCCGTCGGGCGCTGCGGCATAGTCCAGCACGCCCAGATCGGCCGTAGTTAGCTGGCTGCGCGGGCCGCCCCCGGCGTCCATGCTATAGAGCTGCGGCCGTTCTTGCTCATCCCAATCCAGAAACAGCACGCGCAAACTGCGCGTTGTGAAACGCCATGATTGCCCGCCGCGCACACTTTCGCCCGCGGCGCTCTGAAGCTGGGGCGGCAGGGAGACGCGGTAGGCGCTGCCCGGCAACAAGGGCGTCGCCGGGCGCAGGATTAGGGTTGTGTCGTCTTGCCACTGCACGGTCGCCATTACGCTCGCTGCGCCGGCAATATCTGGCGCCAGGCTCAGCGCGGGCAGTTGGCCGGTGTTCATAGGTTGTGCAAAGCGCACGCTGACGCTGGCCGTGCCGGGCACATCGGCCGCTCCGGGCGCCGGAGAGCGGGCGAGGATGCCGTTGCTGGCAAAAATGGCCCGCCAGACCAAGAAGGCGATGAGCAGGAGGGCGGCGAGCACAGCAAGCAGCGCCGGGCGCGCCGCGCAGCCGCGGCGCAGGCCTAACGCATCCGCCACAGCAAACCACGCCCCGGCGCCAGCAAGAAGACGAGGCCGAAGATGGCCGTAGCCACCAGCACCACGGCTGGGCCGGAGGCAATATTGAGATAGTAGGAGGCGTACAGGCCGGCCACGCCCGAAAAAGCGCCGATGGCAGCGGCCACGGCCATCATGGTGGGCAGCCGGCGCGTGAGCAGCGAGGCGGCGGCGGCGGGCGTCACCAGCACGGCCAGGATGAGGGCGATGCCCACCACCTGCAGGGCCACGACCACGGTGACGGAGATGAGAATCAGCAGCAAATAGCGCAGAAATTGGGTGGGCAGGCGCAGGGTCTGCGCCAGCACGGGGTCGAACGAGATCACCAGCAGCTCTTTATAAAAGAGGGCTACCAGCAGCAGCACCAGCAATCCCAGCCCCATGATCAGCCACAAATCCGTGGCCGAGACGCCCAGCAGGTTGCCGAAAAGGAAGTGCGCCAGGTCGACGCTGTAGTTGCCGGCGCGCGACAGCATGGCCACGCCCAGGGCGAACGAGGCGGCAAAGATGATGCCGATGGCCGTATCTTCTTTCACCGCGCCTTGCCCGCTCAGGGCGCCGATGCCCAGCGCCGTGAGCAGGCCCATGATCAGCGCGCCAATAGCCAGCGGCCAGCCCAGCAGGTAAGCGGCGACGACGCCGGGAAGAATGGTGTGCGCCAGGGCATCGCCCAGAAAAGCCATGCCGCGCAGCACGACATAAGCGCCCAGCACAGCGCAGACCACGCCGACCATGATCGAGGCCAGCAGGCCGCGCACGATGAAGCTATAGCCGAGCGGATCGAGAAGCCAGTCCATGGGCGCCTGCATCAACGGCTTAGTGTTGGTGCCCTTCCTCTCCCTCGCAGCAGGTGTCCGCCAGCAGCAGGTCGCCCTCGGCCGTGGGCAGCACGTGCATCTGCCCGCCGTAGGCGCGCAGCAGGTTGGGCGTGGTCAGCACGGCCTGTGGCGGGCCGTAGGCCACCAGCTCGCGGTTGAGCAACATCACCTGCTCGAATGTTTCGGCGGCCATGTTCAGGTCATGCGTGGCCACCATCAGCGTTACGCCATCCTCGTGCAGGCGCTGCAGGGCCGAGAAGATGGTCTCCTGGCTGGGCGCGTCGAGGCCTGTGAACGGTTCGTCCAACAGCAGCAGCTCCGCCTCTTGCGCCAGGGCGCGGGCGATGAACACGCGCTGCTGTTGCCCGCCAGACAGCTCGCCGATCTGCTTGCGCGCCAGGTACGCGCTATTGACGCGCTCCAGGCTGTGCTGCACATGCTGCCGGTCGCGCTTGTGCGGGCGGCGGAAGAGGCCAATCTGCCCGATGCGGCCCATCATCACCACGTCTTCCACGGTGACGGGGAAGGACCAGTCGATCTGGTTGCGCTGCGGCACGTAGGCGATGCAGATGTGGCGGTGGGGCTCATGGCCAAAGACGTGGATAGTGCCGGCGTCGGGCTTCAGCGTGCCGGCGATGACTTTGAACAGGGTGCTTTTGCCCGCGCCGTTGGGGCCCACCACGGCCACGCGTGCACCAGAATCGACGCGGAAGGTGAGGTTTTGCAGGGCCCACTGCTTGCCATTAGGCGCGCGCCGCAACTGGCGATCACCGGCCGGCTCCACGGATCCCGCCTGCCGCTCGCCCTCGTAGGCCAGGTACAGGCCCTCTACTTCCAACAACGGCGCGCCGGGCTGGTGCTCAATGCCCGCTCGCGCCCCACGCGTAGTCGTGTGCACAACGCTCTCTCCGGCTCTCCCGCGGTAGAATGATACTTTGTATCAGGTACGTCGCATCAATTTTATCGCGGGGTACAGGAGTGTCAACTGTGGCGCTGAGGCGCAGATGAGGGCGCCGTACCGCGACGGCGCAAACAGGCCCGCCTGATATAATAGCGGGCAGGATGAACCGGAAACGACTGCTGCGCAGGGGTTGCCTGCTGTTCTTGCTGTTGGCCATGGCCATTGCCGCCTTTCCTTTCGTGTGGCAGGCGCTGGTGGCGTGGCGCTATGATGGCCTCATCTACAACATACAGGATGCGCCTGAGCGCCGCGTGGCCGTGGTCTATGGCGCAGCCGTGTACCGCAGCGGGCGGCTGAGCCCGATGCTTCGCGACCGCATGGAGACGGCCGTGCAGCTTTACGAAAGCGGCAAGGTGCAGGTGTTATTGCTGAGCGGGGACAACCAGACTGAAGAGTACAACGAGCCCTGGCACATGATGCGCTACGCCATCGAGCGCGGCGTGCCCGAAGAGGCCATCCAGCCCGATTATGGTGGGCGCCGCACCTACGACACCTGCTATCGGGCCGGGGACGTCTTCCAGGTGCAAGAAGCCATCCTGGTGACGCAGGAATTCCATCTGCCGCGCGCGCTGTACACCTGCCGGCAGCTAGGCATCGACGCCGTGGGTGTTTCGGCCGACCTGCGCGAGTACCATCCACGTTCGATTGGCTGGTCGCGCACGCGCGAGCTCGGCGCCATGTTGTTGGCGCTGTTGGATATCGCCCGCCGCGAGCCGCCGCCGGTGTTAGGGGAGCCGATTCCGCTGGGTTAACATGTGTAGGGGCTTATGACTATCGGGGGGTAGACGGTGAGCCGTAGTTTGCTATCTTAAGCGTATGCGCCGGCAAATAGGCGCAGCGTATTGCGTAGGGCAGACCGTCAAGGGTGTCGCGGGAAGGAGGCGAGGCAAACATGCTTGGTGAGGGCGAGGGGACAACCCCCAGAACACTGACAGGCCGGACGACGGCCGAGCGCCTGATACTTCTGTCGCTCATCGGCGTGGCCGCCGTTGCTGCCGCCTGGTTTGTGACCACATTCGAGTTTCTGAGCTGGGATTTCCGCAACAACCTGTGGGCGCCTGCCCATTTGCTGGTGAACGGGATGAGCCCTTATGATTTGTCGCCAATGCGGTTCGAGTTGGGGCGCGCCATCTGGATGCCGACGGTGATTGGCGCCTTCTTCCCCCTGGGTTGGCTCAGCCAGCAAACGGCTACGAACCTCTGGCTGCTCTTCAACGCTGTGATCGTGGTCGCCTTCGTTTTCCAGATCCGCGACAAGCCCAGTCCGGCGCCGTGGCTGGTAGCGGCCCTGCTGCTGTCGTCTTTTCTCTTCCCGCCGACCATCACCCATTTCTCGTTGGGTCAGGTGACCTTACTGACGGCGGCCATTTTTCTATTTCTGGCGCGCGAACCGCAGCGCCTGCTGCGATGGTCCGGCGCCTTCCTGCTTGCCGTGGCCTTCGCCAAACCACAGCTCCTGGTTTTCTTGCTGCCTGGCCTGCTGTTGGCCTTGTACGCGCAGGTGGGCCTGCGCGGATTGTTCAGGGCAGCCTTGCTCGCGGCGCTCGCCGCACTTCTGCTGACCATCCCGCTGTTTATTGCCGCGCCATCCTGGCCCTTGGATTTTGTGCGGTCTTTGGGCGAGAATCCCGACTGGCTCCAGCCATCACTACTTAACATCTTACGCTTTTATCTCGGTCCATCGGCGCTCTTCCTATGGGCGCCCCTGTTCGCCGGTTTCTTTGCCCTCAACCTGTGGATTTGGCGCCGGCTGCCGCCGCACATTGCCGTGCTGTGGAGCATGGCGCTGACCCCGCTCGTTACACCTTACGTGTGGAGCTGGGATTTTGTGCTGATATTGCCTCTCTTCGGTTATATTGCTCTCCAAAGTCAGAATCGGCGCACCTTGGCGCTCCTGTTTGGCGGCTACGCTATTTGCTGGGCGGCGGCCATCGCCGTCACATTCAGCGCGCCGAAAGTGAGTAATCATTTGTATTGGTGGATACCGTGGGCGATGATGGGTGTAGTGGGGTTGGGCCAGGCGGTTAAGCGAACCTGACTATGGCCCGGAGAGGGAGCTTGCTGCCTTGCAGGCGAGCACGAATAGGTCGCCGGACTGAAAAAGTCGCCGGTCAGGGGCCGTCTCGGCCAACACGAACGTTTCGCGGGCGATGAGTTGGGGTTTCAGCTTGCTGTTGAACGGTTCGCTTATTTTCTTACTCCCGGTTGTGTGCTGGTGCTCCACCTAATACCTGTTCACCGTCGACCAAATTGCGGACGAGTAAGTAAGACATGGGGATTGCAAGCAATCCGGAGAAGCCTACAGATAACAATCGCTCAATGCCAACGGCGACAATGGAGATTGCAGGATCTACGTCTGCCATGGTTCCAAGTGCAGCCACAATTCCCTCCCGAATTCCGAGCCCCCCTGGGGCGAATCCAACCAATTGGGTCATCGTTGTTGCAGCCGAAAACACCAAACAGTATTCGAACGGCACCTCTGTTGAAAACAGTTTGAAAGCAGCCCATAAGCGAAACGCAAAGAAAATTACGCCCCCTGTGGACAGAAGAACCAGTTTGATGAGCAGGCCAGACTCCACTGAAAGAATGCGCATCCCAGTCGTTACACGGCGGATGAGCTCGTAGATACGAGGTCGCTCTGCAATGATGGTTGGCGACCAGAAGAGAAGCAGCGGTGTCGCAGCCATCGCCGCAAATCCGGCCAACAAGGGCCATATGAGCTTATCGCCGGACGCTAAGCTGTGCAGAAGTAGCCCTACCACCCCGGTCAAACCCGCAGCCGAGGCTGCAATCACAAACACGCTCGCCGTCGCCGAGAGATAAGTGGCGTAAGGCAGGTTGAACCGCTTTTTCAAATAGAATCCCTTAGCTGCGATTCCACCGGCTAGCGGCAGTTGCCCGGCTAAAGTTCCTGTGACTGTGAAACCATAACTTTCAGCAAGCGACATGTTGGCGCCGACGGCACGAAACAACCATCGGTTGACGAGGGCCCGATCTGGCAGGGCGGTCGCGAAGACGATGGCAGCTATCGGAAACGCGGCAAAACGTGCCAGTTGAGCATATGTCTGCCAGTTTCGATTAACCACGATGACGTAGGCGGCAGCAACAACGAACGTAAAGACGATCGCTGCCCAGCGATGTTTTTTGACCGGGCGACGACCATTAGCATGTGGGACGTCGTCTATTACGTCTACCTCTGCTTCAGCGGGATTATTTCGCACGGACAGACACCCCTACTGACTCTGCCCGTTTGGCGCTAACAACGTATCCGTCAGATAAGTCGAACTGATTGAAAAGCGAGGCTATCATGCTGAGTGGAAAGGTAGTTAGCGGATTGACCAGAAGTCCAGCTAATCTGGCGCTACGAGAGCGCATACCCGCAAGCCCACTCTCTTGCGTCTGCCTCGTCGGATCCCATTTGCGTTTGTGCTGCGACTGTAAGCGTGCTGCTGCGATACGCAATAATCCTAACAGATTGACAAATGGGTAGCCGTACGCCACCAGCTTCGCGTGTTTGAAGCCAGCTCTCTTAATGAGGCCAATTAATTGGTCCCGTTCGTAGCGACGTAAGTGGCCAACAACTTCGTCATGAACCGACCAATTGGCTGAGTGCGCCGGTACAGAGAGCAGTAGTTGTCCTCCAGGCGAAAGGAGGGAATGAATGCGATCTAGAAAACGCTCGTCCTCGGCTATATGTTCAAGCACTTCGCACGCGACAATGCAGTCGAAACTCCGGTCAGGATGGAATGTCATAAAGTCGCCGATGAGCAGCTCGGTTCTCTTACGTACTTGCGATGGAAGGCTATCGTACAGCTCTTTGATTTCGGGATTGAAATCAATAAGGGTTCCGTTTGTAAAGTACTGTAACAACTCGCTCGTGAGGTACATGTTGCCGGGGCCAATTTCCAGGAAGGAGTCCCCGTCTCGGACCATCTTTAACAGTTCAAATCGTCTAAACAGGTAACGTGGTGGATAGTATTTCATCTGACTCTGACCAGGATGGACTGAAATGCTGCCGCAATAGAATTCGCCGAGAAGTGATCCTCAAATAGCATTCGGCCTCGCGCCCCGATTCGCGGTAGATGCTCGCGGTGATCGAACGCCCAACGTAAAACGGATGCCAGTTGCTCAGCATTTCCTTGAGCTACTTTCAAGCAGTTTTCTTTATCCCGAAACCCATAATCTGCCGCGATCTCGCCCACTACAGTCGCTTTAGCCATGGCCAGCGCCTGAAATGTCTTTCCGGTGATGACGCGACTTGCCTGACCTGTGTTACCGAACGGCCCACCGAGGATTAGGTCGCTTTCGGCAATTGCATTCGGCAACTGATCATAGGGCATCCAGAGTGTATGAGCGACGTTCTCGAGTGTCAGCTCATCCATCTTGTGAAAAAAGCTGGACAGATCGACCCGATTGCCCCCGATTAACTGGAAGGTCAGCGGCAAGTCTCGCAAGTAGCATGCAGCATGCAAGATTATCTCAACACCGTGGAGGGGAAGAAAGGAGCCGTAAAACAGAACTCGAAACCGTTGGGGTTCTACTGCGGTGATCCTGGGAGCCTTCCGTGGAAAGAAGAGCTGTTCATCTGCCCCGACAGGGAGGGTCGCAACGCGTTGTTCGGCTAGTTGAAACCGCTCGATCAAATACTCCTTACTTAATGAAGTGTCTGTGAGCACGAGCGACGCGTTGTGCAAGATGGCTTTCTCATAGACGTGTAAGGCTTTTGCAGTAGTGGAAGCCGGGTCGATTTTACCAGTCTCTCCGGTGAGGCTGTCATAAGGTGACATCATGTGGTCGTAGATTAATGGCTTACCGATAGTAAGTAACCGGACAAACCAGTAAAGTTCATACCCACGAAACCCGAGTATGTAGAGGTCCGGCCGGCGCCTGAGGCGAATGACCACCAGCCTGAGAAAGGTTTCGAGATATCGAAGGAGGGAGCTTGATCGATTGCGGGCTTGAAAGAGCTTCAGCCCTTTAACCTTTTTCAGCCCTGCTACAAGGGTGGCCGTACGTGTGTAGTTGGGCGAATAATATGAGAGGATGTAGCAGACTTTTAACGGCGATGTCATGCGGATTCATGCTGTTCGCCTTCGTACAATTCCCGATGAGCGAAGGGAACGAGATTTTTTGCAGGTTGTGGCGCCTTTACGCGGCGTGGTGAGTATTGCTCGGCGCGATCATAGCGCATCTGCGCCACCTGTTCAGATACAAGCCCAACCATAAAAACCAGCATGGACATCGCCATCAACAATGCGGAGGTCGGTCCATAGGGCAGGCCAAGAAACAGCACCTTAAATAGGCCATACGCAAAACCGGTGACGAACATGACTAAGCTTGCCGGAACAAAGACTTTAAGCGGTGAGAAGAGCGTGGCTATTTTGACAATGATCAGAAAAAAGCGCGCGCCGTCACGGAATAGCTTGATCTTGCTCTTGCCGACACGTTTGGCAGCGTAAATGGGTACGTAGGTAAGGCTGTAGCCAGCGCGGACAGTGGAGAGGGTGATCGTGGTGGGGTAAGAAAAGGTATTAGGCAGCAGGTAGACAAAATTGTGCGCAATATGCGCTTTGATAGCGCGGAAACCGGATGTCAGATCCTCGATTCGACGGCCACATACATAAGAGGCGAGCCAGTTATAGACCTTATTGGCCAGATCGCGATG
>CAYLJW010000007.1:0-140969 GCA_964384155.1 uncultured Ardenticatenaceae bacterium
TGCGCCGGTTGAGCGTCTAAGCTCGGCCCGGCCGACCTGGCGCACGTGTTGCAGCCACTCCGTGAAATTTTCAGAGCAGAAGAGCACCCCGATCTCCTTGTCGGATTGGATCGGGCCGATGATGCTGCCGTGTACTGGCTGAACGATAGCCAGGCCATTGTTTCTACAATCGATTTCTTCCCGCCGATCGTCGACGACCCTTACGACTTTGGCGCGATAGCCGCAGCCAACGCCATGTCTGATGTTTATGCCATGGGTGGCGACGTACTGTTCGCAATAAACCTGGTTGCATTCCCGGCCAACCTGGATCGCGCTATCCTGCGTGAGGTGTTGCGCGGCGGAGCGGAAAAAGTAGCCGAAGCCGGGGCCGTTGTCGTGGGGGGCCATAGCGTCGACGACAAAGAACCCAAGTATGGTCTGGCAGTAACGGGAATCGTCGATCCGCAGCGCATCATCAGGAAGGGCGGGCTGCGGCCTGGTAACGTGTTGGCGCTCACTAAGGCCCTGGGTGCGGGCGTGGTGACGACGGCCTTAAAGCAGGCAAGCGCGCGCGCCGAGCACGTGCAGGCTGCGGTCGAAAGTATGACGCGCTTGAATCGCGGGGCCTCCAAGGCTGCGCTGTCGTGCGACGCGGCGGCAATGACCGACATCACCGGTTTTGGCTTCCTGGGGCATGCCCAGGAGATGGCTGTTCAGAGCGATGTGGATCTCCATTTCCATGTATCCCGGCTACCCTGGCTCCCCGGAACGCTTGACTATGGCCGCGACGGCGCTTTCCCCGGCGGCATGGGGCGCAACAGGGAATATTATGGTCCGTTCGTAACCTTTGACGACGACGTGGACCTCTTGATGCAAGATTTGTTATGGACGCCAGAGACCTCGGGTGGGCTGCTCGTTGCCCTTCAGCCCCAATCCCTGGCGCATTTCCTGGAAGCCGTGCCGTCTTCGGTTGTGGTCGGCGAAGCAACGGCTGGCAGCGGTAGAATTCTGGTACATCGTTAGGCAACGGCTTGGCCCATGCGCTGCATCGCCAGAGGCAGCGTGAAGTGAAACGTGGCGCCTTGCTCGCGGTTATTCTCCACCCAGATAGCTCCCCCATGCGCATCGACGGCCATGCGGCAAAACGAGAGCCCCAGCCCGCTCCCTTTGCCCGCACCGGCGCCCGCCACAAATTTATCGAATAAGCATTCTAGAAGCTCCGGCGGAATGCCGGGGCCGGTATCGGCGACACGGATTAATATCATGCCGGCCTGCTCGGCGGGCCCGGCGCTGACCGCGACCACGCCGCCCTTCGGCGTGAACTTGATGGCGTTGCCTACCAGATTTTGCAGGATGCGCTCGACCAGGCCGCGATCCGCATACAGCTCGGACGCCGCCTCGCCATTCGCTGTATCCACCGTGTACGTCAGAGTCAGACCCTTTTCACGGGCCAGTGTGGCCTGGCTGTCGAGCATCCGCGCCAACAGCGGCCTCAGGGCGAAACGCTCGCGCTCTAGCGGCACCTTGCCACTTTCAAGGCGGCTGATGTCGAGGATACCGGTCACCAGACCGAGCATTCTGTCCGTGCTATCACGAGCAATCCTGAGCAAGTCGGCGCCACGGCGGTTCAGACTATCGCCGGCGTATTCGCTGATCAGGGCCAGAGAGCCGGCCAAGATATTTAGCGGATTGCGCAGGTCGTGGACCATGGTATGCGTTAGGTCTTCACGCATGCGCTCGACAGCGCGTTCCTGGGTTACATCTTCCAGCATAATGAGGCGGCCCACGATGGCCGACGCGCTGTTGATGGGTAAGTTCTGCCAGCGCAGCGACCGCTTGTTTATTTCCAGCTCGCCGTCCCCGTCAGCCAGGTCACCTTGCTCTGCTCGCGTGATTTCGGCTTGTGCGGCGCGCAGGAAAGGCGCGGCGCTTTCGCCCAGGGAGTGCAGGAGCTCGACCAATGGGCGATCCAGCCAGGCCTCTGGCCGGTCGTCGCGGTCCAATAGTCGCAAGGCCCGCTCATTCAAAAAGAGAATATGGCCATCGTTCCCCACTAGAACAATGCCATCGCGATTGGATTCAATGAGCGCCCGCAATTTGCCATGTTCCTCGGCCACCGCCTGGAATAAGCGGGCGTTAGCCATGGCCAGAGCTACCGTTTCCGCCAGCGATTCAGCAAGCTGTTTTTCGTGGTCGCTTGCGGTTTCGGACGGGTCCACCTGCATGGCGAGCCACCCCAGAACGTTCGTTGCCTGGCGCAGGGGCACGACAAGGACGTTCGGCAACAGCGGCGCGAATTGGTCTGTCCAGTAGAGGGTTACCTCGAGCGCCGAGCTCAGGCCAGGCCCGTCGTCCGCTTGCGCCAGAATCTCATTGGCCCGCTCGACCACGGCTCCAACATGGCCAGCCAGGCTGCCGCTGCCTGCGACCAGCCTGAGCGCACCGACCTGGTCATCGGCGGCCAAAATGCCTACGGCCTGCCAGCCGGTATGGGCCGCGATAGTCTCGGTGGCCTGATGCATAAGGGTTTGCGGCTGCAGATGCCGGCCTAACGTGCGCAGGGTTTCGAACAACGTTTGCTGCCTGGCGGCTAGCTGTCGCTGTTGTTCAAATAGCTGTGCATTTTGTAGCGCCAGGGCCATCTGATCAGAAGCAGCCTTCAGCAGCGCTTCGTCTTCGTCGTCAAAAAAGCCAGGTAACGAGTGTTGAAGCGTCAGCACGCCCGGCACATCTGTGGCCCGGGTAATCGGCGTCACCAGCACAGAGCGGGCGACGTATGGCTGATCGGGAAAGGTAACCCAACGCTCATCCTTACTGGTATCGGGAATGAGCGCCGTAGCACGGTTGCGTACCGCCCAACCGGCGACGCCCTCATCCATAACTTTGCCCACGATGCGCTCGCGCGAACCGGGCGCCGTCTTACCTCGCGCCAGGATGCTGTGCGTGACGCGCCCATGACTATCGAGCAAGAATAAGCTGCCGTATTCGGCAGCCGTGAGGCTGGTGGTTACATCGAGGGCATTCTGCAAGGTGGCCTGAAGATCGGCATTTTCGGCAGTAGCGCGAGCCACAGCCACGAGCTTAGCGAATAGCTGGCGACCAGCGTCGAGCTCGCGCTCGGTCAAAACGTGCATGGTTGTGTCGCGCAAGATAACCAACCTACCGTTCAACCGGCCTGTCCGACCGTGGATCGGAGTCAGGCTCATGTCGAAATACCTCGCTTCGCCGCTGACTTGAAGCTGAATGGCAGCGCCAAACTGTCCGCGAATGATGCCTTCGTACCACATCTCCGCCCATTGGGGGAACGCCTCCACGAAACGTGATCCGAGCAGCGTGGATGCGACAGTCTGAAGGATGCGCTCCGCCGCCGGGTTTACTTCGACAATCCGCTCCTGGTTATTTACCACGATCACGCCGTCAGGCATGCTATTGAAGACCGTCTCACGGGCGATGGGGATGATCTCGAGTAGTTGATGGTTGCGCACCGTCCAGGCTAACAAAGCCACGGCCGCAAACAGAAAATAGGGCAAGATAGCCGCTTCTGTACCCGCCGTGGCGTTCAGGACCTGAAGCAGATAGCCGGCCGCAGGCAACAAACCGCCCAGCATGACAATGGCATACGGCCGCTGGGCTTCGTCGCTCTTCCAGCGCGAATACGAGATGTAAAGCAGCCCGGTGATGACCAGCAAAACGGCGTATGCAAGCTGCACGATATGCCATGAACCATAAATGGGAAGCGCGCGGGCTGACCACGTTTGCCAGAGGAGCCCGTGCCGCGTGTTGGTCGCAGCAAGAATGAGCGTGACCAGGGGAATGAGATACAGGAGGCGACGCCGCCCATGGCGCGTGAGTGCCGCGTTCTCGCCATAGAAGTCGATGAAAATGAGCCAGGCAACCGGCGCGACCGCAGGGCCCACAATCTGCATCATGCGCCAAAAGCGTGCGCCGCTCGCATCACCAGAGCTGAGCTCGAGACCGAGCGCCAGGGACCATTGGGCCAGGGCCATCATCAACACGGCAAACGGGCGCGCCCAATAGACCCCTTTTCTTGGCCAGGCAGACAGCGCCAACGAAGTTGCCAGGAAGGCGCTCAAGTAAGAAAGCAGTATGACCAACACGCTTGAATGATCCATAATTCGCCCCTCCATAGTATAACGAAAGAGGTGGGCCTTGCTGGTGCTGCCGCATAGGTAATTTGTATCAGACGACGGACGCTGTGATAGGTGCGGGCAGAACCAAAGTAGCTATAATGGGCCCATTCTGATGTCGCCGCTCACTCTTAATGGCTGCAACCGCAACAGTCGAAAGGATTACGCCTCATGTCTGTATCCATCTATCTCCGCCGTATGCAAGACCTCCGCGCTCGGCTACACGAGCTTGGCGCCGAAGCCTTATTAATCAGCGGCGCGCAAAACCGCCGTTGGCTCAGCGGCTTCACCGGATCAGCAGGCTGGCTGTTGCTCACGGCCAAACGCGCACTACTGGCCACCGATTTCCGCTATTGGCAGCAAGCCGAAGATCAGGCGCCGCAGTTCGAGTTGTTTCAGATGACGGCCGGCAAGACACATGGCGATCTCCTGGCCACGGCGGATGCGAAAAACGTGTTGTTTGAGCCGCAACATGTCACGGTGAAAGAGTTCTTGACGCTGCGAGAGCTAGAAGGGGTGAATTGGACGCCCGTCGACGGCCTGGTTGAAGAGCTGCGCGTGGTGAAGGACGAAGCCGAGCTGGAGAAGATCCGCGCCGCGGCGGCGATCACCGACGTGGTGATGGCACAGGTTCCGAGCCTGGTGCAGAGCGGCATGCGTGAGCTGGACCTGGCCTGGGAGCTTGAAAAACGGATGCGCGAAGCGGGCGCTACCGGCCTTACCTTTCCGGTACATGTCGCAACGGGACCCAATTCTGCTCTGCCGCACCACGCGCCCGGCGCCAGGCGTATTGAGCGCGCTGATATCGTGCTCGTCGATATGGGCGCTACCGTAGACGGTTACGGCAGCGACCTGACGCGCACGTACCTATTTGACTCCGATTTCAACTCACTATTTAAGCAGCGATACGAGCTGGTATTAAAGGCGCACGACGAGGCGTTGCACGGCATCGCGCCGGGCAAGAGCGGCGGCGAGATCGACGCCATCGCCAGAGATTTGATTGCCGCCGCCGGCTACGGTGACAACTTTGGACACGGCCTGGGTCATGGCCTGGGGCTGGAGGGCCACGAGGATCCGCGGTTATCGCCGACGAGAGGCGCCGCTGCGCTGGCGGTGGGAATGGTCACCACGGTCGAGCCAGGCGTCTATGTGCCCGGTTGGGGTGGTATTCGTATCGAAGACCTGGTGGTGGTAACTGAGGGCGGAACGGAGCTGCTCAGCCACTGCCCCCATGATCCGATCATCGGCTAGGCCTGTTGATGTCGCCCTACACTTTGTTTCCATACCACGCGGTTCTGGGGTTGTGGCCATGAGACAGCGCTCCAACCTGTTGTTTGCCATCCCCCTGCTCGCTGCGCTGGTGGCCTACTTTGCCACCCAGCAGCTCGTCTACACGGCGATTGCATTCGTCGTGGGCTACCTGGCCATGGAGGCCTTCCGCTTCCGGCTACTGCCACCGCATCTGCACCGCGCCGCCCGCCTTTACCAGCGCGGAGACCTTGAAAGCGCCAAGGAGCTAGCCGAGAGGTCCATCGTGGAGAAGCCTGAGCGCTGGGAATCGCATTACCTGTTGGCCCTAATTAAGTTCAATACAGCGGACCTCAAAGGCGCCGGCGCTAGCGCGCAAGCGGCGCTCGAGCTTAAGGAAGATGAGGCGGCTTGCCATCTGATTAACGGCCAGATTTACTTCGCCCAGGGGCTGTACGAAGAGGCGAAACAGGCATTCGACGCCGCGTTGCGACATGGCGGCAGAACAGGCGTATATCAATACCATGCCGCTGTTGCGGCCTACCGCCTCGAACAATGCTCTGAGGCAATTCCGCGTCTGGAGCTAGCCCTGCGCCTGGGCATAGACAACCCGCAACTGGTCTTGCTGGCCAAGTATTACCTGGCCGATTGCCTCCAGAAGAGCGGCGAACAAGATGCGGCCCAGGGATACTTCGCGCAAATAGCGCGCCACGACAAGGAGCTTGAGAGCTTGCGCCAGGATTTGCGCATCGTACCGGATTTCCCAGAGCGAAAAGCGCTGGGCCGCGATGTTCATGCCATCGCGCAAGTGGCCGATGCTGGCTTCGACGCCTCACAACGCCAGTAAGCGCTTGTACAGGGCGCTAAACAGGGGAATCACGCGGCGCCAGTCGTACTGTTGGGCGAACGCCCTGCCTGCCTGCTGCAGCGCCTCCCGGCGCTCGTCGTCCTCCAGCAGCTCTATCACCGACTGCGCAAAGCCGGCCGGCGCATCGGCAAACAGCACCTGTGCGCCGTCTTGCAGCGGATAGCCCTCTGCGCCCATACGCGTGCTAACGGTTGCAATTCCGGAGGCCAGCGCCTCTATAAGCTTCAGGCGCGTGCCGCTGCCCATGCGAAAGGGCATCACATAAACCTTTGCCGCGGCCAGATAAGGTCTGATGTCGTCCACGGCGCCGATAACCGTTACGCCAGCGGTGTGAGCCAGGACCTCCAGGCGTGGGTGCGGGCTCTTACCCACGACGGCCCAGGCGGCCTTCGTGCAGCGCGCACGAACAAGTGGCCATATATGTTCGCCAAACCAGATTACGGCGTCTACATTCGGCCTATAATCCATCTTGCCGATAAACAGCACGTCGATACGGCGCTCAACTGGCGACGGAAGCACATCGTACGTCTGCACATCGATGCAGTTAGGAATGACGACCGGTTCGATTTGCGGCGATAGGGCGCGCAATTGGGACGCATCAGCGGCGCTCACGACTGTTACACCATCGGCTGTCAGGGCCGCCGTGCGCTCGAACCTGCATAAGCGGCGCCACTGCACAAATGAGTAGGCGGCGCCTATCCAGCGCTGCGGCGCGCGGATATCCGTGGCGAATATTCTCCGCTGTAGCTCGGCCTCGGCGTTATGATCGTCAAATACAATCATAGCCTCAGGCCGGTAGCGGCGGATCTGCGTGATGTGGCTTGCCAGCTCTATACCTTCAATCTGCACCACGTCAAACGATTCGCGCTGCAGCATTGAAATCAACGCCATTTCAAATGCTTCGCTTTCCAGCCGGTGGGCCATGTCGGGGCGCCGATCCGTAAGTAGGCGCCAGAATCGCTGGGTCATTGTACGTCGGGGAGCTTCCACGGTGACCACCTGCCTGCACAGATCGATCAGCGGTGTACCGCTGCCGCCTTCTGGCTGGCCTGGTTCGAGAAAGCTCAGCAGCCAGACATCTTGGTCCTGCGCCAGGCCGCGCACGATATGGAAGTTGCGCAAACTTGTGCCCTGTTCCGGCGGATACGGTAGTTGGGGCGTAAGCAGCAGGACTTTGAGTCTACCCGAGTCGCTCATAGACGCTCCTAGTTTGCGTCGCCGTTTCATGCCAGGTAAAGCGCTGCGCTTGGGCCAGGCCGAGCTCGGCAAGCCGGCTACGTTTCGCTCCGTCGGCAGCAAGCTGCGCCATTTCTCTGGCCCACGACGCGACGTCGTCGGGCGAGAGGAGTATGCCCGCCTCACCCACGACCTCCGGCAGCGAGGCGCGGTTGCTGGCGATGACCGGACAGCGACAATGCATGGCCTCCAGCACCGGCAGGCCAAAGCCTTCGTAATGCGACGGGAGGGCCAGGAGAGAAGCCGCAAGATACAGGTGAGCCAGCTCCAGATCGGTTGCGCTGTCAATATGCCGCACCACGCCATGTAAGCCAAGCGCGTCAATTTTCTGGAATAGCGACTGATAAAGCCAGCCCTTTTGACCCACGATCAGAAGCGGCGCGGCGAGCCCATGACTTTGGCGGGCCAGTTGATAGGCATCGAGCAGGTGTGGCAGGTTCTTGCGCGGCTCCACGGTTCCGACGAACAAAATGAAGCCTTCGGCCAGCGCGTATTTGCGCAACGTGTGGTCAATAGCCTCTGGTGTAGACTTTTCGGCCGCCTGAGCAAAGAGCGGGTCCGCGGCGAGATGCACCGTCGTCACACGACTGGGCTCCACGCTGAGCAGCGCGATCAGATCCTGCCGGGTGTGTTCGCTATCGGCGATGATGTGATCACTGTGGCCCACGGCCCACTCGACCTGCCCGGCATAATACCTTTTGCTCTCCTCAGTGAGAAATTGCGGATAATGAAGAAAGTTGAGGTCGTGCACGGTTATCACATGCCGTCGCGCGCCACGCTGCGGCGGGATAAAGTCGGGGCTGTGAAAGAGGTCCAGGCGATGCGGAGTCAGCTCCACACTCAGCGCCAGCCGCTCCAGACGGTGATGGCTTGGAGTCCACAGGCGCCGGACAGATCCAGGAGGAAGATGTGGAAAGCGGCTGGCAATAGCTTTATGGCTCTCAAAGACGACATATTCTTCAGGGCCCGAAATAGCCGCGAGAGCGTTTACCAGTTGAATGATGTAGCGGCTGATACCGCCCATGCGGTAAGCAGGCAGCCTCGCGTCGATGCCAATGCGCATATGACGATTGTAATATCTGCCGCAACAATCGTAAACCGCGGGCGCGCACAGCTTATGCTATGAATCGAAGCAATGGTTTTACGATTAGACCCAGGCGGTCTATAATGCCGGAAGTTCAGGCTGAATGGAGGTAATCCAAGAATGGCAACGAAGAACGGACAGGACCCACAGCTAGAAGAAATCCGCAGCCGATTAGAGTGGCTAGACGAAGAGCGACGTAAGAGCGGCCGCCGCATAAGCGATCTTGAGAAGAAAGTTGCAACGCAGGAGCAAGAGCTCCAGACCAGAAAAAAGCGCATTAAAGAGCTAGAAGAGCGCCTCGCAAGCGTTACATCGCAGGTGGCGCGTCTGCCGCAAGTTGACACGCAACTGACGCAGTTTAAGGATGAGATGGCGTCGATCGTCGAGCAGTACGACGAGCGCCGAATCCGTTCTGAAGATGAGATGGAACGCCTGCGACGGGTAGAGCACGAATCTAATGTGCGCGAGATCGCCGAGATCAGGAAAGAGCTGCCGGCTATCAGTCGCCTGCAGAACGAGATGGAGCTGCGACAGGCCGAAGAAGCGCGGCTGGCTAACCTGATTGGCGTTTTACAGAATCGCATACCGGCCCTCGAAAACCGCATTGAGAATTGGTCCAGCGATCTGACCTACCTGGAAGAGGCCGAAAACAAAAACAGCCGCAACATCAACGAAGTCCAGACGACGCTAGTGGAGATCAGCAAGCGCTGGGAGCCGATTTACAATCGCTTGGACATCCTCGCCGACAAGCTAAGCAAACTTGAGAACAATTTGGACAGCATTGCCGAAGCCCACAATGAGCTCAAGCAGACGATCAAGAACTGGACTGAGCAAATTCAACTGGGCGAGTATGAACGCAACCAGCGCCTCAATGGCTGGGAGCGTCACCTCGAGCAGCATCAAGACACGATGGATGCTTACAAGCAGCAGTGGGTCAACTTCGCCGATCAGTACAAGGAGGCCAAGATGGCCGTCCAGACGCTGGCGGAGTGGCAGCATCGCATCGAGCAGCAGCAGCGAGAGACATCGGAGCTGGCGCGCGTGGAGATCAACCGCATGCAGACGCGTTGGGACAACTTTGTCGTCGATTCCAATAAGCGATGGAAGAGCTTTGAAGTGGATATTGACCAACGGCTCACCAGCTCGAACAGGCATGAACGGCAGCTTCGGGAGCAGATGTCGCTGATCGAAGAGCGTGTTGAAGAAATGGAGCGTGAGCAAGAGAAAGTATGGCGTGTGCAGGGCGCACAGGCCGACGCGATAAAGCAGCTGCCGCGAATCTGGCAGGAAGAGATTGAAAAGACCCTGGCGAATGATCCGAACCGCCGCCGGCAGCCTGCTCTGGTTCCGGTTCGCGACGAAGAAGTGTAATTAAAGCGCCGGAACGGGAGGCGCTCGTTGTACGTAATTGGAACTGCCGGTCATGTGGACCATGGCAAATCGACGCTCATCGAGGCTTTGACCGGAATCGACCCGGATAGGCTCGTCGAAGAGAAAGCCCGGGAAATGACCATCGACCTTGGCTTCGCCTGGATGAAACTTGAGCTCGGGGGCGAGCTGCACGAGGTGGGGATCGTCGACGTTCCAGGGCACCGTGACTTTATCGAGAACATGTTGGCTGGCATTGGCGGCATCGACCTTGCCTTGTTCGTGGTCGCCGCCGACGAGGGCGTGATGCCGCAGACCAGCGAACACCTTGCCATTCTAGATCTGCTGGAAATCCCGGCTGGCGTCGTGGCCTTAACCAAGGCAGATCTGGTAGACGAACCCGATTGGCTCGATCTGGTGACGCTCGACCTTCAGGAGCAATTGGCGGGCACCGTGCTGCAAGATGCGCGCATCGTGCCTGTCTCGGGGCACACGGGCGCCGGGTTAGAGGAGCTGCGCCATGAGATTGCCCTACGGCTGGCGCAAACGCAGCCACGCCCAGATCATGGCCGGCCGCGGCTGCCCATCGACCGCGTCTTCTCGCTTCCCGGATTCGGCACCATCGTCACGGGCACGCTTTCTGGGGGCGGGTTCAGCGTCGGCGACGCCGTCGAGGTTCATCCCGGCGCTGCACGTGGACGCATTCGCGGCCTACAGACGCATAAGACGAAAAGAGAAACGGCCGAACCGGGCAGCCGAGTCGCGGTGAACATCTCGAGCATCGACGCCGCCGACCTGCGGCGAGGGATGGTTGTCGCCTTTCCTGGCCAGGCTCGCGATACCCTCTTACTGGACGCTCACTATCGCCACCTGGCGCAGATGGATGCTCCACTGAGGCATAACGTGCAAGTGAAGCTCTTTCTCGGGGCGGCAGAAGTAATGGCACGCACACGGATTATTGGCGCGCGCCAGATTGAGCCGGGCCAAAGCGGCTTTCTACAGCTCGCTCTGGAGCAGCCCCTTGTCGGAGTGCGCGGCGATCGTTTCATACTGCGCCGCCCCTCGCCCAGCGCAACGCTAGGCGGCGGGCGTATCCTGGATCCACACCCTGGGCGGCGCCATCGTCGCTTTCAGCAGCGTGTGATCGACCGTCTGCAGACGCTCGCCGAGGGCACGCCTGAAGAGCTGCTACGACAACATGTAGAGCGCTTGCAACCGGCTGCTGCCGCAGAAATCCTGAAGCAGTCCGGTCTAAGCGGCGAACAGGCCTCCCTGGCGTGGCAAACGCTGTGCGATCAAGGCCAGGTTATGGCCCTAGGCCAACAATTCGTCACGACACCATACTGGAACGAACTCCGGCGGCGCGCATTGCAGCAGATTCTGCATTACCATGAACAACACCCACTACGCCTGGGAATGCCGCGTGAAGAGCTACGCAGCCGCCTGAGATTCGCTGTGGGCACCTTCAACGCCTTTATCCGGTCACTCGTAGAGCAAGGCGAGGTCGGCGACAATGGCAGCGTGCTTTTCCAGGCTGGACGCAAGGTCATCTTGAGTGATGAGCAGCAGCGCCGCGTTCAGGATCTTATGGCTGTTTTCGAGCGGCAAGGTGTGAACTCGCCGGCGGTTAAGGAGTGTCGCGCCGCCCTTGGCGACGAGTTGTACGAGGCGATGCTGGCGCTCGGCCGCTTGGTGCAGATTAACGAAGAGGTCGTCTACCGTACCACAGAACTGGACGATTACGTGCAGAAAATCGTGTCTCATCTGAACAGTCATAAGAGCGTAAGCGCCGCTGAAGTGCGCGACCTTTTGAACACCAGCCGCAAGTATGCCATTGCCTTACTTGAGCACCTCGACCGGCAACACATCACACAGCGCATTGGCGACGAACGCGTACTTGCAAAACCGTACTCATGAATCACTTTATTCCTATTTGAAACCACCCGAGGAACCCATGATATCCCAGGAACCAAATCCATCTGAATCAGAAGCCATTGCCTACCGGCGTCGCTTTAACGGCCTGATCAGCGTGCGCAGTAAGGTGCATGTGCGCGACAGCCGGGCGCTGAGCCTTGTGTATACGCCTGGCGTGGCTGAGCCATGTCTTGAGATTGAGCGCGATCCGAAGCGCTCGTTCGACGTCACCTGTCGTGGCAACACCGTCGCCGTCGTTTCCGACGGCTCTGCGGCATATGGCCTCGGCAACATAGGCCCTGAGGCAATTCTGCCTGTGCTCGAAAGCAAGGCGGTGATCATGAAGACATTTGCCGGCGTTGACGCCTTGCCGCTGGCTATCAGCGCCGCGAGCGCAGACGAGTTCGTCGACCTGGTATTGAACTGCAGCCCCAGTTTCGGCGGCATTTGCCTTGAGGACGTGGCATCGCCGAAAGGCATTGCCATAACCAATCGCCTGGAACGTTCGTTGTATATCCCTGTGGTCAATAACCACCGCCAGGGGGTGGCTATTGGCGTGCTGGCAGGCTTATTGAACGCGGCGCGCCTGGTGAATAAAACCATTCGCGACATGCGCATCGTCGTGAATGGGGCGGGCGCTGCCGGCCTGGGTACGGCGCACTTGCTGCACCATTATGGCGCAGAGCAGGTGATCGTCTGCGACAAATATGGCGCCTTACACAAATACCGCCCCGTGCGCATGAACTGGGCGAAGTGGGAAATCGCAGGGCTCAGCAATCCAGATTATGAAACAGGCCCGCTGCAGGAGATGTTGAGAGGGGCCGACGCCTATATCGGTTTCGCCGGCGGCACTGAGTTGTCGGCCGAGGATATTGCGGCGATGGCAGCGAATCCTATCTTATTTACCTTCGGGTCGCCGATCGAAATATCGCCGCATGAAGCGCGTTCTGCGGGCGCCGCGGTGGTCGCCACGGCCCATTCCACTTATCCAAACCAGATGGACATTGCCGCGGTCGTTCCTGGCATATTTCGCGGCCTACTAGACGTACGCGCGCAGTCGTTTTGCGTTCAGGCGCAGTTGGCTGCCAGCGAAGCATTAGCCAGCTTCGTCAGCGAGGAGGAGCTGCATCCGGACTACATCTATCCCCGGTTAATCGACTACCGCGTCGCACCGGTGGTGGCCGAAGCCGTGGCGCGCGCCACCATCGAGGCGGGCCTTGCCAAGCGCGAGTTCTCCGAGGCGCAACATATCGCCCAGCGCACGCGCGCCTATGTTTATGAAGGCCGCCTGCCGACGCCATCGCCCAGTGGGCGGGACATGGACCTTGGTGAAGAATCCCTCGAGCTCCATGAGCGGTTTCAGGGTCTGCTGGAAATCAGCAGCAATGTTCCGGTGAAAGATAGCCATGTGCTAGAGCAGTTTTACCTGGTACCCGGGGCGATGGAAGCCTCGCAGATTATCAAGGATGATCGCAAACAATCGTTTGATGTCACGGCGCGCGGGAATCTGGTGGCCGTTGTCAGTGATGGTAGCGCCGTGCTGGGTCTGGGCAATATCGGCGGCCGCGCGGCTATGCCCGTGATGGAAGGAAAAGCCATTCTGTTTCATACATTCGCCGGCGTTGAAGCCTTTCCGCTTTGTCTGGCGACACAAGAAGCCGATGAGATTATCGCCATTGTCAAGAATCTGGAGCCTACGTTCGGCGGGGTGAATCTGGAAGACATCAGCGCGCCGCGATGTTTCTATATCGAGCGTGTGCTCCGCGAACAAACGGATATTCCCATCTTCCACGACGACCAGCATGGCACGGCCGTGGTCGTGCTTGCGGGTATCCTCAACGCCTGCCGCCTGACGGGCAAGTCGCCCGCGGAGCTCACCCTTGTGGTCAACGGCACCGGCGCGTCGGGCATTGCCGTGACGCGCCTATTAATGTCGATGGGCGTGAACGAAGTGGTGATGGTAGATACGAGCGGCATCATCTATAAGGGCCGCAAGCGAGGTATGAACTGGATCAAAGAAGAGATGGCGGAGCTCACCAATCAGCAGGGCCTGAAGGGCGACCTGGCCGCCGCGGTTGCCGGCCGCGACGTTTTCATCGGGCTTTCGGCGCCCAACGTCTTAACGCCAGAAATGGTGAAGTCGATGGCTAAAGATCCCATTATATTTGCGCTGGCCAATCCGGTTCCGGAGATAATGCCTGAGGTCGCGCTGCAGGCAGGCGCCGCTATCGTGGCCACGGGACGCAGCGATCTTCCGAACCAGGTGAACAATTCACTAGCCTTCCCCGGAATCTTCCGCGGCGCGCTGGATACCAGAGTTCGTAATATTACGGACGAAATGAAGATCGCTGCGGCGCGCGCCATTGCGGATCTCGTAGATGACCGCCAACTGCGTCACGACTGGATTATCCCCAAAGGAACCGACTTCACCGTGGCGCCGGCCGTTGCCGAAGCGGTCGCGCGGACGGCCATCGAAACGGGCGAGGCCAGAAAGCAGGTCGATCCGGCATCCATCGCCGCCCGCGTGCGCCATCACGTATACGAACGGCGTGAATAAGCCGGGCCAGGAAACCTTGCGAGTGCGGTTGATTGAAGGGGATGCCGTATTCAGGCAGTTAGGCCCTGTTTGGGACGGCATCGCGGCTTCCGCCGTCACGACAACTCCCTTTCAGCGGCTGGCCTATCAGCAGGCGTGGTGGAAACACCTGGGACCCGGGCAGCTTTTCACCATGGCAATGGGTTATCAGCCGGAGCAGGTGCAGGCCATCGGCTGCTTTTATCTGCTGGATGGCCGGCTCTACTTCAATGGTTGTGTGGAAGAGACGGATTATCTCGACCTGATTGCGCCTGCCTCGCTGGCGGCTGCGGCCTGGGAAGGGGTCTTTGACATGCTGGAAAGCGAAACATTTCCGGCGTGGCGTGGGCTGAACCTCTGTAATATCCCTGAAGATTCTCCGTCTCGCACCATTCTGGCCAAGCTTGCGGCACAGCGTGGCTATTATTTTAGTAGCAGCGTGCAGGAAGTCTGCCCTATCATCCCGCTGCCTCAGACCTTCGACGATTATCTGGTGGCCCTGGACAAGAAGCAGCGGCACGAGATACGGCGCAAGTTGAGGCGGGCGCAGGCAGCGGCGGTGCATGTGCGCCAGGTGCAGAGCGCCGAGGAGCTGGCTCCGGCAGTCGACGAGTTCTTGCGCCTGCTGCGCCTAAGTATGGTGGAAAAAGATGACTGGCTGAATGCCGGTCGGCGTGCGCTGTTCCACGACATTGCCGCTGCTTGCTTTAAAGACGGCACGCTGCAGTTGCTCTTCCTGCAACAGGCTGGCGCGAATGCAGCGACACTGTTTAATTTTGATTATAACGGTCGCATATGGGTTTACAATTCGGGAATGGATATCGTAGAATTTGGGCAACTAAGCCCTGGTGTGGTGTTAACGGCGGAGGCCATCAGCCTGGCGATCGCCTCCGGGAGAGACACATTCGATTTCTTACGAGGTAATGAGGAGTACAAATACCGCTTCGGCGCGCAGGATACAACCATCTACCAGATTCAGCTCTATCGACCCTGAGGCGCCAGACGTGAATCAAAATTCTATGATTCAACGTGAGCCCTATCCCGTCCGCCGTGTGGCAATGCTGAGCGTACATACCTGCCCCCTTGCCATGTTAGGCGGCAAGAAGACGGGCGGCATGAATGTCTATGTGCGCGATCTAAGCCGCGAGCTGGGCCGGCATGGCATTTACGTAGACGTCTTCACCCGCTCTCAAGACGATTGCCAGCCGCGCGTCAAGCATGATTTGGGTGCGCGCGCGCGTGTGATCCATATCCCCGCCGGGCCCGAAAAACCAATTGGCGTAAACGAGATCGAACAGCACCTCGACGAATTCGTCGAGGGCGTTCTCCGTTTTGCCGGCGAGCAGGGCCTGGCTTACGACATCGTACACAGCCACTACTGGTTGTCTGGCCTGGTGGCCGAACGCCTGCGTGAGGCGTGGGGCCCGGGTTTGCCCATCATCCACATGTTCCACACGCTGGGTCACATGAAGAATCGTATCGCCCAGGACGACAGTGAGCGAGCCTCCCCCGCGCGTATTGCGGCCGAACGCCGCATTATGGACGTATCAGATCGTATCGTCGTCTCGACGCCGGCGGAGGAAGCGCAGCTCAAGTGGCTTTATGGCGCCGATACGACCAGGGTGATCACATTACCGCCTGGCGTTGACCTTGAGCGCTTTGAGCCCATGCCCAAAGAACGTGCGCGGCTGCAACTGGGCATGTCGCCGCACACGCGAACGATCCTGTTCGCCGGGCGGATCGAGCCGCTCAAGGGCATTGATACGCTGCTGCGCGCCATGGCGCTCATTCAACAGCGACGCCCTGCGGCCATCGAAGATGTTTGCGTGGCCATCATCGGCGGCGATCCGTGGAGCGACGACCTCGACGACGAAATGGCGCGCTTGCAGGCGCTGCGCCGCGACCTCGATATTCATGACCTGGTTACCTTCTTGGGCTCAAAAGACCAGGACGTATTGCCATACTACTATGCGGCCGCCGAAATGGTCGTGATGCCCTCGCATTATGAGAGTTTTGGTCTGGTAGCCCTGGAGGCAATGGCCATGGCGCGGCCCGTGATTGCCTCGGAGGTCGGCGGGCTGGCGTTCCTCGTGCGCGATGAAGAAACGGGCTTTCATGTGCCCAGCCGCGATCCGGAGGCATTGGCCGAGCGAATCTACCGCCTGTTGACCGATGAGGGATGCCGCCGAGCCCTCGGTCAGAACGCCAGGGCCTATGCGCAGCAGTTTGCCTGGCCCATTATCGTACAGCGCATGCTCCGGCTATACGAAAGTGTGTGGTTGGAGGCCCAGCCGGCAATATAAAGTGTAGAGTGGCGCGTAAGGCGGTGGTTTGCGACTTAGTGAGCCGTCCGTGCGTCTTCAATCACCTCAACGCCCATATATTTCTGTAAGGCAGCAGGCACGCGAATCGAACCGTCCGCCTGTTGATTGTTTTCCAGGATGGCAATCATTACCCGCGGCAGCGCAAGCCCACTACCGTTTAGGGTGTGCACAAACTGGGGTCTGCCGCCATCTTCCGTGCGATAGCGCACATTCGCGCGGCGCGCCTGAAACGCTTCGCAGTTGCTAATGGAGCTAACTTCCAGCCACTCCTGCGAGCCGGCGGCCCATACCTCTAGGTCGTACTTCTTGGAGGCCGCAAACCCCAGATCCCCGGTCACCATCTCGATCTGGCGGTAAGGCAGCTCCAGGGCGCGGGCGATAGTGATGGCTTCCTGCACCATCTCATCCAGCGCCTCATAGCTCTGATCTGGCGTGGTGAAGCGGTACATCTCTACTTTGTCGAACTGGTGCCCGCGTTTGATGCCTCTTACGTCGCGACCTGCACTCATCTTCTCGCGGCGAAAGCACGGCGTATACGCCACATACTTCAGCGGTAACTGCGCCGCGTCAAGTATTTCGTCGCGATGGATATTCGTTAGTGCGATCTCCGCTGTTCCAAGCCACATATAATCTTCTTCAGCGTCGCGATAGATGTTCTCACGGAACTTGGGCAGTTGCGCCGCGCCGACGAAGCAAATTTCGCGCGCCATGGCAGGAGGGTACACCTCTAAGTAACCATGTTTGGTAGTATGGGTGTCGAGCATGAACTGGATCAGCGAGCGCTGCAATCTGGCGCCCCAGCCATTCAGGATGTAGAAACGACTTCCGCTCAGCTTCACGCCGCGCTCGAAGTCGATCAGGCCTAGCTGCGGACCAAGATCCCAGTGTGCTTTGGGCTCAAAGTCAAAGCTCGGCTGTGGGGCGCCCTGCGCTTCACCGACCAGGTTGTGGCTATCGTCGGGGCCAATGGGCACTGTGTGATGGGGCATGTTTGGCACCCACAGCATCTCCTCATGTAAAGACGACTCCACAACTCGCAGCTCTTCGTCGAGCCTGGCGATGCGATCGCCAATCGTGCGCGTCTCTTCCTTGGCCTCCTCCACCCGTCTACTCAGGGCGTCGACCTCATCACGCAACGACCCCGATGATTCCACCTGTGCCATGACCTCAACCTTCTCCAGCTCGCGACGCTGCCTGTTCAGCTCGCCCATCCAGCGACCTATTAGCTTCGAAGATTCATTGCGCTCGCGGCGCAAATCTTCCACTTCCTGGATGATTTGCCGACGTCTTTCATCCAGCTCTAGAATCTCGTCAATGGGCGCTATATCGTTTAGCGACTCGATACGTTCCTTCACCCAGTCAGGTCGCTCTCGGATCAAATTAATGTCGAGCATGAGTCAGTCCTTTCGTCTCATCGTTGTACGAAAACTGTTTCAGGCAGGGATGATTAACGGTACTTCTCGCGTAGGGCGCGCTCCACCTGCCGCTCCGAATCGCGGCGCGCCATGTCGTCGCGTTTGTCGTAAAGCTTCTTGCCTCGTGCCAGGGCCACGTCCACTTTGGCCAAACCGTCTTTCAGATAAAGGCGCGTAGGCACCATGGTAACCCCCTTGGTCTGTAACGCGTCTAGAATCTTATTGATTTCGCGGCGATGCAATAAGAGCTTGCGCGGGCGGGTAGCCTCATGGTTCTCGCGGTTGCCATGTTCATAGGCCGCGATGTTGGCTTCCATCAACCACAGCTCATCGCCGCGTGGTGCCACATAGGCGCGCTGCAAGCTCACCTTGTGCGCGCGGATCGACTTGATCTCTGTCCCGGTCAGGACGATGCCGGCCTCAAAATTGTCGAGCAGGTGATAGTCATGGCTGGCGCGCCGGTTGCGCGCAATCATCTCGACGCCTTGTTCTTTCTTCTTTGCCATCACGCCCTGTTATTCACCCGTCAAAAGGTATTCAATGGCGCGCTGGAGCTGCTGATCGTCTTCACCACCCAGCTCAACCGGAGACGGCACTTCGATGTCCGGCACGATGCCGTTGCCATCGATGCTGACATCATTGGGCGTATACCAGCGTGCTATGGTTACGCGCAGTTCAGAGCCATCTGATAACGTATGCGACTGCTGCACCGAGCCCTTGCCAAAGGTTGTCTCGCCAATCAACACACCACGCCCGTGATCCTGGATGGCGCCCGCTACAATCTCTGATGCGCTGGCGCTGCCGGCGTTGACGAGAACGACGAGCGGAACCGACTCAGCAAGGTCGCCGCTATCACTGTTGAGCACCTGGTCCAGGTCAAACGTTGAACTGCGTTCGTAAAGCACTACGCCCTCGGGCAAAAATGCATCGGCGACGGCAACTGATTGATTGAGGAAGCCGCCGGGATTGTCGCGCAAGTCGAAAATGAGGCCGGCAGGGTTCTGCGCCAGAAAGTCCTGCAATGTCTGGCGCAGTTGGTCGTCGGCATTGCTATTGAAGCCAGTGAGCCGGATATAGGCAATGTTGTCCTCCAGCATTTGCGACTCAATAATCGGTACCTGAATCAACTGGCGTCGTACGGTAAAGTGCAGCGGCTCCTCCTCGCCGGGGCGGCGAACGGTGACGGTCACTTCAGTGCCTTGCGGGCCGCGGATCTTCGCGATCACCTCATCGATTGATTGGCCAATCACCGATACGCCATCGACGGCAATCACAACGTCTCCGGCGCGCATGCCGGCGAGCGCAGCCGGCTGACCATCCATGGGTCGCAATATTTCCGTTAACCCTTCTTCGTTCTGGCGCACGAAGGCGCCGATGCCCTCGAAGCTGCCTTCCAAACCTTGGCGCAAACGCTCGGCTACGTCTGGTGGCGCAAATTGAGTGTAATCGTCCTGCAGCTCGCCTAGCAGGCCACGGATGGCGGCGTAGGTCAGCTCTTCGCTGCTGGGATAATCACCGTCAAACTCGGAAGCCACGATGTTCCACACCTCCCAGAGAAGCTCAAGATCTTCCTCGGTGAAATCCGGCGGCTCGCTTTGTCGCGTCGCCAGCGGCGTGGGCGTTGCGATCTGCACCGTGGGCGTTGCAGCCACTTCAACGACCTGCAGCGTCGCCGTGGGCGGTGCCGTTGGGTCCGGACTGATAGTTGCGTCGGAGCCTGGCACGTTCAATGTGGGCTGCATGGCGCCGGAAGGCGTGGGCTCACCGCCGGGGGGTTCAGCTTCTTCGACGATGATATCGGGCGCACTATCGCCCGTTGCGGATCTCAATGTGACAAAGTAGGCACCTATTCCCACGGCGGCGCATAAGGTCACGACGATGAGACAGCCGAGCAGCCCGAAGATGACATTTCGTGTTCTAGTTTCCATTAGCCATTCCATTCTGAAAGTAATCAACCGCGCGCCGCAAGACCACGTCTTGACCGTTATCAATGGCCTCTTGTGTCGTCTCTACCTCGATATCCGGCAGCAGTCCATGCTGATCGATCTGGCTGCGATCGGGCGTCAGCCAGCGCGAGGCCGTCACATGCACTGAGGATCCATCACTGAGGTCATACACAAGCTGCACGGAACCTTTGCCGAAAGTTTTTGTGCCCACCAGCAGCGCCCTGCGTCGATCCTGCAGCGCGCCTGCGAGAATCTCAGAAGAGCTTGCTGTGCCGCCGTCGATCAACACCAGAACTGGCAGGTCTCCGGCCGCCGTTTCATCGTTGGCCTCGTAGACGAATTCTTCCTCTCCCCTACTCTGCTGGATTAAGATCGGCCCTCCCGATAAGAAGTGATCGGCGACGTCTATGGCGGCGTCGAGTAAGCCGCCACCGTTATGGCGCAGATCCAGGATGAGATAACGGGCCCCTTGCCCCCGCAGCTCATTCAGCGCCTTCTCAATCTCGTTGCTGCTCTCGCCACTAAAGCGCTCCAGCTTAATATAGCCAATAGAAGCTGCTTCAGGCAGCAGCCGGTAGCTAACCGACGGAATGAGAATGTCACCGCGCACCACCTCGACGTCGAGCGCCTCGCTGGCGCCTCTTCTTAACAAGCGCAAAACAACGGTGCTACCTTTCTCGCCGCGAATGAGGTTGGCAATTTGCTCCACGGTCATATTGTCGTCTATCTCTTGCCCGTCAACCGCCAGCAAAATGTCGCCGGTCTGAATTCCTGCCAGGGCCGCCG
Source organism: uncultured Ardenticatenaceae bacterium (assembly GCA_964384155.1). GTDB lineage: Bacteria > Chloroflexota > Anaerolineae > Promineifilales > Promineifilaceae > JAAYYY01. Next base: position 20,892 of record CAYLJW010000007.1, read on the forward strand.
GATTTTCAGGGATGGGGTCGAGAATCACCTCGCCGTTCTCATTGCGCAATATGTGCGCGCCAATTCCGCCGAAGCTGCCGCGCAGCGTCTCACGCTCTTGTTCGCGCGCGGGCGGCTCCACGAACACCGTGTAGGGGTCGCCCAGCTCACTTAGCGCGCCACGGATGGCGCCATAGGTGACCTGCCTCATGGGCGGCATGTCGCCGATATAGCTGCTCTCCACCCAGCTCCAGGCTTCGCCTAACAGGGCAAACTGTCCTCCCGGTTCGGCGCCACGCGCTGCACCCGTGCGACTACGTACCAAGTCGTTGGCCAGATAGCCTGCAGCAAACGCCGAGACGGCTAAGAATACAGTGATAGCCACTGACAGGATATTGCGAGGTCCATTTCCCATGTGTATACCTGACTTAGGGCAGAGATAACTCAGAGAGTCTAGTTGTCCCCAATTTTGGCCCTAAGTATACTCACCAATGCGCTACAACGAAACATGTCTCAGAAAATGATAATGGCACGCTCGCGATTAATCTTATCCAGTCTCGCCCCAGCATTCTGGCGTGTCATGCTGGCTGGCTGCCTGCTGGTTGGCCCCTTACTCGGCGCCGCGCCGCCCGCGGCGGCGCAAGACGACGACGGCTACCTGGCGCAGGCTCAGCAGCTCTTGCAGCAGATGTCGGTTGCCGAGCGCGTCGGGCAGCTCTTCCTGATGACTTTCGAAGGCGAAGGCACGGGCCCGGACACGGATATCGCCGATTTGCTCTTAAACTATCATATCGGCGGCGTCATCCTGTTGGCGGCAAACGACAACATCATTGGCGTAGGCGACGAGGTGCCCCATGCCGTAGCCGACCTGAATAATCGTTTGCAAAGCCTGGCGCTCTTTGGCGAGGCTGCCGTCGTGACTGACACGGTCGAGACTGAGACGCCGGCGCCCGGCCCGCTTGCTAGGGCCGGGGCCATGCCATTGTTCATTGCCACGCAGCAAGAAGGCGACGGTGCGCCCAACTCCCAAATTCGCTATGGCCTCACCGAACTGCCTGGGGCGATGGCCATTGGCGCCGGCTGGCAGACCGATTATGCAAAGTCGCTGGGGCGCATACTGGGGCGCGAGCTGTCGGCCATTGGCGTCAATATGCTGCTGGGCCCTTCGCTCGACGTGCTGGAGAGCCCCAGCCCGGATAATGCCAGCGACCTGGGAACGCGCGCTTTTGGCGGCGATCCCTACTGGGTCGGACTGATGGGCCGCGCTTATACGGCTGGCGTGCATGAGGGCAGCGAAGGCGCAGTGGCCGTCGTCGCTCGCCACTTCCCCGGACGTGGCAGCAGCGACCGGCCGCTCAACGAAGAAGTCAGTACCGTGCGCAAATCGCTGGAGCAGTTAAAGCAAGTCGAGCTTGCGCCATTCTTTCTGGTGACCGGTCGCGCTCCCGATCCACAGGCAACGGCCGATGCCCTGCTGGTAACACACATACGCTATCAGGGTTTCCAGGGCAATTTGCGCGACACGACGGCGCCGGTGAGTTTTGATCCACCGGCGTTGCAAACACTCATGGCGCTACCAGAGCTGAGTACTTGGCGCGGCAACGGTGGCGTGATGCTGTCAGACTCCCTTGGCGTGCGCGCCGTGCAGCGTTTTTATGACAATAGCGGACAGGAGTTTCCGCACCGGCAGGTAGCCAAAGATGCCCTGCTTGCCGGCAACGACCTGCTTTATATTGACCAATTTGGTCTGGATAGCGCCAACATGGCAGCGCAAATGGCCAACCTGCGCGATACGATTACCTGGTTTCGCGAGAGATATCTAACCGATCCGGCCTTCCAACAGCGGGTCGACGACGCTGCCTTGCGCATCATTCGTTTGAAGCTGCGCCTATACGACGGCGATTTGACGCCGCAGAACGTGCTGATTGACGGCGCGGCGCTCGGCGACGAGCTGCGCCAGTCGCAAGCGCCCATTCTGGCGTTGGCGCAAGAGGCAGTCACACTCATAGCCCCCGGCCCAAACGAGCTTCAGGAACGATTGCCGCGCCCACCCGGCCCAGAAGACCAGATTGTGATATTTACCGACGTGCGCCAATGGCGGCAGTGCAGTAGCTGCCCCGCCGAAGCCTATATCGCACAGGAAAGCTTGCAAGATGGCATCCTGGCACTCTATGGGCCGGACGGCAGTAACCAGGTGAGCCCCGGCCAGATCATGAGCTTCTCCTTTGAAGATCTGGACGAATTTCTGGAGGCCGGCCCCGGCCCCATTCCACCGCCGACGCCGGATCCATTTACCACGCCCATCACCGGTACGGGCGGCCTAACAGACGAAGCAGCGCCGGCGCCTACCGTGGAATTTTCGCCTGCCTTTCAGGTGCAGTCCGCCTTGCAAAGCGCCGAATGGGTTATCTTTGCATCGCTAAACACCACGCCTGAGCAGCCACAGTCGAGCGCCCTGAAGCGTTTGTTGGCGCAGCGGCCCGATGTCCTGCGCAGCTCGCGGACGGTGGTTTTTGCCTATAACGCGCCCTATTACCTGGACACCACTGAAATTAGCAAGCTGACGGCCTATTTTGGTGTATATAGCAAGATTGACGCCTTTATCGACACCTCCGTGCGCATCCTTTTTCAGGAGCATTCCACGCGTGGCGCGTCGCCGGTTGATATCACGGCCATTGACTACCATCTTTTTGAAGTAACGCAGCCTGCGGCGAATCAGGTGATCGATTTGTTCGTCGTGCGCAGTGGCACACCGGAGTCGCCGCCAAGCGAAGAGCCGCTGGAGATGCTTGTGGGCGACACACTACGCCTGCGTACGGGAGTCATCGTCGATCACAACGGCCATGCGGTGCCCGACGGTACGCCCGTTCAATTCGTGCAGCAAGACCGGCTGCAGGGATTTATGAGCGTGATTGGCGAGCGACCCACGTTTAACGGCGTGGCCGAGATTGATTACGTTCTCGAAGCGCGTACGGGCCAGTTCCGCATTACGGCGAATGCCGGACAGGCTCTGAGTTCGCAACAGCTCGACATCGCCATTGGCGAGAATGTGCGGGTCGTCGTGGTTACCCTGACGCCGGCGCCGACGGTTACGGCGACCGTGCCCCCCGCGCCGACCCAGACGCCGCAGCCCACCAACACGCGGCCGCCCACCATCACGCCAACGGTCATGCCCGATGAGCCGCCAGAGACGCCCAGCTCCAGTGGCCTTGCCGGTAATGGCCTGACGATGCTCGGCGTTCTGGGCGGCCTGCTGCTCACGAATATTTTCGGTATGGTAGTCATTCGCTCCAACGGTCCTACGAATCGGTTGCGGCTGTTGCGCATTATGCTTTGGGGCCTGGTGATGGGCCTCGCCGCCTACAACTATTACGCGCTCGATTTACCCGGGGCGGCTCTTTTTATCCAGCTAGAGAGCTGGGCAGCCCTGGTCACCACCACGGCCGGCGGCCTGCTGGGATTGCTCCTGGGTTGGCAGCTAGACGGGCGCGCCCAGGTGGGGAAGCAGGGATACGGCGCGCCGGGGGGCTAGGGGTTCACCCGCTGGCGCTACTCCTCAAACTCATCAGTTGCGCTCTCATCGCGGTGCAGCGAAATGTCGTGCCACGAAACGGGGTCCTCAATCGGCTCCAGGTGTGTGAACACCGCTGTATAAGGAAGAGCGGTGCGAATACCAGCTTCAATTTCCTCCAGAAGCATATGGCCACGTTGTACTGTCCATGCTCCGGGTACCTGGATATGGACCGATACAAAGCGCTGCGCGCCTGATCGACGCGTGCGCAAGGCATGGTACATGATGCCTTCGTCCATGTGTCCCTCAAGTAACGTCACAATGCTCTGCACTTCGTCATCCGGCAGCGCGGAGTCCATCAGGCCCATGGCTGACCGTCTTAATAAAGTAATCCCCGACCAGATGACCTGGCCGGCAACCAGCACCGCGATGATCGGGTCCAGGATAGCCCAGCCAGTTATTGCAACCGCGCCCACGCCGACAATAACGCCGGCCGTGGTCCATACATCAGCCATCAGATGTCGTGCATCGGCTTCAAGCGCTTCCGACTCGTATTCTTCCGCCGCCTTGCTCAGCACTTTCGCTGTCGAGAAGTTCACTACTGCCGCTACGAGAGACACGACCAAACCCAGCTCAAGGCGCTGCAACGCCTGTGGATGCACAAGTCGCTCTGCCGCCGACGCAATGATGATCACTGCGGCAATGACAATCATGCCGCCCTCCAGGCCACTCGAAATATATTCGGCCTTGGAATGCCCGTACGCGTGTGCCTCGTCGGGAGGTCGAGCAGCAACGGTGAGCGCAGCCAGGGCGATGACAGCGGCAACCAGGTTGACTCCCGATTCCAACGCATCCGACAAGAGGCCAACCGACCCGGTTACGAAATAGGCCCCAGCCTTGAGCGCAATGGTGACAAGAGCTGCGGCAATGGATAGCCAGGCGTATTTCGTCAGTCGCTTTCGCTCGGGCATCTCCCTGTCAGATTCCTTTTCGTCAAACGCATTTCAAGTAAACTATAATGCGTTCGACATTGCGCTTCTCTCGCCTGCGATAGCGAATTTTACATGAGCTCGAACCAACATACGAAGGACTTTTCGGAGGAATAATGGCTCTAGACGAACAAAGCCAGGTCGTGCTCGACCGTAGCCAAAGCGACGAAGTCAAATTCGTCAATCTACAGTTTACAGACATCCATGGCACCATAAAGAGCGTAAGCGTGCCGGCGCACCGCCTTCCAGAAGTCCTGGAGAAAGGCTGCTGGTTTGACGGCTCATCGATTCAGGGCTTTGCGCGCATTCACGAGAGCGATATGGTGCTGCATCCAGATCCGGCCACGTACCAGGTGCTGCCGTGGAAATCGCCCATGCGGCGCACGGCGCGGCTGATTTGTGATGTCTACCGGCCCGACGGAGAGCCGTTTGCCGGCGATCCACGCCACATTTTGCGCCGCGCCGTGGCCAGGGCGGAGGCCATGGGCTATTCATATAACTGCGGCCCGGAGCTGGAGTTCTTTCTGCTGCAAAAGCAAAACGAGACGCTAAGGCCGGTACCCCATGATGTCGCCGGTTACTTCGATTTCTCGCCGCGCGATCTGGCGGCGGCCGTGCGTTCAGACATCGTCGATGCGCTACAGGCCCTGGATATTGAAGTGGAGATGGAGCACCATGAAGTCGCGCCGGGACAACATGAAATCGACTTTCGCTATGCCGACGCGCTTACGGCGGCTGATAACGCCGTAACCTTCAAGCAAGCCGTGAAGGCAATCGCCACGGAGTATGGGCTGTATGCCAGCTTCATGCCCAAGCCATTTTTCGGTCAGAATGGCAGCGGCATGCACACGCACCAGAGCCTGTTTCGGGATGGCAAGAATGCCTTTTTTGATGCCGCCGATCCGTATAAGCTCTCCCCGTTGGCCTACCATTTCGTTGCGGGACAGCTACAGCATGCTCGTGCGCTTAGCGCCGTTGTGGCGCCAACTGTCAATAGTTACAAACGCCTGGTGCCGGGCTACGAAGCCCCCGTGTATATCTGCTGGGCGCGCATCAACCGCGCCAGTCTCATCCGAATTCCCCAATATTCGCCGGGGCGTGAACAGTCGACACGCGTCGAGCTGCGCTTCCCCGATCCTAGCTGCAATCCTTACCTGGCTTTTGCCGTGATGCTGGCTGCCGGCCTGGATGGCATCGAGCGCGAGTTGCAGCCGCCCGCACCTGTGGAAGAAGATGTCTATCACTTTGAAGAGCATCAACTACAGGAGCTAAACATCGCGCAGCTACCCGGCTCGCTGGATGAGGCGATTGACGAGCTGCAGCAAGATTCGGTGTTGATGGAAGCCCTTGGCGAGCACAGCGCCGCGCTTTTCCTGGAGGCCAAGCGGGCTGAGTGGAATGAATACCGGTTGCAGGTTACCGACTGGGAGCTCGCCAGGTACCTCGAATCGATTTAAGAACAAGGAACAAACCGTCATGGTCTATCGCGTCAAGCAACTCTGGCTGCTGCTAGTGATACTGATGGCTTTCCCTGCTATGGGCTGCGGGCTGCTGTCGGAAGCGACGCCCACCGGTGCGCCGGCGAGCCCGACCGCCGAGCTTGCGACGCCGACATCGCAGCCCGAACTCGCCTTCGTCGCCCATGAGCAGGCCGAACTTGGCCTTAGCTTTTCTTATCCGAGCTCCTGGCAACTGGAACGTGAGGATAACTCAGTTGTCGTTGCTTCCGACGCCGGCCTGCTGACCTCGGAGCGATTTGATCGGGAGGGTGCAGGCTCGCTCATTGTCGTCGGCGGGCCGGCGCTATTCGGCGGCGCTACGCTCGAAGATTCGCTACAGCTTGCTGTGCACCAGTTTGGCTTCACGCCGAACGACCGTATTGTAGAGGGCCCCCGGCGCACGACCATTAACGGGCAAGAAGCCGTCACAGCCACGGTAGAAGGGACAGAGGATGGCAGTAGTGAGACGCTGGTAATTCTGGTAACTCTGTTGCGCAATGAAGAGCGCATGGCCTTTATCGCCGGAGTGACCCTACAGCCCATGGTCGAGCGCTACCGCTCGACGCTGGACAGCATCGCGCAATCGGTCGTTTTGCAGCCGCTAGAAGGCGACGCGCGCCTGGACGCCATGGGCGCGCTGCGCTATGGCGACACGGCCGAAGGGCGTATCGAATCTGGAAGCGCGGCAAGCTGGACATTCATCGGCGTTCAAGGCGAGCGAGTGGACATCACCGTGCGGCCCCTGCAAGAACAGCTAGACGTGAGCCTGGACGTTCACGATGCACAAGGCGAATCGATCCTGGAGAATGGACCGGTCGACGACTCGTTTGGTCTTGAGTCGGTTCGCGGCCTTACGTTGCCCGCCAGCGCGCAATACACCATTGTGGTCAGCGGCCTGGCGCAAGGTACGGGCAATTTTGAGGTAGCCATCGACGAGGCCGGCGACCTCTCCTGGGTGGTAGCCATCGCCGTTGGGGACTCAGTGACTGGCGTCCTGGAAGCGGACGAGCAAAACGACTACCTGCTTACCGATTTCGAAGCGGTGGCTATTAACATCGTGGTCAACCCCGTCGGCGACCTTGACATCGTTTTGGAAGTTCTCGACGGAGATGGCGCAATCATCTTTCAGGAAGACAGCTCCTATGGCCGTGAGCAGCTCTCTTTTACGCCCGATGCCGGTGAAGATTATGTCCTGCGTGTCCGTGGCTTCGCTGGCGCGGCAGGCGAGTATGCCATTTCCGTCGAAGAAGGGGGCGTAGGCGGCGCTGGCACAACGCTGGTGACCACGGCGACGTTGGAAGCAAACGACGAAGATGGGCACGACTTCCCCTTCTGGGCAGCGCAAGGCGATGGACTGCAGGCCATTGTGGTTCCGGAGGGCGATTTCGACGTGGTAGTCGAAGTCTGGAATGACGACACCGACGAAATGGAAGAGCGCATCGACGCCTCCTTTGGTCGAGAGCAAGTCGATTTCGCGGCAGCACAAAGCGGCAACTATTTCTTCAGAGTGCTCGGCTTCGAGGGCCAGGGCGGAACCTATACCATTACGTTAAGCGGGCCACCCAGCGCCATCTTCGAATTGTTGCCAGGCGATCAGATTTCTGGCGACCTGGGCAACGGCGCATCCATCGATTACTATATTCGTCTGGAAGCGGACGAAAGCATCATGGCGAATGTGGTTCCCGACGGCGAAGTCGACGTGGTTGTCGAGATTCTTGATTTCGATGAAGTGGTGTTGGCAAGCGCCGATAATGGCTTCGCCGGCGAATTAGAACAGCTTTCCTATACCGCTCCCTCCACGGCCGGGGAGAGCCAGACGTTTATCGTGCGCGTGCGCAACTTCTCCGGTCAATCCGGAGGCGCCTTCACGATGACCCTGGATTAGGCCTTAAGCGGCGCTGCTTTTGGCGTACCGCTTGCGGATCGTGGGGATCAAATAGTCGTTAAAGGCGCGCTGCGCGTCGTAGTCTGGCAGCCAACCCCAATCCCGGCGTGCCGGCTGGTCGTCCAGATCGGCTGGCCAGCTATCGACGATGCCCTGGCGGCGCTGGTCAACCTGATAGCTAATGTCGGCTTCAGGAAACGCCTGGAGCACCATCTGCTGAACCTCCTCAGCCGAAACGCTAAAACTGGTGACATTGTAGACGAGGCGCGATAGTTGTTCGCGCTGCACGCCGGCCAGCAGCAGCAGCGCTTTCACGGCATCCGGCATCACCATGAAAGGAATGCGCGTGTCTGGCCGCACGAAGCAAGCATATGGCACGCCGCGCGCGGCGGCATGCAGCATTTCTGGGCCATAGTCGCTGGTGCCGCCGCTGGGCGCTGTATGGGCGCTGATGAGACCGGGGAAGCGAATCGAACGGAAGTCGACCATGGCCGGCCTGTCGGCCGCCAATTGGCGGTAGTGTGTGGAGTAATAGCTGCCAAGCATCTCGCCATAAAGCTTATTGCAGCCGTACATCGTTTGAGGCTGATTCCACTCCCACTCTCGTACAGTTTGGTCGCGCTCCTTAATTGCCAGATCTGGTATGCCATAGGCTGCAATGGAGCTAGGAAATATGAAACGGACGCGCTTGCCCTGCCACTCCGACTGCTCGGCGGCCATCTTCAGCAATTTCAGCGTACCCTCCACATTCACACGATGCGCGAGCTCCGGCGTAAATTCGCCGCGGGTGGACAGCAGCGCTGCAAGGTGGAAAACCGTGTGGATCTCATACTCGGTCACGATGCGCCCTAGCAGCGCATCGTCCAGAATGTCGCCAACAAGGTGCCGCGAGCTCCCCTGCAGCTCCTCAGGCAATGGTTTAAGATCCAGAGTGAGTAGCTCATATCCGTCTCGTGCGGATAGGTCGGCAATCAGCGCCTGCCCGATCTCCCCGGAACAGCCTGTAATTAAGACGACTTTGGTGCGCATAAGGAACTCCTTTCTATCGTGTAAGCCGCGATCAGCCCGTCGACAAACTGTAAAACTGGCGCCCGCAGAAGGCGCGTCAAGTATACCGCCCCCGCCGCCGCTTCGTCCATCTTAATGCCGGTGCGTAACGCGCCGAATGTGCCCGGACCCCATTGCGAACGGTGCGCTTTTGTGGACAATCCGAGACGTAATGCGACCACGAGATATTTTCTGGTTCTGGCTACCCCTCTTTGCTAGCTGGCTGCTGATGACCGCCGAAGGGCCCATCGTTACGGCGGCCATAAACCGGCTGCCTGACGAGGTCATTATGCTTGCGGCTATGGGCATCGTGGTCAGCCTGTCTGTGGCTATCGAAAGCCCGATCATGAACCTGCTGGCGACGGCCACGGCGCTGGTCAACGATCGCCAATCGTACATGATGGTGCGCCGCTTTACGATCCACTGGTCGATTGCCCTGACCATCGTGTCGGCCCTATTCGCCTTCACGCCGCTATTCGACCTGGTGGTCATTCGCCTGATGGGCACGCCGGCGGCCGTCGCCCTCTGGGTGCGACCGGGCATGCAGATTATGCTGCTGTGGAGCGCAGCCATCGCCTGGCGCCGATTCTTGCAGGGTGTGCTGATCCATTTTGGCTATACGCGCTATGTGGCCTGGGGTACCTTGCTGCGCCTGATCGCCTCCGGCGGCGTGGCCGTCTCTCTGGCCATCTGGACTGGCCTGCCCGGCGTGATCATTGGCTCATTCGCGCTAATGGCCGGCGTCATCGGCGAAGCGCTCTACGCGACGTTTGCCAGCCGGCCGCTGGTGAACAACGAATTGAAGGAGCCGGCTCGCGCTGGCCTTCAGGATGGCAGCCAGGCAGGCGCCACACCGCTGACGTACCGCGAGCTGTTCTGGTTTCATCTGCCCCTTGCCACCACTTCGGCGCTCACTTTGTTGGCCCAGCCGCTGGTCACCTTCAGCCTTGCACGCCTGGACGATCCGACGCGCTCGCTGGCGGCATGGCCCTTGATATTTCAGCTCATACTTATGGCGCGCGCTGGGGCCATGGCCTTGCCTGAGGCGGTCATCGCGCTGACGAAAGACGCCGCAACGTATGCCCCTGTCCGGCGTTTTGCACTGGTGTTGACTCTGGGCAGCGCCGTTGTCATGCTGCTGTTCACCTTCTCGCCCGCGCTGCCCTTCTACCTGCTGCGGGTACAAGACACCGAACCGGCAGTAGCCGAGCTTGCCGCGCAGGGCACACGCTTGTTTCTGCTATTTCCGCCGCTCTTCACTCTGGTGTCCTGGCTGCGGGGCATTCTCATCAAACGGCATGCGACTACGGCCGTCAATATGGGTATGCTCTTAAATCTGATCGCAACCGCTGCGATACTCGTGGCCGGCCTCTTCTGGCAGATGCACGGTATCACAGTGGCGGCGCTGTCGCTGAATGTGGCCCTGGTGATCGAACTGGCCTACCTATTGTGGCGCACGCACCAGGTGGCCGGCGGCTCGTTGTTCAACCCGGCACAGACATGGGCGCCGGCGACAGTCGCCAGCCGAATACGTAACCGCCGGCCATAGTGCGGCGCATAATGGGCCAGCACACCAAAATAACCCGATTTTGAATAAGACAGAGGCTCATGCTAAACGTTCAAATTCTTCCCCTTGGCCCCCTACAAACCAACTGTTTCCTGGCAATCTGTAGCGACACCAACCAGGTCGCGGTAATTGACCCGTCCTGGGACGGCGACTATATTCTGGAGTTGATTCAAGAAGCAGAATGGGAGCTCAGCGCCATTTTGTTGACTCACACGCACTTCGATCATGTGGGCGGCCTTGCCGCGCTGCAGGCCGCCAGCGAAGCGCCCGTTGCGGCTCACGCCGAGGCGGTCGCCATGCTGCAAGCGGCTCAGGCCAGCGCCGCGCGCTGGGGATTGTCGTTGGAGCAGCCCGAAGCGCCAGATCGCTTCGTAAGAGAAGGCGACACGATTGTTGTAGGCAACGTGACACTTGAGGTGCTCGAAACGCCTGGCCACGCACCAGGACACGTTTCATTTTACGCGCGCGACCACCAGGTGCTTTTCGACGGCGATGTATTGTTTGAAGGGAGCATCGGCCGAACAGATCTTCCCGGCGGCCACTACCCCACGCTCATCGATACCATCCGGAGCAAGCTGCTGACATTACCCGACGACACGCACGTCTTCCCGGGGCATGGCAATCCCACGACCATCGGCCGCGAGCGTCGCATCAACCCCTTTTTGCAGTAATCGAATTTATTACCAGCCCATGGCCCCAGTCTCAGGGCTCTGGCGTGGCCGTGGTGGTGGCGGTCGGCGTTGGGGTCGGTATGGCGCCGCGCCAGGTGAAGTAGGCGTCGTCGCTGAACCGCCCGCCAAAGGTGTACAGGAAGCCGCCATCTTCGCGCTGGCCGGTGACGGTGACAATGGAAATGCGCCAGCGAAAGTCATGGTGGGCTTCCACTGGAGGACGCCAGGAGCCGGGTACGCGGAAAGCGTTATCCCGCGTAAAGGCGCGATCTGGATGCTGGCCTTCCAAGGTCAGGTTTGTTAACTCAACCATGTACCACTCTTCGGGCGTCAGGTCTTTGACGGCAAGCCACTGCAACACGATAGGCTCGTCGATCATTTCCACGACGATGCCGTTGGTGGGGTACAGCAAGGATGGCCCGGCGGGGAAAGAGGTTGCCGAAGGAGTGGGCGACGGACCGGGCGTGGGCGGCAGCACTTCACCGTAAAGGACTTGTGGAATACAAACGGTGTCCCCCGGCTGCATCACCGATTGGTCCGTCAGCCGGTTCACGCGCAGCAGCAGATCGAAATTGATGTTGTTGCGAGCAGCTATCACCGACAAGGCGTCCCCCGCCTGAATCTCGTAGCGCTCGCAGTTGGTAGGGTCGGCGATTACCGGTTCGCCGTTGATCTCGACGATCACGGGCTCCAGCGGCGGCGTGGCCGTGGGCCAGGGTATTTGCAGCGATTGCCCGGACTGGATCGGCGATTCCACCGAAAAGCCGTTCAGCTCGGCAATGACATCCATCGTAACCTTGTAAATATATGCCAGACCAAAGAGCGTCTCACCTTCGCTCACCTGATGCACACGCGGCGGCTGCGATGTTGCCGTTGGCGAAGGTTGCGCTGTGATGATTGGTGTTGGCGATGCCATGCCGGCCGGTGTGCCCTCCAGCGTGGCGCTGGGCGTCAGCGTCGCCGTTGCCGGAAGAGGCGTAACGGACGGCGCCAGGACGAGCTGCACCGGCCCGCCATACTGCACCACAAGAGAGCCCAGCATGGCAGTGATCAGCACGGCGATGCCAGTCATCCACAGCACGATGCGCGATTGGCGCTCTACCAGTCTGCTCTCAATAGGGCCGCCTGGCTCTTCAGCCGCGCCCGTATCGATTGGCGCGACTGGCTCGTCGCCGGGGGGCCGCATGCTTTGCAGCGTATAGGGCACGTCTGGTAAAGGCCGGGCGGCGCTTTGCTCCGGGCCGGCATCGCTGCCTTCCGCTGCCGCATCTTCTGTGACGCTGCCCTGCACAACGCCGGGGGCCGCTGCACCGCACATCAGGCAGACAGCGCTACCGGCAGGGATTACGCTGTCACATTGCTCGCAACGCAACGACTGGGGTGAACGATCTTGCAAACTATTTACCGTCTATCTTCCATGCTAAACCGGCTCTTAACAGCACACGGTCTCCAGGCGTAGCCTGAAGCGCGGCATTATAGCAGATGTGCCCTGGCTCACAACTGCCGCTCACGTTGGCTTCATACCATTGGCTAGCAACGCTTGCGCCGCTGCAATGCAATTAAAAATGCGTACGAGAATCATAAGAACCTGAGCAAACAGGCCGCCAATGCGGTATAAAGTCGGCATAGTTCGTTCAATTTGTCGACGGTTTGGTACCATCGGGGCTTATTGCCAAGCGACTTAAACCCAGTATAATCTTCAATATCTTCCCCAGGATATCTGGGGCTATATAGAAGAGAGATGATGGAAACGTTTGCCGAAAATTCAACCGAACAAGATCGCGAAAGCGAACACCCGATGGACTTCCTCCTCAACGGAGAACTCGAGCTTGACTTACCGAAGGCTGGGGATATTCGTCAAGGGGAAGTTATCGAGCGCCTTAAGAATGCAATCCTGATCGACATTGGCGCGAAGTCAGAAGGGATCATTTCTGGAAATGAGCTGGAGATGTTAGACGACGATGCGCGCGAGCTCCTGGCCGTGGGCAATCAAGTCAACGTCTATGTGGTGGACCCCGAAGACGACGAGGGCAATATCATCCTGTCGTACTTGAAGGCCGCTGAAGAGAAAGATTGGCAGATGGTCGACGAGCTGGCCCGTAACAACGAAGCTTACCAGGGCAAGGTCGTCGGTCACAACAAAGGCGGACTTCTCGTCCAGGTGGGGCAGTTGCGCGGCTTCATGCCCATATCTCAGCTTGCTAATAGTCGCAATTTCAACCGCGACCGGTCCACGACGGATCAGCTTCGCGTCATTGTGGGCAAGCCAATTACGGCCAAGGTTATCGAGGTCGATCGCAGTCGCAACCGTCTTATTCTCTCCGAGCGAGCGGCTTTGAAGGAGCGCCGCGCGGAACAGCGTGAGCGTTTGCTTACGGAGCTGCGCGACGGCGATGTGAAGACGGGCCGCGTGGTTAACCTCACTGACTTTGGCGCGTTCGTGGATATTGGGGGAATTGAGGGGCTGGTACACATTTCTGAATTGAGTTGGAAGCGCGTCAATGACCCACGTGACGTGCTCGAACTGGGTCAGGAGGTGGAAGTCTATGTCCTCGATGTAGATCAGGAGCGCCAACGGGTCGCCTTGAGCCTCAAGCGGCTAGAGACGGACCCCTGGACTATCGTAGACCAGTTGTATGAAGAAGGTCAATTGGTTGAAGCAAACGTGACGAAATTGGCGCAGTTTGGCGCCTTCGCCCGCATTCTTGACGACTACGAGCTGGAAGGGTTAATTCACATTTCCGAACTCTCTGACGACCGTGTGACCCATCCACGCGAAGTATTAAAGCCAGGGCAGACAGTTACCCTACGGATCATTCGCGTCGATCCCGAACAGAGACAGATTGGACTTAGCCTCAAGCAGGTCTCGTCCGAGAAGTACATGGATGCGGACCTGGCCATGGCGCTTGACAGTTACAACGAAGAGGTCGCCGACGACTTTGTTGATACTGTTTACGAAGAAGAAGAGTGAAGCGGGTTGGAAGTTCTCTGGAGGGCAACCTACTTTTTTAGGAGTATTACCGAGGTGATCCTGTGAATTCAAAAAATTGGGAACGCTTTACTCAACGCGCCCGAAAGGTGTTGAGCCTTGCCCAGGAAGAAGCAGAGAGACTGAATCACAACTACATAGGTAGTGAGCACATCCTGATTGGCCTTCTGTTGGAAGAAGGTGGCGTAGCAGGGCGTGTGCTGCGTGATCTCGGTCTGGAAGCTATTCGCGTACAGGCAATGGTTGAGCGCCTGGCCGGCGTAGGCACGCGTACCCCGTTTAGTAAAGTAGAGCTCTCCCCCAGCACCAAACGTATCCTGGAGCTGGGTATTGACGAAGCTCGCCGTATGGGCCAGCACTACATCAGCACCGAGCATCTTCTCCTGGGCCTGGTACGGCAAAATGAAGGCCTGGCCATGGAAGTGCTAAAGCGCTTCGGCGTCAGCCCTGAGCAGATCCGGCGCCAGACACGCCGCATGCTCAAGGAAAATCCTGTTGCGGCGCGCGAAAGCCGTTCGCGACGCCGCGCCAGCAGCGCTAGCAAGGAGAAAAGCAAGACACCCTTGGTTGATCAACTTGCAACCGATCTGACGGCGTTGGCCTCGGACAACAAGCTTGATCCGGTCATCGGCCGCCAGACAGAAATCGAGCGCGTTATTCAGATCCTTGCCCGCCGTACCAAGAACAACCCGGCGCTTATTGGCGAACCCGGCGTGGGCAAGACGGCCATCGTCGAAGGGCTGGCGCAGCGAATTGTAGACGGCCTGGTGCCCGACATTCTGCTTGACAAGCGCGTGCTGCAGCTCGACGTTGGCAGCCTCGTCGCCGGCACCATGTATCGCGGCCAATTCGAAGAGCGCCTCAAGCGCGTCATCGAAGAACTAAAGCAGAGCGACGCCATTTTGTTTATCGACGAGGTGCACATGCTGGTGGGCGCCGGCTCGGCCGGAAGCTCGGTCGATGCGGCGAACATCTTGAAGCCTGCTCTGGCGCGCGGTGAATTGCAGTGTATCGGCGCCACGACGCTCGACGAGTACCGTCGGCACATTGAGAGCGACGCAGCCTTAGAGCGGCGTTTTCAGCCGATTCGCGTCGAAGAACCGACGCCAGAAGAGACCATTCGTATCTTGCACGGCATCAAGGGCGCCTATGAAGACCACCATAAGCTGACGATCACCGAAGAGGCCATTGACGCTGCGGTATCGCTTTCCACACGCTATGTTACGGAGCGCTTCCTGCCCGATAAGGCTATCGACCTGATCGATGAAAGCGCGTCGCGCGTGCGCATGTATCGTGTGCCGCAGCCGGCCGACATCCGCGAGGCCTACGATCGTCTGCGCGAGCTGCGTGAAGAGCGCGAAAAAGCGGTCGACGCCGGTCGCTACAGCGAAGCGGATATGAGCCGCGAAGAGGAAGAGGATTTGCAGCATCGCCTCGACCAGATGCGCGCCAACCAGGAAGGCAGCTCGGCGGAAGTGACGGCTGAGGACATCGCCGAAGTGTTGTCCATGTGGACCGGAATTCCGGTCTACCAGTTCACCGAAGAAGAATCGGCGCGCCTGCTGCGCATGGAAGAGGAGCTACATCGCCAGATCGTCGGTCAGAACGAAGCCATTGGCGCCATCTCCAAGGCGGTCCGGCGCGCGCGCGCCGGCCTGAAGGACCCACGCCGCCCGATCGGCTCGTTCATTTTCCTGGGCCCCACGGGCGTAGGCAAGACTGAGCTGACTAAGGCGCTGGCTCGCTTCCTGTTCGGCAGCGAAGATGCCTTGCTGCAGTTAGACATGTCTGAGTTTATGGAACGCCATAACGTCGCTCGCCTGGTCGGTTCGCCGCCTGGTTACGTGGGTTATGAAGATGCAGGCCAACTAACGGAAGCGATTCGCCGGCGCCCCTACTCCATCGTCGTCTTCGACGAAATTGAAAAGGCGCACCCCGAAGCGTTCAACATCTTGCTACAGATTATGGAAGAAGGCCATCTGTCTGACGCCAAGGGTCACCAGGTCGACTTCCGCAACGCCATCATCATCATGACCTCGAACGTGGGCGCCGAGACGATTCAGCGCGGGCCGAACCTGGGCTTCGCCTTCCAGCGCGACGTTGGCGCGCAGGATGACGCCGAGTACAAGGAGATGCGCAAGAAGCTGCTAGATGAGCTCAAGCGCAAATTCCGGCCCGAGTTCATCAATCGCGTCGACAGCATCATTGTCTTCCGCGAGCTGTCGCAGGAAGACATTCACAACATCGTGGACATCGTGGTGCACCGCGTCAACGAGCGGCTTGTCGAATACGGACTGGCTATCCGCCTCACGGAAGCCGCCAGGGCCTGGCTGAGCAAGGAAGGCTACGATCCGGAATTTGGCGCCCGCCCGCTGCGCCGCGTGATTCAGACCGAAATTGAAGATCGGCTATCGGACTCTGTGTTGTCCGGTGACTTCAAAGAAGGGGATACCGTCACGGTCGATATCGACGAAGGTGAACGTATCGTGCTGCGCCGCGACGAGTCTGACGAGAACGGCGAAGCCAAACAGAGCGAAGAGGAAGCCTTACCAACCGTTTAGGCGCCACTCAGCACGAATCGCTCACGTGGTTTAAACAAAGAAGGGGACCCTTGAGGGTCCCCTTTTTGATTCATGGGCTAGATGGACGGCCTGCTCACCTCGGTATGGTCAATACCTGGCCTGTAAAGATAAAGTCGATATTCACGATGTCGTTCGCCGTCGCCAGGCGTTGCAGGTCTACGCCATATTCCGCAGCAATCTCGGCTAGTGTGTCACCCGGCTGCACGGTGTAGGTCTCCGGCGGCCGGCGCGTGGGTAGCGCAGGTTCTTGGGCAGGAATATCGTCGGCGCTAGGACCAGGCGTCCATGTCGGCGGAATCATGCTCGAGGGACCTTCTTCCGTGGTACGCGGCGACTCGTCCGGGCCGGCGTCGCGCTCGTCGGCGTTCGCCGCAGCAGTGGGCATAAGTGTGGCCGGCGCCGTAGCGCTCCGGGTACATCCACCGAGTAGCAGCATAACGATGACGGCGACTGCCATTAACGCTAGAATTCGCATGGTGTGACCTCCAATAGCGGGCCCAGGCCCAGACTACTAGTCACATTCTAGCAGATTCCGGCGCAGCCTGTTCTTGTACTCTAGTCCTGTCCTCTCGGCTTTGAAGTCGCAACGCCTCGCGTTCGCGACTGCCAAGATGGCTGGCCGCAGCGGCCATCCCCACCATTAGCCAGAAAAATGTGACGGCGTGATGAAACTGCATATTAAACAAATAGTGATCGAAGATGCCCGCCACGAGGCCCCCGGCCACCGCGGCGTGCAGTCCTAACCACAATCCATCGCGACGCGGGTGCGCGGCAAAAAAACGTCGATTTCGCAAGGCAAATGAGAAAAGCGCGCCAATTAGCACGGCAAACGCCGTAAGGCCCAATAGGCCCATTTGCTGTCCGATGGTTAGATATACGTTGGCCACCCCCAGATAGAGGTCAATGTCCGGCGAGCCGGCGAAGCCGACGCCAAAGAGGGGATAACGCCTGATCAGCGAAATGGCGTCGCGATACTCGCCAAAACGCATTTGTGTCGCCAGATCTTCTCCCTGTATGCCCTCAATAAACCGCGCCACGTATTCCTGAGTGATCGGCAGAACGAGAAATAGCAGGGCCAGCACGGCGAAGTAGGGTATGAGCCTGCGGTAGCGAATGAGCGCCACGAGGCCCAGGCCCGCCGCCAGCCCCACCATTGCGCCGCGCGAAAAGGTGAGCACCAGCGCTGCCAGCACCAGGCTAAAGCCGCCCCAAATGGCCCAGCGCGGCAGGATCGGCCGGCGCGTGACCAATTGCGGCGCCAGCAGTGCGCCGATCAGCAGTAACAGCCCACCGAACGAGTTGGGATCCACCGACGTGCCGATAGCGCGCTCGGCAAGCGCCGGATTCTCCTCGATGTAGCGAATCACCCACCCCCCTGGATACCCCAGGCGCTGTAAGCTGTTAAGAAGCAGGTTGGCCGTCTCCTCTGGTAAAAGCCAGAGAACAATGCCGATAAACGCGGCCGCAGCGCCGGCAACGATCAAGACCTGCACCAACCGTTCAAGCTGCGGCCACTGCCGGCAATAGTCGATGATCACCAGCACAAAACCGATGCTCAACAACAGCTCGGCAAAGCGTCGCAGCAGCGTCGGCGTGAGCGGGCCGTTGCTCAATCCAAAAATAAAGGAAAAAATGGCTGCCACCAGGAACAACACCAGGGGGATGGTGAGCGGCGTTGTGACAATCGTTCGACGCTTGCCGGTCACGAACTGCAGCAGCCAGACGCCCACCACGGCCCCCAGGGCCACATCCAGGAAGGTGGGCGTCAGGCCGATGTCCACCGGCAGCGTGGCAAAGGGCAGCAAGCAGACAATGGCAATGACGCCCCATAAGCCAATCTCTATGTTGCGCAGCACGACGAAAGCGCCCGCCGCGACCATCAGCAGGGCCAGGCCGGCAAGCGGCCCACCGAAGGCCAGCGCCAGGCCCCCGACCACTGCCAGCACGCCGGCCAGCGCGCCGGCCAGCGCCGGATGCAAGCCCGTTTCAGTTGGATCGATAGGTGCCGGCTTCTCTAGGATACTCATCTCATTACGCACGTGCGCCACACATGACTGCCGCCTTACTCTACGCGAATGCGCGTCAATTGTAAGACGTCTTTCATCGTGATGCGACCATCCTCCACAATTTGCAGCCGCCGGAAGGCGCCATCTTCGTCGCGCGTATAGGCGCCCAAGACCAGGGTGTAGACGCCGGCAGGCGTCTGCGCGTCAAGCTTCATGCTCATATCGATCACATGCGTTGCATCGTCCGTCCATGACTGCGTTGCAGCCTGAATATCGACGGCGGCCCAGCGCGTGGTGTCGCCTTCACCCAATACCTGCGCAAAAAAGGCGTAATCCCTGTCTGGTAGGCGCAGGGCTCGCCATTCCGTTTGCAAGGCGATGGTTTCGTCAGCGCTCAGCCGCCGCGAACCGATCTCGAACGATTCCAGGGCAAATTGGTTGCCAAAGTTAGTGGCCACAGATGCGCGGTCCGCCGGCTCGAGCCGGATCTCCGCCAACCTTATGGCGTCACCTTCCGGCGCAAATAAGCGCTCGTTCGTATCAAAATCATACAAGCCGGTGACGAGGTCTAGCGTTGATGGAGCCGTCGCCGTTGCCGGGATACGCAGGCGTAAAAGATCCACAAGCTGATCACCGGGCTGCATAAACGACGTCGCCAGCAGGCCGCCGCCCGGATACATGTCGCGTTGCGCCAGGGGCGTGTCCAGCACGGGATCGTTCAGATGCAGGAACACGCTCCAATCACGCGCCATGGGCGCAAGGGCGCGCCACGAGAGGAAAACGTCGACGGTATCGCCCGGGCTGAGCCCAGCAGCCGCTCCGCCCGCCTCGACCAAGGCGTAACCAGTCAGCGCCAACCTGTCGCCAAAGACGATGTTCGCAGGCTCCAAAGGCGCGGGCGGGATCGCGTCGCGCAGCTCGTAGGCCGGCAGAATCCAGGCGTAGGGCGCCACGAGCGCTACGCCGAAGAGGAATGTGCAGACGACGAGCGCTGCCGATCGCGCTGCTCTGACGGGCATCCAGCCAAATAGCCCCAGCGCCAGCAAGCTGCAAAGGGTTGATATGGCCGTAAAGGCCAGCCGGCCCTGGCTGGACCAGGTGGTCGTAGCCCAGTTTATCAGCCCGTACACGACGGCAATGGAGAAGAGAACGGCGGCAACCAGCGCAAAATGCGCGGCGACAAAAGCGAACAGCAGGTGAAGCCAGCGCTGCAAGCGCCGGCCAATGGCGCTCAGTTGGGCTGCGGCCTTTGCCGCGCGCCATCTCAAGATGCGACGCAGGCAGACGACGAGAAATCCCGGAATGGCAAGGACCAGCAGCGCATTTAGGGCGGAATAGATCCATAGGCCCATGGGCACATTCACGCCGCCAAAAAGCCCCCAGTATGATGCTAGGAAGCCCCAGCGCTCGCTCCATAGCTGCGCCAGAGATGCCGGTTGTGACCGCTCGCCCAAAACGGCGATAAATGCACTCCATCCCAGCCAGTCACCATAGAGGACGATGTTGCGGGCATACCACCAGCCGGCGATAAGCAATACAGGGATCATGGTGATGGCCGTTAGGGCGATGGTACGCATGACGAGGCGTCGCCAGAACAGTAGTGATTCCGCGCCGTTTGCTGGTTGGCTCTGCGCGCGCAGCCAGCTTTCGACCGCGGCCGTACCGGCGACCAGAGGTATCAGCCCCAGCGCGCCCTCCTTGGTCAGCGTCGCCAGGCCGATTACGATGCCCAGCGCTGCCCAATGCATCGCCGGCGCCACAGCATTGCGGCCGTTTTCGCTCTGGGACGATGACATTTCCTGGCGCCGCTTGACAATTTTCAGCATCAAGAAGATGGCCCAGGATGTCAGCATGATGGCCAGGTTATCGTTATTCACCGCGCCGCTGATGAACAAGAACATAGGCGTAAAGGCATTAAGCGCTGCGGCGCCCAGGGCGATTTCCGGCCTACCCGCGGCTACGTCGCGTGCAATGTGGTAAGTGAAGGTGACAGTCAATACGCCCATGAGCACGGACGCCAGGCGGATGATGCGCACGGCCAACTGCGTACCGCGCCACGGCGATAACTGCGGATCGTGAACCACGAGATTAATGTTGCGGTCCACAGTGACCACACCGTTATCTACATGAGGATTGAGTCGCCTCACTTCCTGCATGTCGCTGGCGTCGATCCAGAAAGTGAGCGCGGCGCCGAGGTAGTAATAGAGCGGCGGTTGGCTGGCCTCCTGTTTCCATGGGCCTGCTAGAGCCGGGTCAAATACCTGCACGGGCAATGGGTTGCCGTCGGCCAGGTGGCGTACCATGGGGTAGTGCCACAGCTCGTCGGAGGCCTCGAAGACCGGAGTGGCCAGCGCATAGGTAACTCCCAGGCCGGCAAAGAGGGCCAGGATTAGAATTAGCACGCGTCTCTCAGACATCAGCGGGTCATTCTACAAAGTGTCGCCAGTTTCGTCACCCACGCAGGCCCTACGCAAGGCGCACGAAATTTGCTATTGCTCACGTAGCCCTTCAAAAATTAGCCCTTCAAAAATGCGCAGCGACCGTTGTGCAATGGCCTCCCAGCCGAACTGGCCGGCTAACTTGCTCGCACCATGGGCCAACTTCTCACGCAGTTCGGCCTGGCTGCGCAACTGGTCGATGGCCTGCGCCAGAGCCTCCGCATCCGCGGCTGGCGCCAGCCATATATTGTCGCCGTGCTTCAGCTGCTCCACCGGATGGGCCGGCGCGGTGGAAATGATGGCGCGTCCGTGGGCCAGTGCCGCCATCAGCGTACCGCGGCGCAGCGAGACGCCATCACGATAAGGCATCACCAGCAAGTCACAAGCCTGCAGCATGATGGAAAGCTCGCGGTCGGGCAAGAATCCGCTCCAGCGCACTCGATGGTCCACACCCAGGCGCCGCGCATCGCCGGCCACGCTTTGGGCAAAGGCCTGATTGATTTGCTGATCGCTGCTGCCCGCCTGCCCGCCAAGGAAAATGAGCTGCACTTCTTCAGGCAGCCGGCCTAACGCTCCAACCAGAAGGTCGGCGCCCTTACTGGGGTTTAAGAAGCCGAAATAACCGAGGAGAAAATGGCTTCCTTTCAGGCCTATGCGCTGCCTGACGCGGGTCAGCTCATCCGGCCCTGCTTCGTGAAAGCGGATGTTGCTGCCGATCGGGATCTCGGCGATGTTCGCTTGGTCTCCAAGCCAGCCCCGCAGCACAAGGTGGTCTTCTTCGTTGGTCACGATGACGCCGTTGCTCTTTTGTGCTGTCAGGCGCACGACGGCCTCGCGCAACGCCCCCGCTCTAGGAAAGAGGTAGGGCACGCGCAGATCGTGGAATGTGGTGACAACCGGCGCCACGCCACGCAGGCGCCACGGCGCAAGATTGATGGCCGGGTTACGCATGTGGTACGCCGCGGCCTGGTATTGTATGTTGAGCAAATCAAGCTCATAACGCAGCGCAATCTGCGCCAACTGCCCCACGGCGCCCCAATTCCAGCGCCGAACGATAGGGTGCAGGTAGCCCCATTCCGTATGCAGCGGCTTGCGCCAATCACGCCATGAAGCTTTGGTCCCTTCCGCCGCCGGCCGCGCCAGCCGCTGTGTCATCACGTGAATCTCGTGCCCCAGCTCGGCCATTGCCTGCGCAAGCCGCTCCGTAAACGCGCCAACGCCGCCTTCCATGGGCGGGAACTCGCCGGTGATCAGCCCAAGCCGCATACCGCGCCCCTCTCGCTCAATAGCCCGCTGGTCGTAAGCCAGACTTCAAGACATGCCAGTATGAGGCGACGCGCTGGCGGCGCAGATCACGGCGGTGGCCTAAGAGGCCTTTGGCTGCTTCCAGCAACAGTTGCCAGGCATAGCTGGCCAAGAGAAACAAGCGCAGGGTGGCGCTAAATAGGCGTCCGTGATACTTGCGGAAATAGCGCAGCTTCGCCTTCTGAAAGTAGATGTGGCGCGCTGTCACGACCTGCTCGCTGCTGCGGCCCTCCAGGTGCACGATGGCTGCATGGGGAAAGTAAACCACGCGCCAGCCGGCGGCCTTGATGCGCCGGCACCAGTCTAGCTCCTCGGAATACATAAAAAAGGCTTCATCCATGCCGCCCACTTGGGCAATTACCGAGCCGCGCACCATCATGGCAGCGCCGGTCACCCAGTCGACATCTACCGTGACGCCTTCAGGAAGATCCAGCGCACGAAAATAGCGCAGCATGGCGGCGGGCGCCCAGGCTTCTAACCAGGTGCTCTCAAAAAAGGCCGTTAGTCTGGTGGGAAAGCGACGCCGCGACGATTGAATCGAGCCGTCAGCATTGAGAAGCAGCGGCCCCAGCAGGCCCACGCCGGGCTGTTCGTCGAGGTAGGCCGCCATGCGCTGCAAGGCGCCCGGCTGCACCACCGTGTCGGGATTCAACAACAAGACGTACTCGCCCCGCGCGTGTCGCATCCCAATGTTGTTTCCTCTGGCGAAGCCCACATTCTGGCCCTGCGCCAGCAAAGTCACCCAGGCAAAGTCGCGGCGCACCATAGTCACCGTGTCATCATGCGAAGCGCTATCGACGACGATCACTTCCAGCGGCAGCGCGCCGCGTTGATGGGCGATGGATGCGAGGCAATCTGCCAGCAGGGAGCTCACGTTCCAGCTTACGATGACGATCGTTAGCCGGAATTCCTCTTGCAGATCGCCGCCAGTGTGCATCTCAACCTGAAACGAGCGCGCGACCAAAGACACAGGCGGCGTTCTCGGTTGTGATTGCTTCGACAACTTTGACAGTCGTATCGCGGACGGCGGCAATTGTCTCGGCCACATAAGTGACATAGGCCGGCTCATTGCGCCGGCCGCGGTGCGCCTGAGGTGTCAGAAACGGTGCGTCGGTTTCTAGTAAAATGCGATCCGCCGGCGCGCGCGCCGCCACGTCTCGCAGGTCCTGCGCCTTCTTGTATGTTACCGTGCCGCTAAAGCCGAGATAATAGCCCATCTCAAGCACAGTTTCGGCAACAGGCCAGCTACTGCTGAACGAATGCAGTACGCCAGGACGCTGGCGCTGGCGCTGGGTGGAGGCGGCCAGCGTGGACAACACGGCTTCATCGGCTTCCCGGTTATGGATGATCACCGGCAAGTCCACCTCCGCGGCCAGCGCAAGCTGTTGCTCAAACGCTCTTTGCTGCACTTCGTGCGGCGATCGGTCCCAATAATAGTCCAGGCCGATTTCGCCGATGGCCACGACCTTTTCGTGCGAAGCCCAGGTGCGCAGCGCGTCGAGCCAACTGTCCTGCCAGGCAGCGCTGGAATTCGGATGCACGCCTACCGCGGCATAGACCTCGACGTAACGCTCGGCAAGGGCGATGACTTTTGAGCAGTTCTCCAGATTAAGGGCCGGCGCCACGATGCGCCGGACCCCTGCCTCCAGAGCGCGCTGCACCACCTGGTCGCGGTCCGCGTCGAACTGCTCAAAGTCCAGGTGACAGTGTGTGTCAACCAGCATGCTACTCCTGGCCCCAATCGAGCGGCACCTGGACGCAGACGACTTCGCCGCGCGCGGTCATCACCTCGCCTGCATACAGCTCGGTGGTTATGGTCACCACGCGGCCTGCCATGGATTTCACGGTTGCGCGTACTTCCAACGTCTCGTCAATGGGCGTCGGCTTCAGGTAATCGACGTGCAGCGAGCCGGTGACAAAGCGCAGAACCGGTTCGCTGCCCTGTGGGCGCCGCTGGGCCCGGTACGTGGCTGCGGCGGCCGTGCCTGTGCTGTGACAGTCGATTAGCGAGGCAATAAGACCGCCATATACGTAACCGGGGAAAGACGTGTGATAAGGCGCCGGGCGAAAGTGGCAGACCGCCTGCTCCCCGTCCCAATAGCTCTTTATCTGCAACCCATGCTCATTCAGCCGGCCACAACCATAGCAAACGCCGGCCGCCTCTTCATAGTAATCCTGGAAAGCTCCTTCAGTTCTCGTCATATCTATCCTGGTCGCCTGTTGTGCCTGGTAACGCCTTTGCCGCCCTATTGCTTCAGCTTCAATCCGGCCAGGCGCATTCCATCGTCGATGATCCCGTGTACTTTGTCCTGATGTGTGGTCTCCGTGTACACGCGGATAATTGGCTCCGTGCCGCTAAAGCGTATCAATAACCAGCCGCCATCTTCCATGACGAACTGGTGACCGTCGATTGTAACGATTTCCGTGACGCGCAGCCCACCGAGCCGCTCGGGACGGGCGGCGGCGACGTTGTTCAGAATCTCCGCCTTGCGCTCCTGGTCGAAGTGCGTATCGACGCGGTCATAATAATGTGGGCCTACTTTATCAAACAGCAGGTCTAACAATTGTGAGGGCTTCTTGCCGGTGCGCACCATCATGTCCAGTAGATAAAGGCCGGCGAGAATGCCATCGCGTTCTGGCACGTGTCCGCGGAAAGCGTAGCCGCCACTTTCTTCGCCGCCAATGAGCGCGCCTACTTCAACCATTTTGGGCGCGATGTACTTAAAGCCGACGCCTGTTTCATGGACCGGCACATCATAGATCTTACCCAACTTATTCAGCATCTTGGTCGTGGACACCGTCTTCACAATCGGGCCACGCTCGCCACGGATGTCGAGGAAGTAGAATCCTAGGAGGCCATAGACACGAAGCTGGTCGATGAAGTTGCCCGCCTCATCGCCAAAACCTACGCGATCTGCGTCGCCGTCGTTGATAATGGCTACGTCTGCGCCCAGCTTTTCGACAAAACTCAGGCCATGATCGACGTTGGGGGGAATGGGCTCCGGGCGCGTCATGTAAGGGAATAAGGGATGGCGCTCGTTGTGCACCTCGTGCACTTCGGTTGCGCCGCCGGCTAGCAAGCGGGGGAACCAGCCTGCGCCGTTGCCCCACATGCAGTCCACCAACACCTTGAAACCGGCGTCGCGCACTGGTTTTGTATCCACCAACGAGTTCAACTGCGCTTCGTAGGCCGGCGCCGGATTGAACTTTTCCACCAGGCCGTCGCTCATAGCATCATCAAGGCGCATGCTCTTGACATCGCGCACGTTCTCTGGAATGAGCGATTCGATCAGCTTCAGATCGTCTGGCGGGATGGCGCCGCCGCGCGGATCGCGCACCTTGAAACCGCAGTCTGTAGGCGGATTATGGCTTGCCGTGATATTGACGGCGCCGCCCGCGCCGTGGTGTACCACCGAAAAGGATATGGTGGGCGTGGGCGTGGCGCTGTCGGTTAGCCAGACATGAATGCCATTTGCTGCCAGCACCTCCGCCGTCGTCGCCGCAAATAGCTCAGCCTGAAAACGCTTATCGTAACCGACGACGATGCCTCTGGCAGAAAGGTTGCGTTGCCCCAAAAAGGTCGCAAAGCCTTGCGCGCATCTGCGGACGTTATCGAAGGTATAATCCTCGCCGATTTGTCCACGCCAGCCGTCCGTGCCGAAAACAATATCACTCATTCCGTCCCTCCAGGTTAGATATGCTCCGCGCCGCCGTTGATTTTTCTGTGCGTCGTGCTCGGCTTACAGCGGTTGCTCACCATTACGCAATGTTTGCAAGTCGGCGTCGACCATCATGTGCACTAGCTCGCGGAAGGAGACTGTGGGTTCCCAACCAAGCTTGGCGCCGGCTTTGCTCGCATCGCCAACCAGTAAATCAACCTCGGCAGGGCGCATGAATTGCGGATCTTGCACCACGTAGTCGCGCCAGTCCAGATCAAGATAACCAAAGGCTTCGGTCAAAAACTCTTCAACCGAATGTGTTTCGCCCGTGGCGACCACGTAATCGTCAGGGGAGTCTTGCTGTAACATCAGCCACATGGCCTGCACATAGTCGCCGGCAAAGCCCCAGTCGCGCTGCGAATCAAGGTTGCCCAGCCGCAACTCGCTGGTCAGGCCCAGCTTAATCATCGCTGCATAGTAAGAGATCTTGCGTGTTACAAACTCCAAACCACGTCGCGGCGACTCATGGTTGAACAAGATGCCAGACGTGCAATGCATGTCGTAGCTCTCGCGGTAGTTCACCGTAATCCAATGGCCGTACACTTTGGCCACGCCATAAGGGCTGCGCGGATAAAAGGGCGTTGATTCGCGCTGGGGCACTTCTTTCACCTTGCCAAACATCTCACTGGAGCTTGCCTGATAAAAGCGAATCCGCTTATCGACGATACGAATGGCGTCCAGCAGGCGCGTGACACCTAGGGCCGAGGCTTCGCCTGTGAAGACCGGCTGGCTCCACGACGTTTGAACAAACGACTGCGCCGCCAGATTGTATACCTCATCTGGGCGGTGCTCTTCGAGAATGTGAATGAGTGAAACCTGATCCAGCATGTCGCCGGAAACCAGCTTAATGCGGTCCTGAATATGTGCAAGCCGGTGGAAGTTCAATGTGCTGGTCCGGCGCACCATACCCACTACGGTATAGCCTCGATCCAAAAGAAACTCGGCCAGGTAAGAGCCATCCTGACCCGTCACTCCTGTTATTAATGCAGAAGGCACAAAATACTCCTCCAAAACTCGAGATGTTTTCCAATCGGATTCAACCAGATGGGACGCGGATTATAGCTCAGGCCACAGGCGCGGCAAAGTTGACAGCAGTTGTGCGCCGGGCTGCGACCGTCCATTTGTGCCCTTTTTGCGGCGTTCTATAATCATAAGCCATGATGCGCATGCGATGGATGATCATTGTCGCTACATTGCTGTTCTTCTGGCTGGCCCTGGATAGTATGATCGGCGACAGCCCCACCATGGACGAGCAAAACCACCTGGCGAGAGGCCTGGCATTCCTGCACACCGGCGACCCTCGCCTCAGCCTGGAGCATCCTCCGTTGGTCAACACCCTCAGCGCGCTGCCGCTGTTGACCATTCCTGACATCCGGCTGCCTACAGACCATCCCAGTTGGGAGCGCCACCAGGGGTGGTACGAGTTCGCGGAGCTGTTACTTTGGCACTACAACCAGGATGTCACGCGCATGATCTTTCTGGCGCGCCTGCCCATTGTTTTGCTCACCCTTGGTTTGGCGCTGCTGAGCTTACACGTTGCACGCGTTCTGTGGGGGCGCCTTGCCGCTACATTGGCCTTCATCCTCATCCTTTTCGATCCTAATATCCTGGCGCACGGTCGCTATGCGACAACAGACGTGGGCGGCGCCCTATTCGTCTTTCTGGCGGCGTTTGCCGTCTGGCGCTTGTGGCGCGAGCCAGAGCTGAGCTGGAGCCGCCTGGCAATGGCGGGCGCAGCCCTGGGGCTGGCTTATGGCAGCAAGTTGTCGGCGCTGGCCTTTGGGCCCTTATTTGCTTTGCTGGCATTTGTTCCCTTGTTTCACACCAACGTTTCCTGGCTGCGCGCCGGCTTGCAGCGCTTTTTGCACCTGGCATTGGCCCACATTCCGGCTTTGTTCGTGGTCTGGGCCGTGTTTGGCTGGCAGTGGGGCCCGCTGAATTTCGCCAGCACACAGCTCAATTCCCTGAGCGGCGTGCCCGGGCCCATGCCCACCTTCTGGGCAGGATTGGAGCAGATCCTGCTGCTCAGCGAAGGCGGCCGGCCAAGCTTTCTGCTTGGCGCCACCTCTATCGACGGTTTTCGCGCCTACTTTCCCGTCGCCTTTCTAGTCAAGACGCCGCTGCCCACGCTCGTGCTCCTGGTCGCCGCCGTTGTGCTTCATATTGCCTTCCCCTGGCGCGCGGGGGATCGGCGTAAAGCCCTTTATCTATTACTTCCGCCGGCCATTTACTTCGTGTTGAGCATGCAAAGCGCCCTAAACATTGGCTACCGGCATCTCATGCCCATGCTGCCGTTCATTTACGTTGCGGGCGCGGGCGCAGCGGCGCGCTTTGCGCAGCGCTATGCTGGCCGGCCCGACATACCGGCGCGCAGCTTGCTCGCCGCGATCTACGCCGCCTCACCCGTCGCTGCCTTGGTCGTAGCTACCACCTTGCTGCACCCACATTATCTGAGTTTCTTCAATATTGTCGGCGGCGGTCCGGCAAATGGCTACCAGATCCTGGTCGACAGCAACGTGGATTGGGGGCAGGATCTGCTGCGCCTTCAACAGTGGTTAGACGAAAACGACGTGCAGCGGCCTAACTTCTCCTGGTTTGGCTCGGCCGACCCGGCCTACTACGGTATTGCCTACAACCCTTTACCGGGATTACCCAGGCATTTCGACCTGTGGTGGGATGCGCCGTTCGATCCTGGCGATCCGGCGCCGGGTATCTATGCGATTAGCGTCAGTAATCTGTGGGAGCTGCCATTGCAAGAGAAAACTGTCTTTCCGTGGTTCCGCCAACGCGAGCCCGATCATCGCATTGGTTACTCCATCTTCATTTATGACGTCAGATAAAGTCGCACCCAGCCTTACCTCTGGCAGTGGCACGGAGTCCCCTCAATGCCCTCAGTGAATTTAGGCCGCTTGTCGCTATCCTATTTGCCCGGATTCATCTTCGCCGGTGGCTTGATACCGTTGCTGATCCAGCCAGCGCTGACGCCGGGCCCTATTCGCCAATTCTTCATTTTCGGTGGGTTATTCTTCTGTCCAACGCTGCTGTGGACCATGGCCTTACGGCGGCAGCGGCCACTGTTAGAGAGCATGGCCGGCGGCGCCGGCCTGGCGCTGCTCGTGCCTACCGTCGCAGCGCTCCTGCTTTCTTACTTGCCTGGCCCTATACCCGCCGCAGGTTTACTGTTGGTCGCCGTCGTGGCACTGCTGATCCCCTTTTCTGCGGCGCTGTCGCCGCGCGCCGCGGTTTACGGTGCACAGCAGGCCGCCTGGCCCCGGCGTTACCTCGCGGCGCTGCTGTTAATTCTGCTCCTTGGCGCCTGGCTACGACTGCAAAACGTGACCTACAAGGAGTTTCAGGGCGATGAAGGCGTGATCATGGTGCGCGCCGCGCAGGCGCTGCTTGGCGACGAGATGGCCCTGCTGCGTCATCAGAAAGGCCCCGTAGAAGTCTTGCTTCCGCTGCTCTCATGGGGCCTCGGCGGAGCCATCGACGAATTGTGGGCCCGCGGCGCGGTGATCTGGGCCGGCCTGATGCTCATCGTGGCCTTTGCGGCTTTATGCCGGCGCTGGCTGCGCGCCGAGACGGCGCTATTTGCCACGTTGCTTTTCACCATCGGCGGCCTGGCCGTCGCCTTCTCGCGCATCCTGCAATATCAGAGCCTGGTAATGTTATGGGGCACGCTCAGCCTCCTGTTTGCCGACCGCTACCGCGAACGAGCGCGATCAGTCGATCTGCTACTGGCGGCCGCCTTTTTGGCGGGCGGCCTATTGGCGCACTACGACGGCATACTCGTGGCGCCCGCGGTCGCCTGGTTGGTCATAGGCCGCTGGCGACAGTCGCCGGCCGTGGCAGTCCGGCACGCAGTTGCCGGCGCGCTCATCGGAACGGCGCTCCTGGGGCTCTTTTACGTTCCTTATCTCGCCAACCCCACAATTGCCGGCACCGGCAGCTACCTGCTGCAGGATAGGCTCGGCGGCACGCTTTTTAGCTGGAGCCTGCCCGACGTCTGGCGCATGGCGACGTTTTATAACAGCACGTACTATGTAGCCTTTCTGCTGCTGCTGGCGGCCGCGGGCCTCGCCTGCGCCATCCGCGGCCGCCAGATCACGGCGGCGCTGCTGAGCCTGCTTGCGCCGCTGCTGTTCTACACCGCAATCGTGGCCGATCCACGCACGCACATTTACACCATCTTTCCCGGCCTGGCCTTGGTTGCGGCATACGGCGGCCAATGCCTGTATGAGCGCATCCGCAAGCGGCCGGCGCGCGGACTGGCCCTCTTTGTAGCTGGCCTGCTCGTGGCCGTGTCTACCCTCTTCGTCATGCTGCTATTTGTGGACGTCACGCCAGAACGGCAGCGCACATGGCATGAGAACCGGCCGCCGCTCTATGTCACGACTTGGTCGGAGCCGCCGCTCTATGGCCTATTCGGCTTCCCACACCAGGCAGGCTGGCGCGTGGCCTCGCAGCTTGTAGCAGATTACCCCTATGGCAGTAATGAGGAAGAAGAAGTCACGGCCTGGTACATGGCTCAAACGCCGCGCACCCACTGCCGCGACTTCGAAACATTCCTCATCGCGGCCAACGCACAAGATGCGCTACCTTACGACGCGCAGTACGTTGCTCAGACGCCGCTGCAGACTGTTGTCACTGTAAACGGGGCGCCCTCACTGCACGTTCATAGCCGCAGCCCGGTCGGCGCCCCCTCCTATGTCGAGGCCGCCGGCCGGGCTCTGTGGCGCACCCCGCAGGAAGTCGTCCCGGCCCAGCAGACAGGTGAGTCTCTGGTAGGCCTTACGCTGGAAAATCAGGTACGGCTGCTGGGCTATTCGATACAGGGTGCCGTGCAGCCGGGTTCTACGCTGAATGTGGTGCTTTATTGGCAGGCGCTGGCGCCGATCGAAGCCAACTACCAGGTATTTGTGCACCTGTACGACGGCGAAATGTGGGCGCAGCACGACGGCGCTCCAGACTGCAACATTCGACCCACGTCGGGCTGGGAGCCGGGCCAGATTGTCCGCGACGCGCACCAGATCACCCTGTCGCCGCAGACGCCGACTGGTGAGATTCCTCTGCTTGCCGGTATGTACGACTTACTTAGCGGCGCTCGCCAGACCGTGCTGGGTTTAGACGCGGATCATGTTCATCTGACCAACCTACGCGTCGGCGAAGATCGTGCAAAGTAAAACGCGCCAACGGCCTCTCATGACTCTCTCACATCCGGCTCGCGGCTCCGATAAAGCAGCAACCTCAATTGACTAGAATATGGGAGCTTAGTAACATAGGCCGCATTGGGAAGTAAACCGGACTGACTTTAATTCTTCCAGGAGCGTGACTATGGCTGAACGACCCCATACTTTTCTGCGAGGACGCCTGCTTGTCCTTAGCGCGACTCTCGCAGCATTCCTCCTTGCCCTTGTGTGGCAAGCAGTTGGCGCGCAGGACATTGCGCCGCGCCCACCCGATCTCTCAAACTCTACAAAGAGCGTCGACCGCGCAGAGGCCCTGCCCGGCGACGCGCTGCACTACGTCATCGAAATCAGCAATGAGGGCACAGATCCCGATCCGGCCGTCACCATGACAGATGCTCTGCCGGGTGGCCTGGAGCTCATCACGGATTCCGTCTCCCTCACCGGCGGCGGCACGGTCACTTATACGGCGGACGTCATTACCTGGAGCGGCGCAGTGAACAACGGCGTTTCCATCGTGCTGGCCTTCGAAGCACAGTTGAGCGATTCCGTTGTGCCAGGTGATTGGATCACCAACACGGCAATGATTACCGGCAGCGAGCAGAGTATGGCCGTCGCCGCAGCCACCCAGGTGGTCGAGAGCGCCGATACCATGCAATACATGCCCTTCTGGTCCAACCCGATCCCCATGCCGCCAGTACCCTCCCTGGCACCGATTGGCCGTCCGAGCAGCAGCAACGAATGGACCCTGAACTGGAGCGTGACCGATAACACGAACGTCACCAGCTACACCATCGAAGAGTCTCACGCTCCCAACTTCGCGACGTCGACGACATATGACGTCACCGGGCCGACTCACAGCTTCAATCATCCTCCCAGCTATCAGAACACCTACTACTACCGTGTGCGTGCCAATGGACCGGCCGGCGCCAGTGACTGGTCTCAGGTTCGCACAATAATAGGCAACTATCGTGATGACTTTGGCGCTACCTTCACCGATTGGCGCATCCGGCGGCAGGACCTGGACGACACGAATAATCACAGCCGCTATGAGAACGATCACTTCGTGCTGAAAATCGGCGGTCGCTGGGACTATGGAATTGCCGGACCGATGGCTATGGCTCCTAACGCCCCATTCGCGATTGAGACAAGCGTGCGTATGGAGGACGCCGACAACCTTAACAGCTACGGCCTCATATGGGGCGCGGATTGGAACGGCGAAGAGTGCGGCCCGGCGCCGGACGTCACCGAGAACTGCTTCAACCATTATTACCGGTTGAACATCATCTGGTTCGGTAACCCCACCATCATGCATTTCCAGCTCAAGCGGGTCGACTTCCACGATGCTCGTACGCACGCTGGGCGCGGCCCGAACCTGATCGACTACAGCGAAGTCACCGTTAACAACCCCTCCCACGATTATCAGGTGTGGCGCGTCGAACACCATCCCAATGGCGACATCAAGCTGTATATCAACGGGAATCTGTTCGGCCAACACAACGACAGCACCTATCTGGGTAACAGGTACTTCGGCGTGTTTGCCTCTTCAGATGAGTATCTGGGTTCAGAACCTCATTTTGACTGGTATACGGTGACAGCGCTGGATTAAGTAGACCCAATACGGTCTGCCGTTCTAGTTAGCTTGTTATCTACCTGCACTGAATTTGACGTGAGGCGCACCTCCGCGATTGAAAGGCGATGATTAGCCGGTATCGCGATGAGCTGCGCCTCACCCTTCTCTTTCTCGTCCTCCTGGTCGTCTACCTGGCGATCGCCTGGTGGTTCCTTGCGCCACAAGGCTACTACGGCTCCACCGAACAGCCACGCTTTGCGGATCCCTGGCTAGAGCGCGCGGAAACGATCCTCAGTGGAGGAGCCCTGTATCGTGACGTCTTTACTACCACGCCGCCGCTGACCAATTACATTCTTATCCCACCAGCGGTCGTTTCTGGCCTGTTTGGTCACCTGAACCCATGGTCGACTCTGTCATTCATGGTCTACTTCTCGCTTTTCAACCTTTTCGCGGCGCTCGTATTGTTATACATGCCCCAGGACAGGCGCGCCGGCTTCTACGGAGCGTCGCTGTACTTGCTGAACCCGCTCACGTTCGGCAACACCATCTTACGACGCCAGGACGAGTCGATCATTGTCTTTTTTATTGCGGTTGCCCTTTACTTCTTGATAAAGAACGGCCATACAAAGGCCGCCGTGACCATTGGCTTGTCTATGCTCGTCAAGCTGTCAGGCGCTATTGTGTTACCCGTGGCCTTCTTTCACACGAAGAGGTGGACTTACCTGATTATTCCCTTTATGGTCTTTTTCATTGTATTTGCGCCCTTTCTGGCGGTGGGAGGACGCGATGCAATGGTCTGGGACGTGACGCAAGAGCGGCGCGAGCATCCCTTCCAGTTCCGCGGCGTCAGTCTTGGCGCGCTGTGGAACAGCTTCCACGACGCGTCGCAACATGTGCCACTCAATGTTTACTCCGCCATTCTTATCGCCGGGTTTGCCCTGGTCTTCCTGTTTGTTGCCTGGAAGCGCTTTGGCTACCTACAGGACATCTCCATCTTATTAGCGGCGATCTTTATTCTCAGTCCCAAGATGCACACCGGCTATTTCTCGATACTGGCCCTGACAGTGGCTCCTCTACTGCGGCCATACAGGCTGCAACTGTCCTATTTTGCCCTTGGCGTCGTCGCCCTGGTCGCCGACTACTATAAATGGCCGGTAGAGAACATCCGCCTTGCCTTCAATCTGATGGTATTAACCTACGTGCTAACTGCCTGGGTGGCGCTACGCATCGCAGGTGGTCCTCGCCAGGTGGAACCGGTCTCGACTCCCGATATGGCAAGGAAGCAGTACGTTTAGACGTCGCCGGCTTTGGGGCCCAAGCACACATTTATGATGAACCTGCAATTGTCAATTCGCAGATACCTACACTATCTGATAGCCGCCGTCCTGCTTCAATGTCTGGCGGCCTGTGGCGGCAATTCCGCCGGAAAATCGCCCTCCCCTCCGCTCACGGTGACCAGCGATGGACTGGCGACGGTTACTGCTCCCGCCATCGCGACGCTCTCGAGGGTCCCAACGGCGACGCCGGAGCCCTACGGCTATCCACCGCCCAGCGCCACGCCAGCGCCTTATATTTACCCGGCCGCCAGCGCCACCACTGGTGCGGCCAGTCCCGCTGCCACCTCGCAAGCGACAGAAGACACCTCCTACCTCCCCTTTTCAACCGGCGGCAGTGCGAGCGGCGCCGAAACCATGACGCCGGAAATAACAGTGGCGCCAGCGTCGCCGACGGCGGCGCCGATTGTCTCATCGCCCACTCCGGAGCCGTTCGCGACGCTTGATGTGGCGGCGCGCATGCTGGCCCTCCAGGGAACGGATCGCCAGCTCGCTTTCTCGAAAATTGGCTTTCACGTGACGTTCCTTGAAGAAAAGGATCACCTCGACCAGTGGATGCAGGAGCTGGATGCGGCCGGAATCCCCTTCTTCCTGAAGACGGTCGATAACGCTGAACCACTGTACGAGGCACAGCTACTGATGCAGGAAAGCGGCGTGCAGCATACCCTTGTCTTCCGTGCCACAGGCGGCGTGCCGGATTATAGCCTGCCACCCGCAGTAGCCGCCCGCGCGCACTGGGAGTTTCATCGCGAGAAGTTTCCGCCCGAGTTAGATCCAGAACTGGTTTGGGTGGAGACCATTAACGAGGTAGACAAGAACCGCTCGGTTTGGCTGGCGCAGTTCGCCCTGGAGACAGCGCGTCTGATGATGGCCGACGGATTCCGCTGGGCTGCTTTTAGCTGGGCCCCGGGCGAACCTGAACCGCGACATTGGCAGTCGCCTGAAATGCTTGAATTCTTACGGCTCGCCGGAGAGAACCCCGACCGTCTGGCCATTGCCTTACATGAAGGCAGCCTCTCGGCCGACGACATTCGCGAGCTTTATCCCTTCCGCGTGGGGCGATTCCTGAGTCTGTTTGAGATATGCGACGAGCACAGCATCCCGCGGCCCACCGTGCTTATCACCGAATGGGGCTGGGCTTACGACAATATCCCTGCTGTGGACCGAGCCATGGCCGATATTGCCTGGGCTTCCCATCTGTATGCCCACTTCCCGGAAGTCAAAGGAGCGGCCACCTGGAACCTGGGCTCTGGTTGCTGCTTTGGAGATGTTTCGCAACAGGTTCGCGGCTTAATCGATCCGCTGCGCCGCTTCAATCTCACTACGAGCTACGAGGCGCCACGTGTGCCGCTACAGGCATCCACTGACCCTGACCGCTACCGCTGATCTGCCGGCGACAGACGCGTTACTGCTGGCTGCGCGCATAGGCCGCTAGCTGCGGCAAGATGTCGTTCACCTCATACGATCGCCAGCGATCGCCGCCGCCCGCGGTAAAGATGGTGAAGCCAATGACATAGCCATCCTGGCGCACGCCGGCGTCATACCACGCCAACTGGTTGACGTAGGCTTGCACTCCGTCGCTGCCCCAGACGCCGAGCTCGCGCCAATAATCCTGGAAATCGCGCCAGCCCAATCCACCCGGCCCAGGTCGCCCACCGATGATGCCGTCGATGCCTTGTTCCGTAATCACCAGCGGAATGACGAGCCCGTTAGGCTCGAGAATATCGCGGTAATACCAGCGATAGCGGAAGGCCAGCGAGCCGCGGTCGGGATACGCCGGATAATCTGGCAGCGGATCGCCGTAAAGATAGTCGATGGTCGGCGCGCCATATTCATGCAACGAGAGGATGCCGTTGTGCTCCATGGCCGTGCGGACCGCGGGCAGAAATAGGGCGAATTCATCCATCTCGGGAACGCCGGTGGCAAAACCGCCAATGGCCACGCGGAAACCGTGTTTGGCCATTTCGCGTACGCGCTCCTGTTCGAATCGTGCATACCAGGGCATCCCATCAAGGTTCGGATCCGGCTCGTTCCAGCCTTCCCAGTAATCAACATATGGATTTAGCCGGTAAATTTCTAGCTGCTCGGCCACGAACTGGCGCGCTGCCTCTTCGGGATTGCCCGCAATTTCCTGGTGCGGCGCCGCGAAACGGCCAATGGTGATTGTGCGCGGCGAGACCTGCTTCACCTCGGCCAGGAAGCCGAAGTCGCCCACTGACTTCATCACAGCCGGCTGTGCCACGCGCACGAACTCCATGATCGCCGGGCTATTGTTCAGGATCACGTGCAGGCCCATCTTTGTGGGCCCCAGCAGCTCAGAAGGCGGCAAATCGTATGGAATCTGGCTGACGTAACGTGTCGGCGTGGCCGTTACATCGGGCGTGGGCGTCATGGTTGGTGGCAGCGGCGTACTGCTGGGCAATATGGCTGTGGCCGTAGGCGCAACGACTACCAGCGGCACCCACGCTTCGTTTTCCTTTGCAGCTGCTGTGGGGCCCGGCGTCCAGGTAGGAGGCACTGGCAAATTCGGCGGATCTGGCTCGTCTCCGCCTGCTGGCGGCACATAAATGTCGCCGACTAAGGCGGTAGCGGCGGCCGTGGGCAGCGCCGTTACCGGCGCTTCCGTGCAGGCAACCATAGACATCAGGAGCATGGTCGCGAGCAGCAGCGCAAGCCTGATCAGTCGTCCATTTCTGGCT
Organism: uncultured Ardenticatenaceae bacterium; assembly: GCA_964384155.1. Lineage (GTDB taxonomy): Bacteria > Chloroflexota > Anaerolineae > Promineifilales > Promineifilaceae > JAAYYY01. The sequence continues at coordinate 57,871 of CAYLJW010000007.1, forward strand.
GTCTCGGAATCATTTTTCACAACGCCAATATAACGGCGCCGTGGGGCACGGTCAACCAGTACGCAAGGGCTATTCGAAAGGGCTAAGTATGGTTCATCAGGGAGTGTGAACTGTCAGTGTTGTCAGCTCCAACCGTGCATCGCGCGTTGCGGCGCCGTGCGTAATGACGAGGGGTGGATGCGCGCCGCGGCGCGAATAGACGCCAACGGATATGGCATAAGCCCCTGCCGGCGTACCCTGGCGGATTGTGAAGCGATGGCGCTGAATTACCATGTCGCCGGCTTGTAGGGTATCCGATAACAGGCTAAGCGCATCGCCCTGGGCCGCCAGTCCGCCGTCTGGCGCCAAGACATGGACAAACACGGAGCGATCGCCCGGCATTGGCGAGAGCACCCGCCAGGTTGTCAACAGTGTCACTTCATTGCCCGCAGCCACTTCTGGTGCGGACAGATAATAACCCAGGAACGATATGTCGCCCCCAAATTGCACGGGTTGGATAACATGCCCTTGCTGCGCCAGTCGCTGCAGCAGGCGCTCCTGCCACTGAGCGCCGTCGAGAGTAATGCGCGTGACGCCTGGGGCCAGAGCCAAAGACTCACGTTCGCCGGCAGGCTGCAGCCCTAGCCAGTCGTTAGGCTGCGCTTCGTTGGGAAAGTAGAGATGCGCGCGCCGCGCTGCGGGCATGACCTGCGCCGCGGCGCAATCATACCAGCGCACCCTGGTCGTATCGCCCCGCATCATGAAGCGCAGCGACTGGCGTCCGCTGCGCCAGAAGCTGTCGTCTTCGTTGAGCACGGAGCTACAGACAGCGACAGGTTCAGCGGCCAGCGTATCAATATCCCGGGCCGCCAGCGCCAGGTCCGCCTGGTGAAATGCACGCACCTCTTCGACCATCGGCCAGCGCATAAAATAGTCAACCACCGTCCCGTAAAAGGTTACTGCCAGTAAAACGGCAACGAGCGCCGAGCTGACGCTAGTTGCCCGTCTGCGGTTGCGCGCGGCGATACGGCGATATAACCCTTGCACGGCGATTGCCGGAAAGATATAGACCACACCTTGCGCGGTCACCGTGTGCACAAAACTAGGGGCCGGCACGGTAAATATCCCCGGCACAATGCCCACCGCTAACCAGAGCAGGCAGAAGGCATATGGCGGCTGACGCCAGCGAAGGGCAGCGACGGCCAGGCCTACGACGAAAAACACAGCGCCGAGCGGCTCGAACAGGGGCCGGCCCGGCAGGTTGTAATGGCTATCCAGGTCGCCCTGCCAGAAGAACATGCCCAGGTTAGCCGCCACGCCCTGTAGCACGGGCCCCGCGTCGCCGCGCAACAGCGCCTGCCAAGGTAACGCGACCTGTGCAAACCTGGGATCGATCTCAGGTTGAGTCGCCATCAGCCAGATGATGGGCGCCCCAACCAGCAAGGCTACGACCAATGGCAGCCACAGCTTTCTTGCCTGTTCGCGATGCCATAGCAGTAGGTAAAGGGCAAACAAGAAGAAGAGGAGGATGATCATACTACCGGCGCGATAGGTATAAAATGACAGGCCCACGATCCCGCCACAAGAAACGGCTAGCAACGTCTGTTGCCAGCGGGAGATGGAGCGATCATAGAGCAGGCGCAAAAGCAAGTAGGCCGCTATCGCCGCGACCGGCGGCACCGTAGTCGCGCGCAGCGCCACGCGACCGATCCATACCGTCCAGAACGCCGCCGCCATGAGCCCCAGGGTCATCAACCCCACCGGCCGGCCGAAAGCGCGGCTCACCCACAATCCACTGAAGACGACGGTAATCATGCCTAACATCACAGAAGGCAGCCGCAGTTGCCAAGCCAGCGGAAGGGGCAAGCTGAGCGAAGCTGCCAGGAACAAGTGGTATAACCCTTCACGCCCACCGCCGCTGTCATAAAATATTCTTGGTCCATCGCGCAGTGCGAGTTCGGCCATCTCTGCGTTCAGAATTTCGTCGTAATGCACGCCAGGGGGCACGCCATCAAGATCGTAGGTTCGCAGCAGCAAGGCTACCAGCAGCAGTAGGGCGGCGGAGATGAAGATCAGGCGCTCCCGCCGCTTCCCCGTCTGGCCAGGCTCGATAGCTTCCATCATCGGCCCGCTCTAATCACTAACGGTTTCAGCAGCAGTCGGTCGGCGACTATTTCGCCGTCTTGCAGCACGAACAGCCGTTCGCCGCTGGGTTGGTGATAAACGCCTATCTCGAGCTGGTAATTCCCCTCAGCCAGGCCGCCGGGCAACTGCATGGGGAAATAGCTCAGCAGCAGCTCGCCGCCCTGTTCGTCCCAAAACGGCGACGGATAGGTGTTGGCATCATAGCCGGCTATGACCTGGCTGTTTTCGTCGAGCACGTGCGCGAAAAAGGTGTAGTGCCGTTCGGGGCGCTCTAGGATTTCCCAGAAAAGCGTCAGCTCCAGGAGCTGCCCCGGCTGCGCCTCCTGTGGATGGCGGTTGTGGCCGGCAAACGACAGCACGTTTCCGAAATTGACCGGCAAGGCGATGGCATTTCGATGTGCCGCGTCGTTGAAGGTCACTTCCCAGGACCAATAGGCGGTCGAGGTTTCGTTGGCCGTGGGCCACTCCGTAGCCTGATAAGTGATCACGTCAAAAACCGGCCGTCCAAAGCGGTCCATTGCGGTGAACTCGCTTGACAAACCGGGCAGGGCTTCCAGCAGCCGCTTCTGTGCGGGGTTCTCGCGCAGCAGAACATAGGTCGCCTGGCTGCTCGGCTGCGGCAAAGGTAGGCTCTGGCGGGCGTCAAACCAGCGCACCTGGTCATATTGCCGCGGTGCCAGCAATGCCAGGGTCGGGTGTTGCACGTACTGTGTGGAGAGATACAGCCGGCCAGACGCCGGACGCTCGCTCAGGTAGTCCGCGACGTAAACCATGGCTACGCGGCGGTCGTCGTCGTTGCGCTCACTCATGTGCCAGTCGTCGAAGTAGTGGCCATGGGCGCGTGCGCCAAGCCAGACTGCCAAACTAAGCGCAGCCGCGGCGGGCAAGGCACGTCGCAGGGCCGACTCCAGCCCTTTGCGTTGGCCCAGCCAATCTAGGGCAGCGTCGACAACCAGCGCAGGGAGGAAGGCTATTGCCGGCAAGATGCCAATGGCGCGCTGGTAGTAGGGCAGCGACTCGGCCGACAGGGTCATCGGCACCACGAGGACGACAATCCAGAGAATCGTTATCACCGCGGCTGTCTGCGCCATACCGCGGCAGCGAAGCACGCGCCATAAGACCAACACAAGTCCGGCGTAAAAGAGCGCCCCGTCGACTGCGCCGAACACGGGCCGGCCGGCGATGTTAAAACGATAATTGATATCGCCCCACATCGTAAACATGCGCGCCGTTTCCTTAACGCTCTGCCACAGGCGCGCCAGAGGTTCGCCGCCCGACCAGGCGTCAGAGAATACGGAGACCTGCGCCGCCCGGCCAAAGAAGTCCACCGGGTTTTGCAGAAAATGCAGCGCAAGCGGCGCGCATATTAGCGCCGCCGCCAGGCCCATTGCCATGAAGCCTCGTCGCCGCGCCCAAACGCGGCCTGGCGTTCGTAAGGTCAGCCACCCAGCTATCAAAAGGATAAACAGTGGAAAGATGCGCGCCGCTGTGTAGGTGTACTGCGTTAACCCGAGCCAAAGGCCCGCCCACACAAATGAAAGCAGCGAACGGTGGCCTTCGGTTTTCATCCCTTGCAGCATCAACAGCAGCGCCGGCACCTGCACCAGTGGTTGGATGACGGCCCGGTAGCCGTTGCGGCTGGCAATCAGGTGCCACAGCAACGTGGCCAGGAATATCGCCGCCATGAGCCCCGTGCGCCGGTTGAAGAGGCGGCTGCCTGTGGCGTAGGTCAGCGCCACCGTCAGGATGCCGCAGAAAGCGGAGAGCAGGCGTGTCACGAAGATCTGTTCACCGGCCAGCGCGAACAGGGCCGCCTGCAGATAGACGTATAGCGCCTCGCGCCCGGTAAAGGCTGAAAAGAAAGCTGGAAAGTATTTCCCCACCAGCACATCGCGGGCTAGCAGCGCCTTGGTCGCCTCGTCTGGATGCCATCCAAAAGGCACATCCGGCAGGTTGGCCAGGCGCAGATAGGCAGCGAGCAAGAGAACTAGGATGACCAGGGGGCGTACAAGGAAGGTTTGTCTGGAACGGTCAACTTCTGGCATCGAATTGCAGCCTGCTCATACTCCAGGCAAGCGCCATCGAGTGGCTTCCCGCTTGCCGCGGTACAGGCGCGTAGTATAGGAGAGGTCCAGTTGCCGGGCAATCACACGCTGGCTATACTGCCTGCTTTCTTTATTGTTCGCGGAATCGTGCGCCCATGATATCAGAGAAGCAGTATGCTGTGAACCCGACTCGTCGCTTGCGCCGCATTCCGCGTCAATTGGCTCGCCAACCCGCTCTCCTGCTCTCCATTTTGCTTTTCTTGCTGGCTCTTCTGTTCTTGCGGCCCATTCTGCTGCCGGCTGAAGGGTGGGCCACAGGCGGCGCGGATATCCGCGCCCTATTTATCCCCTGGCTCACCTTTGCCCGTGACGCAGTTATGCGCGGCGAGCTCCCGTTTTGGGACGCATATCACGCGGCCGGCTACCCCTTCCTGGCCAATCCACAAGTGGCGCTCTTTTATCCACCAACCTGGCTGGCACTTGTCATGCCGGTGCGCATAGCGCTGAGTTGGCACCTTCTATTCCACCTCCTTGTACTTTCTAGCGGCATGCTCATCGCCGCGCGGATGTTTGGCGCATCCTGGCCCGCTTCCTTTCTCGGCGCGCTGACTGTTACCTTCAGTGGTTTTGTGGGCGCCCGCATACTGGCCGGCCATCTAGGCGTGCTGGCCACGTTCAGTTGGTTGCCCTGGCTGCTGGCCGCGGCCGTATGGGCACGGCGCAGGAAATCGACCGCCGCCACGATAGTCGCCGGCATACCCTTTGGCCTGGCCATCCTAGCGGGCCACACCACTTCTCTGATTTATGTCAGCCTGATCTGGTTTGTGCTCAACGTCTATTTAAGCGTCGATACGTCGAGCCTGCGTCCCTGGCGGCTCTTTGCCATTTCTGCGCTTACAGGCATCGGGCTGGCCGGCGTACAGCTCCTGCCCCTGCTACAGTTCGCCCAAAGCTCCAGCCGCGTGGCTTCCGCCGATTTTCAAAGCGCCAGTGAGTTCTCGCTGCCCATTGGCCATCTACTCACCGTCTTGCTGCCGGAATATTTTGGCGAGCCGACGCGCATTGGTTACTGGAGCGTGCCGGTATTCGAAGAGTTTGCATATTACGCCGGCATTGTGCCGTTGTTGGCCCTTGCCCTGGCGCTGAAACGTCCGTCGCCGCGGACGTGGCTATTTGTAATTCTTGCATTACTCGGTCTATGGCTTGCCCTCGGCCGCAACAGTTTTCTGTACGAGCAATTGTACGCTCTGCTGCCGCCATTTCGTCTGGCGCGCGCTCCGGCGCGGGCTGGTGTGCTTTACACCTTTGCCATGGGCTTTCTGCTTGCCGACGCCATTAGCCATTGGCGGCGACGCCCGGCCGACGCGGCCTTACATGCTGTCTTCCTGCCTGTGTTGGCTGTCGCCATCACTGCCGCATTCGCAGGCCTGGCGGCCACAGGCGCGACATTTGCCGCTTTGCACCCTGGCGACGAAACCGGGCGCCTCTGGCACCAGGTGGGCGGTTGGGCGTGGCTGATCGCCGTACTGGCGATCGGCGGTTGGCTACTGTGGCGCTATCTGCACGCGCCTGGCAGCGCCGCGCAAGGAAGGCTGCTGGTAGTTGCCTTAGCCATCTTGATCCTTGCCGATCTGTGGACCTTTTCATCTAAAATGGTGCGCCAAGAGCCGACCGCGCCAGCTCCGCTCTGGGAAGAAACGGCGCAGGTCATCGGCCAGACCGAGGAGCGTGTGCTGCCCTGGGGCGTTTCTATCTTCGAACAAAACGGCGCTGCGGCTGCCGGCGTCCACAGCGTATTTGCCTACAACGCGCTGGCCCTGGCGGCCCTTGACAATCTGACCGGCTCGGTGCCCGATCCACGCTCCACGGCCTACGATATCTTGAGCACAGGTTACGTGATCTCCGGCGTACCGCTGGACAACTACGTCGAAGGCGACCGCGGGCTCGCACCCATTCACAGTTCGGCAAACGCCTGGATCTACCGGCGGGCGCGTGTGATGCCTATCGTACGGCTGGTGAGCCTTGTCGAGCTAATTGCCGAGGATGGCCAGGCGCTGCGACGCATTCATGACCAGGATTTCGATCCGGCGCAAACCGTGATCCTGCGGCGGCAGCCTTCCTGCATGGCTGCCGCCGGAGCCGGTGGCGCTGGCGAGGCGCGGCTGCTGGAACGCAGCGCCACGCGCTGGCGCATCGCCACCAGCAACCAGCAGCCTAGCATTCTAGTTGTCAGTGAGGCGGCCTATCCTGGCTGGCATGTGAGCATCGACGGCGCGCCGGCCGAGCCGCTGACGGCCTACACGGCCATTCGCGCCGTATGTGTGCCTGCTGGCGCGCACACGGTTGAATGGCAATATCGCCCGTCCATCTTTCTCGCCGGCCTGGGGCTCACGATGTTGGCCCTGCTGGTGTGCATATGGGCCGTTTGGACGATCAGGCAGGAGGGCTGACCCATGACCCGCTTACGTCCACGGCTCGGCGACTTTCTAAAGATTGCGGTCACCATTGCAGGGCTTAGCTTCGTGCTCAGCCAGATCGACCTGGGCGAGCTCGTACAAACGCTGCTACAGGCCCACCTTTCGTGGGTCCTGGTTGGGTTTGGTCTGATCATGCTCAGCCTCCTGGTCCGTGCAGGCCGCTGGTTTGTATTGCTGCAAGGTCTCGGCGTTACCGTTCCTCTGCCGCGCCTCATCGCCCTCTACTTTGTCGGCAGCTTTTTCAACACGTTTCTACCGACCTCATTCGGTGGGGACGTCATGCGCGTGGTCGAAGTGACGCGCGATGTGCCTGGCGAGGTCGCCGCGGGCACCGTCATTTTGGACCGGTTAAGCGGATTGCTTGTCCTTTTCATCATGGCTCTCGTCTCCCTACCCTTCCGTCCGCCAGACTTCCCAGCCGAGCTCCTGGCCCTCGTTGTGGGTGTCTCAGTTGTGGGGCTGGCTGGAGGCGCACTGTTGCTGAGCGGCCATCTCTTGCGCCGCATTGGGCGCGTGCTGCCGTCCTTTTTCTCTACCGTCGGCGATGGACCAGTTGCCCGTATACTGAGCGCGGTGAATGCCGTTGGCCGGCCCGCTATTGTGCGCGCCTTATTGATCTCCCTCGTCTTTAACATCATTCTCGTGCTCTGGTGGTGGACGGCAGGCCGCGCGCTCGACTTTGAGATTGCCTTCGCGCACTACCTCCTGGTCATCCCCATTCTGTCTATCAGCCTGTTGGTTCCGTCGGTCGGCGGCCTGGGCCCACGGGAGCTCGTGGCTCCGACCCTCTTTGCGTCGCAGCTAAGTAGCGATCAGGCTGTAGCCCTCTCGTTGCTAGTATTCGTGCTGCAAAGGCTTTCGGGTTTGATCGGCGGGCCCATCTACTTGCTGATGCTGTTGCGCGATCGTGGCTCCAGTCGGGAACGCCGCAGCCCCACGAGCCAGGTGTAACCGGCGATGGCTGGGCGGGAGCTAGCCGCCTTCGCTCAGTTGGCGTAAATCGGCTTCGCTAAGAATGGCGACGCCGAGGCTCAGCGCTTTATCCAGCTTACTGCCCGCGGCTTCCCCGGCAACTAGATAATCTGTGCGATTACTCACTGAGCCTGTCACTCGCCCGCCGCGCTGCTCGATGAATGCCTTCACCTCGTCACGCGTAAAGCTGGGCAACGTGCCCGTTACGACGAACGTTTTGCCCTCAAACGGCTGCGCACCCTTTTCATCAGGTTGCTCGACGGCCAAGGTCAGCCCGGCCGCGCGCAACTTGGCGAGCAGAGCCCGGTGTCGCTCGTCCTCAAACCAGGCCACGACCGACGCCGCGGTCTGGGGGCCAATGCCCTCGATGGCTGTTAGCTCTTCCTCAGACGCCTCCATGATGCGGTCAATGCTGCCCAGCGCCTGCAACAGCAGGCGGGCCACCACGCCGCCCACAAAGCGGATGCCCAGAGCCGTCAGCAAGCGGTCGGCCGGCTGATGCTTGCTGGCCTCGATGCCGGCCAACAGGTTGTCCACCTTCTTTTCCTGGAACCCCTCTAAAGTCAACAACGCTTCGCGGTCCAGGTAATAAATATCGCCGACATCGCTGATCATCCCCTGCTCAATCAGCTGCACACCGGTTTTGGCGCCAAAGCTGCCGATATCCATGGCGCCGCGGCTGACAAAATATTCCAGGCGGCGCACGAGCTGTTCCGGGCACGCAGGATTATCGCAGTAGATCGCGACTTCTCCCTCCACGCGCTCGACTGGCGCAGCACAGAAGGGGCAGACCTGCGGTAGCGTCACCGGGCGCTCCGAGCCATCTCGCAGCTCAACCACCGGGCCCACCACATAAGGGATCACGTCACCGGCTCGCTTTACGACAACACGATCACCGATGCGAATATCCTTACGCGCAATCTCCTCAAAGTTGTGCAGCGTGGCATTGCGCACGACCACGCCGCCAATTTCCACCGGCTCTAGCGTGGCGTTGGGCGCCAGAACCCCTGTACGCCCCACATTCACCACGAGGTCCAGCAACCGCGTTGTTTTTTCCTGGGCGGGGAACTTCAGGGCCAGCGCGCCGCGCGGCTCATTGCCAACCACGCCCAGGTCCTGAGCCATGGACTGGTCGTCCAGCTTAATGACGATGCCGTCGACTTCATAGTTGATCTGGTTGCGGCGTTGCTGCCACTTCTCATACTCGGCGCCAATGTCGTCGAGCGTCTGACAAAAGGTAACATCCTGTGGCACGGGGAAGCCCAGCGCGCGCAGCAGGTGCAGCCTTTCCCACTGGCTGCGCGGAATGTCGCCGTCCTGCCAGGCTATAAAGTCGTAACAGTACAGCGTCAACGGCCGGCTGGCCGTAATGCGCGGGTCAAGCTGGCGCAGCGATCCTGACGCCGCGTTGCGTGGATTCATGTAAACGCGGTCGCCGCGATTTGCCTGATCTTCATTAAACGCGGCGAAGCGGTCAAGCGGAAAGTAAACCTCGCCGCGTATCACGATACTGCCAGGAACAGCCACTTGTGCCTCGGGGTCCACGGGGATACGTTGCGGCAGAGCATACAACGTGCGCAAATTGGCGGTGACGTTCTCGCCAATGCGGCCATTGCCCCGGGTCGCGCCGCGCACGAAGCGCCCCTCTTCATATGTCAGCACCACGGTCAGGCCGTCAATTTTCGGCTCCACCACATAAGCTATGTCGTCCGCCCCGCCGGGTAGCAACCGCCCAATGCGCGCCCGCCAGGAAACAACATCCTGAAAATTGTGGCCACTGCTGAGGCTTAAAATTGGCGCAACATGAGCGACTTTCTCAAAGGCGCCGGCCGGCTCCGAACCGACACGCTGAGTGGGACTGTCGGGCCGCACCAGCTCCGGATTCTCGCGCTCCAAACGCAATAATTCGTTATAAAGCTCGTCGAACTCCGCGTCGCTGATCAGAGCAGAGTCGCGTACGTAATAATGGTAGCGATAGAAATCGATTAGTTTTCGAAGCTGTTCGATGCGCTCTTCATTATCCATTCGTCACCTGGCTTTATCAGCTCCGCGCGGCCGCCTAATCAAACCGCGACTCCTCCAACCGGCGGCGCAGATCGTCCTGAGGGTCGCCCTGCGGCGCTTGCGGTTCTTGCTCACCATCTAGCTCGCGGGCGAAGCGCTCGGCGCTCTGCAGCTCTTCCGGAGATGCTCGCCTGGAAATGTGCCATTTGCCGCAATGTGGGCAGCGGTCCAGCCTCATCGCCACCAGGTTAATTCCCCACCAGTGCCGCGCAAAAGGCCGGCCGCAGCGTGGACACACGGCGCCTCCATATATGCCATAGCTTCCTTCTGCACCCGATCCGCTCCGCTTGGTAATGAAGTGGCTGACCACTCGCAAACCAACGACCAGCAACAGCACGATAACCACGATTGTGCTGAAGCTTCCGGCCGAAACGAACTGCCGCTGCACGGCGTTTGACGGTAGCTCGCGTCCATCTGCCGTGTAGCCAACGGCGCGCAGCGTATGCCACCCCAACTCGTAACCACTGGTATTGAACTGCAGCCGGAAAGGCGCTTCGTCATCTTCGCCGATAAGCTGCTCGTCCAGATAGAAGGCCACGCGCTGAAGGTCGTCGGGCCCGTCGGCGAGGATTGAAAATCGGCCCTGAATCTGCGCGCCGGCGCCATAGCCAAAGTCACGGCGTAAACGCAGCCGAACTGCAGGCTCGTCTTCCTGGGCGGCGGCCTGTTGTGGCGCAGCGCCGAGAACCACTCCCGCCAACAGCAGCAGACACACAAGCAATGACTTCAGCCGGTAACGTCCCCGTCCATTCTGGCCTCCCTGCGAGTTAAGAATCTGGTTCATTTTATTCATCGTCTCCTTCTGGCTCCACCGTGGGCACGGCGCCTGGCGCGGCCGCCGGCGCCAGGAAGTCTTCGGCAGCCCAACCTTCCGTGCCGTCTAGCAGGCGCACCTGCCACCATCTATAATCGCCGCCTTCTTCGGGCCCGCCGATCACCAGCATCAATGTACCTTCCGTAGCACGCTGGATGCGGACGTTATCCGTGCTGGGTCCGCCGCGAATCGTCAGGCCGGCTTCGCCCGTACCAGAGACCGCCGCATAATACCCCAAGGCCACCTGGTCCGGAGGCGATGCCAGATCTCGGGTCGGCACCGGCGTCAGCGTGGGGATGGGGGTGGGCGTCGGTAGGTCGGCAGTGACCGACGGTTCGGCGCTGGGCGGCGCCGTCAGGCGGAGAATCGTTGGCGTGGCCAACGCCGTGGTCAGCGGTTCTCGGGCCAGCAAGACATTAACCAGCGACAGCGCCATCACGATGCCCAGTGCCGTAACGGCCAGCCCAAGGCCAAACCACAGCCACGGAAACGGTTCGCCAGTGCTGTGGCGATTTCTGCGCTCACGGCGCGGCTTCAGATTAGACTCCCTAGGATCAGGTGGTTTTTGAAAGCGAGCCATACCTACACTGTCATTATGGGCCCGGTGGGGTTTGTTTCCACCAACAGCATCGTCAGATCATCGTAAGTTGCCGCCTCGCCCGCCCAAGCATCAACCTCTGCAGAGATAACCTGCAGCAGATCCTCGCCCCAGCGATCGCGGTTTTCCATGATCGTGCGCGAGAGCCTGTCGTGGCCAAACGGCTGGTCGCTGCCATTCATGGCGTCCGTCACACCGTCGCTGAATAGTAAGAGGCGGTCGCCGTTTTGTAGAGTGACCACGTATTCGTCGAGGTGCAATGGATCGAGCATACCCAGGAAGCGGCCTTTGCCCGGCAGCCAGGTCACTTCATGCCCTGGCCGCAGCGACAGCGGGTGCTCGTGCCCGGCAAGGACATAGCGCAGCGTGCCTGAAGGGCGGTGCAGCACGCCGTAAAAGGCCGTCAGGAACATCTTGGCGTCCTCCGAAATGTCCAACATACCGCGGTGAACGGCATAGGCCACTTCGACGGGTGAATGGGAGCGCCGGCTCTCGGTGCGGAACAGCGTCCTGTCACGGCCATCATTAAGGCCGCGTGGATGCTCTTATCAACCACGTCTGCCAGCAAGAAGGCCACATGGTCGTCGTCCAGCTCGATGACGTCAAAAAAGTCGCCACCCACGTGGCGCGCCGGGCGCAAGAAGCTGGAGAAGCGGTAGTCATGAAATTGAGGTAGCTGGGCCGGCAACAACGAGCGCTGCACTGTGGCAGCGATCTCCAGCTCGCGCTGCAGCCGCTCGCTCTCCACCAGCCGCGCCTGCGCCAGGCTCAACTCATCGTACGCTTCGCCAAGCTGGCGATTTTTTCTAGCCAGGTCTTCTAGCGCGCTGCGATCATTTTCGCGCAGCATACGCACGACATGGCGCACCAGCGCATAGGCCACCGAAGGGTTCTGGCGTACGACGGTATCGAACGAGTCCCCGGTCACCTCCAGCACCCTGCACTCTGTCGCTGTCACACAGGTCGCAACGCGCGGCGTCTCGTCGAGCAGACTTAGCTCGCCGAAATATTCGCCGGGGCGCCGCATGGCCAGCAGCCTCTCCTCGCCGTCCTCCGTTTCTTGAACGATTGCGACGCTGCCTTCCTTGATGATATAGAAGGTATCTTCAATATACCCTTGGCGGCAAAGGATTGTGCCAGGGGGGTACTGCTTGTCGAGCGCCACAGTGGACAGGATGGCTAACGTTTCTTGCTCGAGACCCATAAACGCGTCTTCCACGACAGGTGTGACCGGGATTGCCTTATTTGCCTACTCTTGATTGTTGCGGGCCAGATAGCTCCGCAACCGCTCCAGAGGCCAGGTGTTGACCACGACATCGGCGCCGACCCAGGCGCGCTGCGCCACGCCGACGCCAAAGTGCATCAGGTCCAGCTCTGAAGCGCGGTGCGCGTCGGTGTTAATCGCCAGCAGGACGCCTTTTTCGATGGCCCGCCGGGCATGGGTGTCGCGCAGATCCAGTCGGCGTGGATTGGCATTAATCTCTAGAACCGTGCCTGTTTCCCGCGCTGCATCCAGCACAACCTCGATGTCCAGGTCGGCGCCGGCTCGTTCTGGAAGCAGCCTGCCGGTGGGGTGCGCCAACATGTCTACGTGCGGGTTGCGAATGGCGGACAGGGCCCGCGCCGTCACTTGCTCGCGCGATTGGCTGAGGCCCGTGTGCAGGCTGGCAATCACAAAATCGAGCTGCGCCAGGAGCTCATCGGGAAAGTCGAGCGCGCCGTCGGCCCGAATTTCCATCTCCGTGCCGTGCAATACGAAGAAGTCGTCGCCCATGGCTTCTCTTGCTGCCCGTACTTCCTCAGCCTGGGCCAACACGCGCTCCACGCTCAGCCCGTTGGCAATGCCCAGGCTCACGGAGTGGTCTGTAATCGCGATATAGCGCCGGCCCCGTTCACGGGCTGCGCGCGCCATCTCCAGGATGGGCAGCCGGCCATCTGACCAGTTGCTGTGCATGTGCAGATCGCCAGCAATATCATCCAGCACGATTGGTGTAGGCAACTGGCCCCGCCGCGCCGCTTCAATTTCGCCGCGATCCTCGCGCAAGCGAGGCGCAATGTAGGGCAGGTCTAGGACGGCGTAGACTTCTTCTTCGGTAGCGCAGGAGATCTCGCCCTCGCTCACCGGGCGTCCATCGACCATCGGGCGGAAAGCATGCTCATTCAGGCTCAAGTTTTTATCCAGGGCCATCTCACGCAGGCGAATGTTGTGCTCCTTGCTGCCTGTGAAGTAGACCAGCGCGGTTCCCCAGCGCTCCGGCGGTAAGACGCGCAGATCGACTTGCATGCCGTTATGTAACTGCACCGTTGTTTTCGAAGGGCCACGGACGATAACGGCCTCTACCTGCGGCAAGGCGACAAAGCCCTCCATGACCGCTTTCGAATCTTCTGCCGCGGCCAACATGTCTAGGTCGCCAATGGTTTCCCGAAAACGGCGCAGCGAGCCGCCGACTTCGGCGCGCAGTACGCCGGGCAGCTCCCGAATCTCTGCGAGCATTTCCTGAGCGATAGGCCATGCAATGCCCAGGATGGTGCGCTCATCACCGTGCCGCTCCAGGGCTGCCAGCCCTTTGAGAATATTCTTCTCGGTGCGGGCCCCAAAGCCAGACAACGTGCTGAGCTTACCGCTCTCGGCAGCCACCTTTAGCTCTTCGAGCGTGGTGATCCCAAGCTGTTCGTAGACCGTTTTGATGCGCTTCGGCCCTAGACCTTCCACGCGGAGCAGGCCGACCAGCGCCGGCGGGATTTCTTCGGCTAGATTCTCAAAGAAAGCGAGCCGGCCGCTTTCGATCATTTCGACAATCTTTTCGGCGAGCGTATCGCCGATGCCCCCTATCGAGGTCAGCCCACCTTCGGCGGCAATGGTATTGATGTCGCGGCTGAGTCCGCGGATGCTCTCCGCCGCACGGCGGTAGGCTGCGATGCGATGAACATTATCGCCTCGGATGGCCAACATGTCGGCCACTTGATCAAACATGGCGGCTATTTCCCGGTTTGTCATAGGCGCCAATTATACCGCGAACGCGCCAAGATGAAATGCACCGCGCGTGACCTGGCGGCCTGTGACCATAGTATAGCTTGTGCCCTATCCAGAGATGGCTATACTGTGACCTGTACGCGTGTGAGCCAGGGTCAGTCGCAGCGCTTAGGAGATCTCCGCCGTGAAGTTCAAAACAATCATCGAGCCCTTTCGTATAAAGGCCGTCGAGCCCATTCGGCAAACCACTGAGGAGCAACGCCGCCAATCGCTCGCCGCCGCCCGGCACAACCTCTTCTTGCTTTCCGCTGAAGATGTGCTCATCGACCTGCTGACCGATTCGGGCACCGGGGCCATGTCGTCGCGGCAATGGGCCGGTATGATGCTGGGCGACGAATCGTACGCCGGCGCCACCTCATTCTATAAATTCGAGCAAAGCGTGTGCGACATTACGGGATTGAAACATATTATCCCCACGCACCAGGGCCGCGCCGCAGAACGCATCTTGTTTGGATCATTGCTGAAGCCGGGCGATATTGTGCCAAACAATACGCACTTCGACACCACAAGAGCCAACGTCGAATACCGTGGTGCGACCGCGCTGGACTTGCCTGGGCCAGAGGCGCACCAACCGCAGCTTGTGCGCCCCTTTAAGGGCAATATCGATCTGCAGCGCCTAGAAGAAGTACTGGACACGTCGCCGCAGCGCATACCGCTGGTGATGATTACCGTCACCAATAATTCAGGCGGCGGCCAGCCCGTGAGCATGGCCAATATCCGCCAGGCGTCTGAGCTGTGCCGCGCCCACGGCGTGCCTATCTTCCTGGATGCCTGCCGCTTCGCCGAGAACTGCTGGTTTATCAGGCAGCGGGAAGAAGGATATGTCGACAAGAGCCCACTGCAGATTGCGCAGGAAATGTTTGGCTATGTTGATGGCTGTACCATGAGCGCCAAAAAGGATGGCATGGCCAATATCGGCGGCTTCCTGGCGCTGAACGACGACGAATTGGCAGCGAAATGCCGCAATGCGCTCATCCTTACCGAGGGCTTTCCAACGTATGGCGGCCTCGCCGGCTACGATCTAGAGGCCATCGCCGTCGGCCTGCACGAAGCCCTGGATCCTGACTACCTGCGCTACCGGATCCGCTCGGTGGCCTACCTGGGCGACATTCTGACGCGTGAGGCAATTCCCATTGTGCAGCCGCCTGGGGGCCATGCCATCTATATTGATGCCCGCGCCATGCTCGATCATCTGGAGCCGTCGATGTATCCCGGCTGGGCCTTAGCCAGCGCCCTGTACCTTGCCGGCGGCATTCGCTCGGTAGAGATTGGCTCGGTCATGTTTGGCCGGCAGCCCGATGGCGCCGAGCAGCCGGCGGCCATGGAACTGGTGCGGCTGGCTTTTCCGCGCCGCACTTATACGCAAAGCCACGTCGATTACCTGGCAGAAGTAATCTGTTACGTTAACGAGCGCCGCGCCGCCATTCCTGGTTATAGGATCGCCTGGCAGGCCCCCGTCTTGCGCCATTTCACCGTACACATGGAACCGCTGCAGCCATTTGCCCTTTAGCGTTTCTGGCCGAGGAGCAAGTAACGTGCCCATCTCACTTTTCATCGCACCGGCCGCGCACGGGAAAACCCGCTATCTCGTGAACCGTGTCCGAGAGGCCACGCAGAACCTACAGGCATGCCCACGCATCTGCGTGGCCAACCGGCAGCAACTTAGCGTGTGGCGGCATCGACTGGCGGCCGAAGGCGGCTGCCTTGGCGCCCATCTTATGACCTTCGACGACCTCTATCGCCGTTGTCTGGTTGAAGCAGGCGCTGCCTATACGCAGATCGGTGACATCTTAGAATATCGCATCCTGCGTACAGTCATAGGCTCAGTGGCGCCTAGTTATTACGGCCGGGTGAAGGAGCTGCCCGGCTTTATCCAGGAGTGCCAGCGCATCATCAGCGAGCTAAAGGCCTCACAAATCAGGCCCGACGTGTTTCTTGAGTCCCTGCACCAAATAGGCGATCCGCCGCGCCTGCGCGAGATTGGCCAGATCTTCGCCGGCTATCAGCAATACTTGCAGCAGCACAGGCTGGCCGATTACCCTGGCCTGGGCTGGCTGGCAGTGGAAGCGCTGTCTGGGCCGGCCCATGATGTCGGGCGCGATTGGCCCGTGCTTATCTTCGATGGCTTCGCCAGCTTCACGCAGGTGCAGCTCTCGCTGATGGATCTACTTCGCTCGCGCGTATCAGAGTTGGTTATTACCCTCAGCGGCGACCACGACAACAATGCGCCGCGGCCCTGTCACCGGCACTATATGCGAACGCGTCGTGCCGTCGAAGAGGCCCTGCAGGTGAGCGCGCGGCCCTTGCCAGAGCTCGCGCCGCCGCCGGCGCCATTTGCGCGGCTTGAGCAGCGGCTTTTCAGTAACGCCAGCGCAGAATCGCCGGACGCCGCGGTCGAAGCACCTGCTCCCGCCGTCGAAATGGCAACGGTGAGCGATCAAGCCGCCGAGGTGGTGCTCGCCCTGCGCTGGTTGAAACAGAAGATTGTCGAAGAAAAGATCGCGCCCGGCGATGTTTCGCTGGTAGCGCGCCATATCGCCCCTTATCGCTCGCAAATCCTATTGGTGGCCGAGGAGTTTGGGCTGCCAGTCTATTTTGTGGAAGGCCTGTCGCTGCAGGCAAATCCCTGTGTCGCAGCGCTGCTCTCACTGCTTCAGCTCATGCTCCCCGCCGGCGACAACGGCGACGGCAGCCCGGCGCTGCCGCGCCGCCAGTTGCTAACTACTTTACGCTCGCCCTATTTCACCTGGGCGCAGCTTACCTCAAACTCTGGCAAAGATGGCGCCCCGGCGCTCACGGCGGAAGACGTCGAGCAGCTTGATAATGTGGCGCGCTGGGGACAGGTGATTGGCGGCGTACAGCAGTGGCGCGAGGCCCTGGAGCGCTTGGCAAAAATCGCTTGGGACGGCAGCGCCGCGCGCGACGACAATGGCTATGCAGCTCCGTCTCAAATGCCAACTGGCCGGCAAGCGCTGGCGCTGCAAGACAAATTCGAGCGGCTGCTTCAAGCACTCGCGCCACCACAGGGGCGGCAGCCCATCGTTCACTTCATCGCCTGGACCGAGCGCCTTGTCGGCGCAGAGCCTGATGGCCCCACGACCTTCCAGGGCGGCACACTGGCCATTCTGGAGGCGATTCACCACGGCCCTCCTGATGTCGCTCGCCGCGACATTGCCGCCCTGCGCCGTCTGAAGGATGTTCTCGGCGGCCTATACTGGGCTCACGAAATGCAGCTCGTGGATAATACTATTGACTATGCGCAATTTTACGAAGAACTGCGCGGCGCGGTAGAGGCTGTCACCTACGATGTAAGCCCCCAGTTACCGCGCGATGCAATCCTGGTCTCAGACGTTCACCAGGTGCGTGGTGTGCCCTGTCGCGCCCAGGCAGTCATCGGCCTGGGTGAAGGCATCTTCCCGGCTCCGCTCCGTGAAGAGCCTTTCTTACGCGAACGAGATCGCGACGCCTTGCGCCACAAATGCGGCCTGCTGCTCGATTCGGCTATCGACAGCCATGAACAGGAGTACTTTTACGAGACCGTCACTCGCACACGCGATTGGCTGCTCCTGACACGGCCTGCGCTGGCCGAATCCGGCGCGCCCTGGGAGCCTTCCCCCTTCTGGGAGGAGATTGCGCGCATTACAGCCGCTAGCTCTACGTCGCAGCAACGCAACTCCGGACAGCTAGCGCCGGCTTCTCAAACCGAACTGCTATTCCGCCTGGCCGCTACGACTAAGGAGCCGGCGGAGAGCCTGGCGCAACAAACGGCGCTTGTGGAGCGCTGGCGCCATCTGCAACAGAGCGCTGCGGTCTTCGTCGCGCGCTGGTCTTCGGCAGAGTCCGGATACAACGGCTCGCTGTCCATGATGGCACGGGCTATAAAAGCTCGTTTCGATGGCGACCACGTATGGAGCCCATCACGCCTGGAGAATTACCTGAGCTGCCCGCACCACTTCTTCTTCGCCAATGTGTTAGGCGTGGAGGCACGGCCTCAGCCGATGGAGGAGCTGGATGCGCGGCAGCTTGGCAATATTTACCACCGGCTAATGGAAGAGACCTACCGCCGGCTACAACCTGAGCAGCGCCTGGATCCTGAATACTTGCTTCAGGCCCTACACGAGGTCGCCGGCCCCTTGCTGGCGGCCGCGCCGCAGCAGGAAGGGTTCCGCGAGCCAGTCTGGTGGTTCGAAATGCAGCAAGAGATCCTGGCAGACGCGGAGACAAGCCTTCTGGCTCTGGCTGCCCTCGACGGCGGCTTCGTGCCGATCGCTTTTGAGCTTCGCTTTGGCTTGGGCGCGGGCGCACCGCTTGTGTTAGAGCGCGATGGGCAGCGCGTTCGGCTCCGCGGCGTCATCGACCGCGTTGACCGCAATGCCCAGGGTAAGCTGCGCGTTATCGACTATAAAACGGCTGCGCCATACAGCTATTCGCCTTCAGCCCATCGCGACGGAAAACGCCTGCAACTGCCACTTTATGCGCTGGCCGCCGAGCGGACGCTGGGTCTTGGCCCGGTTGTCGATGGGTTCTACTGGCACATGCGCCACGCGCAGGCCAGCGACTTCCGGCTACACGGCGCCGACCTCGATGAAGCGGCCGAGACGGCAACGGCCCATATTTGGCGCGCCCTAGACGGTGTGCACAGCGGCCATTTTGCGCCAAGTCCGCCCAGCGATGGCTGTCCCTCATATTGCCCGGCCACAGCTTTTTGCTGGCATTACAAACCGAATCGCTTTTCATAGCTTACGACCATGCACCACGCCATCATCGCTAACAACCAGCTCAACCACGAACAGCTACAGGCTATCACGCATCGCGGATCCGATGTCGTGGTCACGGCCGGGGCTGGAACGGGCAAGACACGGGCATTGGTCGGCCGCTACCTGTCACTGCTTGCCGAAGGGTTAAGCCCACGGCAGATTGTGGCCATTACCTTCACGCACAAGGCCGCCGACGAAGTGCGCAACCGGGTGCGCGCTTCAATTGCACGCTATATTCAAGCGAACCCAGGCGCGGAGGCGGCACATTGGCGAGCCGTTTCTGAAGCCCTCGATGCAGCGCGGATCGGCACAATTCACAGCCTCTGCGCCGAGATCATCCGGGCGCACCCGGCGGAGACGGCTACGGACCCCCGTTTTTCAGTACTCGAAGAGGCAGATGGGGCGCTGCTGAAGGCTGACGCGGTCGACGCTGCCGTCGCCTGGGCCGCGGCCGAAAAGCACAACTCGCTGTTCACCCTGTTCGGCGAGCGCCGCTTGCGTGCAATCCTGGGTTCTCTGCTCAACGATCGCTTAGACGCGCGACTCGCCTTTGAGAAAGTGGCTCGCGGCGGATTGCTCGTCTGGCAAGAGAGGCTGCAAGAGCGGCAACAGCGCCACCTCCAGGACGCGCTCTGTGATGGCGCGTTCCGGCAGGCCTGTGCGCTGCTGCAAAGTGTGCGGCCGATTGACGACGGCGATCTAATCGCCAATCAATGGGCCCTGGCCGTGGTGGCGCTCCATGAGTTCGAGCGCGCCAGCGAATGGGAGACCCGTCGCGCCACGCTACGCCGCCTGGACCAGATTAATCTGACAGGCGGCCGGCAGAGCGCCTGGCCGGGCGGCAAAGAGCAGGTGAGCGACGTAAAAGACGCTCTGCGCGCCCTGCGTAAATGGTGGCGGGCGCTGGCGCCGGTCTGCAATCTCGAGTTGAACGCCAGCGACGAAGCCTTTGCCGCCGCGCTGCCCAGCTTGCATCAAGCATTTCTCCGCGCCGAAGCCGCGTATGATCACCAGCTAGGCCGCCGCCGGGCGCTCGACTTTGACGATCTGGAAGAAAATGCCCTTGCCTTGCTGCGCGAGAACGAGGATGTGCGGCGCCGCTGGCAGGACGACGTTGAGGCTATTCTGGTCGATGAGTATCAGGACACAAACGGGCGCCAGCGAGACCTTATTAACTTGATCAACGGCCAGAGAAGCAGGCTTTTCGTCGTCGGCGATGCCAAGCAATCGATCTATCGCTTTCGCGGCGCGCAGGTGGCCGTGTTCCGCGAGGAGCGCGCCCGTATAGAAGCACATGGACGCGCGCTGGAGCTAGCCGAGACGTACAGGGCACATGCCGGCCTGGTCGCTGTGCTCAATACCCTTCTGGCACCCGTGCTGGGTGAGGCGCACGCACTCCAACATCCATGGCAGGAACCGTTTGCTTCCCTGCACGCGGCACGGGGCGAAGCAGCAGAACATATAGCGGCGCCTTACCTGGAGATACAGCTCACAGCCGGAAGCAAGAGCGCCGGGGCGTTGGACCAGGCTGCACGGCTCCTGGCACAGCGTATGCTCGAACTTACCTCCGCCTCCGAGCGCGCCGTACCCTTTTCAGACTTTGCAGTCCTCTGCCGCGCATCCACCTCTTTCGCGGCCTACGAAGATGCTTTTGATGCCGCCCGCATCCCGTACATCACCGTTGCGGGCCGCGGCTTTTTCGACCGCCCCGAAATTCGCGACCTTTTGAACGCCCTGCAAGCCATGACTGACCCATTGGACGACCTCGCCTTGGTCGGATTCTTGCGCTCGCCGGTAGTCGGTTTCAGCGACAGCGACTTACTCTCGCTGGTCGACTTTCACCGCGCTTCAGACGCCGCAAACCTGTGGACCACGATTCTGACACGATCTGAGGCACTGGCCAACGAAAATTTGAAGTGGGCCGCCGCGCTACTAAGCGCGCACAATCGCAAAATTGGAAGGCTGTCGATTGGCGAGGTATTGAAGTCCTTCCTGGACCAGACAGACTATCGCGCCGCGCTGCGCCTTGCAGGCCACGGGCGGGCCTTGCGCAATGTAGACAAGCTGCTGGAAATCGCCAACAAGAGTGCTTTTGTCTCCACGGCCGACTTTCTGGAGTACGTGGCCCAGCTTCGTACGGGCCTGTCTCGTGAGGGCGAGGCGCGCAGCCTGGCCGAAGACGCCGTTCAGATTATGACCGTTCATCAGGCCAAGGGGCTGGAGTTCCCTATCGTAATTCTTGGCGACATCTCTTATGAGCCGCGCGGCCCGTTTGATATCCTTCTTGACTCCGATCTGGGGCTCATCGCCAAAGTCGAGTCTGAAAAGGATCGGTCACCGGCAGCCTTTGAGCTGGCGAAGATCTACGAAGGGCTGCAGCAAGATGCCGAATCGGCGCGCCTGCTGTATGTTGCGGCGACCAGGGCTAGAGAGAAGCTGATCGTAAACGGCGTTGCGTCCGTCAACCAGGCCGGTCGTCTGTCCACCCAGCGCGGCTGGCTGAAGTTACTGGAGCATGCGCTACAACTGCCGGCAGCCGAAGTGCAGATGAATAGCAGTGGCGCCCAGCGCCACGAAGTGCCATTGGACCTCCCTTTTCCCGCCGCCTGCTGGCTCTACGAGCCCAACTATAACCCGCCGCTGTCCCTCCCTAAGGTCCGCATTGCAGCGGCGCGCGCAGCACACACTGCGTTGTCCACTGCCTTGTTGAGCGGCGTTGGCGCCAGTGACCCGCTGTTGCCGGAAGAAGACGCCAGAACGATCTGGCGCGTGTTGCCCGCCGAAGGCAACGCTGACATTCCGGCGCACCTCATTGGCGACCTGGTCCACCAGGCCATCGACGTCTGGCATTTCCCCAACGGCGTCCACGACCCCTCCTACGCGAAGGTAATCGTGGCTAAAGCGCGCCAATTCGGCATCGTGGACGAAAGGCGCCTGCGCTTTGCAGCCGAAAGAACCATGACGCTGTTGCTGCGCTTCAAAGAGCACTGGTTGTACGAGAAGATTACGCGCGCCGAGAAGTGCCTACGCGAAGTTCCCTTTACCATGACCGCCTCTGGCGCGAGCATGAATGGTTCCGCCAGCGACATAATTAGCGGGCGCATCGACCTACTGTACCTGGATCATGACGGTTGGCATATCGTCGACTTTAAGTCGGACCCACTACATGATCGCGGCATGCTGGATTATCGGATCCGCCAGCTGTATGCTCCTCAGCTAACTCAATACCAGAACGCCGTCCAACGCATTGTGGACCTGCGGCCGACGTGCGCCATTTGCCTGTTAGACTATCAGGGGCAGGTCCTGGTGGTGGATCCGCACACCTGGCGCGGTTAATCGAGCGGCTATTGGCAAGCCATGAAGCGTCAGGCTGCCTCTTTAGCCATCTCTTCGCCCCAGAGCGCCTGCATTTCGCTCGAATGCGCCAGTAATTTTTGCAGCGGGCCAACGGCATCGATGCTGCCGTCTTTGAGCACGACAACCTGGTCGGCGCGACTAAGCGCAGCCCGCCGGTGCGACACCACCAGGCAGGTCGGTCGTGGATTCAGCTCGAAAAGGCGATCCCACAGCAGCGCCTCGGTCTCTACGTCCAGCGCACTGGAGAGGTCGTCGAAGACAAGGAGCTGCGCGCTGCGCACGTACATGCGCGCCGCCGCCGCCCGCTGAATCTGGCCTCCCGATAGCCGCACACCGCGGGGACCCACCAGAGTCTGCAAGCCGTGGTCCATCTGCGCGACATCGCGCTCGAAGACCGCCAGGTGAATGGCCTGTTCTAAATCTGTGCGCTCAGGGGCCAGACCTAGAAGGATGTTGTCGACCAGCGGCTCGCTAAAGAGGCGCGGAACCTGGCCCGTAAAGGCGACCCGCGGCGGCGACATAAAGGTGCGCAGCTCCTGCACACGTTTGCCATTCCAAAGCACGGCTCCGCTGTCGGCCGGCAGCAGCCCCAACAGCAGCTTTAGCAGCGTGGTCTTACCCGAGCCGATGCGCCCGGTGACCACCGTGAACGAGCCGCGCGGCAGGCTGAGATGGATATCCGTGACGGCAAATGGCGCCTGGCCATCGCCGCCTTCGCCCGATTCTGAATGTTGATGTTCGGCGGCGCCTTCATAGCGCCGGCCCAGGCCCTGGATCTGCAGCGTCTCCAACTTGTCATCGGCCGCGACCTCATAAGACTGCAGCCGCGGATAGTCGCGGCTCATGTAGATGGGGTTGTGCTCGACCACGGCGCCCGGAGGCTTACCCTGCATGATCAGCTCCATGCGCTGCGTGGAGACGCCCACTTGCTTGAAGCGCGTTATCAAGTTTCCGGCCGTGCGCATCAACTGCGTGGCAGGCCAGATATAGGCCGCAAAGAGGGCGAAATCCCCGATTGTGAACTGGCCTGAAATCATGGCCCTCGCTCCCAGCAGCAAGACGATGCCCACGCCGACATCCACGGTGCCATTGCTTAACGCGTCGACCAACTGCGTGAGCAGCCGATCGCGCACCATGGCCTGCCGTCGCTGGTTATTGACGCGCCGGAAGCGCTCGACGATGCGCTCCTCGGCGTTCGCGATTTTTATGGCCTGCGTGGCGTTGAACATGTCGGCGATCATGCCCGTTACTTCACTGGTTGCTTTGCGGCTGGCCTGCCGGTAGCGGCGCGCGTGGCCGCCCAGGCGCTGCGCCACGAAGATGACGAGCGCCAGGGGCAAATAGGTGCCCAGCGTGATGGCGACATTGATGCTCAACATGATTGAAAAGGCCACCACCGCTGTAACAAGCTGCGCCACGGTGTCGTCGATTACAATAATCGCCTGCGTCATCTCGTGCGTATCGTCGCGCAGCGTGCTGATGACCCTGCCCACCGACATCGGCTGCCCATCCTCGTCGATGGGCAGCGGCCTGGAGCCAGGCATTTCTAAAATGCGCGCCAACATATTGCGCACGATTAACGCCCCGCCATGCTGCGTAAAGCTCACGTAGGCCATCACAGCAATAAAACTCGCAATCAGGCGCACCGCGGTCTGCAGTAGCTCTAGCCCTACTGCGCTCCAGGCGCTCAGCGTAAAGCCTACTTCGCCCGACAGCCCATTAAAAAAGGCGCGCAGGATAAGGCCGGTGACCGTCATGGTCACGAAGAGCACAGTCACGCCCGAAATATCGGCGGCGTAGAAACGGGGGCGGAAGCGTATGAGCTCCCAGAAATATCGCCAGGTGCTCATCTCAAGCCAGCGCCTCTTCGATGCCAATCTCCAGCAGCCGCGCAAAAGTAGACGTTGGGTCGGCTTCCAGCGCGCGGCGCGGCCCATGTTCTATTACACGGCCGTCTTCGAGGATCATGATTTCGTCGGCCCTGCGCACCGTGCCCAGGCGGTGGGCAATAATGATCGCTGTCCGGTTTTGCAGCAGGCGATTGAGCGCCGATTCCAGCAACTGCTCCGTCGCCGGGTCGAGCCTGGACGACGCTTCGTCGAGTATGACAAGGCCTACATCGGCCAGAAAGACCCGGCCTAAGGCCAATAGCTGCGCCTCGCCCGCCGACAAATTGTCGGAGGCTTCTAACCTGGTGTCCAGGCCTTCAGGTAATGCACTCAGCCAGCGACCCAGGCCCAGCTCTTGTAGCGCGGCAACGATGCGCTCATCGCCGATCGACTCGTCAAATATGGTCAGGTTATCGCGTAAGGTGGCATGAAAGAGCTGGACGTCCTGTGATACCATGCCAACGCGTTGCCGCAGTACACTCATGGGAAGCTCCGTAAGCGCCGCCATCTGGTCGTCCCCCGCCCCCAGGCGAATTGTTCCGCGAGTTGGGTCGTAAAAGCGCAGGATCAGGCGCGAGAGGGTGGATTTGCCGCTTCCCGTGCGGCCTAACAGGCCGAGCACGCGCCCCGGCTGCAGCGAGAAGTCGATGCTGTCCAGCACCGGCGTCTGCGGATCATCGGCATAGGCAAACTGAATGTCGTCGAACGTCAGCCGCAGCGGCCCATGCTTCAAGCTCATATCGCCGCGAACTTCCAGGCCGGGCTGTTCGGCGAACAGCTCTGCGATGCGGTTCATGCTCGCCGCCGCGCGCTGCAGCTCCTGCACCTGGCGCTGCAAGCTCCAGAGCGGGCCTTTGGCGACGTCGATGTAGTAAAAAACCAGGTAGACGGCGCCGACAGTGAGCACACCGTTAGCAAAGAGCCGGTCGCCCCACAAATAGGCGGCCACGTAGGCCAGCGTGGGCACGACGACGGGAAAGGACATGACCGAAAAGTTGTAGAGCTGTGCATCTTGCATGGCCCGCCAGCGCTTACGCATGAGCTCATATAGCCGGCCCATCACATACAAACCGGCTCTATTGGTCTGAATCTCCTCGGTTCCGTTAAGCCACTCTTCCAGAAAGCCGAAAAGGTCTGATTCGATCTTACGCACGCGTTGCCATCGCGGAACAACCATCGAGTTGACAAAACGCAAGGCCAATGCGGCCAATACGGCGAGGACCGTAATCGTCAGCCCGACGCGCCAGTCTACCAACCATAGCAGGACGACCACGCCGCCCGCCAGCAGAATGTCGCTGCCAAGCTGGATTATGAGCTGCGAGAAGAAGGTGGTGAGCTGGTTCACATCGCCATCGACGCGCTCAATCAGCTCGCCTGGCTTGTTGCGCTTGTGAAAGTCCATGTCCAGCCTCAAGCAATGCAGGGCCAGCTCGGCGCGCAGCTCGTTAGTCGCCCTCCAGGCGACGTTTTCGCCGACATAAGCGCCCAGGACGTGCAGAATTTGCGCTGCGATGGCAATGGCCACAAAAAAGCCCGCTGTTTGCAGCAGCTCGTCCACACTACGCCCGCGCTCAGCAGCGTCGAGGAAGCGGCGCACAAGCTGGGGGTTGATAAGCTGTAGCGCAATGCTACTGATGACCAACAGCCCAAGCAGCGCCGCCTGCGACAGTTGCGGGCGCAAATAGCGCCAGAACATGCTCAGATAAACTCTCACTGCCTGTCATTACCTGGTTGCCAACACATCCCGCCTAGTATGGCACTCACAGTCATTCGTCGCAAAGGGCTGTGCGGCTCATTGCCCGCTTCAGCGCTCACATCTATAATCGGCTTCATGAGTTCGGTGCCCCTGAAGACGCCAGACATAGAGAAAGAGGAGGAAATTGATCAGGAGTCAGCGGATGAGCCGCCCTATCGGATTCTGATACATAACGACCATGTCACACCTTTTGACTTCGTCATTGCCGTACTCATTCGCGTATTCTCGCTGACGCCGATCATTGCGGAACATATTACTTATCTGGCACATACGAATGGCCTGGCGCTGGTCTGTGTGCTTCCGAAAAGTGAAGCGGAGCAGCGGGTAGGCCGGGCTCACTTCGCGGCGCGCCTGGAGGGTTTTCCACTAACTTTTACCCTGGAACCAGATGAGTAATTGTCTATGCTCTAGCTGCTAAACTGCAGAAATCCCCGCAACGAGAGAGGAAAGGAGATAATGATGAAGGTATCACTGGAGCGGGTGGGCCAACACGCCCTGTCGCTCATCGAGCGCGACGCGCGCTCCCTGTCGCCGTCGTACACACGGGAATACGCCCTGGTTGTCGATCACGCCAGAGGCTCTGAAGTCTGGGACGTCGACGGGCGTCGCTACATCGACTTCATGGCCGGCATAGCCGTGCATCCGGCGGGGCACCGCCACCCGGTCGTCGAGGCCGCCGTGGCCGAACAGCTACAGAAGTTTTGGCACATTTGCCTGAGCGACTTCTACTACCCGCAAGCCGTCGAGCTCGCCGAAGAGCTACAGCGCATTGCGCCGATGGACGATACGCTGATCTTCTTTGGCAATTCGGGAACCGAGGCCGTGGAAGCGGCTATCAAGCTGGCGATGTACAACACCGGGCGCAATCGCTTCATCGGCTTCCTGGGCGGTTTTCACGGCCGAACCCTGGGATCATTGTCTTTCACTGCCAGCAAGTCGGTTCAGCGCGCAGGCTACGAACAGGCCGTGCGCGTCCACCATTTACCCTTTCCCAACGCTTACCGGCCCATCCTGGCAACGCGCGATGGCGAGGATTATGGCGACGCGGTCATCCGTTACCTCGTAAACCAGGTGTTCCGCAGCACGGTGGCGCCCGAAGATGTGGCCGCCGTGCTGATTGAACCGATCCAGGGTGAAGGCGGCTATGTGCTCCCGGCGCCGGGCTTCTTAAAGAAGCTACGCGACGTCTGTGATAAGCACGGCATCTTGCTCATCGTCGACGAGATTCAGAGCGGCGTCGGGCGCACGGGGCGCTGGTGGGCCGTCGAGCACGAAGACGTGGAGCCGGACATCGTCTGTTTCGCCAAAGGCATAGCCAGCGGCCTACCCCTGGGCGGCATCGTTGCCCGACGCGAGCTCATGGACTGGCCATCGGGCTCCCATGGCAGCACGTTTGGCGGCAACCCGCTGGCCGCCGCAGCCGCTCTCGCCACCATTCGCGTCATCGAAGAAGAGGGATTAATGTCGCGGGCCGAAGTAATAGGCGCTGCCATCATTGACGCGCTGGCGGAGATGGAAACGCGCCACCGCAGTATCGGGCAGGTCCGCGGGCGCGGCCTGATGATCGGCATTGAGTTTGTCCAGGATCGCCAGTCGAAAGCCAGGGCGGTCACCTTGCGTAATGATCTGATTCAGTGTGCCTTCGATAAAGGGCTTCTGCTGATACCCTGCGGCGCCAATGCTGTGCGCATCACGCCGCCGCTCAACATCCCCATGGCGCACGTCGAGGAGGGGCTGCAGATGTTCGAAGAGGCGCTGGACGAGGTTGAGCAGATCCATTTCAAGGCTGGAGGTTAACAATGCACGAAGGCGTAGAGCGGCTGCGCGCCGCTACTGCAGCGGGCGTCTTGCCGGCGATGGCTACCCCTCTTTCGAGCGACGGCTATACGGTCGACGCTGCCGCTGTCAATGACCTGGTCGCATTCCTGCTAGACCGTGGTGTCAACGCACTATTCGTGGGCGGCACCACAGGCGAAGGCATTCTGCTGGAAGCCGAGCAACGTTTCCGGTTGCACGAGGCGGCGATGAACGCCGTCAATGGGCGCGCGCCCGTGCTGGCGCATGTTGGTGCGAATACAACGCGGGAGACCCGCCGCCTGATGGATCACGCCGCCGGGCTTGGCCTTGCAGGCGTTGTCTGCATCACGCCCACCTTTTATGGCATGCCCGATGACGACTTGCTGGCCTATTTTCAAGAAATAGCTGCCCTGGGGCCTGAGACGCCCTTTCTGGTCTATGACATCCCCCAGATGGCTGCGACGGGAGTAAACCCTGCGCTGCTGCGCCGCATGCAAGAAGAAATTCCGAATTTCGCCGGTATCAAGTGCAGCCGTCCTGACGCCCAGATGATCCGCCAGCTCATCGACGCTGCGGGAGACGCGTTGCTTTTTGCCGGCAATGAGCAGATCGCTCTGGGCTCCCTGGCCCTCGGCGCCACCGGCTTAATTAGCGGCCTGGCCACGGCTATTCCCGAACCGTTTGTGACGCTGACCACAGCGTATGCCAGAGGCGACATGGAAGCCGCCAGGAGTGAGCAACGACGCATAAATGCCCTGCTCAGTCGCATTCCGCCGAACCGGCGCATTGGCGCGATCAAGCTGATTTTGCAGCAGCGAGGATGCCCGGTCGGCCGCCTGCTACCCCCTAGACAGATGCCCGAAGATGCGCAGCTCTGGTCAGATCTAGCCGCTTTGCTCTGACCCGCCGCTTTCTGGAGCGAACTGCGTCTGCCACACCAGGCGCAGTTCGGCATCCTTTGCCAGCGCCGTCAGAATATCGTCGAGGTCCATAAACGTCTGCCACATCTCGCGCCCGTCGACGGCGTTGAGCCCTTGCGACACCAGATCTTCCAGGTCACGGTTGCGCCCTCCGGCCCATGCCACGTCGGCCAGGGCCACCAGCAAATCCTCTATGGTCAGCGGATCGCCCCGCCGCCAGGCGCCGTGCGTAAAAGCAAAGCGAGCGCGCTCGTCTTCGATGCCCAGAGTCCTTAGCAGGTTGCGGCCTGCCTCATGGTGCTGCGTGCCCGGCTGGCCCATCTCCTCAGGGTGCAGGTGCTTGCCAATATCATGCAGGGCAGCGCCGAAGAGCACATGATCGATATCGAAGATTAAGTCGGGCCACGTCTCGGCAATGGCCTTTGTCAGACCCCAGGCAGTATCGTGAACCAGCACCAGGTGCGCCAGAAGATAGGGGTCAACGTCGAGTCGCTGTAGGATTTCGGCTACATCTGGCGGTAGTTGCTGTAGCTCCAATGTTGGTTTTTCGGCCATAATTGCCTTCTCCGGCGGATCAAACTTGTGAATTCGCCAATTCTGCCGTTGCCGGACGACGCGGCAAGCGGTAAAGTTGGCGCATGCGACTCATTATAGCGCAACTCGCGCGGGAGCGACCTTCCAGGCCATGAGTAGCAAGACCCGAGCTATTGGCTCCATACAAGTAGAGCTGGAACAGGCTACCGAGCTCTCCTTTGCCGATCTGTACGAATGGGTCTTGTGGCAGTTTCCACGCCTGAAAGGCGGTTGGTTGCTGGGTGCGGCCCATCCACCCCAAGCAGCTTATGGTTGGATACCCGTACGTATCCAACCGCTTAAGCAGCGCGTCCAGCTCTTCGCCCACAACGTAGAGCCGCTGCCGTCGCCTGAGGAGGCAGTGAGCTGGCTAGACGAAAACACGAACGCGTAAAGTCGTCTGTGCTTTGTGTTCTCGAACGAACGTGCTATTCTACGGGCAAAAACGAGAGCCGCAATGAGCCGAGTAATCAACACGAACAACCCCACAAAACTGCGCAACCAGAGCCGGCGGACCATCGCCGAGCTGCTGCGGCAGATTAGCCAGAAGCCAGAGATTGATATAGAAGCGCGTGACATGGCAGCAGCCATCGTCTTCATGCTTAACGACATCAACATGAGCGTCGAACAGACTGTGAGCGCCTGGGAAAAGCGCGGTTACTGGATGAAAGCCGAGCGTTTTCTGCGTGAATGGGAGTGGGCGCGTGAAGCGGCGGCAAATTTTGACGATGTTCTGCGCAACGAAGCCTGGGATCTGCTGCCGCGCCTACTGGCGGATCTATTTCCCCAATTCACCGACATTCAGGTGAAGAAGATGACGCGGCCAACGTCGAATTGGAAGGGCGCTTACGAGCGGCTGATGGCCGAGCCCGCGCCATCCACGCCGTGGTAGTGGGCGCGCCTGACCGCCCTGCAAGCCGTATCCGCACGGCGCGCTTTGCGCTGCTAATGGCTGTCATCGTGCTTGCCGCAACATCGTGTGCCGCGCCGCCGCGGGAAGCAATACCTACGGCGGCGCCCACCGTCGCTGTGAGCGGGCTGCCTCCTGAGCCTGAACTATCCAGCCCAACGGCCAGCGCGCCGCCGGCAACGGCCACGCAGGCGGTCGCGACGCCCTTGCCCTCAGCCACCGCCACGCTTCAGTCAAGCAGTACGACAATGCCCCTACCCACGCCTTGTGCACAGCCGGGTAGCGTCGAAGCCGGGCACTTTACCAGCGCATTTGCCGGCGCCGAACATCGTTACGCCATTTATCTACCGCCCTGCTATGGCCTAGACGGTTATGCTTACCCCACGCTCTACCTGATGGCAGGAAACATCCACGATGAGATGAAATGGGCAGAGTTAGGCTTGCTTGAAGCGGCCGAGGCGGGCATCCTGGCCGAGTCGTTGCCACCCATGCTCATCGTGATGCCCGACGGCGGCTGGCTGGCCAACAATTCCTCCGGTGGTCCCGGCTCGTACGAAAGCCTTATCCTGGAAGAGCTGCTGCCACACGTCGAGAGCAGTTACTGCGCCTGGCCTGAAGCCGCCGGCAGAGCCATTGGCGGCCTTTCGCGCGGGGGATACTGGGCCCTGGAAATTGCATTTCGCTTTCCCCAACGCTTCCACAGCGCCGGTGGGCACAGCGCTGCTCTGCTGGACACCCATGCCGGACCCGGGATTAATCCGCAGCTCACTGCCCTTACCAACGACCTGGGCGACTTGCGCATTTATCTCGACATTGGCGACGACGATTATGTGCGGGCGAACACGATTAAGCTGCATGACGACATGGAAGCCGCCGGCATTGCGCATGAGTGGCATCTAAACGAGGGCCAACACGTCGACGGCTATTGGGCTGCCCATGGCGCCGGCTATCTGGCCTGGTACGGCGCGCCGTGGTCCTTACTGGAGCGCACGGATTACCCACCATGCAACTGATCGGCACGGGCGGCTGTTCAACCCTAGTCTCGCGCCACCGGTTGTCTCTCGCGACCGCGAAAAGTCAGCCAGGCCATGCCTGACAACACGGCAAGACATAGCAGGATGAGGATAACCAGCTTCGTAAGCGGACTGGTAGCGTAGATGGCCACCAGACCAAAAGCCGCCGTCACGACATAATAGCCGGTGACAATAAGGCGTGTAGGCAGCCCGAAATCGGACAACCTGAAATGGAGATGACCCCGATCGCCATGAAACGGGCTGGCGCCGCGGCGCAGGCGATCTACGATTTGCCAGGCCACATCCATAATCGGAACGGCAAGCACCAGCAGCGCCGTCGCATATTTGGCCGGAGACAAAATAGCCAGAGTGGCCAGGCCGTAACCCAGGAAGTAAGCACCGGACGAGCCCAAGAAGATACGCGCGGGCGCGAAATTAAAGGGCAGAAAGCCCACCAGGGCGCCTGCCAGAGCCAGGGGAAAAGCCGCAATCGTCGTCTGCTCCAGGTTGCGGCCGTGCCAGGCGAAGAGTAGCGCGGCGATGGTCCCTACGCCGGCAGCCAGGCCATCCAGGCCGTCAAGAAAATTAACCGTATTGACCATGCCCACGATCCACAGTGATGTGAGCAGGAACAAGATCAGGGCATCAAACGCTTCCGCTTCCCAATCTAACGACTGGAAGCCCAGCACGGGCAAAGTGTATTGCTGGATGAACACCTCATGCCCAATGGCCACACCCACCGCTAGAAACTGGATGAGAAAAAGGACCCAGGGCGGCAGTTCAAAACGGTCATCTATCAGGCCGCCAACGAACATCAGCGCGCCGCCCCACAGCACGCCGCGCAACAGCCGCGCGTCATCCGGATTGGCCGCTGGCGGCTCTGGCGGCAGGAGGTTCCAGGCTAATGCCGCGCCTAACAGGAAGCCGAAGAAAACGGGCGCTCCGCCGAACTTAGGTATTACACCGCTGTGCAGGCGGCGCCCACCCGGCCTGGCGACCAGCCCAAAGCGAAGCGACAGCCGCTGCGCTACGGGTGTTAGGAGCAGGGCTATCACAAAGGACGTCAAAAAAACGGCGAGGAATTCCATACGAACGGGGAGGCGCCATCGGCAAGCGCGCTGCCGCTGGGCCTTACAGACGACGCCGTGCCGCTAACCGGTGCCAAACTGCCGGTCGCCGGCATCTCCCAGGCCTGGAACGATATAACCGATATCGTTCAACCGCTCGTCGACCTTCGCTACGTAGATCGCCACATCGGGATGCGCCTGCTGCAGCCGCCGGATGCCTTCAGGCGCTGCCAGGATGCCCACGAATTTAACTCGCTCGGCGCCCCACTTCTTGAGCATATCCACCGCGGCCACGGCCGAGCCTCCCGTAGCCAGCATCGGGTCTAGCACCAGGCAGAGCCGTACCGTGGGCGAAGTGGGCAGCTTATTGTAGTAGAAAACCGGGCGCAGCGTCTCCTCGTCGCGGTAGAGGCCGATGTGCCAGACCTCGGCGCCCGGCATCATCTCCCAGATTCCATCGACCATGCCCAGACCGGCGCGCAAGATCGGTACGAGGCCGATCTTCTCGGTGAGTTCATGGCCAGCCGCCGCGCCCATTGGTGTCTCCACCGTCGTGGCCGAGAGGCTAAGATCCCTGGTTGCTTCGTAAGTGATTAAGATGGCAATTTCCCGGATAAGCTGCCGAAACTTCTTGGGCTCTGTGGACACGTTGCGCAGCAGGGTTAGCTTATGCTGCACCAACGGGTGCTCAGATTCATAGACAATCACTCGTTCGTCCTCCTGATCTAACTCGAGTGGCTCTTCCACTCGCGGTGTATCGACCGGGCGTAGTGCACAGGTGAAGAGTTACATAATTTGCACAGATACGCAACAACTGGCTATTGCAGTATAATCTGGTCTGGCTTATGAGCGAAAAATCTGAATCAAGACAGCAAATATCTCCACGAGCCGCTTCCGAAGATAAGCGCCTTGATGGCCTTCTGCGTCCGCAATCGTTGGCCGAATTTACCGGGCAGCAGCGGCTGAAGACCAACCTCACCATTTTGTTAGAGGCGGCGCAGGCTCGCGGCGAGCCGCTGGATCACATATTGTTTCATGGTCCGCCCGGCCTGGGAAAGACCACGCTGGCGCATATCGTAGCCAACGAGATGAAGGTCAACATCCGCATCACGGCTGGCCCGGCCATCGAGCGCTCAGGAGACCTGGCGGCCATTCTCACCAATCTGCGGGCAGGCGACATCTTGTTTATCGACGAGGTACACCGCCTGGGCCGCGCTGTCGAGGAAATCCTTTATCCGGCGATGGAGGATTTTGTTCTGGATCTCGTCGTCGGTAAAGGGCCGGGCGCTAAGAACGTGAGGCTGAAGCTGCCGCGCTTTACGGTTATTGGCGCCACAACGCGCTTGGCGCTGCTCACAGCGCCGCTGCGCGCGCGCTTTGGCGCTCACTATCGCATGGAATTCTACGACATCGAAGCGATTCAGGAAATCGTCCTGCGCGGCGCGCGCATCTTACAGGTACCCATCGACAGCGAAGGTTCCCAGGTCATCGCGCGCCGCGCACGAGGCACACCACGGGTTGCCTTGCGGCTGTTACGCCGGGTTCGTGACTACGCCCAGGTCCGCGCCGAAGGCGCCATTAACGAAGAGGTGGCTCACGCGGCCCTCGACCTTTTGGAAATCGACCACCTGGGGCTGGATAACTTCGACCGGCGCGTGCTGCGCTCGATTATTATCAAGTTCGGCGGTGGGCCCGTTGGCCTGGAGACGATCGCTGCCTCGATCAGCGAAGAGGCCGACACGATCATGGACGTCGTGGAGCCATACCTTCTACAACTGGGCTTTATCGAACGAACCGCCCGCGGCCGGGTAGCCACGCCGCACGCCTACAACCACCTGCAAGTCCCTCTGCCGCAAGCGAAGGCTACCGACCAGAATCACCAACAGCGTCTATTCGAGGATTGAGGCGGATATGACTGACTTCGCTCGTCTGCTGATCGTGCTGGGTCTGGCCGTCGCCTTTATCGGACTTATCATCCTGATCGCCGTCCGCTTCTTCCCCTGGTTGGGCAACCTCCCCGGCGACATGCGCTACGAAGGCAGAAACTTCCGCGTTTATTTTCCTTTAGCCACGATGATCCTGATCAGCCTATTGGGTACCATCTTGCTGAACATCCTGCTGCGGATCTTCCGCAGGTAACCTACCGCTCATGCGACAGATAGCGCCGTCAGTCCACGCAGCGATATGCACTCAAGACCCAGTTGGCGCAGCCAACTATGCAAACCTCAGAATTTGCTTACGAACTCCCTAAAGAATTAATCTCTCAGCGCCCGGTTGAGCCGCGCGACGCCAGCCGCCTGATGGTCGTGCATCGCGCTACCGGGCAGATCGAGCACCGGCGCTTTGTCGAGCTGGGCGATTTTCTGCAAGCGGGCGACATTCTTGTGGCCAACGATAGCCGCGTGTACCCTGCTCGCCTCTTTGGTGAAAAGGTAGACACCGGCGGCAAAGTTGAAATCCTGCTGCTGGAGCGGCTCGACGCGCAGCGCTGGCGCGCCCTCGTCGGCGGCCGGCGCGTCCAAAACGGCGTCGTTGCAGCGCTATACGAAGTCGATGGTGCCGTTTCGGAGCTGCGCGCCACAGTCTCCGCTGAGCTCGGCGGCGCCGAACGTGAGTTAACTTTCAATCAGCCGTTGGACGCCTGGCTGGATAGGCTCGGCCATGTGCCGCTGCCGCCCTATATTCATGAGTCGCTGCAAGATGCGGCACGCTACCAGACCATTTATGCTCGGCAGCCCGGCTCTGCCGCTGCACCCACAGCCGGCCTACACTTCACGGCCGACCTCCTACTTTCACTACGCGAAAACGGGGTATTGTTTGAAACTTGTACCTTGCACGTCGGGCTTGACACGTTTCAGCCGGTGTCGGCGGACGTCGTAGCGGAGCACCACATCCATAGCGAATGGGCGACGCTAACCCCGGAAGCTGCGCGGCGGATCAATGAAGCCAACCTCGCCACAGGGCGCATTATCGCCGTGGGAACGACCAGCGCGCGCGTCCTAGAAACGGCCGCCTTGCGCTCGGCAGGAATCGCCGGCTCGCTGCAAACGATCAGCGCAAGTGACGGCGCGGGAGAAACCACCAACATCTGCCCGTGGAAACCAGTGGCGGCCTTCACCGGTCGCACCGATCTCTTTATCTACCCAGGCTATCGCTTCCGCGCCATGCAGGGGCTCATCACCAATTTTCACCTGCCCTACTCTTCGCTGCTGATGCTGGTTTCAGCCTTCGCGGGGCGCGAGCTGATTTTTGAAGCGTACCGTGAGGCGATCGCCTTGAACTATCGCTTTTACTCCTTCGGCGACGCGATGCTCATTCTCTAGGCTCTCCTACTTAATAGGCCAGCGCCTCACGCAGGTAATCTTCCAGGCTGCCCCGCCTGCTGCGCCGGTCGCCATCCATCCAGCGGCGCAAGTCGTCTTCCGTGCTGATGTCGATGAGCACCGGAAGGAAGGCCAGGCCCAGGTCCAACGCCTTGATCTTGCGCAAGGTATGCCCATATACGCGGCTCGATCCCCATGGGATGCCACGAAACAGCTCGCCATGCGCCGCCTTCAGACCCAGCAGGTAATAGCCCCCATTGTGATCGGGGCCAATCACCGCATCATAACTATCCAACAGGTGCAGGGCTTCGTCGATGAGCCCGGCAGTCAGGTCCGGCGTATCGGCGCCTACCAGCACCACTTTGCGAAAACGCCGGCCGAAAGCTTCAGAAAACGCGTGGCGCATTCGTTCGCCTCGTCCCCACCCTTTCTGCAGCGCGAGATGAAAGTGATCGCCGGCCCACTGCTTCAAGGCGCTTTCATGCTCCTTGCCCGTGTACCATAAAAAGCGTTGTATGGGGAATGGCAAACGTTCAAGTTCGAGAAAGAGGCGCTCGGCGCAGAGCCGGTGGAACTCGCGCGCGACTTCTTCGCCCAGGGCCATCGCCAGCTTCGAGGCTGCCGCGCCGATACGAGGCGGTCGCAGCATGATAATCAGCGCCGCGTCGCGGTCAACCGACTCACCGTTGGGTAAAAGTGTGGTCCCGTTCATACTACAGGCTCGTCGTCGGCAAGATTGGATTGGACTTCGCCGGCAATTTCATTCAGCGCAACATCTTCTATCCAGCCGCGTTCGACAGCATGGCGCGCCATGGCCAGAGTGTTTTCTGCCAGAATGAGCGTCGAACCGGCTTCGTTTACCTCTTGCGCCAGGGCCCGCACAGCGTCATCGCGTGCCGCCGCCTCGCTGACATCGCGTATATAAACCGCCAGCACGCGACCGGCGTGACGTCGCACGACTTCAGCGTAAATCTCGGGGTCCTGCTGCCCGCTGTCGCCAATCAATATGAAGGGCAGCGCCTGGTAGAAGTTGAACAGGCTCTCAATGGCTTGCAGCTTATGATCTGAATGGTTGGTTGGCAGAAATTCTTGCGCCGTAACGCCCCAATCGCGCAAGAACATAGGCCCTGATGGGATATGCTGCAAGGCGAAGAACTCTTCCAACAGGTCGTAGAGATTCCACGGGCTGCTGGAGACATAGAAGATCGGATTGGCCGGCTGTGCTGAAATGCTCCTTTGCAGCGCACGGTAAAAAGCGGCGACGCCCGGGAAAGGTAGGCGGGTCCTGGCGTTGCCCAGAAAGGTCAGCCGCGCCATACGGATGAGCTCGGTGGCGTGTGACAGCATAACTGTGTCGTCGATGTCGCTAATCACGCCAAAGCGCGCGCCCTGCTCGGGAACTAGCACGTGCGCTCTGGCCTGCACCGGCGCCTCGTCTTCCATCGCGCCGGCCAGCAGGTGTAGCTCGACGTCCTGCCAACCAGCCGCGGCGGCCACATCTTGCAGCCAGATACGGAAGT
Organism: uncultured Ardenticatenaceae bacterium; assembly: GCA_964384155.1. Taxonomy (GTDB): domain Bacteria; phylum Chloroflexota; class Anaerolineae; order Promineifilales; family Promineifilaceae; genus JAAYYY01. Next base: position 94,881 of record CAYLJW010000007.1, read on the forward strand.
AGCCTTCTTCGTCGCTTTCCGCCTCGGCGCTCATATCGCCATAACTCGCCAGAATGCGCGCACCGGGGATCTCATCGCTCTCCAGGCGACGGTAGGTGTTCAACAGATTGTGCCACACATTATCTTCGGCAAGCCCGGCCGTAACGTTCCTGGCTTGCAGGACCCTACCCATCACCAGCAGCCGGCTGCCATGGCCATAGCTGCGGTACGGCACGATGACCGGTTGCTGCGAGCGCCCCGCCGCGAGCCAGAGCCGCCGTTTCAAGCGGTCGATATACGATTCAACGCGGTATAGCCTGCCCGCTATCGCCTGCTGCAAATCAGTCACGCCTTCTATCCCCTCACGCACGCCGGCGGATTAGAATAAAGAATAACGCAATTCATAACGATTGGCACGGCAAAATTCTTAAATTATCTACATATGACGCGATGCGGTTAAGAGTATACTATATGGCCCATGCCGATCACCGCATCCAATGTGTTGATTCTATCCATCGCCGCCGCGGCCATTCCAGTAGCGCTCTACTCCATTCTCATCTACTGGTTCGACTATTATGAAAAGGAGCCGCTGTGGCTGCTCATGGCCACGTTTTTCTGGGGTGCTGTACCCAGCGTCATCCTAGCCATCCTCGCCAGCTTCGTGTTGAGCGCGCCGCTGCAGTTGATTGGTGGACCATTGGCCACCGATGCCTTTATGGCCGTTATGGTTGCGCCGCCGGTGGAAGAGACGGTCAAAGCCATTGCCCTGCTGGCCATCTTTGTCTTATTGCGCCACGAAGTGGACGGCCTGCTCGACGGAATTATCTATGGTGCGATGGTCGGCATGGGCTTTGCGATGGTCGAGAACGTCTTCTACTTCGTCGCCGTATACGAAGAAGGTGGTGCTGAAGCCTGGGGTGCGCTGGTCTTTCTGCGCGCGATCATCTTTGGGCTTAACCACTCGCTTTTCACCAGCGTCACCGGACTGGGGATGGCCGTGGCGCGCTTTTCGGCCAATCGAGGGGTGCGCATTGTCGCGCCGCTGCTCGGCTGGTCCGTTGGCGTAGCCCTTCACGCCATACACAACCTCGCCGCCACCAGCGGCGGTTTGCTGTGCCTCATCCTGCCCCTCACCGATTGGGGCGGCGTCTTGCTTGTACTGGTTATCATTATCTGGGCGCTCCTGCAAGAGCGGCGCTGGATTCGCGACTATCTGCGCGATGAGGTAACGCAAGGCACGCTAACGGCCGAACAGTACGCCATTGCCTGCTCCAAACGTCGCCGGCTGGGGTACCGGCTGCACTTACTCTTGCATGAGGGGCCCTCTGCATATAGAGCCGCCACGCGCTTTTACCGGCTCTGTAGCGAGCTGGCTTACAAGCGGCACCATTATGAGCTGCTGCAAGAACCGCGAAGCGACGAGCTGACGATGCAACTCCGGGAGGAGCTGCACCGTCTGAGCGAGCGCTTGACTTAGCTCGCGCCGTCGCTCAGATGCAGCAAGGCGGCAATCTGCTCCCAGTGGGCGTCATCATGCTGCACCATAAGGTACAACAACTCGTGAACGGTGGTCGGGCCAAAGAAGGCATGTTGGCCCATCCGCTGCAGCAGCGGTTCGTCGAGCCGGCGCACGAACGCCAGGGTTGCTGCCCGGCCAGCGACGAACTCGGCAAGCGCCGTTGGGCCATCCTGCTGCTGGTAGTGCCGTTGGCTCACCCAATCGTCGGCAACCGCCCCTGGTAAAAATGCGCCCTCTTCACGGATGATGGCCTCCAGGCGCGGCTGATGCACCTCCAGCTCGACGTCGCGCAAGTGACAGACAACTTCAGTCAAAGACCACTCCCCCACCTTTGGCCGCGTGCGCCAGGCAATCCCCGGCGCGCTGAGAACCGCCTGGACATACGCGGCAAAGGACGCCAACGAGCTTACGATCGCTTCTATGGCAGGTGGTTCTTGCATGGTTCAGGCGGCCTATGCGCGTCGGGCGCAAACTGGCGGCGCTGCTCTACCCGCCATCTTGCGCCTGATTTTTGAACCATTCGAATGCGTCGTCCAAAGTTCCGAAACCGTCCACAACGCCTTCCTGCGGCGGCCGCATGCCTGGCTCGCAAACCCAGAACGTGGCCATGCCCAGCTCGCGCGCCGGCAAGATATCGCCGGCCCAATTATCGCCAAACATCACGGCGCGCCGTGCAACGGCGCCGACCTGCTCCAGGATCTCTTCATAGTATGCCTGGCTGGGCTTGACTGCGTGCATGTTGTCATAGGTCGTTATCAGGGCAAAGTCGTAATCGTCCACTGCCAACCCGGCCCATGCCAGGCGGTGCTCGACGGCCCTGCGGGGGAAGAGCGGGGCTGTGGCGATAACCACTTTCAGGCCTATGTCCAAACAATATTGTACGAACGCCGCGGCTGCCGGCCGCCGCTCGCACACACGCTCCAGGTCGCGAAATCGTGTTTCATAGAACGGCTCAAAGAACGATTCGACTTCGGCGACGTCAGTCCCCGTGGTCTGCTCGAACTCTTGCCAGAACAGCTCGCGGTTGGTAAGCGCTCCGCGCTCCCGCTTCATCATCGCTTCTGTGCCCAGCATCAAGGCGCTCGTAAACGCCTGCGAGTCGACAAAATGCCCTGCTGCAAACTCCGACAACAGGGCGAAGTAACGGGGCACGAAGCTCGACATGTGGTTGGTCATCAACGTATTGTCGAGGTCGAATAAGACGGTATCAACTTTCATCGTCAAATAGTTGCCGCAGGCCAGGCCGTTCCTGGGCGCAAAGAGGGCAGCCTACGCGCGGCTCGTCCACGTCAACCAGGTGGCGGCTGCAGAAGGTCTTCACGTGCACATGGCGCCCAAAACCGAACAGGCCTTTCTTAACTGTGCCTTCCAATACCAGATGTGGGCTGCTGTTGGCCAATAGGATTTCGGGCACCGGGCAGTGGAAGCAGTCGCGCGGCCGCCACGATGGCGAGCGTGGATTGGCCTCGATTAACCGGCACTCTTGCTCGGACCGTCCTCTATGAAAGTTTTCGTAGTAGAAACGGCACTCTTTGCCAGCCGGAGTTTCCATATTTCCCGTGCTTAGGGGCGTTTGCAGAGGTTTCGAAGCACGCGCCCGGCGCAATAGCCATAGGCGACCGGAACGCTTACTTGCTGTTGTCTCCCTTGCATATGAACGTCTCGGTTTTCTCGTGGGCAATGCTGTCGGTATATTGCACCGGAGGAGATTTCATGAAGTAGGAGCTAGGCCCGTATAGCGCGCCGCTCAAGCCGCGGTCCATGGCCAGCTTAGCGCAGCGCACGGCATCGATCACAACGCCGGCCGAGTTGGGGCTATCCCAGACCTCTAGCTTAAGCTCTAAGTTTAACGGCACGTCGCCAAAAGAGCGGCCCTCCATGCGGATGTGCGCCCATTTGCGGTCGGTCAGCCACGGCACGTAATCGCTTGGTCCAATATACACATCGTCAGCCGGAAGCTCGTAGTCTAGCTGCGACGTGACTGCATTGGTCTTGCTAATTTTCTTGCTTTCTAAGCGCGAGCGCTCAAGCATGTTATAGAAGTCCATATTGCCGCCAACATTTAGCTGGCTTGTGCGCTCCAGGTGCACGCCGCGGTCGGAAAAGAGGCGCGTCAGCACGCGGTGCACGATCGTCGCGCCAACCTGGCTCTTTATGTCGTCGCCGATCATCGGCAAATTGCGCCGCTCGAATCGTTCTTGCCAATACTGCTCGCGCGCGATGAACACCGGAATGCAGTTCACAAATGCGCAGCCGGCGTTGAGCACCTGCTCTACATACCATTTGGTGGCCTGCTCGCTGCCAACAGGCAGAAAGTTTACCACGACGTCGGTTTCGGTCTCCTGCAAAATTTCGCGGATGGGGGCCGTCTTGCCCGGCGCTTTGACGATTTTCTGCTGAAGGTAGTAGCCCAGCCCGTCGTGGGTCATACCACGATGCACGGAGACGCCAATGTGCGGCACATCTGAGAACTTGATTGTGTTGTTCTGTCCCGCCCAAATGGCTTCGGATAGATCCTTGCCCACCTTTTCGATGTCGATGTCGAAGGCCGCGCTGAACTCGATATCCCGAATATGGTAGCCGCCCAGGTTGACATGCATCAAACCTGGAATCTCGTCGTCGTCGGCTGCATCGCGATAATACGTGACGCCCTGCACCAGAGACGATGCACAATTCCCAACACCAATTACTGCCACACGAACCTTACTCAACTGACGCCTCCTATAGCAACCGCTCATCAGGCCGCCCGGCCAGGCAAACCGGTCGTACACCGGCCGGAAAGCACATCTTCATGTCAAAAAAAACGACCCCCGGAGGGGTCGTCAGGTAGGTGTGCGCCCTGAGAGATTCGAACTCCCGACCTTCTGATTCGTAGTCAGACGCTCTGATCCACTGAGCTAAGGGCGCAATTTCAAACACATCCCGACAAAAGCCGGGCGCTTGAGCGGGGAGGATGGGATTCGAACCCATGAACCGCTTTTACACGGTTAACCGCTTAGCAGGCGGCCCCAATCGTCCACTCTGGCACCTCCCCAAGCATTTTGTCAAATTTTCTGCTGTTAAGGCGGAGGGAGAGGGATTCGAACCCCCGGTGAGCTTACGCCCACTACGGTTTTCAAGACCGTTGCCTTCGTCCGCTCGGCCATCCCTCCCTTCCCTCACAAAGGGCATGTGACCAGTGTGAGAGTATAGCACGGGCCAGATGCCATGTCAAAACGACGGTTCGCTCGCTTTCGCTATGTTAACGATGCCCAGCACCTATAAGGCAGGCCATTTTCGAGCTTAGCATACTCCGCCAGCTAGCGCCGGTCAAGTTGAATATCGGCGACTTCAAGCCACTGCCTCTTCGGCAGATTTTCCACACCCCAGCGCAGTCGGCCGCGCGGCGTTACCGTCATATGCTGGTTGTCGATCCAGGTCACAAAGCCCAGAGAGCCCTGTACCAGCGCGGCTGTAGCCATAAGCGGCTGGCCGTCAACCGCGAACAGGGTACCCGTGGGCCGCCAGGCTATGCGGTATTCGTGCCAGGCGCACATATCTAGCGCCATACGCTGGAAACTAATATTCAGGCTGCGCTGAATGATGGGCCAGAGTGCCCTACGCATGGCGCGAATCTGGTTGAGCGCCAGCACACGCACGACGAAAGGCGCCCACTTCAGCGCCCGCTTTGTGGCTGCGTCAATCGTGGAAGCGAACCAGCCATTGCCCCTGTCATCGCCGGGCGCCAACGGTAAGTTGGAGGCAGGCGAAGCATAAAAGAACCAGACGGCTTGCGGCAGCCGCAGCGCGGCGCCGGTTCCCGGCCCGAAAGGCGCATTCCAGAAGCCAAATCCAGCCGTGCCCCGCAGCTCTGTGGCGCCAGCCGAGAAGCGCGCCCGCATTGTCAGCGTCGTGCCGGGTTCCCAGCGAAAGGTGGACGGCCTACTCTGGCTATAATCGTCGAGCTGGGCATTGCAGTAGGCGCCGGCTAGTGGCGGCGTCTCCATAAGCCAACCGCCGCTGCCCGCCAGCGGCGTGACTACCCCTCCATTCTGCTGCGTCTCGCTTAAAGGCACATTGACCTTCATAGGAGGAGCATCGCACGAAGCAGTCGCCTGGTCAAGGCCACGCGTAACATGGTTTGCGGCCATGATGCAGGCTTACTGCTATGCGGGTATAATGGGCGCATGTTACAGGAGGCGTCAACAACCCAATGGAACTAACATGGTACGGCTTGAGCTGCTTCCGGATGGTTGAGCGTAATATGGCAACCATCGTCACCGACCCTTATGAATCGAGCATTGGCTTAATGGACCTGAGGCTTCAAGCCGACGTCGTAACCATCAGCCACGATGCGCCAGGCCACAACAATGTGGCCGCTGTAACAGGTTACGAATATGCGCTCACCGGGCCCGGAGAGTACGAGATTGGCAACGTCTTTATCACTGGTATTGCCACAGCGGCGGAGAACGCCTCCAGGCCCAATGTGCTCTTCATGTTCGACTACGATGGTATCCGCGTGGCGCACCTGGGCGATATCAGCCGCGTGCCTACACAAACGCAAACCGAGGCCTTCGAACAAATTCACGTTCTGTTGCTACCGGTGGGCGGCGGCGCAAGCCTGAACGCCGCCCAGGCCATCGAAGTTGTGTCCATGCTGGAGCCCAATATCGTGGTCCCCATGCACTACAATCATTCAGGCCTGAACCTTGCGCTAGAAACCGTCGATCGCTTTCTGGGCGAGATGGGCGTAAACGATGCCCGCCGCGAGGAAAGCCTGTACCTGAGCCCGGGCATGCTAACCGACGAAACGACGGTCATCGTATTGTCGCCACGTGGCTAGCCTGCCCCCGCAACGATCCTTCTTTAGGAACCTGTTCGCGAGTCACCTCGCGCTTTTTACAGGTTGTCGAGACAACGGAACATTATGGCAACGAAACTATTGATGCGCTGGGATATCAAGGCGGAGCGAGAGGCCGAATACTCCGACTTCGTCGCTAACGAGTTCATTCCGCGGATAAATAAGCTGGGCCTGCTGGAAATCCAGGCCTGGTATACAGTTTATGGAAACGGTGAACAGATTCTGATTACCGGCATCACCCAGACGATCGACCAGATGACGTACATCCTCAATAGCGACGAGTGGGACCATTTACGCCAGCGGCTGGACGAGCTGGTCGAAGGGTTTAGCACGAAAGTTGTACCGGCGACCGCCGGCTTTCAACTATAGCTGAACAAAAAAGGCCTATGCAAACATAGGCCGTTGGTGATTACCCCGATGGCGCTGTTGCGAACGCGCCAATTTAACGTTATGCTTTTTCCGTAGCCGAACTGCTTGGCTCTTCTTTCGTTTCACTCTTAGCAGTGGCCGATTCGTTGGCGGCGCTGCCTTCCGGCGCAGGCTCTTTCGTCGCACTTCCGTTGCCATTGCTGGAAATCGCGGAGCTCTTGCCGTTACGGTTGTCGGTGACATAGAATCCGTTACCTTTAAATACGACGCCCACGCTGTTGATGACGCGACGGATGGCCTTGCGTTCGCATCTAGGGCAATCGGTGAGCGGATCTTCAGTCATTCTCTGGCGGGCTTCAAAGACGTGCCCGCATTCAGCGCACTTATAGACATACGTTGGCATAGCTTACAACCTCGGACAACTGATCACGATTGGGAAGGACGCTTCATTGTAACGGCACCAGGGTCAACCGGCAAGGTTCCACTCCCATGACCTCAGAATTCAATGGGCTATTGTATCCACAAAGTGTAAACAATAGATTAAAAAAGATGACAGAAGGGAGGACGACATGAACATTGGTGAAGCGCGGGCCCGAATTAAAGCGCGAGCCTGGCGGGCTCTGGTTCAGAGTGATATTGACGTCAAGAGTTACGATCAGTCGACCATCGACAGTATCATCGCCACCGTGGCGGACGCCGCTCTGATGGAGCTTAACGAGGAGATCGGCGAATCGTTGCAGGAAGTGACAGGGGCAGCGGACTCATTTGCCCCTGGCGACGAAAAGGTCTTGTGGGAAGGTCGTCCCTTCCTCTCAATGAACACAACGTACATCATCACCAACGAGCGTGTGCGCGTCATCGAAGGCCTGTTGGGCAAGGATCGTCAAGACGTCGAGCTAATTCGCATTCAAGACATCGACCAGAGCCAGACGTTCAGCGAGCGTATTCTCAATATTGGCGATATCCAGGTACGCAGCCATGATCGCAGCCATCCGCAGCTCACACTGCGCAACGTGACCAGCCCCACGGAAGTGCATGAGACGCTGCGCCGCGCCGTGCTCGATGCGCGCAAGCGACACAGGCTCACGTACCGCGAAGAGATGTAAACAGAGGTGGGTGGATCCCACATCCTGCCGTAGCTTGCTGGCAGCAGAAGGAGCGTAGAGCGCATGGACCAGCCAGGACTCAAGAGCGGAGTGCTCCTGGGCATGCTATTGAGCTTGCCAGTGATGGCTATTTCTTACCTGGGCAGCGCTATCGCCGGCCTGGCTTTCTTGCCATTCGACCTGTTCGATTGGCTGGCCCGCGTGCTGCCGGGGGGGCTGGTCACCCTGGGCATCGACGCCCTGGTCTCCATCTTGCGCGCCCTGGGCCTCTCGGTTAGCGAGACGGCAAAGCTCGCCGAACAACTGATTGCCATCGCCCTGTTCGTCGGCGCCGGGGCCGCCCTTGGTTTGCTGGTTGCACTGCTTTTGCGAGTTGATCGGACAAATGTCCCTCGCGCTGCCCTCCTGGCGGCCGCACCCTTACTAGCCATATTTCTGGTGATGCGCCTGAGCCTGGGCATTGTGGGCGCGCCCCTCGTTGAGGCTCTTTGGCTCGTTCTGCTTACTGGCGTCTGGGCCTACGCCATCGCCTACATGCTGGGTCACCGCATGCCAACTGAAACGGCGCCAGAAGTCGAAAGGCCGGATCGCTCGCGACGCGATGCCATCATCAAACTCACGGGCGCTGCCATAGGCCTGACCATCGGCGCCGTGGGTCTGGGTCGTCTGGTGACCGCTGGCAGCCGGACGGCCGCCGAAAGCGGCGCCGACCGCCCGCTGCCCACGGCGCTAGCCTCTTCTGAGGGACCGGGCGCTTCCATCCCGGCGACGCCTGAGGGTAGAATCGAAGCGCCGCCCGGCGTTCGTCCCGAAATCACAAGCAACGAAGACTTCTACCGGATTGACATTAATACCCGCCCACCTGTGATAGACGGCGCTGCCTGGCAGCTCGAAACCGGCGGGCTGTTCCGCAGGGCGAGAAACCTGACGCTCTCCGACTTGATGTCCTTTGACATGGTGACGCAACCTGTTACCTTGAGCTGTATTTCAAACCGCGTTGGCGGCGACCTCATCGGCGCGAGTTATTGGACTGGCCTGCGGCTTCGCGACCTGCTGCAAGAACTGCAATTAATGCCTGACGCGGGCGCCCTTTATCTTGAAGCGCAAGATGGCTTCTACGAAACGGTCAGCGCCGAGGACATGTTCGACGAGCGCACGCTGCTGGTATACGGCATGAACGGCCAGACGCTTCCCGTAGAGCATGGTTTCCCCTTACGCATTCTCATACCTAATCGCTACGGCATGAAGCAACCAAAGTGGATCGTGCGCATGGAGGCTGTTGAGGCCTGGCGCCCCGGCTACTGGGTCGAAAGAGGCTGGAGCCGTGAAGCGCGCCCGCAGATAGTCTCGGTGATCGACGCTATCGCCACCCAGGCGGCGCAAGATGGCGTTATTCCCGTGGCGGGCATCGCCTGGGCCGGCGACCGCGGCATTCGGCAAGTGGAAGTGCGTGTCGACGACGGCCCCTGGCAGGAAGCGCAGTTGCGCACGCCGCCACTTAGTGGGTTGACCTGGATCCACTGGCGCTACGATTGGCCGGCAGCGCCGGGCCGCCATCGTTTCACTGTTCGCGCTACCGACGGCGCTGGCGAACTTCAGACTGAGTTGATCAATGATCCGCACCCCGACGGCTCCACCGGTTACCACTCGCGCACCGCGACAATCTAGAGCCCGGCGCACGCGGCGATAATAGCGCGAGGTTTCGGCGTAACCAACATGGTTCTGCCCCTAAAAGCCGAACTCAAACCAGTTGGTCCCGGTCACCACGGAACAAGCAAGTATTACCAATACCAGCAGCAGAATCACGCCACATCCGCAGCCGCATGCTCCCCCGCGCCCGAACCCGAACCGCTCTTGCAGCCAGTCGAAGATCACATTCAGTAAAAGGAGCTTGGCCAGCCCCGAAAGACACCCTGGTCTATCGTTCACGTAAAGCCTCCATCAATCACGATTCTGTATTTTCTATTTTTCAATACGGCAGAGCCCTCTATTTCGTTGCAGCGCCACCGGGCGCCTCTGTCCGGTCAGCCTTATACACAGCTCTTACAATGCTCTTATCTATTTCTGACCTAGAGATGAGAACATAAAGGTCGCGAGACAAGCCGGCGCCCGGCGTCTGGTGTCTCGTATTCAAGATCGTGCCGGATAGAAGCCAGGCTTGCATATTCGGCCGAACACCCAGACAAAGAAAATTGATGAAATAAATGACGATGAATGCAACAAAGCAAAATGAGAGAGGAGGCAAAGAGTTATGGCTAGAATAGTCGGCATAGACCTGGGTACGACGAACTCGGTAGTCGCCGCCATGGAGGGCGGAGACCCAGTGGTGATCCCCACAGCTGAAGGTGGCAACACATTACCATCGATTGTGGCCTTCAATAAGAGCGGCGAGCGCCTGGTGGGCCAGACCGCAAAGCGCCAGGCTGTGGTAAACCCTGAAAATACAGTCTATTCAGTAAAGCGGCTCATGGGCCGGCGCATTGGCGACAGCGAGACAGAAAAAACGCAGAGAATGGTGCCCTACGAAATCGTGGAAGGGCCAGAAAACGATGCGCGGGTGCAAATCCCGGTGGTGAACAAAACGTTCTCGCCGCAGGAGATCTCCGCGATGCTTTTGCAGAAGCTCAAAAGAGATGCGGAAGCTTACCTGGGCGAGCCCGTGACCGGCGCGGTTATTACGGTGCCTGCCTACTTTAACGACAGCCAGCGCCAGGCGACAAAAGACGCCGGCAAGATCGCCGGCCTTGAGGTCAAGCGCATTATTAACGAGCCAACGGCCGCCGCACTGGCTTACGGCCTGGACAAGAAGAACGATCAGACCATCCTGGTCTTCGACCTAGGCGGCGGTACGTTCGACGTATCCGTTCTGGAAGTCGGCGACGGCGTCATCGAAGTACGCTCGACTCACGGCGACACCCACCTGGGCGGCGACGACTGGGATGAGCGCATTGTCGAATGGATGGCTCAGGAATTCCGCAAAGACCAGGGCATTGACCTGAGCAACGACCGCCAGGCGCTGCAGCGCCTGCGCGAAGCGGCGGAGAAGGCCAAGGTCGAGCTTTCCTCGCTTCAGGAGACAGAAATTAACCTGCCCTTTATCACGGCCGACGCCAGTGGTCCAAAACACTTGCAGCTTAAGCTGACGCGTTCCCGTTTTGAGCAGATGACTGAGGATCTCGTAGCCCGCCTGCGCAAGCCATTCGAGCAGGCGCTCAGCGATGCCGGCCTCGGCGCTCGTGAGCTGGACGAAGTAATCCTGGTCGGCGGCTCCACGCGCATGCCCATGGTGCAGAACCTGGTGCAGGATCTCACCGGCAAAGCGCCAAACAAGAGTGTGAATCCTGACGAAGTAGTTTCGCTCGGAGCGGCCATTCAGGCCGGCGTGCTTGCCGGCGACGTGAAGGACGTGCTGCTGCTGGACGTGACGCCCTTGAGCCTGGGCCTTGAAACCCTGGGCGGCGTGATGACCACCTTGATCCCGCGCAATACGACCATTCCGTCGCGCAAGACGGAGACCTTCAGCACTGCGGAAGATAACCAGACGGCCGTGGACATTCACGTCTTGCAGGGCGAACGGCCCATGGCCGGCGACAACAAGACGCTGGGGCGCTTCCGTTTAGAGGGTATCCCACCCGCGCCGCGCGGCGTGCCGCAAATTGAAGTGACCTTCGACATCGACGCCAATGGCATCCTGGACGTTACGGCGCAGGACAAGGCGACGGGCAAGGAACAGCGCATCCAGATCACCGCTTCGACCAACTTGTCGGAAGCTGAGGTGGACCAGATGGTACAGCAGGCGCGCGAGCACGAAGCGGAAGATCGCCGCAAACGCGAGCTAAGCGAAGCGCGCAACGCCGGCGACCAGCTCATCTACACTGTCGAAAAGTCGGTCAACGAGCTCGGCGATAAGCTGGCCGCCAATGATCGCCAGCAAGTCGAGTCGCTCGCGTCGCAGTTGCGTGAAGCGCTTCAGGGCGATGATGTTGAGCGCATCCGCAGCCTGACTGAGCAGCTACAGCAGGCCACGCATGCCCTGAGCCAGCAGATGTACCAGGCTCAGCAAGGCGCCTCTGGCGCCGGTCCCACACCTGGTGGGCAGTCTGGCGGCGACGACGAAGACGAAGGCGTCGTGGAAGGCGAATTCCAGGAGATGTAGTTGCCCTTGTTCGGTCTGCAAAGCAGAGGGCGGCGAACGCACAGGTGATCACAGCCCGCTGCTAGAAGATGTGGTATGCTCTTGAAAAGGGCGGGTTTAGGCCCGCCCTTTTTTTCAGATCAGGTCGAGCAGCTAAAAGTACAGCATGGAATATAAAGATTACTACAAGGTTCTCGGCGTTAAGAAGGATGCCAGCGAAGCCGCTATTAAGAAGGCGTACCGTAGCCTGGCCCGCAAATATCATCCCGATGTGAATCCCGACGATAAGAATGCTGAAGAACAGTTCAAAGAAATCAACGAGGCCTACGAAGTGCTTTCTGACGCCGAGAAACGGGCCAAGTATGATCGCTTTGGCTCACAATGGCGCCAATACGAGCGCGGTGGTGGGCGCGCCGAAGACTTCGACTGGTCGCAATGGCAGACTCAGCCTGGCACAGGCAGCGGTTATCGCACGGTTACGCCGGAGGAGTTCGAGCAGATTTTCGGCAGCGGCGGCGGCTTCTCCGACTTCTTCGAGACGCTCTTTGGCGGCCGGGCGCCGAGCGCAAGCGGCTTCGGAGGCTTCGGCAGCGAGCCTTTTCGCCAATCCCAGGTTCGCCCGCGAGCTGGAGGCGATCTGGAGCACAAGATCGAGATTACGCTGGAAGAAGCGTTTTACGGCACGACGCGCACCATTCAGTATGAAAACGGGCGGACCATCCAGGCTACCGTGCCGCGCGGCGTCCGCACCGGCTCGCGCATTCGTCTGGGTGGGCAGGGCCAGCCAGGAAGCGCAGGCGGGCAGGCTGGTGACCTTTATCTGGTCGTTGAACTGCTGCCGCATAACCGCTTTCGCCGTGAAGGCGATGACCTGTATGTCACGATTCCAGTTGACTTGTATACGATGGTCTTGGGCGGAGAGGCCACTGCCTCCTCGATTGACCGCCAGGTCCGTCTGAAGATTCCGCCGCAAACCAGCAATGGGCGGGTATTCAAGCTTACAGGCCTAGGCATGCCGGAACTGCGAAAACCGGAACATCGCGGTGACCTCTTCGCGACGGTCGACGTGCAGATGCCTACCAATTTGACAGAGGAGGAGCAAGCGCTCTTCGAGCAGCTTCGCGCCCTTCGCGACTCCTGATCTGGCGCCTGTCGCTGCAGCGCCCGGCCCCCTGCATCTCCCTAACGCCTCAATAACAACGTCTAATTAGTCACGCGTGCGGCGCTTTTTAGCGCCGCCGGTGACGCCCGCCGAATAGGCGACGAAGGCTCATCGGCGACCATAGTGTCACAATGACTTTTGTCCGAGCCATTGGTGCATTCTGTCACTGCCTGTGCTTCCTACCCCTCACTAAAATGGGCATCAACAACGAGAAATCCACAGCCCGGCGCAACGCTTCGACTCGATAATCTACCGCTGCTCCGGGCATTCGAGACAGCCCAACTGTCAGAATTAGTGTCTGGAGGCACCTATTATGAGTCATCTATCTGCACCTGCGCCAACCGCAGCAGAGGCGGCGCGAAATGGCAAAGTAAACGGAAATCACCGGCCAACCTACGTCTACCTCTTCAGCGAATTGGCTAAAGTGGAAGCGCATGTCTGTGATAGCTGGGACGCCGTCCGCTCATTACTGGGTGGCAAAGGCGCAAACCTGGCAGACATGACGCGCCTGGGGGTGCCAGTCCCGCCCGGATTCATAGTCACCACCCAGGCCTGCAACGCCTATCTGGTTGCAGGCGAACAGTTCCCCCCTGATTTGTGGGAGCAGGAACTAGCGGCCATTGAGGCGCTAGAAGAGGTCACCGGCAAGAAGTTTGGCGGATGCCAGAACCCGCTGCTCGTCTCCTGCCGCTCCGGGGCCAAGTTCTCCATGCCCGGCATGATGGACACCATCCTCAATATTGGCTTGAACGACGAGGTCGCCGAAGGTCTCATTCGCGAGACAGGCGATGCTCGCTTCGTTTACGACCTCTATCGAAGGCTCGTCCAGATGTTCGGCAGCGTGGTGATGAGCGTTCCTGACGAGGTCTTCGAAGCTGTCTTGAGCAGCCAACGCAAGCAAGCCGGCGTGGAGAATGAGGCCGACCTGGCCGCGGAGGACTGGATCGCCGTTACCGTGAAGTTTAAAGAGCTTTTTCGCAGCTACACGGGAATCGAATTTCCGGTCGACCCATACGATCAACTGCGGCTGGCTACCGAGGCCGTGTTCCGCTCCTGGAATGGCCGCCGCGCCATCGATTATCGCAACGCAACCGGCATTGCTCACGACCTGGGCACCGCCGTGAATATTCAGACGATGGTCTTTGGCAATATGGGCGAAGATTCGGCCACGGGTGTGGCAATGTCGCGCAACGCCTCGACAGGCGAGCCGGAGCTTGAGGGCGATTTTCTGTTTAACGCCCAGGGCGAAGATGTCGTCGCCGGCATCCGCATTACGAAGCCGCTCTCGGAGCTGAAGGCGCAGATGCCCGAGATCTACACTCAGTTCGAGGAGATCGCCAGGAAGCTCGAAACTCACTATCACAACATGCAGGACATGGAATTCACCATTGAGCACGGTAAGTTGTGGATCCTGCAAACTCGCGACGGCAAGCGCACGGCGCAGGCCGAAGTACGCATTGCCGTAGACATGGTCGAAGAAGGCCTGATCAGTCAGCGCGAGGCAGTGCGCCGCGTGAAACCGCACCAGGTAGACTTCTTCCTGCATCCCCAGTTAGACGCCAATGCCCGCCGACAGACCAAGCCATTCGCCACGGGGCTCAATGTATCGCCGGGCGCTGCCGTCGGCGTTGTGGCCTTGGACGCCGATACAGCCGAACGTTGGGCGAAGGTGGACGGTCGCAAAGTGATTATGGTGCGTCCGGAAACCAAGCCAGACGACGTTCATGGCATGTTGGCGGCGGAAGGTATTCTCACCAGCCGCGGCGGTCGCACCAGCCATGCGGCGTTGGTGGCGCGCCAGTTCGGTAAGCCGGCCGTAGTCGGCGTACACGCCCTGAACATTGACCTGGACCACCGCCTGATGACCGTCGGCGAGGATCTCGTCGTCGAAGAGGGCGACTGGATTTCGCTGGACGGCACCAACGGCAGCGTTTATCTGGGTCAGCTACCAACGGTCGTACCTGACATTAAGAATCCGTACCTGCTTAAGCTGCTGAGCTGGGCAGACGAAATCCGCACCCTTGGCGTGTGGGCCAACGCCGATTATCCGCGCGATGCCATGCGCGCCCGCGAATATGGCGCCGAGGGTATTGGCTTATGCCGCACGGAGCACATGTTCTTCGAGGCGGATCGTCTGCCAATCGTACAGCAGATGATTATGGGCAAGACCGTAACAGAGCAAAACGAGGCCATCGAAAAGCTGCTGCCTTTGCAGCGCGGCGACTTCGAGGGCCTTTTCCGGGCCATGGATGGCCACCCAGTGATCATTCGGCTGATCGACCCGCCGCTGCACGAGTTCCTGCCGGCCTACGAAGACCTGCTTCAGCAACTCGCAGACCTGAAAGTCCGCTTGCAGCACTTCCACACCATGAGTGAGATCGACGAGGCGTTGTCAGAAATCCAAGTGCGCCAGCGGTTCCTGGAGCGCGTTGAAGCGCTGCGTGAGCAGAACCCCATGCTTGGAACGCGCGGCGTGCGCCTGGGAATCCTCATCCCTGAGCTAACGAAAATGCAGGTGCGCGCAATATTTGAGGCAGCTTGCCGCGTGGCGCGCGAAGGCATCGACGTGCACCCAGAAGTGATGATTCCGCTGACAATTCACGTCAACGAGCTAAAGGTGCAGCAGAGCGCCCTGGAAGCCGAAGCCAAAGCGGTGATGGAAGAGCAGCAAATGAGCATCATCTACAAGTTCGGCACGATGATCGAGATTCCGCGCGCAGCCATGACCGCAGATGAGATCGCCAGCGTTGCCCAGTTCTTCTCTTTCGGTACCAATGATCTCACGCAAACAACCTTTGGCGTCTCGCGTGACGATGCCGAAGCAGGCTTCCTAATGGAGTATATCCAGCGCGGCATCCTGCCCGACAATCCCTTTGCCACGATCGACCGTAACGGCGTCGGCAAGCTGATGGCCTGGGCCGTAGAGCAAGGTCGCGCAACACGCCCGAACCTCGAAATCGGTATCTGCGGCGAACATGGCGGAGACCCCAAGAGCATCGCCTTCTGCCACAAACTGGGGCTAAACTACGTATCCTGCTCGCCGTTCAGCGTGCCGATTGCACGCCTGGCAGCGGCTCACGCCGCAATGGACGATTCGGAGTAAACGACTAATGCGATTCGCGCCGGGTAGGCGCAGCCGCCTACCCGGCCTCGTTCGCCTAACGCTGTGTAACGCGATGGAGTATGCAAATGAGTAATAATCAACTAACAGACTTGACGGCCACCATCGACGGCAACCAGGCGGCGGCGACCATCGCTCACAAGGTGAATGAGGTTATCGCTATCTACCCCATTACACCGTCGTCGGCGATGGGCGAGCTGTCCGACCAATGGTCCGCCGAAGGACGAACTAACCTCTGGGGATCTGTGCCGCTTGTGTTAGAACTGCAGTCGGAAGGGGGCGCGGCCGGCGCCGTGCACGGTGCGCTGCAGACCGGCGCGCTCACCACCACCTTCACGGCTTCGCAGGGCCTCCTACTGATGATCCCCAACATGTACAAGATTGCCGGCGAGCTCACCTCGACGGTCTTTCACGTGGCGGCGCGCTCTGTGGCGGCGCAGGCCTTATCTATCTTTGGCGATCATAGCGACGTCATGGCCGCCAGAAATACCGGATTTGCTTTTCTCGCCTCAAACTCCGTTCAGGAAGTAATGGACTTCGCTCTCATCGCCCAGGCAGCTACGCTCAAGTCTAGAGTGCCCTTCGTTCATTTCTTCGACGGCTTCCGCACTTCGCACGAGATCAACAAGATTCGACCGGTAGCTGACGAGGTGATACGCGCCATGATTAACGACGAGCTGGTGCGTGAACATCGCGCGCGTGGCCTGACGCCAGATCGGCCTGTGCTGCGCGGCACGGCGCAAAATCCCGACGTCTTCTTCCAGGCGCGCGAAACGGTGAACCCCTTCTATCAGGCCTGCCCTGACATCGTACAGCAAGCCATGGATCAGTTCGCTGCCCTGACGGGCCGGCAATACCACATTTTTGATTACTATGGGGCTGCCGATGCCGAGCGCGTGCTTGTGATCATGGGCTCTGGCGCCGAAACCGTGCGCGAGACCGTGGATTACCTCAACAGCCACGGGCACAGAGTTGGCGTGCTGATTGTGCGCCTGTTCCGGCCCTTCGACTCGGAAGCCCTGGTGCGCGCATTGCCTGCTACGGTACAGCGCATCGCGGTGCTCGATCGTACAAAGGAGCCCGGCGCTCCCGGCGAGCCCCTGTACCTCGACGTGGTCTCTGCCGTGGCCGAAGCGATGTCCGATGGCACAGCGCCGTTCGCTGTGATGCCGCGCATCGTCGGCGGCCGCTATGGTCTGTCATCGAAGGAGTTTACTCCTGGCATGGTCAAGGCCATCTTCGACGAGCTGCAAGAGGCGCGACCGAAGAACCATTTCACCATCGGCATCGAAGACGACGTCACGCACACCAGCCTGCCCTATGACCGCGAGTTCAGCACCGAACCGGATAACGTCATTCGCGCCGTGTTCTACGGCCTGGGCGCCGACGGTACGGTGGGCGCGAACCATAACTCGATCAAGATCATCGGCGAAAACACAGACAATTTCGCCCAGGGTTATTTCGTCTACGATTCCAAGAAGTCTGGCGCGCGCACGGTATCGCACCTGCGCTTCGGGCCGAGGTCGATCCACTCGACCTACCTCATTAGCTCGGCCAACTTCGTCGCCGTACACCAGTTCAACTTCGTCGAACGCTACGATGTGCTCAATCTGGCTGCGCCGGGAGCCACCTTCCTGTTGAATAGCCCCTACGGCCCTGACGAGGTCTGGCAGCAGCTACCCAGGTCGGTGCAGGAAGTTATCCTAGAAAAGAAACTTAAGTTCTATGTGGTCGATGGTTATCGCGTCGCCGACGAAGCGGGCATGGGCCGGCGTATCAACACCATCATGCAGACTTGCTTTTTCGCCTTGTTAGACGAGGTAACCGGCGAGCCGCTCATGATGCGCTGTGAGGCCATCGAGCACATCAAGACGGCCATCCGCAGCAGTTATGGCAAACGCGGCGAGGCTGTCGTGCAACAGAACTTTGCCGCCGTCGATGCTGCGCTGGCGCACATGTTCCGCGTTACGCCGCCGGCGACAGCCAACAGCCTCTTCGAGCGGCCCGCCATCGTGCCTGCCGAAGCGCCAGACTTTGTGCACGCGGTCACAGCGCCAATCATGGCCGGCGAAGGCGACTTGCTGCCGGTTAGCGCGCTGCCCATCGATGGCACCTATCCCACTGGCACCACCAGGTGGGAGAAACGAAATATCGCTACCGAGGTCCCCGTCTGGGATCCTGACCTGTGCATACAGTGCGGCAAGTGCGTCTTTGTCTGTCCGCATGCCGTCATCCGTGAGAAGATCTTCCCGGTGGAGGCGCTGGCAGGGGCGCCGGAGACGTTCAAATCGGCCGCGGCGCGCTTCAAGGAGTTCAAGGACGATCTTTACAGCTTACAGGTGTCCGTCGAGGACTGCACCGGCTGCGCTCTGTGCGTCGAAGTATGCCCAGCTAAGAATCGCCAGCAGCCCAAGTACAAGGCCATCAACATGGAGCCTCAGGCGCCCATTCGCGAGCAGGAAAGGGACAACTGGGGCTTCTTCCTGGAATTGCCTAACGTCGATCGCGCCGAGATTCCGCTGACTCAAGTAAAATACAACCAGCTATTGGAGCCGCTATTTGAGTTCTCTGGCGCTTGCGCTGGGTGCGGCGAGACGCCCTACCTCAAGTTACTCAGCCAGCTCTTTGGCGAGCGCATGCTGGTTGCCAACGCCACCGGTTGCTCCTCGATCTACGGCGGCAACTTGCCCACGACGCCCTGGGCCCAGAACAAAGAGGGCCGCGGGCCGGCATGGTCTAACTCGCTATTCGAGGACAACGCCGAGTTTGGGCTGGGCATGCGCGTGGCCCTCGACCAGCGTCTCGAATCGGCCACTGCTGCGCTGCGCCGTGTACGCGAGCATGTGGGCAGCGAGCTTGTCGACGCCATCCTCTTTGCCGACCAGCAGACAGAGGAGCAGATCCGTGCCCAACGTGGGCGTATCCTCGAGCTAAGGCATCGCCTTCGCGAGCTCATTGCCGATAACCGCTCTGCGGATCCCTTGCGCGCGACCTTAGAAGATCTACTCAGCGCCGCCGACGTGTTCGTTAAGAAGTCCGTGTGGATTGTAGGAGGCGACGGCTGGGCCTATGACATCGGCTATGGCGGCCTGGATCACGTCCTGGCTTCCGGACGCAATGTCAACGTGTTAGTACTCGACACGGAGGTCTACTCAAATACCGGCGGTCAAATGTCCAAATCGACCCCTCGAGGAGCGGTAGCCAAATTCGCGGCCGCCGGTAAGCCACTACCCAAGAAGGATCTGGGTTTGTTGGCCGTCAGTTATGGCAACGTCTATGTTGCCCGTGTGGCCATGGGCGCCAGTGATAAGCAAACGGTGCAGGCTTTCCTCGAAGCAGAAGCTTACGACGGCCCATCGCTGATCATCTCCTACACCCACTGTATCGCCCATGGCTACGACATGCGCTATGGCCTGGAGCAGCAAGACGCCGCCGTGAAGTCGGGGCACTGGCCACTCTACCGCTTCAATCCCGACCTGGTCGACGAGGGCAAGAATCCCTTCCATCTCGATTCTAAGCCGCCAAGCCTGCCCCTTGAGGAGTACATTTATCGCGAAGGCCGCTATCGCATGCTGACGCAAAGTAGCCCCGAGGCCGCCGAGCGCCTGCTGCAGCTAGCCAAAGACGACGTAAGCGCACGCTGGGAAAAGATTGAGCGCCTGGCGCGCCCAAATGGCAACGGCCACAAGTAAATCTGGAGCAGGCGACGGTCCGCTCATCCCGCCGTCGCCTGCTCTCGATATCTAAGTAAGGAGTGATCATGAGCATTGATCTGGCTACCAGTTACCTGGGGCTAAAGTTGAAGAACCCCATTGTTCCCTCGGCGTCGCCGCTTTCACGCCACATCAGTACGCTGCGCCGAATGGAAGATGCCGGTGCCGGCGCCGTCGTCCTCCACTCGCTCTTTGAAGAGGAGATAAACGCCGAAAGCAAGATGCTCAACGCCTTTCTGACGCAAGGAACGGAGGCGTACGCCGAAGCGCTCACCTTCTTCCCTGAAGCGCCTTCCTACCACCGCGTAGGGCCCGAAGCCTACCTGGAACACCTGCGCCAGGCCAAAGCAGCTCTGGACATTCCGGTCATTGCCAGCCTGAACGGCGTCTCCAGTGGCGGATGGATCGACTACGCGCAGAGCATCGAGCAGGCCGGTGCCGATGCCTTAGAGCTGAATATCTACTACATTCCCACGCAGCCAGAGTTGGACGGCCGGAACGTTGAACAGATTTATCTCGACGTCATTCGCGATGTCAAGAGCACGGTGCAAATTCCCGTGGCCTTGAAGCTCAGTCCATACTTCAGCGCATTTGCCAACATGGCGCAGCGTCTCGCCGGCGCCGGGGCCGATGGCCTGGTCTTGTTCAACCGCTTCTACCAGCCCGACCTGGATCTGGACAACCTGGATGTCGTGCCCAATCTCGTCCTCAGTACGTCAGACGAAATGCGGCTGCCACTGCGCTGGATCGCCATCCTCTATGGGCGCGTTGCAGCCGATCTGGCGCTGACCACGGGTGTGCACACGGCGACGGATGTGCTCAAAGGGTTGGCTGCCGGCGCAGCGGTAACGATGATGGCTTCAGAGTTGCTGCAGCGCGGCGTGGGTCGCATCGGAGAAGTATTGGCCGACGTAGCGTTCTGGCTGGTAGAGCATGAGTACGAGTCGCTAGATGAGCTGCGAGGCAGCATGAGCCAGGTCAACGTGCCGGCGCCGGCTGCCTTTGAGCGCGCCAATTACGTCGAAGTGGTCAGCTCTTACGGGCCCGGTTATGTCTAAATCATCGTAAGAGGATCATCGCTCGCCGCCGCCAAGCCCAAAGTGACCAGAACGGCTGACGCTGGTAAACTTCGCTCATCCAACCATGCGGAGACGCCTTGCCCAACAGAGACGAGCTCATCCTAGCAATAGACAACGGCACACAGAGTGTGCGCGCGCTCTTGTTCAACGCGCGTGGCGATTTGCTGCACAAGGTCCGAATCGAGCTCGAACCTTACGTATCGCCCCATCCCGGGTGGGCCGAACAAGACCCTGACTACTACTGGCGTACTCTGTGCCAGGCCTGCCGCAAGCTGTGGCAGGTAAGCGGCGTCAGCCCGCAAGCGGTCAGCGCTGCAACGCTGACAACGCAGCGTTCGACGGTCGTGAACGTCGACGCCATCGGCCGGCCGCTGCGACCGGCCATCGTCTGGCTGGACCAGCGGCGGACGCACGGCCTGTCGCCCCTAGGCGGCCTGTGGGGGCTAACCTTTCGCCTGGTACGCATGCGTGAAACCGTGGCCTATTTTCAGGCCGAAGCGGAGGCAAATTGGATCCGCACGCATCAGCCGGACATCTGGAAAAAAACGCATAAGTATCTCTTCCTGTCAGGCTATCTCACCTACCGGCTTACCGGCCGTTTTGTCGACTCCGTCGGCGCGCAGGTGGGCTATGTGCCGTTTGATTACAAGAAGCTGCGCTGGGCCGCAGGGCGCGATTGGAAGTGGCAGGCTGTACCCATCGAGCCGCACAAGCTTCCCGACCTGGTGCAGCCCGGCGCCCTTCTGGGCCACCTGACGACGCAGGCGGCAGAAGAGACCGGACTTCCCGCCGGCCTGCCGCTCATCGCTGCGGCTGCGGACAAGGCCTGTGAGGTGTTGGGTTCGGGCTGCCTGGAACCCCATATTGGCTGCCTCAGCTACGGCACCACGGCCACGATCAATACCACGCATTGGCGTTACGTCGAAATTATCCCCCTGATTCCACCCTTTCCGGCGGCTATGCCTGGGGCCTACAATCTGGAGCTGCAGATTTACCGCGGCTACTGGATGGTGAGTTGGTTTAAGCAGCAATTTGGCCACCGAGAGATGCGCATGGCCCGCGACCGCGGCGTTGAGCCCGAAGCCTTGTTCGACGAGCTGGTGAACCAGGTGAGTCCCGGCGCGCATGGCCTGGTGCTGCAACCCTACTGGTCGCCGGGCGTAAAAGTGCCGGGACCCGAAGCCAAGGGGGCCATCATCGGATTTGGCGATGTGCACACGCGGGCCCACCTCTACCGCGCTATCCTGGAGGGCCTGGCCTACGCGCTGCGTGAAGGCAAGGAGCGCACGGAACGCCGCAGCAAAGTACCGATCACGGAACTGCGCGTTGCCGGCGGCGGCTCGCAGAGCAATGCGGCACTGCAACTGACGGCCGATATTTTCGGCCTTCCCGCTTCGCGCCCGCACCTCTACGAGGCATCGGGCCTTGGCGCGGCCATTGCCGGCGCTGTCGGCAGTGGCTTACACCCCGATTTCAACACAGCCGTCCAGGCCATGACTCGGCTTGGCGAAACATTCGAGCCCAACCCGCAAACTCACGAGATATACGACGCCCTCTACAAGCGCGTTTACCGGCGCATGTATCAGAAACTCCAGCCGCTATACGAAGAAATACGCGAGATTACGGGTTATCCGAGTCGACCGGACTAAACTCGACGTCGGGCAGAGGCGCATCGACCTCCGAGGGAGTCAGCCCATCGTGCATACCGTCTGGCTCGGCTTCGTCGCCGCCCACGCTTTCGCGCCACCAGCGGCGCAGGCGGTCGCCTAGCGGTTCGCGATCTATGGCCACCGTCACATCGGCTGCGGGGAATGGCGGAAGATCAAACAGCTTGCGCCAGGCATAGATGCTAAGCAGTTTGAGCGTCGCCAATAAGGGCGCTGCCAGAATGGCGCCCAGAATGCCGGCTATCGAGCTGCCCATTAAAACGCCTAGGATCACCAGAAGTGGATGGAGGTCGAGCGCGTCGCCCACAATCCGCGGCACCAAAATGTTGTTCTCTAATTGCTGGATGACAAACATAACCGCCAGCACGAGTCCAGCGTACGCCACTGGGTTCAGGCCCAGGTAATTATTCGGCTGGAAGAAGGCCACAATCATTGCCGCACCCGTGCCGATGAAGGGGCCCAACACCGGTATGAATTCCAGAAACCCTGACAGCAGGCCCAGGGCCAGAGCGTTTTGCACGCCGAGCACGGCCAGGCTAAAACCGACTAGGATGCCGATGACGACGCCTAGAATGATTTGGCCGCGCAAGTAGGCGCTCCAGATGTTGGCGAACTCGGACATCAGTCGTTCGGCGTCACGCCGGTAACCGGGCATTTGAGCCGCGCGGCCCACGTATTCACCCATGCGTGGAATTTCTAGCGAGATGTAAATAGAAATAATCCACAGGAATAGCAGGTTGCCGAGAAAGCGCACAGTCGAGCTGGCAATCTGGCCGACATATTGGCCGCTCCGAGACAGAAGCGGCTCCACCATGCCCAACAGTTGTTGGCGGATCGAAGACCAATCCCACTGGCCCAGGCTGAAGCTGAAAGGGCCGAGCGTAATTTCCGGTTGTTCAGCCCAATCTCTAATGAGGCCAACCGTATTGTTTATAAAGCCCGGCAATTGCTCGATCAGGTTGAGGGTCTGGCCATAGGCAGCAACGCCCACGGCCGTAAAGGCGCCAATGACCAGCAGCAAGAGGGCGAAGTAGACCACAAGGGTCATGGCGCCGCGCGAAAGCGGCGTGCGCTCATCGCCCAGTTTGATCAGTGGATTCAACACATAGGCCAGCACGGCCGCGGTGACCACCTGCCCAATGATCGCCTGAAAGCGATAGGCAAGCACAATGACAAGAAGGAGACCGATGAGCGCGACGATGGTTTTCGCCGTCCTGCTCCATGGCGGCGAAAGCTGAACAACGTTGCTCTCGGCTTGCTCGATGACTGGTTTTTCGGACAAGGTACACTGACTCGCTAATTTTTATGAATCCGTAAACTACGCTACCCTGCTCGCATCACAGAGCTCTCATCACGATTACCATTCTAGACGGTCTTCGCCTGCTGAAAGGCGCAATCATGATGCCAGGAACGATCATATTCTATCTGCGAACAAGTGGCAATTTCGAGACCTGAGCAGCCTGCACAACGTGGCGGCGCCCGCAGGCATACGAATCGACCGGTCTGGCCGAATCAGATAGAATTCGTTCTGTTCTAGTCGATACGAGGACCCAGAGACATGTCCGACATCACGCCATCAACCGCCATTGCAGGCGTCTATCTTGTGAAACTCACGGCCTACCGCGACGAGCGCGGCCGTTTCATGGAGACGTTTCGTAAGGAGTGGTTTCCACAGCGCTCCTGGGACATTGTGCAAACCAACCGCTCGGACTCACGCGCCGGCGTGCTGCGCGGCCTGCATTATCATTTCAGGCAAGTAGACTATTGGTATGTCGCCGAGGGCACGATCCGTGCCGGGCTTGCAGACATTCGCCCGGGGTCGCCCACTTCGGGCGCTACTGAGACCGTCGAAATGGGCGGAGACAACCAGCTTGGCCTGTTCATCCCCTGCGGCGTGGCCCACGGTTTCGTGGCCCTGACCGACGCCACGCTCACGTATATTGTCGATAACTATTATGATAGCGCGGATGAGTTTGGCGTTGCCTGGAATGATCCGCAACTGAACGTCGCCTGGGGCATCGAGGAGCCAATCCTCTCGCGGCGCGACGCGGCCAACCCGTTGTTATCGGCCATTCCAGCCCGCGACCTGCCATAGCAGACGAGCGAGAAGTGGGCGGGTAGGTGGCTGGCCGCGGCGAGGAAGGTGGCCAACCGTGCCAGCTTTTTGGCTGTTTCGAAGGCGTTTTAGCCGGCGATTCGCTGCCATAACGGCGGCCCGAGGATCAGCAACCCGACGACCACCGCGCCGATGGCTCCTACTAACACGGTGGCCGCGGCCACGTCTTTGGCTGCCTTGGCCATGGGATGCGGGTCGGGCATCACCATATCGACCATCACTTCAATAGCCGTGTTGGTGAACTCCGCCATCCAGACCACCATAAAGGTTATGACCAGCGCCGCCCATTCGAAGCGGTCTAACTTCAGCCAGAAAGCCAGGGCTATCACCGCCAACGTGATGGCGGCATGAATCCAGGTGTTGGGCTGCGTCTGCAGAACATGGCGACAGCCTGAAAAAGCGTAGCCAAAGCTGCGGATGCGCCGGGCGACGAATGTTGTCAGCCTTCTGTCCATCGCCGGCACTTACCGTTCAGTTGGCGTGGCTTGCAGGCCCAGCTTGCCCAGCAGGGCAGTCTGCATGGCCCACATGGCCCCTTTCGTTTCGTCGTCGCCATGATCATATCCAAGCAGGTGCAGCACGCCATGGATGGTTAATAGCGCCAGCTCGGCCTCGACGGCATTGCCCTGCTCCTGCGCCTGGGCTTGCGCCACCGGCAGAGCGATTGCGACGTCACCCAGATAGACGCCCCCCTCAGGCAACGGTTCCGTCGCCTCGAAGCTCAGCACATCGGTCGCTGCGTCGACGCCTCGAAAATCACGATTCAGCCGGCGGATATGGGCCTCATCCGTAAGGGCGAGGGTCACTTCCGCGCCACGCTCTACTTCGCACGCCACCAGAGTGAGCCGGGCAGCCCGCTGCACGGCGGCGACATACGATTGCGGTAAAGCCATAAGGGACTGTACCGTCACTTGATACAAGCTAGCTCGACTCCCCTTGCGACGCCTGCGTCATTACCGGCCGGCCGATGGCTTGTGTACGAAGCGGAGCGGCCGCATCTTGCGGCGCCGGAGCTGCGTCGCGCTGTTCAGGCGCCAGCAGCTCATTGCCCGGATACCTCACGCGGACGTGGAAGCGGCCCTTCAATGTGTCGATAAACGACTCGCGGATACTCTTAATGTCGCCGAGCGTCAGGCCCGAATCGTCGAGCTGACCGTCCTTAATGTGGTCGTCGATGATTTTATCGACCAAGCGCTCGATCGCTTCGGCATTGTCCGGCCGCACGGCCGTAGAGGCTGCTTCGACCGAGTCCGCCAACAGCACCAGGCCGGTCTCGCGTGATCTTGGCCGCGGTCCCTTGTAGCGGAAACGGCTCTCGTCTAGTTGCTCGCCTTCCTCAAGCTGCTCTTCTGCTTTTTTGCAGAAAACGACTACCAGCCGATCGCCATGGTGCTCGGCGATGAAATCCTGAATGCGGTCCGGCAGCTTGTGCTTTTTGGCCAAGTCCAGGCCATCCTGTACATGGCTGATAATAATGCGCGCGCTGCTATATGGGTCCAATGTTTCGTGCGGGTTGATGCCCTCTTGATTTTCGGTAAAGAATGGGGGGCGGTTCATTTTGCCCACGTCGTGATAAAAAGCGCCAACCCGCACCAGCGTGCTGTTGGCGTCGACACGCTCTGCGGCCTGTTCCGCCAGATTGGCCACCATAATGCTGTGGTGATAAGTGCCGGGGGCGCGACGCAGCAAGTCGCGGAGCAAGGGATGATCGAGCCTTGAGAGCTCCTGAAGCTGCAGGGTGGTCATCATGCCGAATAACCCACCGACGACAAAAAAGCCTGCCAGCGTGATGCTCGCCGAGATGAGGCCGTTAAGCACGCTGAAGGCGATCAACTGCAGCAGTTCCACGGGCGCCACGTCACCGGCCAGCCGGAAAACGAGGATCACGGTGATGTTCGCCAGAGCAGCAAACAGGCCGGCGCGGAAGAAGGCGTTGATGCGCTGGGCGTCACGGAGGGCGAGCGTGGCAAAAATGGGACCGACGGTGACATAGACCATTAATTCCAGCGATTCTTGCGCCGCCAGGCCGATCAATGTGCCAAGCAGCAGCGTGGCAAAAATGGACAGGCGGACGTCGTATATCACGGCCAGCAGCATAGAAAAGGCGGCGGCTGGAAAGAGGTAGGCAAACAGTCCGCCAGTAGGCACCAACAGTTTGGCGCCCAGGGCGAAGGTCAGCATCAGGCCGCCCAGCAGCACCAGGTAGCGCGGCGAAGCGTGCTGCTGGCGATGGAAACGATGCCAGTAAAGAGCCAACAGCGCGACGGTGAGCAGGGCCGCCATTACGATACGTCCAACATACCACCAACTGATCTCCGGCTGCGTGAGGCCCAGCTTCTCCAGCATCTCCACGTGCTCAGGCGTCACCTCCTCGCCTACACGGATGATGTATTGGCCTTGCAAGACGCTCTGCCACTGCGTAGCCACGGCCTCAGCCGCCTCTTCGCGGCGCGTGGCCGTAGCCTCGGCATTAAAGAACGAATTGGGCACGATCAATTGTGGCACAAGAGCCCTTACCACTCGCTCCTGACCTTGAGCCAGGCTGAAGCTGTACTTCGTACTGGCGGAGCGTTTGGCCTCGCTAACCGCAGCGGGATCATCGCGGATTTCTTCGCGCATCACTTCGCTGATGATGCGCGCAATGTCTTCTTTTACCTCGCCATATTCGACGTTGCTCAGGTTGAGTAGCTGTTGGCCAATCTCCGGTTCGATCATCAGGTCCTCGATGGCCTGAAGGTAGCGCAGCTTGGCCGACACTTCGGCAAGCGTATCCGCGCGCACCACGTCCACGAAATTGAAGATGGTTACGGCCTCGCTGATCTTGGCGCGCGCAATGTTCAGTTCAGGAGCGGTATAGACGTTGCCCACGGCGGCAATAGCCTGATCCCGCGCTTGCTGTGTCAGCACGTCGCTGGCAAAGGAAATAGATCGCGGCGCCGTTACATCTTGCAGTGCCGGCTCACCCACCGCAACAGAAACTTGCGCCCTGGAGACGAGATTAAATGAGAAGATGAGCGCCAGGCCCAGCGTCAGGATGAGCGCCCATAACCAGAGCAAAGAACCCTCAGTTATCTGCCGCAGGCGTTGGCCCGTATCCGTTCTGGTTTCGACCTGAGTCATCTTCGTCGCCGTTCTCGTTTCTTTGGCCGCACTGGCCTACTGTAGCAACTGGCGCACAACTGTGCTCACGTCACGGCCATCGGCCTGGCCCTGAAGGCGCGGCATCAGGGCGCCCATCACCTTGCCCATGCTACCCAGGCCGGAAGCGCCAAGCTCCTCGATTACCTCCGCCGCGTGTCGCTCGATCTGCTCGCGAGACATCATCTGTGGCAGGTATTCGTCGATGATCGCCAGCTCGGCCCTGGCCTCGCCGGCCAATGCCTCTCGGCCGGCGCGCTCGGCATCGGCAATGGTTTCGTGACGCTGCTTGGCCTGCCGGCGCAAGACCGCCAATACCATCTCGTCGCCGGCCTGTTGCCTCGTATCTACCTCTTCTTGTTTGATCGCAGCGAGCAATATCCGCAGCGTGTCCCGGCGCTCCTTCGCCTGGCTGCGCATTGCTTCCCTTACGTCATTCTCTAAACGTTCCCGGATTGTCATGCGCTCTCTCTTCGTCACTCCACCGTGTCAGGTTGTCTTCGGCCCATCGATTGTAGCATTGGCCAGAATTCTATGTCAACTTGGCCGCCCGGCGTCAGCCGTCCGCACCAGCACTGTATATAAATTCAGGTTTCCCTCCTGGCCATCGCTTCGCGAGCTGTGCACGACAGTCATGCCGGCATCGGCAGCCAGATGGCTCATTTCTTGCGGATCGATGTAGCTAACGTATCGTACACCATAGCCTCCTGAACGCCAGGAAATCAGATAATCGTGCGGCTCCAGCTCGGCTTCATCAACTCCAGCGCTGTTCCAGGGCACGATTTTGCGCCGCTGGCGCTCACTATCTAGAAATTGCCACGTGGATAACGCCAGGCGGCCCTGCGGCGCCAATCGGGCACACAGCTCGCGCAGTAAGCGCACGCGCTCATCGCGCCCCGGAATGTGCTGAATGACGGCGAGGCAGGCCACTAGTCCGTAATGGCCAAGGTCTTGCAGGGCGCCGACGCGAGACACATCGCGCCTGAAAAAGGTCGCCCCGGGGATGGAAGCCTCCGCCGCTGCCAAGAGCCGGTCGCTGTTGTCGACGCCGACGTAGGCGAGGTCGGGGTGCGCCTGTAAGACGAATCGGCCAAATCGTCCCTCGCCGCAGCCAACGTCAAGGACGCGCCGGCAGGTGGACGGCATATGCTTGAGCAGGGCGGCGAAGCCAGGTTGCGGCGCAGCCCTACTTTGAGCAAATGGCTCGGCCAGCTCCGCATAAAAGGCGCGGTTTATGGCCAACAGTTGTTCTCTCGTTTCCGTACGCACGGCTCTATTTTAGCAATTTTCAATCAGTAATCTGTTAGCAGCTAAGCGCGGCGGCGCGCGAAGCCACACCGGCATCCTGCGGCCCCATTCGCCGCGCTCCTGGCAACCTGCTCTATATTTTGAACTGATGTTCAGGCGATTCGACACCCCTGGGGCGCTATGGTATACTAGGAATGCGCCACGATCGCCCGCATCCATCCCATGTCAATGATTTGGCAGTCAGCACCAAGCAAGCCGGCATCAGACCGGGGCGCCAGGGCGATTCCGCGCGAAGATCAACCGGAGGTAGGTGACGGGCCATCTGGTTGGTGATCAGGATTATTTAACAGAGCAGAACGATTGAGTGAGCCCAGATGAGCGCAGTCTGGTTCCTGGGTTCGATGTGTTGCCTTTTTCCCTGCGCTTAGGTCGTATCTGACGGGGAGCGGCGCTTGGGCGTCCGGGCATTTGCGACCGTTACAGCGCGATCCTATTGCACACGGCTTAGATCGAATCGAGGCGCTGCCGTCACACTGCTGATACACCGGCCAAGGTGTTGGCTTTGCACCGCCGGCACGGCGGGCATATGCCCAGTCGACGATGATTAACAAAAGATCAAGTGAGGAGGTGAACTGGTTTGCCGAAAGTTGAAATTCGCTCTGGTGAAAGTCAAGAAGCACTGCTCCGTCGCTTTCGCAAGCAGGTTGTGCGCAGCCAGGTGTTAAGCGCTGCGCGCCGCAAGCGTTGGCATGTCCCCAAAAGCGAGCTGAAGCGGATCAAAATGAAGAAAGCTTTGCGCCGCTCAAGGCGGCGGGGTTCGCGGAGCTAGTGAAGATGCAGGCTGGGTTTCTGGAGGGCGGCGCGCTGCAAGGGTGCGCTGGCCCTCTGGTGGTCCTGTCCTGCAAAAGCGACAGAATTCAGAAAGGAGTCTTCAATGGCTGACCAATTAACCGTAGCCTACCACCCTGGCGATTGGATCGTCCACGTTCATTATGGCGTCGGCCATATTGCGTGCATCGAAGAGAAAGAACTGGGCGGCGATTCTTCCACCTATTACAAGGTTGTGACCGACAACAGCACGTTGTGGGTGCCCCTGGACAAGGCCGACAGCGGCTGGTTCCGCCCTATTTGCACGCGTGAGGAGTTCAGTGAAATCCTGGGCATTCTACAGAGCCCGCCTCAGGAAATGAACAAGAATCACCTGGTACGCAAGCGGCGGATTCATGACGTGAAGTCACAGGGCTCGCTGCAAGAGACGGCGCGCCTGGTGCGCGACCTATGGGGCAGGCGAAACGAACGACAGCTCAATAACACGGAGGAGACGGCCTTGCGCTACCTCACCGACCGTCTGCTGATGGAATGGTCCGTGTGTATGGACGTAGAGCAAGACGAAGCGCGGGCGCACTTACAGGAGATGCTGCGCGGCGACAGCCCCAAGGCTTAGGCTGCCGTCCTTATTTTATCCACCTAACTGTATTAATGGAAAACGGAGATCTATGACCACAACTACTCGTGAAAACCCTGGTAATAGTGTCGACACGAACGACGCCGCGATGTCGTTCGAGGAAATGCTCGACCAATATGAATACACGCTGCCGGAGCGGGGCCAGATTCTGCAAGGTGAAATTATCCGCGTGGCAGAAGATGCCATCATCATGAATGTTGGCGCCAAGCGTGACGCCATCGTGCCCCATACCGACCTGAACCTGCTCGACCAGGAAGTTTTGGACAGCTTGAAGGCAGGCTATGAGCTCCCCGTGTATGTCTTGCGCACACCGGTGGGCGATGATGAGCTGTTGGTGTCTATCAATAAGGGCCTTGAACAGCAGGACTGGACGCGCGCTGACGAGCTGTTGGAAACTGAAGAAGCCGTCGAGCTGGATATCTGTGGCTACAACAAGGGTGGCCTGCTTGTGCAGTTCGGGCAACTAGAAGGCTTTGTGCCTAACTCGCACGTGCCGGACCTACGTTACGGCAGCGCCAACGCCGAGCTTGAATCGGCCAAAGCGCGCCGCGTTGGCGAGACATTGCTGGTGAAGGTCCTGGAAGTAGACCAGGAACGGCGCCGGCTCATCTTTTCGGCCAAAGCGGCGCACCAGGAACACCGGCGTCGCATGCTGGAAATGCTGGAAGTTGGCGCGAAAATTCCAGGGCGCGTTGCCAATATCGTCAATTACGGTGCCTTTGTGGATATCGGCGCGGGCGTGAGCGGGCTACTGCATGTCTCTGAGATTGCCTGGCACCGCGTCGAGCATCCGTCTAGGGTGCTTGCCGTGGGTGATGAAATTGAAGTCGAGATCCAGGAAGTTGATGTCGATCGCGAGCGCGTCAGCCTTAGCCGCAAGGCCGTGATGCCTAACCCCTGGGACAGTATTGAACAGCGTCACAACATTGGCGATCTGATTACAGGTCGCGTCACAAATATTGAGGATTTTGGGGCCTTTGTGGAAGTGCAGAAAGGTGTTGTGGGCCTGGTGCATGTTAGCGAGATCGATATTTCTAGCCCCTCTACCATTCAGGATGTGCTGCACGCCGGCGATCAGGTACTTGTACGCATCATCGATATCGATCCCGATGAGGAGCGCCTAAGTCTTAGCCTGCGCCGCGTGTCGTCAGAGGAACAGATCGCCTGGATGCGCGAGCACGCAAGCGTCGGCGGCGAGGCCGAGGTCGCAGCGGCAGAGGAGCCCGCAGCGGAGCTGAGCGCAGAGGCGTTCGCCGAATCGGAGCTGCCCACAGACGCCGATGCACAGGCGCAGGAGCAATCAACCGATGACGAGCCGCAGCAGCCTGAAGAAGGTCAGATTACCGAGCTGGAGCCTGCAGCCGCTTCGGAGGCAGCGCCAGAGCAGAGCGGGACGTCAGAATTGGCACAAGAAACGGGCGTGGACGTCGCAGAAGCGTAACGTCTCAATTTTCGTTCGACGCAGTGATCATGGTCGCCGTCCGGCTAGCGCTGGCGACGGCGACCATGTGAATCGCGAAAATTCCTCAGGGGACCGTTACCACAATATTGTCGAACGCCACCTGCAGCTCGCTGTGGTTAAACGTGCCTGCATCGAGGGCCAGGGCGCCCGTGGCATAGGAGTCGTCGAAGACCTGCACCAGCAGCGTCTCGTTGGCGTAAAAGGAGAAGCGCCCTTCGACTGCGGCAACGCGCAGCACATTCGTCTGGTTGACGCCGGGTGTAATGGCCGTCGATTGCTGCCAGCCATCGGTTAAGCGGGTCCAGCTTCCCGCACCGTCGTGACGCTCGACAAGATACTCGCCGTTCGACGTGATCTCGAAGCGATAAAACTGGCCTGGGGCAGCCATACGCAGCAGAAGGCCATAGCTGCTGCCCACCTGCCCGGCAATCTGCGTGGCGTCAACGTCCACGATGAAGTCACGGAAGATCCGATCGTCGAGGGTGACATACTGCACGGTCGCCGGTGCGCTGACGGACAGCAGCAGGCGTCCCTCCACAATCTCGGCGCGGCTATTAGCGTCTCCCTCCAACAGCCAGCCCGCCGTCGATGCGAAGTCAAAGCTGTCTTCGAATATTATCTCACGATCAGCGCCCGCACCCGGCAGCCTGCCGCAGGCGGCCAGGAATAAGGCCAGCACCAGCCACCCCCAATGCCGTAATTGCCGGCCGTGCTTGCTGGCTCGGCTACTCATCAAGCAGCATCAAGGCGCCAGAACGCGCACATTGTCAAAACTAACGACAAGCGTACCGGGCTCAAATGAGCTGGCGCTTAGGCCCACGTCTCCGGTGACAAAGGTGGCATCGGACACGCTATCCACCAGCTCGCCGTTCACCGTCAGCGTAAGCTCATCGCCGATACAACTCACGCGCAGCGTGTTGCGCGCCAGGCCCTGGTTAATGGCGCTCGAAGCGACGTATTGGCCCTCGCCAGACAGATACTGTACCTGCTCGCGGCCGCTCTGGTATTTGCCGATGGCGTAATAGCCATCGCTGCTAATCAGGAAGACGTAGAAATTCTCGCTGCTCTGATAGCGGCAAATGACGCCGTACGCGTTATCTTGTGGCCCGCTCACATGCTCGGTCTCCACGCTGATAATCACGTCGTCGAACATACGCCCCGGATTGGTCCACCAGATCTGGCCAGGTTGGCTTGTGGTTAGCGATAGCACGCCGTCGCCAGTGGCGCTGGATGCGCCGCTTCTGCTGTACTCAGCCCAGCCACAGTTAGACTCCTGGCTGAACGAGTCGTTAAAGAGCGCGCCGCCCTCATCGCAGGGATCGATGCCGCTATTCTGGCAAGCGCCCAGCCACAGCGTGGCGATCACGACAAGGGCGCCGAGCCAAAGCCTTGGCCCCGGCCTCACCGCTCGGCCCCGTCGTCCATGTCGTCGAGAGTGCGGCGCAGCTTATCCAGATCTTGTTGAATATCGCTCTGTTTAGTCGCCGTTACATAATAGTAAAGCAGCGCTCCAAGCCAGAATAGGATGATAATAATGGCCAGGATGGTTAAGTTTTCGAGCACGCTATCATCTACCTTTTCAGTTAACGTGTACCAAGAAAAACAGGTGTCACGCGGTTTGCTGCCAGTGTACCCGATCAGTTATGAATGCGACAAATGAGCTGGCCCGACGCTCGCCTTAGGCGCGCGAATCCCATAGTGGCTCCTCCACGCCTTGCTGCAAATTCTCAAAGCGCGACATGGCAAAGAGCGCGTCGGAAAGACGGTTGAGATATTGCAGCGCGTAGACGCCGACCTGTTCCTCGCGCGCCAGCGACACCACGTCGCGCTCGGCGCGGCGGCATATCGTGCGGGCCAGATGTAGCTGGGCGGCGGCGGGGCTGCCTCCCGGCAAAATGAAGTTTTGCAGCGGGCCGACGGCGGCGACATACTGGTCGATGAGCGCCTCAAGATGATCAATATGGCGCTGCTCTATCTGCGGCACGCTGTACTGCGCCTTGTCTTCTTCGCGAAACGAAAGATCCGAGCCAAGGTGAAACAGCTCGTTTTGAATCCGTCGCAGCGGCGCCACAAGCTCAGGCGAGACGCCGGCGGTTAGTACAATGCCCAACACGGCGTTCAGCTCGTCCACCGTGCCATAGGCGCTCACGCGCCTGGAATCCTTGGCCACGCGCTGCCCACCGCTCAAGGCGGTGCTGCCGTCATCTCCTTTGCGTGTGTACAGCTTTGTTAATCTCGGCATGTTTCGACCTCTATTAGGATAAACTCGTTGGGCGGCTCACCAGCTGTCGCCGGTAATGCCCTTATACGCTTCCTCCGCCGTCAGCCAACCCTGGCGGGGAAACAGCCTGGCTATCTGCGGCGCAAATAACGGTGAGGAGCCCAACACTTCGGCAGCCGATCCGTCGGCGATGATCTGGCCCTCGCTCATGATCAACACACGGTCCGCAACCTGCGCTGCCAGCTCCACGTCATGTGTTACCATCAGCATTCCCATTCCATTTTCGCGCAGACGGCGCCACAACGCCACCAGTTCAGCCTTCGCGCTATAGTCCAGTCCTCTGGTAGGCTCGTCTAGCAGCAGCAACGGCGGCATGGTGATCGCCACAGCGCCCAGGGCCACGCGCTGCCTCTGACCTACCGAGAGATCCCGCGGGTACGCCTCAGCGTGCGCCTGCAAGTTGAGCTGCGTAAGCATGCGATGTATGGCCGCGCCGTCCGGCGCAAGCCGATGATTGTGCAGCGTCGTGGCCAGCTCATCGAATACCGACTCGGCGAACAGCAAATCGTCTGGGACCTGCGGCAGATAGGCCACATCGCGGCAGATGTCGGCCACGTCCCGGTCGCGCGTGGCTTTGCCGGCAACTTCCACGTCGCCCTTCGGCGCATTTAGCAAGCCGACGATGGTACGCAGCAGAGTGGTCTTGCCCGAGCCATTGCGCCCCATCAGCACCACGGCTTCGCCCTCAAGCACCGCGAGGCTAGCGCCGTTCAGCACCTGGCGCGAGCCATAGGCAAAGTGCACGTTGCGCACGCGCAATATTTCTCGCGACCGCGAAGCGCCGCCGGCCACCCGCTGCCCAGGGGGTGGCAAGGCCACGTGCCGGGCAAAGGCCAGCCCCTCTTTCACCGTGACCGGCAGCGGCGACCAGGATAACCTGCGCCCCAGCGCGGTTAAGGGCGGCGCCTGCGGCATTTGTGCCAGAACAGCAGGCGATAAGCCGTTGACTACGATGCGCCCTGCGTCCAGGGTTACGACCCGCTCAGCGTAGCGCAACACGCGTTCCAGCCGGTGTTCGGCCAGAATAATTGTCAATCCCAGATCGTCGTTCAGGCGCACGAGTGCGTTCAAGACCTCCGAAGCCGATTGCGGGTCGAGCTGGCTGGTCGGTTCGTCGAGAGCCAGCACCGTTGGGCGCAAGGCGAGCGCCGCAGCAATAGCCACGCGCTGGCGTTCCCCGCCAGAGAGGGTGCTGAGCGAGCGCTGGCGCAAATGGGACAGCTCCAGTAGCTGAAGCACCTCCTCCACGCGCACGCGCATCTCGGTCACGGAGAAAGCCGCGTTTTCCAGGGCGAAGGCAATCTCCGCTTCCACATGGTCCACGACAGACTGCGCTTCGGGACTCTGAAAGACAAAACCCACCGTCTGGCTGAGGCGCTGTGGCCCTTCATGCAGCGGATCTCGTCCAGCAACGCGAATCTCGCCCGAAATGACGCCGCCGCTGAAGTGCGGCGCCAGACCTGACAGGACGCGCAGTAAGGTGGACTTACCAGAGCCGGATGCGCCCGTGAGCAGCACGAATTCGCCGGCACCGATCTCCAGGGATACTTCGCGCAAGGCCATGCCCTGCTGATTGGGGTAAGCGTAGCTTAGCTGGCTGATGTTAATCATGTTGGCTCACCAATAGGGGGCCGCCGCCCAACATGGCGCTAACCAATGTGGGGAAGGCATAGAGCAGCAGCGCGACGCCGAGGAGCATGTCGAACGGCGGCCAGCGCAGGCCGTTCAGAAAATTCATGGCAAGGCTGGCCGAATCGACCGGGCCGCCCGGCCACATCATTAGCGCCAACGGCGCAACGGAAGCCAGTAGCAGCGCCGTATCCGTTGCTTGCCAGGGCCGCGGTCGATAACGGGTCACAGTGACGGCGCGGCCCGTAGTCGCCAGCACGGCTACCATCAACAGCACGCCGGCCCCAAGCAGCGCTAAACCGGGCCAGCGCCACCAGAGGGCCAGGACCCAGCCGCCAAATGAAAGGGCCATGGCCACACCCAGCATAAGCAGCACGCGGCCGGACATGGGCGCGCGGCTGGTGGCGCCGAAACCACGGGCGACCATGGCTTCGGCGAGGGCCATGGCTCGCTCTAGCCCGCCGACCAATAGGGGCAACACCAGGGGCCGCCAATCCAGGAGGCCTCTAATGCGCTGCCCGCGCACGGCCTGCGCCTCGCGAATGCGCTGGATATGGCGCGTGGTCTCCGGAATATAGGTGAGCGCGATAAGCACCACGATGCCCAAGTCGCGAAAGGCCGCCGGAGCCAGGCGCGCCAGACGTTCGGCAGTGACCACTCGATTAAAAGTCAAGAAGAAGGAAAGCAAGGTCAACAGCAGCAGCCCGTTAGCCGCACCGTTTAAGAAGGCTTCCAGGGTTATTATGCCGCCGGCCAGTGGGATTTGCGGCGGCAGCACAAACAACGTGGTCTCTCCGGCATGCACAAACAAGGCAGTGAACAAGCCAGAAAAGAGCAGCACGAGGGCCGCCAGGCGCAAGGCAGCGCCCCTGCTCATCTGCAGATTGAAAGCCCCATCAGAACGGGCAAAGGTATGGTTGACCAGGCGCGAACACGCCAGCAGGAGCAGGCTGTATAAGGGGTTCCGCGCAATCATCGTCGCCGTCGCCGCGCTCAAGACCCAGACCAGCCAGGCGCGTGTGTCGAAGCTGTGGTTCATGGCTGCGCTGGCGCTGCGGCGACGCCCTCAATGGAGAAATGAAATCGATCCCTAAAACGCCGCAAGGCGCGAATCGTGGGTAGCCCTAATACCAGGATGAGCGCCACGTTGCCTGCCGCACGCACCACGTCCCAGGCCAGCGAGGTGGCCAGATAAAAGGCCAGATAGCGTTGGATGCTTTCACCGATTCCTTCACCCGGTTGCCAGGTCATATGCAGCTCCCCGGCAAAAAATGGCCAGAAGTAAAGGTTTGTAATGAAGCCGAACAAGATGCCCCACAGCGCAGCGAAGGCTACCAGGACAAATATGAGCAGGCGCGGCCGCTGGATGCGCGGAATCAGGCCGGCGGAAAAGCCGACCCAGGAAGCCACGAACATCTGGTACGGCAGCCATACGCCCACGCCGCCGGTGATCAGCGCCGAAACCAACAGGGTGAACGAGCCCATGAGAAAGCCGAAGCGCGTGCCGAAGACGTAGCCGGCCATGATGATCGGCGCAAAGACCGGCGAAAAGCCGCCCGGACCGGGGATCGCCGTCTCCACAAAGCGCAGCACGCTGGTCGCCGCAACCAGCACGCCTAAAGCGGCCACGACCTTGGCGCTTGCGTGCGCCCCCTGCATCTCGACCAAAAGCGCCAGCAGGCAGACCGTTAAGAGTATCGTGGTAAGCAACGGCGTCAGCGCCGGCGAGGCGACCACGCCCTCCACGACCGACGACGCGGCCAGCGCCGGCTGCAGAAAGGGCAACACAAAAGCGGCTATCCCGATCAGGGCGCCCAGCAAATACAGCGCGCCGGCAAGGGGATCTTTACTCATGGCCCTTTTTTCTCCGCGACGCGACGAGTGCCAGCGCGGCCAAGACTGCGAGCAGCAGCGCGAAACCCAGAAGGGAACGCGACTCGCTATCTGGCTGAGCGCCCACCGCGGTCGCCGGCTCGGTCGCTGCGCCAGGCGGGTCGATAGCCACGGCCGTAGCTAGCGCGCCGCCGGACAAGCTCTCGTCGCCCGCGCCCAGGCAAATCTCTTCGAAGGAGGTAACGGGCGGCGCGACAGCCTCGGACACAGAGCCGGGGCCCCAGGACCAACCCTGAATATCGCCAGGCGCGACGCTGGTTATTGAGGCGCCCGATACGCTGTACTGCCAGGCGCCGTCTTGCAGGCGCCAATAGGACCAATAGCGGCAGTCTCCACCGCGGCATTGGCAAAAGCAGTTGCCTGAGCTACAGCCGACGTCGTCCACTCGGCAGACGGACGCGCCCATGCCAACTTCTTGGGCCTCCACGACCAGGCCGGCGCGCTCCAGCAATTCGTAGCCGCTGATTGTCTCTTCGCCAAACGTGACACAGTAACTCTCGACGCGATCATCTCCAAAACGGATGATGAGCGCCGCCTGGTTCGAATCTTGCGCCCAGACGGCGCTTACGACGAGCATGGCAATCGCCAGCAAGGCCGCGAGCGCCAGACGTTGTAAAGCCTTCACCTCTCGCATCGGCGTCGCCTAATTGTTACTCGATTTCCGGAAGTAGAGCATCGCCAGCAGTAACAAAACCACGCCACTCACGATCCACCATATAAGGCCGCCTGGGTCATCGGCCGTTGTTTCAACGTTCGTCGCCGGCGTGGCAGCAGAATGGCCGTCATCATCGCCCTCCGCAGAGATGATCTCGTCGTCTAATGGGCCAGGCTCGGCGGTGGGCGATGCCACGAATTCGGTTGCGCTAATGATGATGTCTGGAGTGGCCGTCGCTTCGGCCGTCGCCGGGGCTTCGGCGGCGTCAACGCCGGCGCCGTCCGCCTCGCCGGCTTCTGCTGCAAACGGGCCGTTTGGCGGCTGCAAAGAGAGCAAGATGATGCCGTCGGTGGTGGCATAAGGATCGTCGCCTTCGCCAAACAGGTTAGGCCAGCATCCGTTGCTGCCCTGCTGCGCGAGCGCCACGTCTTGCCCATTGCGCAAGCGACCATCAGCCGCCACGCTCCATGCCGGCCCAAATGGGTTTTCTCCGGCAGCAACCAGCGCCTGAGCTACTTCAGACGTCGAGTTGACACTCGCCGGTAGATCAAAGCCCCAGCCACCATCGGCTAGCTGTGACTGGCGCAGGCTCTGCAGGCCGCCGGCTATCGCCTCCTGATAGGCGCTATCAGCAGCTAGGGCCAACGCCTGCACGCTTGCGGCCGTGGCGTCGACGTCGCCCCAGCCGCCGTCCTCGGCCTGCGCCTCTAACAACCAGCTCATGGCCAGTCCGTCCGGCTGGAGGCCGGCGCTTAAAAGGCCCAGTATGGCCAGCGCGTGGCTATAGGGGCCAAACGACGTATCGTCATATTCTCCGGTTGGCGACAGGTAGCCGCCCATTTGCAGCTCCAGGTCTATGCCGCCGAAGCTGGTCACATCTGCTCCGGCCATGTCTGCGCTGCGCATGATGACGCCCAACCGCCCGCCGCGCCCCGACTCTATATAGGCAGGCGTTAGATCCCGCAACAGCTCAAGCGGCGTCAGGTCATCCACCGCCCAGGCGGCGCCGTCCACATCTTCGCCGGCCATGACGAGCGCGCGCAGCGCGCGGGCTGTGCCTCCGGCGCTCGGCCCTGCGCCGGCAAATTCTGGCCACCCACGGTTCTCGGCGTCGCGCATTGTCTGTAGGCAAGATAAGGCATGGCGCACGGCTTCATACGGCGCCGGCAGGGGGTATGGCCGGCCACTTACCGCGGGCAACGCCTGCACCGTGGTAAAGAAATCATCGGCCGGTCCGGCTCCAAAGTCCGCTTGAAAGGCGCCGCTGGCGCTCTGCCAGCCCAGCAGCGTTTCCAGAGGCGAGCCGTCCGCGCTACTCCACGCACTCTGGGCAGAAGCGTAATCTTCGTCTAGAGCGCTCAGGGCCTGAATAGCTAAGGCCGTGCTGTTTGCGCTGCGGGGAAGTCCCGGCGCGTAGCCCCAGCCGCCATCGTCGAGCTGGCTCTCAAGCAAGAAATTCCGCGCCGTGGCCAGCGCCTCGTCAACGTCGCCATCCTGCGTCGCGGCAAGGGCCATGACAGCCATGGCCGTGGCGTCGATATTGCCTTCTGTGCCGAAGCCATCGTCCCACGAGCCGGCAAAGTCGCCTTGCTGCTCCTGTGCCGAGAGCAGCCATTCGACTGCGGCGGGCGGAGTGGTGTCGGACACAACTGTTTGTGCCATGATGGCCAGCGCCTGCTCATAAGCCGACACGATGCCGTACTGGCCCGACGGCGATAGGTGCTGTGTCAGGCTGATCGTCAGATCATATCCGGCAAATGTGCGTGGGTTCTCGCCGCCGGCGCTCAACGCCAGGATCAGCTTGCCGGCAGCGGCGCCGCTCTGGCCCGCATAACTGGCCAGGTCACCGGGGCTGGCGCGCAGAAAATCTAGCGGCGCACTTTGCCGCCCGGCATAAGGCGCGGCGACGTTATAGCCGGCGCTGGCCAGCGCCAGCATGGCGTCCACGGTTCCCGCCACATCTGATGGCGCTTCGCCCGCGCCCTGGCTAAAGGCCGTAAAGCCGCCATCTTCATTCTGATGCCTTTCAATGAGCCACTGCGCGGCCGCGGATACGGCGCTGCGCTGCGCCATGGGCTCAGCTTGCGCTGTCGCCGGAAGCGGACCGCCGAGCATGGCGAAAAGCGCGCAAAGGGCAATAGCGCTCCCGACGCCAACCAGCCAAAGTTTTAATCCCCTCATCCGCTACCTCCTGAGTGCGAACTGCCTGCGACCATCTCGAGCAAGCCGCCGCAGGAGCTGTGCCAGGAGCCATTCGCTGGCAACAAAAAACCCGATGCAGTTGTGCATCGGGTCGAGATTGCTACCATGATAGCCGTTCCCAACCCATTCCCACGCGGGCCGAAACTCACTCAAGGCGGGCGACCTGACTTAGAATCCTGCGCGGCAGGAACTCATCACAGTTGCGGGGACAGTACTGGACTCAGGCGCCGCTAGACGACGGCGCAGCTACCAGTTTCGCCATTATGCCTGGCCATCCGGGGTTACAGGCACCTTGAGCAAATTGTCGCAAATTTTTAAACAACGATGAGCGCAGTTTACCAGAGGCCGTAAGGCCGGTCAAGCCCTTTGCGAACTGGGCTTAGGGGCTCGTGGCCAGAGAGCGCCGGACGCGCCTTAGAACTACGTTGGCAAGTTTGACAGGGCGCCGGTTACTGGTATAATGGCCACTGTCGATGCGGGGTAGAGCAGAGGCAGCTCGTCGGGCTCATAACCCGGAGGTCGTTGGTTCGAATCCAACCCCCGCTACTAGAGAAAGCTCTTACTCTATGTAAGGGCTTTTTTTGTTTCGAGGGGGCCTTATTGGTTCCCGGCCGAATACCACTGCAGCACGCGCAGGGCGCGTAGCGTGTTCCAGCGGCTTGGCTGGCCTTCGCCTTCGTCGATTTCTATAGGCATCGTGCCCGGGTAGCGGACTTCCAGCGGCCAGCGGCCGTCGACGTCTTGCTTGGCGGCGACCAGGTTAATGGCCTCGGCTACGCGCTCGTCGGGCGTCACCCCGGCGTGTCGCAGGTAGTCCAACCCGCGCAGCACATCGTAATGCCACCAGGTAGGGAAGGCGAATTGCGTCCACAGCGCGCCGCTCTTGCGATCGCGCTCGATTAGCTCGCCCGTCGACCGCCTGCGCATCAGGTGCCGCTCTAGCAGATACTCTTGCCCGCGCAGGCGCGCCTCGGTCACCTCAGGTCCCCCTTCGCCTGCCAGCTCGTACTCTAGAAGGGCCTCCAGCACACAGATCGTGGTATTAAATGACGCACGCGTCGAGCCGTTCTGTGCTTCGCAGTTCCAGCCGCCGTCGGGCAACTGCTCAGACAGTAGGCGCTCGATAATGCCGCCGACGTCCTGGCGAAAGTACGCGCCGGCGGCCGCTACCTGCCCGTTAATGCACGGTTCGAGCTCTCCGGCGAAGAAGGGGTTGTCGTCACACTGCGGCGGACCGCATCCCCGCCAGGTCACACGGTCGCGCACGAGGCCTAAGGCGTCGCGCGCTGCGCTGGAGTCGGGGTCAAGGCCCAGGTCGCGCAGCAGCAACAGCGCGTGCATCGTGGAATCCGAGCCAGGGTTCCACGCCGCCCCGCCCCAGCGTCCATCGGTCGCCTGCAGGGCCAACAACTGCGCGCCAAAGCCTTCCGTGGCTACCCGCGCGCGCTCAGCCGCGACTTCTTCAGCGGGCGCCGCGAACAGATCGCGCCTCACTTGCCAGCGGATTGAAGGGTCAGTATCGAGGAGCCAGGTGATAACCGCCCGTGATGCTTCTGGGGATTGCTCTTCCGACGGCTGTGCTGCCATTTACCGACCCTCTTTCCTCCTACAGATTAAGGCTCCCATTTTATCGCACGGACATGGCAATGGCCAGGGGACCTACCACCCTTCTCTTTAGCCCAGGACGCCTGGGCTGGTCGCTAATAGCAGGGCATCCTACGAAGCGAAGAGGCGTCAACCGGGAAATAAAGGGCCAGTCATCGGCCTCATGAGTGCCGGTGACTGGCTTGCTTCCAATTTAGGGAACGAGCGTCAGAAGGTGATCAGGGGCTTGATTACCCCTTCTAGCTTCTCTTCCATTACATGGAAGGCGCGATCGATCTGGTCGAATGGAAACGTATGCGTCGTCATCTTAGTAGGGTCCAGACGTCCATTTTCCAGGATACGCAGCAGCTGCATCATGCGTAACCGGCCCCCGGGGCAGAGAATATTCTTGATATCGACTTCCGACATGCCGACACCCCAATCAAGACGCGGAATGTGCAGGAATTCACCATGACCATGGTAGCCGATGTTCGACACCGTGCCGCCAGGCTTTGTTACTTTGATGCATTGTTGCAGAGTCTGGTCGGAACCGAGCGCCTCGATGGCGGTGTCGACGCCCTCACCATTCGTTAGCTGGCGTATTGCCTCCACAGCGTCGGTTTGGGCATAGTCGATGACCTCATCTGCCCCATATTCGCGCGCAAGCTTGAAGCGCTCGTCAACGGTATCTACGCCGATGATGAGCCCGGCGCCGCGCAGCCGTGCGCCGGCGACCGCCATCAGGCCAACGGGCCCCAGCGCAAACACGGCCACTGTACCGCCTATGGGGATATTTCCTATCTCCGCTCCTGCAAATCCGGTTGATAGCATGTCGCAGCAGTAGACGGCTGCTTCATCTGAGACACTATCGGGTATGTGCGCCAGATTCGCGTCGGCCTGGTTGACCAGAAAGTATTCGCCGAAGACGCCATCGCGCGTGTTTGAGAACTGTCAGCCTCCCAATGGTCCTCCGGATTGAGAAGAGTGGCCGGCCTGCGATTCCAGGGCAAACCAGTCCGGCGTAATTGCCCCGGCTACGACACGCTGCCCTGGTTGAAAGAGTCGAACATTGTCCCCGACCTGGTGAACTACGCCGACAGCTTCGTGACCAAGGGTCAGGTTGCCTCGCTCGCCGATGGCGCCATGCACTGTGTGCGTGTCTGAGGTGCAGATTAGGGCGCGCGTCGTCTTAATCACTGCATCATTGGGACCAGGTGTCGGAATCGGTTTATCCATGAAACCGACCTCACCGATCTTCTTCATAACAAATGTCTTCATCATGTCAGCCATATACCGTAGACCTCACCTCATCGTTTATTTTATGGGGAGATTCACGTGTGCCAGACTAGCGCGAATCTGCGCCTGAGGCATGTGCCCCTTCCTAATGAAGAGGCACATTCGCAGATATAAACAGTTAGGGGCGCGGAGGTCGCGGCTGCGCCGCGAGAGGCAGGTTAGTTAGTGCGAGCGCGCAGCGCGCGCCTGCTGCACAATATCTTTGATCTGGCCTAAGTGATCCGCATCGTGCTTTAATCCGAGCAAGAACCGCTCCCTGGCGCTTATGCGCCCTAACCCTTTATAGGGAGCGTAGTAGTTGGCCAGGTGGGGCTTATCGGGCCACATGTCCAGGCTGGCCAGACGCATGCGGCGGCTCTCCTCCAGCCTGGCGCGGCACTGCTCAATGGTCGTGACGCTCTCCCATGGCACCTCGTAACGCGAGCGACCATGGAACAGCACGCCGCGGGCAAGCTCTGCCGCCAAAAATGCGCTTTCTTCGGCCGAAGCTGTTATGTGCACGATGACATGTCCCAGCGTCCAGGCCAGGTCTACTTCGTCGGGGCTCGCAGCATAGCGATCGTATGCCTCCGGGTCGACGGGCTGAAAGGTGACGTCTTCGTCGACACAATCGCTGATCAGCGCCAAGACCGTATCGATCATCTCGTTGGTCATACCGCGCAAGTCATCAACGGTGAGATTGCGCGCCAGCTCCTGGATGCGTAATTCCCGGTTCTGCACCGGTGTGAAGTCAATCAAGATCTTGTTCCTCCGATTCGAAATTTCGCCGCGCAAAGGCGGCTGGCTCCACTACTATCTCTCCAGGGATAACGTACCATGAAGTCGGTACAAAGGCGATAGCCACCGCCGTTTTATGACGCGAATCATAGACTCGGCGGCGGCCTGATGTCCACTCGTGAGCGCAAGCCCGGCCAACGGCCGGACGATGACCATTCCGCCGGCGCCCGCCCGCTATGCAGCCAGCTCGTCCATCTTTCTGGCCAGCTTGAAATCCAACTCACTCAGCGCGTCGATGGCGTGCGTCTGCAGATGAACATCGACCTTACTCCAGGAGTTGGACCAGTCTGGATGATGATCGAGCTTCTCAGCTTCAATGCCAACGCGAACCATCCAGGCCAACGCTTCGCTGAAATCCTTAAACTTGAACAGCCGGTGAAGCTTACCATCCACTACTTCCCAGTCGGGGAGCGCCTGAAGGGCGTCCTGAATTTCCTGTTTGCTAATTGCCTTTGCATTTACCGACATCACTGCTCTCCTTTACGACTTATGTCATTCACGGCGGGTGCGACGAACTCTGCAGG
Source organism: uncultured Ardenticatenaceae bacterium (assembly GCA_964384155.1). Taxonomy (GTDB): domain Bacteria; phylum Chloroflexota; class Anaerolineae; order Promineifilales; family Promineifilaceae; genus JAAYYY01. Next base: position 139,841 of record CAYLJW010000007.1, read on the forward strand.
TCGAATCGACCAAACCGGCCAATGGTAGCCGGCTGGCTTAAAACCAAACTTCTCGTACAGTCGCCGCGAGGGCGTATTGCTAAGCTGCGTGTTCAGCGAAGCCTCGCTCAGGCCACGCGCCCTATAGCTCTGCAGGGCAGCGACCAGCAGCGCGCTGCCCACGCCGCCGCGCTGCACGTCAGGGTCCACCGTCAGGCGCACCAGGTGCCCGCCTTCCGGCACATCGCTATCAGAGCTATACTGAAAGCCTACCACGCGCCCGTCAAGCTCGGCGACCTGAAAGCTGAGTGCATACTGCCAGCCCAGTGAAAGGCTCTCGGCGCTGTGCCGCCACAAGGGATCAAATGCGGCGCGCTCGATTTCCACCAGGCGCGGTATATCCGACATGCGTACCTGGCGTATGGCAACAGTGCGGTTTCGTGACAGATCTTCGGGAATCGCCAGCCCCTTTCTGACATAGGTGACCACTTCGTCAATTTGCGCAAAGCCAAGGGTTACCATCCATTCGGCCGGCCAACTGCCGCGCGGAAGCCAACCGATCTGGGTAACGTCTGCATCTGCCAGCGCGCGCGCACAAGCGACCATCATGTCGCTCAGCAGATGCGCGGCCTGGTGGCGGCCACGCAGCGCTGCCACGCGCACCCAGGAGCCTGGTGGTGGGTCGGCCCCCGCAGCCAGGCAGCCCTGTAAATGGTAATCATTGCCGCCCGGCAACCGGCGTTCCACCAACAGAAAGACGCCGTTCTCTAGCCAGTAGCGCGGTACGCGCCAATCTACGTGCACATGCGCGTAATGCGCATGGTGCATCAGATCCGCGATCCTGGGCAGATCCTGTTCGCTTGCGCGCCGTAGCCGCGCATCCTGAAGGCCGCTGTTTGCCATTTCCATGTCGCTATTGTACACTACATAATCACCGTGCGGAGGTCAAAAAATGGGCGAACCATGGCGGCGAAGAGGATCCAGATGGGTGATCGTGATCGTTCCTTAAACCACACAATTGCAGGCCTGCAAAAAAAATTCGGCGAGGGCGTTATCATGCGCCTTGGCGACGCTGCACACATGCAGGTGGACACGATCCCCACCGGGTCTCTGGCGCTGGACATCGCCCTGGGCGTGGGCGGTGTACCGC
>CAYLJW010000008.1:0-122179 GCA_964384155.1 uncultured Ardenticatenaceae bacterium
GGCACGCTGTTAACGTACATAATGCTTGACTTTTAACACGATATCTACGAGCCTTAGGTGCGGGGTGGGCGAGGGTTTTGGGTTCGTAGTGGCGCGATTCATCGCGTCGGGGGCGCGCCGAGCGGGAAGCGGAACTACGAGCCTTAGGTGCGGGGTGGGCGAGGGTTTTGGGTTCGTAGTGGCGCGATTCATCGCGTCGGGGGCGCGCCGAGCGGGAAGCGGAACTGCAGCGTGTCCTGGCGCGCGTCGCCGGGATTGAAGAGCAGGGCGACGTTGTCGATGGGGATCTTCCAGCTGTAATCCCAACGCCGCAGGGCGTGAATGACGGCCGACAGGTTGTCGCCGGTGATGTCGCCATGGCCCAGCGTAATGTGCGGCACCCACTGTTCGGGGTGGTAGTAGTCGACGATGCCGGCGCCGGCGTCGTTGACCAACGACCAGAGCGCGGCGTTGAGCGCGCTAAGCTGCGGGCTGCGGGCCACGTTCACATAGACCACGGGGTGCAGCCCGCCGGTGAAGATGCCCAGGCCGGTTGTGAGCGCGTAGAAGGGGGCTATGTTGGCGGCGAACTGCTGCAAGATGGCCTGCAGCGCTTCCAGATCGTAATGTTCGGCGACGTGGTAGGAAAAGTGCGGGTAGGGCGTGGTGTACACGCCGCGCAGGCCCAGCTCCTGATCCAGGCCGGCCCAGATTTCTTCCACCAGCGTTCTGTGGTCGTCGTCGAGTAAGGAAACGATACCGTGCATGATTGCCCCTGATTGTCACGTGGCGCGAGAACGCGCGCCTATTTTAGCGCAGTTTGGCATTCGGTCGATGAACCGGGCGCAGGTTGGAGCGCCAGCACTGGAGCGCGATCTTTGGAGCGCGGGCATTCTGCCCGCGTTCCCTTAGTGGCCGGGCATCAGGCGCCGTCGCTGGTATAGCGGCGCTGCCATTCGAACAGCTTGTTGATGGCCTCCAGGGGCGTCATCTTGGTCACGTCGAGCCCTTGTAGCTCTTCGAGGATGGGACTGGTCTCGGGGAAGAGGGCGGCCTGTTGGTGCGCCCGCAGGTGGCTGGGCGTCACCGACGTGGCCGGCGCGTGAGCTTCGAGCTCTTTGAGGATCTCGCGGGCGCGGCTGAGCACATCGCGCGGCAGGCCGGCTAGCCGCGCCACGTGAATACCGTAGCTGCGATCGGCGCCGCCGGGCGCCAGACGGTGCAAAAAGGCCACGTCGTCGCCTTCTTCGGCGACGGCCACGTTGTAGTTGGCCACCAGCGGCAGGCTGTCGGCCAGGCCAATCAGCTCGTGGTAGTGGGTGGCGAAGAGGGTGCGCGGGCGTAGGCGCGGGTGGTTGTGCAGGTATTCGACGATGGCCCAAGCTATCGAAAGGCCATCGTAGGTGCTGGTGCCGCGGCCGATTTCGTCCAGGATGAGCAGCGAGCGCGGCGTGGCGTGGTTTAGAATCTCGGCCGTCTCCACCATCTCCACCATGAACGTGGAGCGCCCGGCGTGCAGCTCGTCGTGCGCGCCGATGCGCGTGAAGATGCGGTCGGCCAGGCCCACGCGCGCTTCTTGCGCTGGCACAAAGCTACCCACTTGGGCCAGCAGGGTGATCAGCGCCACCTGCCGCAAGAACGTGGACTTGCCGCTCATATTGGGACCGGTGATGATGTGGATACGTTCTTCGGCGGTGAGACACAGGTCGTTGGGCACGAAGCGCTCTAGCTGCAGCGTCTTTTCGACCACCGGATGGCGGCCGGCCACGATGTGTAGCGAGTTGTCGTCGCTGAGCGTGGGGCGCACATAGGCGTCGTTGGCCGCGACCTCGGCCAGCGAAGCGGCCACGTCGAGCTGCGCCAGCAGGCGGGCTGTTTGCAGCAGGCGCGGCCCTTGCTGGCCAACCTGCCGGCAAACCTCTTCAAAGAGCTTCTTCTCTAACTGCAAAATGCGCTCTTCGGCGTTAAGGATCAGCGTTTCATACTCTTTGAGCTGCGGCGTGATGTAGCGCTCGGAATTGGTGAGCGTCTGCTTGCGCACATAATCGCCGGGGATGAGGTGCGTATTGGCGCGTGTGACTTCGATGTAGTAGCCGAACACCTTGTTGAAGCCCACTTTTAGCGAGCTGATGCCCGTGCGCTCGCGCTCGCTGGGTTCCAGGTTGGCCACCCAGTCGCGCGCATGCGCCGAGCTGTTCATCACGCCGTCCAGCTCGGCGGAGTAGCCGGCGCGGATCACGCCCATCTTGTTCAGGTTGGCCGGGGCGTCCTGGGTGATGGCGCGGTTGATCAGCTCCAGGATTTCGGGCGCATGGTCCAGGGTGGCGCTCAGCTCGTGCAGCGCGGCGCTGGCCGGCGCCTGCGGCAGACCGCCCAGGAGCAGTTGCAGCGCGGGCACGGCTTGCAGCGTGAGCGCGATATTTTGCAGGTCGCGCGGCGTGGCGCGGCCGGTGACGGCGCGATTGGCCAGGCGCTCCAAGTCTGCCAGCGCCTTTAGCTGGCGGCGCAGCTCGGCGCGCAGCATGGCGTTGTCCGCGAGCGTCTGCACCTGGTCCAGGCGTTGTTCGATGCGCGGCTGGTCTAGCAGCGGCCGCGTGAGCCGCGCGCGCAGCAGGCGCGCGCCCATGGCCGTAACGGTCTTGTCCAGAACGCCAAGCAACGACATCGACTTGCGCCCGCCGAGCGACTCGGTGAGCTCCAGGTTACGCCGCGTGGCGGCGTCGAGGGCCATAAAATGGCCCGTGCTGTAAGTGGACAGGCGTTGGATCTGGCCCACGGCGCCCATCTGCGTCTCTTGCAGGTAATGGAGAGCGGCGCCTGCAGCGCGTGCGGCCAGCGGCTTATCTTCGCAGCCGAAGGCCGTAAGGCTCTGCACGCCGAAATGGCTCAGCAGCGTGCTGCGCGCGTTGCCCAGCTCGAAGCGCCAGTTGGGCAGGCGGCTGGTGGGCAAATCGAGGTGACCCAGGCTGTGCTCGCCGTCGGGCAGCAGCAGCTCGGCGGGCGCCAGGCGCGCGATCTCTTCCACCAGGGCGCGCTGACTCTCCAGCTCGGCGGCGGCAAACTCGCCCGTGGTGATCTCGGCGTAGGCCAGGCCGGCGCGCTGGCCGTCGCGCACGACGGCGGCGAGGTAATTGTTGCGCCCGGCGTCCAGCATTCCCGGTTCAACCACGGTGCCGGCAGTGAACACGCGCACCACGTCGCGGGGCATCAGGCCGTTGATCAGCTCGTCGCCGATTTGCTCGCAGAGGGCCACCTTGTAGCCGCGGGCGATGAGCCGCGCGATGTAGCCTTCGGCGGCGTGGTGCGGCACACCGGCCATTGGCACGCGCTGGTCTTTGCCCACGGGACGGCCCGTGAGTACCAGGTCTAGCTCGCGCGCCGCCGTGTGCGCGTCGTCGTCGAACGTCTCGTAAAAGTCGCCCAGGCGAAAGAAGAGGATGGCGTCGGGATGGCGCGCTTTAATGTCCAGGTATTGTTGGCGAAGGGGCGTAAGCTGGCTGTTGCTCATCTCATTGCTGCGGCCGGGCGCAGGCGCGTCGCCACGCCAGGGCTGTCAGTCGCGCTGCACAAGCTGTTCCACGGCCGTCTCTTCGATGCGATACTGTGCCATCCACGCCTCCAGCGCGTTGCGGTGGCGCGTTTCCAGGTTGGAGAGGGGCCGTTTTTCGCTCAGCAACCTGTTGGCTTTGTCGAAGCTCATACCCTCATAGCGCATGAGGTAGGCGGCGAGCAGGGCCACCGAGCGGCCGCGGCCCTTGGCGCAGTGCACGAGCACCGTGTTGCCCGCCTCGACCTGCTTATGGATGAAGGCCACGCCCTCGTCGAGGATCTCCGGAGGCGGGATGAGAATGTCGTACACTTTGAGCTGTAAATAGTCGATGCCGTGCCGTTCATAGAGCTCGAAGTCGTCGTGCCGCTCGGCGCGGATGTTGACCACGGCGTCGATGCCGGCGGCCAGCAGCGTTTCGTAGTCGCGAGGGTAGTGTGGCGCGCCGCCCAGCCAGAGCTGCGGCGTGATCTCGTCGAACCAGCGATGGCGCTGCACCTTTTCGTAGAAAAAGCGGATGAAGGGGAATAATTTATCAAAGAAATAATGGAAGAGCCTCATGAGAATAGCATAGCGATTTGTCGGGCATCGGGCAAATGGCGCGGCAGGTGTCAGGCCGCTCAAACCGGCCTAAGCGCCGCCGGCTTGCACGGCGGCCGGCTCCCGAGAATAGGCTACAGGTTGGGCTCGTCCTCTTCGCGGACGTAGGGCAGCAACGAAGCGGCTTCGTGCCGGTTGCTCACGTCGAGCTTCTTAAGAATGCTGTGCACATGGTTCTTGACCGTGCCGACCTCGATGAACAGCTTATCGGCGATGTCGCGGTTGGAGTTATCTTCGGCGATTAGCTCCAGCACCTCGCGCTCGCGCGGCGTCAGCTCGGAATAGGCCGAAGGGTCGATGTCTACCTGCGACGATATTTGCGCCAGCTCGGCGATATGCCCCATAAGCGCGGCGGCGATATCGGGAGTGATGAGGGCCTTGCCATCGTGCACGGCGCGCACGTGCTCCAGCAAGCTTTCCGTGGAGACCTCCTGCAGCACGTAGCCCGACGCGCCGGCGGCGACATATTGCAGGATGGCGTTCTTGGAGTTGGGCACGCCAATCACTAGCACCTTGACCTGTTTGTGCCGCGTATTGATCGCTTCCGTGAGGCGGTAGGCGCCGTTGTCGGGCAGGGCGGCGGCGACCAGCACAATCTGGCACTGCTGGTGGTCGAGGATGTGCATCGTATCCTCAAAGTCGGAGCACTGCGCCACGACGTAAATGTCGGGCTCTTCGTCGAGCACGTTGGCGATAATGCTGCTGATCAGGTGGGTCTGGTGGACCACGACGACTCGAATCATGACTTCCTGGGTGCGGGTTGAAGAGTAATGGCCCGGCGCTTACAAATGTGATTATAGATCCGCGGCGCGGGTGTGTCTACAGGAATACATAACCGTTTTGTACCCATGGCCTATATCTCGACATATTGTGAGTGGCGCGCTTCCCTAGTAGTCTACTCTATGACTCCTGGACCTAGCAACAGGGCGTCGTACGAAGCGCTGTGATCAGAGCGAAGGCGGCAAATGACGGTTGCAGGCCTGGCACTGGCTCGTTTGGCGTAGGCCCCGGGAGGCATTATTAAGCAACGGGCATGCGCGCGGCGCATGATGAGGTTGACTATGAAACGAACACGTAGACCGATGGGCCCGCACTATTCGGAACCGGTGTGGCTATGGACGGATCGGATTGACGGGACCGTAAATGGCGCTGCGCCGCCGAGCAAGGAGGTCGCCAGGGTGAAACAGCCTGTAGAGCTGGAAAATAAAGTAGCGTTAATTGTGGGCGGAGCAAGCGACAGAGGAAACCAGCTCGCGGTGGCCTTTGCCGAGCGCGGCATGGACGTCGCCGTGATCTACTTCGAGGAGCGCGATAGCGAGGCCGCGCAGTTGCAGCAGCAAATCGAAGGGCTTGGGCGGCGCTGCCTGCTGCTGCGCGGCGCGGCGCAAGAGAACCTGGACCAGGACGATTTCGCACAGTGGGCGGTGGCCACGGTGTTAGAAACGCTGGGCCGCCTGGACGTGTTTATCAACGTCTCCGAAAAGCGTTTTGCGCTCGGCGCGCTAAACGGCAACGGTCCAGAGACAGAAGTGGCCTCTTCCAAGCTGTTCCCCCATTTTCGTATTATGAAGGCGGCTTTGGACGAGATCGTTAGTTAAGCGGCGGGCGGGGGGCGCGCCGGGGGGCGGCTAATCGCTGGCATCGGCCGGCGGCTTCTCCTATAATCCATCCCTTGATTAAATTCAGCCAAACATTGCCTCAGGAGGCTTGCGCGATGATTGCAGAGTTGCCAAAAGATGTGCAGGAAGTGAAGGGGTGGCAGTGGGAGCAATTTGCGCCGTATTACGATGCGCTGCTGGAGCAGCCATTGACGCGAGAGAACGTGGCGGCGTGGCTGCGGGACTGGACGGCCGTGTATAGCCTGCTGGAAGAGCTGCACGCGCGCCTGCGCCTGGAGCTGGACCAGGACACCCACAATGAGGCCGCCGAGAAGCGCTATTTTGCCTTCCTGGAACACATCATTCCGCCTTTAGAGCAGGCGCAGCAGGCGACCAAAGAAAAGCTGTTGGCCAGCGACGACACGCTGCAAGAGATGAAGGCGCTGGGCATGCGCGTGCCCATGCGCAACCTGCAGGCCGAGGCCGACCTGTTCCGCGAGGAGAATGTGGCCCTGTCTGTGGAGCTGGATAGGCTGGGCAGCCGCTACCAGAAGATCATCGGCAGCCAGACGGTGACCTGGGACGGCGAAGAGCTGACCTTGCCGCAGTTGAGGCCGCTGATGAATGAGGCGGATCGCGCCACGCGCGAGCAGTTGTGGCGGCTGGCGCAGCAGCGGCGCCAGCAGGACCGCGAGGCGTTGAATGCCCTGTGGCAAGAGATGCTGCCCCTGCGCCTGCAAATGGCCGAGAATGCAGATTGCGCCGATTTCCGCGATTATATGTGGCGCGCCTACCAGCGCTTCGACTACAGTGTGGAAGACGCGCAGGCCTTTCACGAGGCCATTGCCCAGATCGCCGTGCCGGCGGCCACGCGCATCTACGCGCGGCACCGCCAGGAGCTGGGCCTGGACAGCGTGCGACCCTGGGATCTGAGCGACGGCGAATGGGGGATTCCCATTTCAGCGCCCGGCGCGCCCAAACTGAACCCGTTCGACAGCGAGGCGGAGTTTGTGCAAAAGGGCGCGGCGCTCTTCCAAAAGGTGGACGGCGAGCTGGGCGCAGATTTCGAGACCATGGTGCGCGAAGGGCTGCTGGACCTGGAGAACCGCGCAGGCAAAGCGCCGGGTGGCTACTGCACCTACTTTGCCACGGCCCGGCGCCCTTTTATCTTTATGAACGCCGTGGGCCTGCATGACGACGTGCAGACGCTGATGCACGAAGCGGGGCACGCCTTCCACGCCTTTGCCGCCAGCAGCCTGCCCTACGGGCCGCAGCAAAACACGCCCATGGAGTTCAATGAAGTGGCCTCAATGGCCATGGAGCTTTTGGCCGCGCCTTATCTGGGGGGCAACGGCGATGGCCAGACCTTTTACAGCGAGCCAGACGCCGCCCGCGCGCGCCTGGAGCACCTTGAAGGTATGATCTTGTTCTGGCCTTTTATGGCCGTGGTGGACGGTTTCCAGCATTGGGCCTACACGCACACAGATGAGGCCGCGGATCCGGCGGCCTGTGATGCCCAGTGGACGGCGCTGTGGGCGCGCTACATGCCCGGCGTCGATTGGAGCGGCCTGGACGACGTCACGGAGACGGGCTGGCACCGCAAGGTGCACATCTTTGAGGTGCCTTTCTACTATGTGGAGTATGGCATGGCGGCCTTGGGCGCAGCGCAGGTGTGGCAGCGCGCCGTGGCCGATCAGGCGCAGGCGCTGGCCGATTACCGCAAGGCGCTGGCCCTGGGCGGCACGGCCACGCTGCCCGAGCTGTACGACGCGGCCGGCGTGCGCTTTGCTTTCGACGCCGACACGCTGCGCGGCGCCGTCGTCGCCATTGAAGCCGAAATTGAGCGGTTGCTGCAACTGATTGAAACAGACGACGAATAAGGGGGCGTGGCTGCACGCGGCGCGGCCGCGCACCCTCTTCCTGGCGCTGGCGGGCATTGCCCTGGGCCTTTTTCTGGCCGCTGGGCAGGGTCAACTGCGCTGGCTGCCGGCGCTGCTGACGCTGCTGACGGCCCTGCTGCTGCAGATCCTCTCCAACCTGGCCAACGATTACGGCGATTCGCTGCACGGCGCCGACAGCGCAGCGCGCACGGGGCCCCTGCGCGCGGTGCAGAGCGGCGCGATTGCCGCGGAGACCATGCGCCGGGCGGTGATGCTGACGGCGCTGGCGGCCATGGTGAGCGGCCTGGCGCTGTTGTGGGCCGCTTTTGGGGCAGAAGGCCTGGGGCTGGCGCTGCTGTTTGTGCTGCTGGGCGCCGCGGCGGTGTGGGCCGCAGTGGCTTACACCGCCAGCAGCAAGCCATACGGCTATCGCGGCCTGGGCGACCTGTTCGTTTTTATCTTCTTCGGCTGGGTGGCGGTGGCGGGCACCTACTTCCTGCAAACGCAGACGCTGCCGCTTGAGATCCTGCTGCCGGCCACGAGCTGCGGCCTGTTTGCCGTGGCCGTGCTCAATGTCAATAACATCCGTGACATGGAAGCGGATCGGCGCGCCGGGAAATATTCCGTTGCCGTGCGCCTGGGAGCGCACCGCGCGCGCATCTATCATTGGGCCTTGCTGCTGGGGGGGCTGGCGGCGGCGCTGCTTTACGTGGCAATCGGCTATCGTTCGCCGTGGCAGCTCCTGTTCTTGCTTTCGGCGCCACTGCTGGCGCGCCACGGCCTGGCGGTGTGGCGCGCACAAACGCCGGCCGAGCTGGACCCGCTGCTGAAGCAGATGTCGCTAACCACGCTCTTTTTTGTGCTGACGTTTGGGCTGGGGCTACTCCTTTAGCCGCGCCATGAAGTAGCTGTGCGCCCAGCGCCCGTCACCGTAAGCATGGAAGCGGCGCGTGCCTTCGATTTCAAAGCCGAACTTCTGGTAGAGGCGCACGCCGGCCGGGTTGTCGACGTTCACGTCGAGCTCCAAGCGGCTGATGTTGAGCCAATTGTCGGCCAGATCGACCACGGCCTCCATCAGCTTGCTGCCAATACCCTGGTTCCAGTAAGCGGGGTGCACGAACATGCCCAGCCCGGCGGCATGCCGCCGGCGCGGGTTCTGCTCCAGGTGGAGGTTAATGCTGCCCACCACGCGGCCGTGCACTTCGGCGACGAAACGAAAGTTGCCGGGACGGTGGGCAGCGAGCTGCTGGCGCGTGGCCGCGATCTCTAGGCTGGGCAACTGCAAGGTGGTGCGGCCCACCAGCGGATGGCTCATCAGCGCGTTGAGGTCCTTGTCGTCACCGGGGGCCGGTGGCCGAATGGTGACCTGCCCGCGAGGCGCTGGCGCCGATGGGCGCTGCACGGTGGCCGGCTCGGCAGCGGGCGAAGCTTCTGGGCCGGCGTCGGACGTGGGCCGTAGACGGGCCATCAACAAATTGTCCAGCCAGCGGCCGTCGCCAAAGATCCAGAGGCGGCGCAGGCCCTCGCTCTCAAAGCCGCAACGCTCGTAAAGATGGACCGCATGAGGGTTGTTGCTGTGCACGCCAAGCTCCACGCGCGTGAGGTTGAGCCAGTTGTCGGCGATGTCCAGGGCCGCCTGCATCAGAAAGCCGCCGATGCCTAGGTTCCAATAATCGGGCGACACCAGAATACCCAGGCCGGCCAAATGCTGCAGGCGCGGGCGCTGAAACTGCTGCAGGGTGACGGCGCCCACGGCGCGCCCGTCCAGCTCGGCGACGAGGTAGTGACGGCCGGGCGCCGGCCCTTCGATGAAGCTCACGGTTTCCGCCAGCTCCATGGCCGGGTGTAGCATCAGCGTGCGCGCAACCTGGGGGTGGCGCGCCGTTTCATAAAGCGCCGGGGCGTCTTCGGCGCGCACCGGGCGCACCCGCAGCGCGCGCCCGTCTTTGGTTTGAAATTGCCAGGGATGGGTCACGATGTCCTCCGGCGGGATGTGGCTGCATCATAACATAGCCGATCGCGGCGGATCAAGCCGGTGCGGAGACCTGACAGGTCTCCAAGACCTGTCAGGTCTGTTACATGCGGAAGGTGCCGTAGCGGTCGGCGGGGAAGGGCGCTTTGACGGCCACAGCAAAGGCCAGGGCCAGCGCCGTGCGCGTCTGCGCCGGGTCCAGGATGCCGTCATCCCAGATGCGCGCCGTGGCGTAGTAGGGGCTGGATTCGTGGGCATACTGTGCCAGGATGGGTGCCTTGAATTCGGCTTCGACGGCCGAGACCGCCTGCGGATCGGCGGCATCGACGTCGCGCAAGGCGCGATCCTGGCCCACGGTCCACAGCACGTTGGCCGCCGCTTCGCCGCTCATCACGCTGATGCGGCTGTTGGGCCAGCTAAAGAGAAAGCGGGGATCGTAGGCGCGGCCGCTCATGCCATAGTTGCCGGCGCCGTGGCTGGCGCCGTGCAGCAGGGTGATGCGCGGCACGTTGACGTTGCTCACGGCCATCACCATCTTGGCGCCGTCTTTGGCAATGCCGCGGTTTTCGTACTCTTTGCCCACCATGAAGCCGGCAATGTTTTGCATAAAGAGCAGGGGCGTGCCGCGCTGCCCGCAAAGCTGGATGAAATGCGTGGCTTTGAGCGCCGATTCGCCGAATAGCAGGCCGTTGTTGGCCACGATGCCCACGGGCAAGCCCAGGATGTGCGCAAAGCCACAGACCACGGTGGGGCTATAGCGTGTCTTAAACTCGGCAAGGCGCGAGCCATCTACCAGGCGGGCGATCACTTCGCGCACGTCGTAGCTCAGGCGCGCATCGGCGGGCAGCACGCCGTACAGCTCCTGCGGATCATAGCGCGGCTCTTCAGGGCTTTGCGTGACGACGTTCATCGGCGGCCGCCGGTTGAGGTGGGCCACGATATGGCGCAGGCGAGCGAGCGCCGTTTGCTCGTCGGGCGCAAAATGGTCGGCCACGCCGCTGAGGCGCGTGTGCACGTCGGCGCCGCCCAACTCGTCGGCGCTCACTTCTTCGCCGGTGGCGGCCTTCACCAGGGGCGGGCCGCCCAGAAAGATGGTGCCGTTGCCTTCGACGATAATTGTCTCGTCGGCCATGGCCGGGATGTAGGCTCCCCCGGCCGTACAGGAGCCGAGCACCGCGGCGATTTGGGCGATGCCCTTGCCCGACATGCGCGCCATGTTGTAGAAGATACGCCCAAAGTGATCGCGGTCGGGGAAGACGTCGGCCTGCAGGTGCAGGAAAGCGCCGCCAGAATCGACCAGGTAGATGCAGGGCAGGTAGTTTTCTTCGGCGATGGTCTGGGCGCGCAGATGTTTCTTCACCGTCTCTGGAAAGTAGGTGCCGCCTTTGACCGTGGGATCATTGGCGATGATCATCACTTCCTGGCCCTCCACGCGGCCGATGCCTGTGAGGATGCCGGCGGCCGGCGCTTCGCCGTCGTGCATCTGCCAGGCGGCCAGCGGCGAGAGCTGCAAGAAGGGGCTGCCCTCGTCTAGAATGGCTTCGATGCGCTCGTGCGCCAGCAGCTTGCCGCGCTCGCGCTGGCGCTGCACCATCCGCTGCGGCCGCTCGAAAATGGCCTGCTGCTGGCGCTGCTGCAGCTCGGCCGCCAGGCGGCTATTGTGCTCGTAATTGGCGCGGAATTCGGCACTCTGGGCGTCGAGGCGGCTGTTGATGACGGTCATAGTTCTCCCTGGAAGGCGCTAACGACGGGTAGACGGCTAGTAAGCCACAGCGTCGTCCGCCGCGGCCCGTTCTGTTAGAATTATGCCCGAACTGAAGAGCTTTCTCCAATAGTGAGCAGGCAAGAAGGATAGAAGGTCGATGGATGCAAGCGACCTGCAGCGCTTTTTGCTGCGTGAATCAATTGAGGCCGAAATCGTGTTTCTGCCAGAAACCACGCCCACGGTCGAGGCCGCGGCGCAGGCCGTGGGCGTGACGCCGCCGCAGATCGTGAAGTCGGTGCTGTTTGTGGTGAAGGATGGGCAGGGCGCCACAAGGCCGCAGCTCGTGATCGCCAACGGGCTGGCGCGCGTCAATTACCGCGCCCTGGCACGTTACCTGGGCGTGTCGCGGCGCAAAGTGCGCATGGCGCGCGCCGATGAAGTATGGGCCATGACGGGCTACGAGGTGGGAACCGTGCCGCCCTTTGGCCACACAGCGCCGCTGCCCACGGTGATCGACGAAACCGTGCTGCAGCAAGACGAGGTCTATGCCGGCGGCGGCAGTATTAACGCCTTGATGCGTTTGCAAGTGCAAGAGCTGCAGCGCGTGCTGCGCGCCGATGTTGCCTCGCTGGAGGCGCCGGACGGCGACGGTGCGCCGGCAGGTTAGCGCTGCGGCTATGGCGCAAAGCGGACTTCAGGGTAGGCGGCGCTGGCGCCGTCGAGCAGGGGGGCAGGCTGCCCTTTGAGGGCCTGATCGAAGAAGGCCAGGGCATATTCGTTCAGCAATGTGACCATGCGCTGGCCGTCTATCTCGCCGCTGAGGCCCAGGTAAGGCGTGATAGGACTCATTAGGGGGATGTCGCTGTAGTCGAAGTGCACCGTATCCGCGACCTCCAACAGGTAGCCGGCGCCCTGGCCCTGGGCGTAGAGGCGTTCGCCGGCGGCGCGGTTCTGCGGGCCCAGCCAATCGGGGGCGTTGATCAGCATCAGGTCCGGCGCGTAAGCCTGGCTGCGCACGGTTTCGGCGACAGGCTCGATCCAGCCGTCGAGGGCCAGCGCGGCCTGGCACTGCGCCAGGCCGGCGCAGGTCTGGATGGCCGCGCCGCCGCCGGTAGAGTGGCCTAACAGGCCCAGGCGCTCGGCGTCGACGTGCCCCTGCAGCGGGTGCCCTGCTTGCTGCGACCAGGCGGCAATCTGGCGGTAGGCGAAGGCAATATCCTCTTGCCAGACCGCCACCAGCTCGGCGCCGGACGTCACCACGTCGGCGCCTGGGGGCATCACGGCGCTGCTATAGAAGACGATGCGGTCGTCGGGGAAAATGGTGAGCACCGCAGCGTAGGGATGGTCCAGGGCGGCGACCACGTAGCCGTGGCTGGCCAGCTGCTGCATCAGGGAGCTGTTCTGCATGCGCAGGCCGCGCAAGCCGTGCGAGAAGATGAGCAGGGGGTATGGGCCGCCGGGTGCGACGGGGATGTCAGCGTAAGCGTGGGTGTGCACCAGATTCAGGTGGTCCAGCAGGAAAGGCGGCAAATTGAGGCGGCGGGCGATGGTCGGACCGGCAACGTCGATGCGGTCGATGAAGGGGGCGCGCATGCTGTCCGCGGCGACCTGGCCGGGATACCAGATTTGCAGCATGAGCTCGCGCTGCGCTGCCTGGTCGTCATAGCGTTCGGGCCGGCTCTCGTCCACCAGGTGGTAGGTGCGCGTGCCCACGCCGTAGGGACCGGTGGGCGGCAGCGGCTGCGGCACGGGCAGCAGGGCGGGCAGGGCGACGGCCAGGCCCAGCCAGGCGAGCGCCAGCAGGGCAGCCACGAGGCGCGCGATTGTGGCGCGCCGCTGCGGCAGGCGGGCTGTGAGCGAGCGGCCGCTGAGCGACAGAAGGCTGAGCACGCTGAGCGCTATAACCAGCAAGTAGGCAGGCAGCATCTGCCAGCGATAACCTTCGAGCAACAGGTGCAGCAGCATGGCCAGCAGCGCGGCCAGCGCAAACCAGCGCAGGCGGCGCTGCCGGATCACGAACGGCAGCAGGCTGAGGGCAGCAAACAGAAGCGTGAGGGTTTCAAAGGGACGCATGGCGGCGGTGGAACAGGGGGTAGCGGCTAGCGCAAGCCGGCGCCCGCTTTCAGGCGGCGAGAACGATCGGTTCGGTCTGCGTGAACAACTGCTGGCGCGCGTAGATGAGCAGCAGCAGCGCGGCGGCGATCAGCAGCACGGCGATAAGTATTCTGTTTTTATCCTGTCGGTCATTCATGGTCAGGCTCTCACAGCAGTAGGCCGCAAATGGAGACGAAGGACGCCTCTTCTTCGTCGGCGGAACATTGTTCGTAGGCTATATGCACGCCCTGTAGACCTTCGGGGCTCTCGCGCTGCTGCAGGTAGCGCAGCATGAGGTAGGTGGCGGAAAAGCCGCAGATGCGGTGGCGATCTTGCACGCCGGCAATTTCGGCGTAAAAGCGCTCGTGGTCGCCTGACCTCATGGCATCGATCAGGCTGCGGTCGCTTTGGGCCAGGCGGCGGCGCTGTTCGGCCTCGTAGGGCGGGTCGCCAAAGACCGGGCCCACATGGGCCAAGTCTACGGAAGCTACGACCAGCACGCGCCGGCCTGCCGTGGCGCGACAAAGGGCCCGCACAAAGGCGTCGATGGTCTCGTCGGCGGCGGGATGGCCGCCGTTGGTTACAAAGTGATGAAAGGAGCCGCAAAGAATGGGCACGGTGGGCGGCGGCGTGCGCCCCAGGCGCTGGCACGTGTAGTGCAACCAGACGGCCGATAGCTCCACGGAGTGTTCGTTGCGATGGTTTAGCTCCTGGGCAAAGGCGCGCTGCGGGCCGATGGCCGCGGCCAGGGCGTCGACGACCTCGGTGGCCGCCGGCAACAGGCCAAAGGGCGTGGCATAGGGCAGGCCGGTGAGCGTGATGGCGCCGGGACCGCCGTTATGGTCGGTGCCAAATATCAGCGCCAGCTCGGCCTGCGCCACGGCTGGCGCGGCGCTGCGCCAGACGGCGGCGTAAACGGGGCCGCCGCGCTCGTAGTCGATATGCGGCGAGACCACGGCGTGGCCGTCCCAGCCATTCAGGGGCGGCCCGGAGGCCAGCGCCTCGTACTGCTCGAACAGGGCCCGCAGCTCGCTGCTTGTGGCGGGGTAGCCGTGGCCAGCCAGCGCAGGCGGGCGGTGCGGCAGGGCGCGGAACTGCTGCAGCAAGACGGCGCTCGCCTGGCGCGACCGCTCGTTTTCCAGCAGGCAGGCGGCGTCGAGCTGCGCCAAGGTCTCTTCGACCAACGACAGCGGCAGCTCCTGGCCCAGGTCGCGGGAGAGGGCGGCGCGGATTTGCTGCACGTCGTGCGCGCCGTCGAGATAGAGCACAATCTGGGCCAGCGGCATCGGCATGAACAGTTGTTGATCGCTCAGGCTTAAGGGATCGCGCAGGTACCACATCTGGCGACCTTGATAAGTAACCGCTTGGAAGTCGAGGGGGCGCAGGGTCGGTTTTGTGGACAAAATGCCTCTCCTGGGATAAAGATAGTCCGGCAAAATTGGGTGCGCCAGGTTGCGTTGCCCATGAAGTATGCAAATAAAGGGACGAGAATGCAAGCAGCGCAGATGCTTCTTCGTCGCCCGCGCCTTGTAATCGCCCTGGGCCTTATCTTGCTCAGCATGCCAGGATGCCAGGCGATTTTGGATCTGGCGCCGGCAGCCGAAGAAGTTGAGAATGGGCAGGGGTTCTCAGAGAACGGGGCAAGCTTGGCCACGGCGACGGCTGCGCCAACGACGGCGCCCACGCTTGCGCCGGGCACGCCCACGCCGGAACCGACGCCGACGCTGGCGCTCCTGTCGGGCAACCCCTCACTGGGCGATTCGTTCACGCCAGATCTGGGCAACACGGGCTATGACGTGCAGCACTATCACCTGCAACTGGCCATCGACCCCGGCGAGCGGCGGATAGAGGGCAGGGCCACGCTGCAGGCGCAGACGACGCGGCCCAACTTGCGCCAGATTTCGCTCGATTTCATCGGCTTCGAGATTCACAGCCTCACGGTGGACGGCGCGCCGGCGGCTTACAGGCGCGATGGCGGCAAGCTGTGGGTGGAGTATCCCACGCCGCTGCTGGAGCCGGGCACGCCGTTCGAGCTGTCGGTGCAGTATGGCGGCGCGCCGGAGCAGCAAGAGTCGCCGTACATTCATTACGCCGACTACCTGGGCCTAATCTTCCCCGGCGGCAACACGTTTTACACCCTGTCGGAGCCCGATGGGGCGCGCTATTGGTTTCCCAGCAACGATCACCCGCGCGATCGCGCCAGCTACCAGATTGAGCTGACGCTGCCGCGCGGCCTGGCGGCGGTGTCTAACGGGCAGTTGGTGGACAGCATGCTCAGCAACATGCCCGACGGCAGCGATGCGGCCACGTTTGTGTGGCAGCACGACGCACCGATGGCCAGTTATGTGGCCCTGGCCGCGGGCGGGCATTACTTGCGCGTAGACGAAACCTCGCCCAACGGCGTGCCCCTGATTTATTACTACTTCCCGGAGCTGGAAGAAGAGTTTCTGGAGGCCGTGGCGGTTACCGGCGAAGCCATCGACTGGCTGAGCGAGCTCCTGGGCCCCTATCCTTACGATAGCTACGGCCAGGTTAGCTACTATGCGCTGGGCATTTCCATGGAGATGCAGACGATGACGCTGCTGTCGTTCCAGATGTTGAACGAACGCACCGTGGTGCACGAGCTGACGCACTCCTGGATCGGCAACTGGGTGGCCCTGGATAGCTGGGGCGACACGTGGCTCAAGGAGGGGCTGGCGACCTACATGGAAGTGCTGTGGCTGGGGCGCAGCAACCCGGCGCGGGTGCAGGAGCTGATTGCCGAAATCGAAGAAGCGGTGGCCGAGCGCGGCCAGGATTATCCGTTGAACCGGCCGCCGCGAGAGCGCATTATGAGCTTCGACGTCTACAATCGCGGCGCGCTGCTGATGCACGCGCTGCACAGCGAGATGGGCGACGAGGCTTTCTTCGAGGGCTTGCGCACGTACGTGGCGCGCTATGGCGGGCAGAGCGTGGGCGCGGCGACCTTTGAGCAGGTGATGGAGGAGGCGGCGGGCCGCGACCTGGATGCTGTCTGGGACACGTGGCTGGCGCGGCCCTGATTGGCAGCCGGCGGCGCGGAAGCGGTCAGGCGGCGCCGGTGATGCTTTGGGCCAGGCTGCGCCAGACGGCGTGGCGGTCGGCGTCGTGGTGGAAGGTGAAGTAGATGGCCCGTTCTTGGGTGGGCGCGCGCTGCGGCGGCTCTTCGACGCCCACGTAGTAGCGCGGCTCCTGGGCCACTTCGGGGCTCCAGCTCACGGCGAACTGCACGGCAATGGCCGCCTGCGGGCCGCGGCCATAGAGCAGGTAGCCAGGCGTCACCGCGCGAATGTGCTCTGGTTCGAGGATCTGGTAGAGATACTGGCCGGGCCCGTTTTGTACCATGATGATGTGGTGGCCCATGGGCACGCGCCAATACTCGGCTGGCTGCTCGACCACATAGCCCTCGAAGTCGCGCACACTGAAGATACCCGTGGCGCGCAGCGGCACGCGGCTTTCGTCGCGCGGCGCGGCAAACTCAGGGTCCAGGACCAGGCCGGGGTCGGGCACAAAGCGCGTGAAGCCGAGGCGGCCTATGATCCAGTAGCCGGCGGCCAGCAAGGCGGCCAGCGCCAGCGCGCCGTTGACGAGCCACGGCGACCAGCGGGCGAAGAAGGCCCACAGCGCCAGAAGCAGCAGCAGCAAAATCAACCAAGTCGAAAGGGCCAGGCCTAACAAGCGGCGGCGGCGCGTGTTGTGTGTGAGGGCGTAGAAGCGGCTCTGAACGTGCATGGGTCAGCCCGGCAACCTCTGTAACAGAGCCACGATTTCATCGTGGATGTGCCCGTTGCTGGCCACCAGCTCGTTGTGCTGCTGCGGCAGCAGGCGGAAGGGCGAGCCGTCGATGGCCGACGTGCGCCCACCGGCTTCCTGCACCAGCAGAATGGCGGCGGCCACATCCCAGCTTCCCAATTTGTACTCCCAATAGCCGTCCAGGCGCCCGGCGGCCACGTAGGCTACGTCGAGGGCCGCCGCGCCGGCGCGGCGAATGCCCTGTGCGCGTTTGAGCATGGCGCCGAACTGCGCCAGGTTGTCGAACGAGGTCGTGTGGCGGTCGTAGGGGAAGCCGGTGGCCAGCAGGCTGTCTACCAGGGCTTGCGCGCCGCTCACGCGCAGGCGCTGCGGCGGACCGTCCCCCGTCGCCAGGTAAGCGCCGGCGCCCGATGTGGCGTAAAAACATTCGTCGCGCAGCGGATCATATACCACAGCGCACAGGGGGCGTTGGTTCTCGTATAAGGCCAGGGAGACGGCAAAAACGGGGAAGCCGTGCGCGAAGTTGATCGTGCCGTCCAGCGGGTCGACGAGCCAGATGCGCCCGCCGCTGCCGGCGGCCGGCGCCTGCTGGCCGCCTTCTTCGCCCAGGATGGCGTCGTGCGCAAAGGCACGGCGCAGGCGGCCCACGATGAGCGCCTCGGCTTCCGTATCGTACTGCGTCACCAGGTCGATGGCCGAGCTTTTAGCGTCGATTTGCTTGGCCTGCTGAAAGCCGTGGCGCAAAAGCTCGCCGGCCTCTCTGGCAATGGCGATAGCCTGTTGCGTGACATCTGAAAGGTACATGGCCTGTATTTTAGCGAGATCAGGGGCCGTGTAAAGCGCGGCGCGCGAAGCAGCGTGGGCCTTACTTGCGCATCAGGGCCACCAGGTGCAGGCCGCGCGAGGGTGCCAGGCGGCTGTCGAGCCACTCGGCCAGGCGTAGCAGCGAGGGGGTAAAGGCCAGGTAGGTGGGATCGGGGATGGCCTCTAGCGTTTCCAGGCGCAGGCCGGCGGTCGCCGCCAGGTGCGCCAGGCTCTGGACATCGTTGGCGCGGTAGGCCGTGGGAAACGTGTCCGCGGCGGCGCGCCCGTAGAGGCTGCGAACCAGGCCGCGCTGCACAGCGCCCAGGCGGCCCAGCAGGCGGTTGAGCAGGCTTAACGGGTGGCGGGCATTGGGCGTGATGAATACAAAGGCCCCGCCGGGCCGCAAGACGCGCGCTACCTCGCACAGGTCTTCCTGTGGCCGGGCCAGATGCTCCAGAAGCCAGCTCGCATAAACCACGTTGAAAACGGCGGCGGCGAAGGGCAGGCGGCTGCTGAGGGC
The DNA here is from genome assembly GCA_964384155.1 of uncultured Ardenticatenaceae bacterium. Taxonomy (GTDB): domain Bacteria; phylum Chloroflexota; class Anaerolineae; order Promineifilales; family Promineifilaceae; genus JAAYYY01. The sequence continues at coordinate 18,471 of CAYLJW010000008.1, forward strand.
CTGGACGCGCGGCAGCGGCAGGCGGTGCTCGCGCAGCGAAGCCAGGTCGGGATCGACGCCGGCCATGCTCGCCAAGGGATGGTCTAGCTGTTCCACCAAGCCGCCGCGGCCGCAGCCCAGATCGAGCAGGCGGCTGCCGGGCTGCAGGTTGCGTCGCACGAGATCCGCGAAGCGCTCGGTGGCCGGCTGCCAGTGGGGATGGCGGCGGCGGAGCTGTTCACGTAGGGCGTTCTGGCGCTCCAAAGAAAGCATGGCCGTGGGGGTTAGCGCTTACGGTTATGGTATAGTTGCCCCGACTATAACGCGGAGGATGATGAGCAAGCAAGGCGTGTGGCTGGCCACGGCGCTGGCGGCGTTAGCCCTGGCGATAGGGGTCTTCATTTGGCGGCAGGTTGCGCAGCAGGCCGGGCCGGCTAACCTGGAGCGGCAGCGGCTGTTACTGGCGGAGAGGGCGGCCCAGTTTGGCGCGGCGCCACTGCCAGACCCTCCGCTGCAAGATGCGGCCCTGGTGGCCCTGGGCCAGGTCTTGTTTTTTGAGAAGGCGTTAAGCGGCAACCGCGACGTTTCCTGCGCCACGTGCCACGACGCGCAGTTTGGCCTGGGCGATGGGCTGCCGCTGTCTATCGGCCCGGGCGGGCAGGGCGTCGGGCCGCAGCGCGTGGCCGGCGATGGCCGCCCGCCCGTGGCGCGCAACGCGCCGTCGCTGTTCAATGTGGGGTCGCCCCTGCTGCAAAGCCTGTTCTGGGATGGCCGTGTCGAAGCGGCCGCAGCAGGCGGTTATCACACGCCGGCGGGCGCGTTTTTGCCGGCGGGCCTGCAAAGCCTGCTGGCGGCGCAGGCCATGTTTCCTGTGACCTTTCGCGACGAGATGCGCGGCGGCTGGTACCAGACCGCGGGCTACAGCGTGCAGCCGGGCGCGATGGCCGCGGCCGGGGCGCCGGGCGGCTGGCACGACGTGGACGTGTTTGGCAACGTGAACGAGCTGGCGGCCATTGCCAACGACCAGAGCCAGTTGTCCGAAATCTGGCAGGCGCTGATGGGGCGGCTGCAGGCTGAAGCGCACATCGTGGCCCGCTTCCAGGCGGCTTATCCGCACCTGGAGCCAGAGGCCTGGCGCTTTGAGCAGGCAGCCAATGCCCTGGCCGCCTACCAGACAGAGGCGTTTGCCTTGACAGACACGCCGTGGGATCGCTTTTTGGCCGGTGAGCTGCAGGCCCTGGACGGCGAGGCCGTGGCCGGCGGCCTGCTGTTCTTCGGCGAGGCCGGCTGCGCGGGCTGCCACAACGGGCCGCTGTTGAGCGACGGCGGCTACCACAATATCGGCGCGCCGCAGTTGGGGCCGGGAACGGACGACGATGCGCCCCTGGACTACGGCCGGCAGCGAGTGAGCGGCGAGCCGGCGGACCGCTTTGCCTTCCGCACGCCGGCGCTGCGACAAACGGCGCTGACCGGGCCGTGGCTGCACAACGGCGCCTATGAGACGCTGGAAGAGGTGGTGTGGCACCACCTGCACGCCGAGCGCGCGCTGCGGCGCTACGACGGTGGGCGCCTACCGCCGGCGCTGCGCGCCACGGTGCAAAATGCGCCGGTTACCATCGAGGCCATCCTGCAAACCCTGGACCCGCTGCTGAGGCAAGAGCGCCATCTCAGCCAGCGGCAGGTGCGGCAGCTTGTGGCCTTTCTGCATAGCCTGGGCCAGCAGCTGCCCGCCGCGGCCGTGCCGCGCGAATAGGCGCGCCGCCTGCACTGCGGGCGGGCGCAGCGCCAGCAGCGCCGAATATAGAATTGCTTGCAGAAGCGCTTCAGGCATAAGCAGAGAGGAGCTGGCTGATGGCCTGCATGTAGGCGCGCGCCGTCTGCGCCGGGTTGTGTTGTGAGCTGGCGTAGCGCTGCGCGTGCGCGCCCATCTCGCGGCGCAGCTGCTCATCGGCGCCCAGACGGCGCATGGCGGCCAACAGCGCATCGCCGGACTGCGGCGGCACTTTGAGGGCCACGTCGTCTGGCAGGCCGGCATACCAGCCGTGGTCGCTGACGATGAGCGGCTTGCCAGCCGAGAGGGCACGCAAAGCGGCGGCCGAGGTTTCGCCCAGCGTGGGATGGCGCAAATTCACCACCACGTGCACGCGCGATAGCCAGCTCATAAAGGCCGGCAGGTCGGGTAAAAAGCCTGTGACGTGCACGTCTTCGGCCAGGTTGTGTTCGTCCAGCAGGGCGGCAAGGTCCACTTCGTCGGGGAACAGCTCGCCAATGAGCAGATAGCGGGCGCGCGGCATCTCTTTGCGCAGGCGGGCGAACGCCGCCAGGGCATGGTCCACGCGCTTCACGGCCGTCACCTGCCCGATGGTGGCAAAGATGATGGCATCCTCGCGCCAGGGCAGGTCGACAGCTTCACCGCCGTTAGCCGGTTGCCCGGCGGCGATGGGCGCGGGCACCACCCACGTGGGCTGCTGCGGCCGCGTGGCGCGCACCAGCTCCAGCGCATAGTGGCTGTGCACCAGAACGCCCAGGTTCAGGTCTAGAATGCGCTGATTCAGGCTTAGCTCGGTGAGCGGATGGCGGCGCTGGCCCTGGCGGATGGCCCAGGAGTAGTTCACGCCGGCCGCGCCGAGCACGTAGCCCATTTCGCGCGTGTAGCCCGGGAAGTTGCCATGGCCCACGGTGCGCTGGGCGATGAAGTGGTGCAGGATCACATCGTGCAGCACGGCGACGCCGGGATAACGGCGCATGACGGCATAAATCTGCTCATGATACGTGGTGTTGTTACCCAGTTGGTAGATGGGCAAATCGAACTGAAAGCGCATCTTCGCGTAGTCAGAGTAAGCGTGGATGTCGAACTGGTCGTGCAGGCTTTTGTGCACGGTTGTGGGCTCTTCGCAGAAGAGGGTGAGGTCGGCCATTTGCGCCAGGTGCGGCAAGATCTCGGCGCTGTAGTCGGCGATGCCGCTGTGCGCCGGCGGCAGAGGGCTGAAGTATGCCAGTTGCAGCAGCGGCATCGCGGCGTCGTCGCCTCCTGGCATCGGGGCCGCGCTCATGGCTGCCCAGCTTCCCCGCCATCTTGTTGCTGCTGTTCCAGGCGCTTAAGCCGCCGGTCGATGGAAGCCAGCAGACGGTTGGTCTGCCGCAACTGGGCGCTCAGCTCGGCGAGGTCGTGGCTTTGCTCGGTTTGCTCGCGATCTTGCGCGATCAGGCGCATGTCCAGGTCGTGCAGGCGCGCCGCGAGCAGGCGGTTGAGCTCATTTTGCTGCTGCAGCAGGGGCCGCACGTACCATTTGGTGGATAGGCTGTTCCAGATGGTGCGGAAGGCGACGATAAAGGGGCCCAGGCCGCGCGTGGGCGAGCGGAAGGGCTGTTCCTTGATTTCGGCTTTGTCGTAGAACCAGTCGTCGGCCGGATCGCTCACGTCTTCTCCTTCCGTTTGCCGGGGCATAGCATAACAGAAAGTGGCGTGACGGGCACATGAGGGCTGGCGGCGCATTTGACGAATGGAGCGACTCTGGTTCAATAGGGCGCATCCAAGCATCTCTCGCAGCAGGCGACCTGGAAGTAATCGTGCGGCGCGTTGGCGCGCCGCAGCGCCGGCTTGCGCTGTGATGCCCTATTGTGGAGTGAATGGTAGATGCCTCTGGTAGCCCATACGCCGCTGCCGACGTACGATGTGCTGCGCCGGCGCGGTCACGAAGTGCTCTCGCTGGAGAGGGCGCTCAATCAGGATATTCGCGAGCTGCACATTGGCTTGCTGAACATGATGCCCGACGCCGCCCTGCACGTCACGGAACAGCAGTACATGCGCCTGGTGGGTAGCTGTAACCAGATTGTGCAGTTTTACATGCACCCGTTTACGGTTCCCGGCCTGGCGCGCGGCGCTGAGGTGCAGGCCTATATCGACCGTTATTACGACACCTTTGAACAGCTACAGGGCGAGGGCCTGGACGCGCTGATTGTGACCGGCGCCAATGTCACCAACCCGGCGCTGCACTTTGAGCCGTTTTGGGAGCCGCTGCAAGAGGTGCTGGCCTGGGCCTCGGAGCATGTGGCCTCGGTGCTGTGCTCCTGCCTGGCCACCCACGCCCTGCTGCAACTGAAGCACGGCATCGAACGGCGGCGCTTGCCGCGCAAGCAGTGGGGCGTCTTCAGCCACCGCGTGCGCGACCGGGCGCATCCGCTGCTGCGCGACGTAAACACGCGCTTCGATATGCCGCACTCGCGCTGGAACGAGGTCACGGCGGAACAGCTCGAGCAGGCCGGCCTGCACATCTTGATCGATAGCGAAGAGGCCGGCGTGCAGATGGCCGTGAGCCCCGACCATTTTCGCTTTGTCTACTTCCAGGGCCACCCGGAATATTTCCGCAACAGCCTGCTGAAAGAGTACAAGCGCGAGGTGCTGCGCTATATCAACGGCGAAATCGAGGAGCCGCCGCCGCAGCCGGAGAACTATTTCAGCGCCGAGGCGGCGCACATTGATAAGCTGTTTCTCATGGAGGCCATGGCGGCCCGCCGCGCCGGCAAGCCCATTCCGCCTTTCCCCGAATGGCAGCTTGAGCCCCATCTGGACAACACCTGGGGCGACACGGGCAAAGCGCTGTTCAACAACTGGCTGGGCCTGATCTACCAACTCACAGACACCGACCGCCACAGGCCTTTCATGCCCGGCGTCGATCCCCACGACCCATTGCGGCTGGCGCGCAGCGCAATTGCCTGACCTCTCATCCAGGATTCAAAACAAGGAGATACAGATGCGAGACGAGACCCTATCCATCCATGCCGGATACCAGACGGACCCCACCACGAAGGCCGTGGCGGTGCCCATTTACCAGACCGTGGCTTTCGAGTTCGACGATGCACAGCACGGCGCGGACCTTTTTAACCTGGAGGTGGCGGGCAATATCTATACGCGCATCATGAACCCCACCACCGATGTGCTGGAGAAGCGCGTGGCGGCGCTGGAGGGCGGCGTGGCGGCGCTGGCGGTGAGCGCCGGCAGCGCCGCAATCAACTATGCCATCCTGAACATTGCCAGCGCGGGCAAGAATGTGGTGACCGTGCCGCTGCTGTACGGCGGCACCTACACCTTGTTCCGGCACATGCTGCCCAACCAGGGCATCGAGGTGCGCTTCGGGCAAGACGACAGCCCGCAGGCCATCGAAGCGCTCATCGACGAGAACACCGTGGCCGTGTTTGCCGAGTCGATCGGCAACCCCGCGGGCAATATCCCCGACATTGAGGGCCTGGCCCAGGCCGCGCACCGCCATGGCGTGCCCTTGCTTGTGGACAACACGGTGCCCACGCCGGTGCTGTGCAAGCCGCTGCAATATGGCGCCGATATCGTGGTACATTCGCTCACCAAGTATATGGGCGGCCACGGCAATTCGTTGGGCGGCGTGATTGTGGACGGCGGGTCGTTCCCCTGGGCCGAGCGCGCCGACCGCTTCCCAGCGCTGAGCACACCGGAGCCTGCCTATCACGGCGTGGTCTATACGGAGGCTTTCGGCGCGGCGGCGTATATTGCGCGGGCGCGCACCGTGCCCCTGCGCAACACGGGCTCGGCCATCAGCCCCTTTAACGTCTTCCTGCTGCTGCAGGGCATCGAGACGCTGGCTCTGCGCATGGAACGGCATGTGCAGAACGCCATGGCCGTGGCGCGCTACTTAGAGGGCCATGACAAGGTGTCCTGGATCAGCTATGCCGGCCTGCAAAGCTCGCCCTACTATGAGCTGGCGCAAAAGTACACCGGCGGCAAGCCGTCGGCGCTGTTGAGCTTTGGCGTGCAGGGTGGTTTTGACGCCGGGGTGAAGGTATTCGACGCGCTAAAGATCTTTAAGCGGCTGGTGAACATCGGCGATACGCGCTCGCTGGTTACGCACCCGGCGTCCACAACGCACCGCCAGCTTTCCGAAGACGAGCTGCAGGCCGCCGGTGTGACGCCAGATATGATCCGCCTGTGTGTGGGCATCGAGCATATCGACGATTTGCTGGAGGATTTGGAGCAGGCGCTGGCCAACAGCTAGGGACGGTGACGAGACCAGGCCCGACAGGTCTCAGAAGACCTGTCGGGCCTTCCCACGTCGGGTCTGACGGCTGGCGCGTTGAGAAAACGCGGCTACGGATGCCAGGTGATCGGCGGCGGCACGGCCGGCGCAGCGTAGGGGCCGGCGCGCAGCTCGTCGAAGAAGCCGGCGTCGGAGAGGTAGCTATAGGAGAAGATGGCGTGGCCCGCCGTGCCTAACTGGCGCGCGGCCTCGATGCGCAGCTCGATATCGGCGAAGGTACCGCGCTGCCCGGCGTAGACGTTACCATGCAGGCCGGGGATCACATAGCGACCGGCGTTCGCTGCCTGGAAGCCGGCGGCGTAGTCGCGCCACACTTCAGGGCTGGTGTCGAACGAGCCATAGAGCATGGGCATGAGCGCGTCGATATAGCCGCCGGCAATCCAGGCGCGCGAATCTTGATAGTAGGTGTTGCGCCCGCTTTCGTAATAGGGCCAGACGGCGGCCGAGAGCATGAAGTTTGCTTTGTCCGCCACGCCGCCGCCCTGACCGCCGGGACCAAACAGGGTGCTGTAGAAGCGATTGACCGTGCCGTTCACCTGGGCGCGCTGCCAATCCTGATAACTGCTGTAACCGGCCGGCGGCGCCGTAAAACAGCGCACGCCGCTGCGCGCCTCGCTGACGGGATCGCAAGAAGTAGCGCCGCCGCCATAGCGCACGCGGTCCAGGTGCAGGCCGTCGACGTCGTAGCGGCTCACAATGTCCGAGGCCACGGCCATCATGTGCTCGTCGAGAAAGATGGAGGCCGGCGAGCCGAGGCGGTAATCGCCGCAGACCACGCTGTTCGACGTGGACCACTGCAAGCCGTGCGGCTTGCCGTCGGGGGTGATGCCGTGTACGTCGATAAGCTGGTGATAAAGCGGCCGGGGGATGACGTGGGCCGCCGGCGGGGCGCCGCAGGTCCACACGGGGTAGACGTTGAAGTAAGCGTGCACCTGCATGCCGTAGCCGTGGGCGCGGTTGATCATGCGCTGCAGCGGGTCCCAGCCAGGATCCACGCCCAGGCCGCCCAGGCGCGCCGACCACGGTTCGAGGCCGGGCTTGTAGTAGGCGTCGGCCTCGCCGCGCACCTGGAAAAGGATGGCGTTGAAGCCAGCGTCGGCTGCCTCGTCGACGATGCGGTCGACGTCCGAACGCTGCCCGGAGCCCGCCAGCAGGGTCCAGTCGAAGCGTGTCACCCACAGGCCGCGAAACTCGACGTTGCCGCTGGGCGGCGAGGTGGGCGCCGGCGTGGGCGTCGCGGTGGCCGTGGCCGTTGGCAACGGCGTGGCCGTGGGCGTGTGCGTGGCGTCCAGGCGGATGTGCGGGAAGTAGACGACGCTCTCACCCAGACCGCTGGCCAGCGCCACGGTCGTGAACAGCACGGCGACGAGCAGCGACAGTAATATCAGGTTGGCGCGAACGTTGTTCATCGGTTTCCTCTCCCGTTACTAGCGCGCATGATAGCTTTTTGAAAATGCAGATGCAATAGCGTGAGGGCAAGTCGTATGCTGAACGATGGCTATCGACGCTTTGACCCTTTGACATTAGAATCTGGCGGCACTTTGCTAAAACTTAAGAAAGTAGAGGAGCTCAGACAAAGCAAGATGGCCAAAATGGAACTCTCCGCCGCGGATTTGAAATTTGAGTCGCTGGCGGTGCATGCCGGCGTGCGCCCGGACCCGCTGACGGGCGCGGTGATGACGCCGATCTACCAGACCTCGACCTATGCCCAGGAGGACGTGGGCCAGCACCGCGGCTATGAATATTCGCGCACAGACAACCCCACGCGCACGGCGCTGCAGGAGGCGCTGGCGGCGTTGGAGGGCGGCAATTTTGCGCTGGCTTTTGCCTCGGGCATGGCGGCCACAGACATGGCCCTGCGCCTGGTGGGGCCCGGCGAGCATGTGATCTGCGGCGACGACGTGTATGGCGGCACCTACCGGCTGTTCGATAAGGTGCTGGCGCGCTACGGCATCGACTTTAGCTACGTGGATACCACCGACGCGGAAGCCGTGCGCCGCGCCATGCGCGCCGAAACGCGCCTGATCTGGCTGGAGACGCCCACCAACCCGTATCTGCGGCTGAGCGACATCGCCGCGCTGGCGGCTATTGCTCATGAGGCCGGCGCCTGGCTGGCCGTGGACAACACCTTCGCCACGCCAGCGTTGCAGCAGCCGCTGGCGCTGGGCGCCGATTTCGTGGTGCACAGCACCACCAAGTACCTGGGCGGCCATTCCGACGTGGTGGGCGGCGCGATTGTGCTGAACGACCAGGCGCTTTACGAAGAGCTGAAGTTCCTGCAAAATGCCGCGGGCGCTGTGCCGGGGCCGCAGGACTGTTTTCTGGTTTTGCGCGGCATCAAGACGCTGGCGCTGCGCATGGAGCGGCACAGCGCGAACGCCTTGAAGGTGGCGCAATTTCTGGCCGACCATTCCGCCGTGGCGCAGGTTTATTACCCGGGCCTGGAGGATCACGGGCAATGGCCCCTGGCGCAGCGGCAGATGCGTGCGCCGGGGGGCATGGTCTCGTTCGTTTTGAAGCTGGGCGAGGCCGGCGCGCGCGCCGTGGCGCGCCATACGCGCCTCTTTACGCTGGCGGAATCGTTGGGTGGCGTCGAATCGCTCATCGAGCTGCCCGCGCCGATGACGCACGCCTCGGTGGCCGACTCGCCGCTGGCCGTCGACCCTGGCCTGGTGCGCCTGTCGGTGGGCATCGAGCACGTAGACGATTTAATCGCCGACCTGGCACAGGCTTTGCGCGCCGCGCAGACCGGGGAATAGGGAGTCGCGTGGCAGCGGAGGAACCGAAGGCCGTACAGCCCAAGATGTACCTGCGGCTGCTGCAGGAAACGCTGCGAGACTGGCGCCTGGACAATGTGCCGCTGATGGCCGCCGGCCTATCCTTCTACGCCATCCTGGCCGTTGCGCCGTTGTTATTCCTGGCCATGAGCATAGCCAGCCGCATCTACCCCGACGAGGCGCAGGCGCAGATCACCTTGCAGATTACGCGCTTCATCGGCGCGCGGGTGGCCGTGGCCGTCTCGTCGATGCTGTCCGAAGCCGGGCGCCAGTCAGGCAGCACGCTGGCCATTGTGGGCAGCGTCGGCGCTTTATTCCTGGCCACATCCGGCGCTTTTGCCCAGCTCATGAACGCCCTGGACGTCATCTGGAAAGTGCGCCCGTCGGGCGATCGCGGCCTGCTGGGCACGGTGCTCGACCGCGTTGTGGCCTTCAGCATGGTGCTGGTGATGTTTGTGGTAACCTCCTCGTCGTTTGTGGTGACCACGGTGCTGGCGCGGGCCAATCGCGTGGTGCCCTTTCAGTCGAGCCTGGGGCCTATCTTGAACATTGTATTAAGCCTGGCACTGTCCACGCTGATGTTTGCCGCCATTTTTAAGATCCTGCCTCGCGTGCGCCTGACGTGGCGCGATGTGTGGATCGGGGCCTTCGTGACCGCGACTCTGTTCGTCATCGGCAAGGAAGCCATTGGCGTTTACTTAGGCTTGAGCAATGTCACGTCGGCCTATGGTGCAACGGGCTCGATCATCGTCTTGCTAATCTTTATCTATGGCGCGGCGCAGATCTTGCTGTTGGGCGCGGAGTTCACCAAGCATTACGCGCGCCGCCTGGGCTCGCGCCCGCCCATCGACGTTCATGCCCTGCGCTACCGTATCGTGACGGAGCTGGATCAAGATGCGTAAAGGAGGCTCGGGGGTTCGTAATAGGCCAATTCATTAGCCGTTGGCGCGGTGAACCGCCCCACTACGCACCTTTCGTCTCGGCTGGCAGGCGCGCGGTGAGCGCCACGAGGATGAGCAGCGCGGCGACGCTGACCCACAAAGTAGCCGTGGTCAGCGAGATGGCCTGGGCCAGCAGGCCGAAGAGCAGGCTGAAGGGTATCAGGCCGAACAGGGCGTTGAGCGCGGTGACCGCCCCGGCGCGACCGGGCGCGCTGCGCAAGAGCTGGGTGCGGGCGATGGGCCAGTAGAAGGCGAAGGAAAAGTTCAGGGGCAGGGCCAGCACGAATCGCGGCCAGATGCCGGGCGCCAGCAGCCACAGCGGCGTGACCACGAGCAGGGCCACGTTGGCCGCCTGCAGCAAGCGGCGGGCGCTGTTGTGGGCCAGCAAACGGTCAAGCAGCAGCAGGCTGAGCAGATGAATGGCCGTTTCAAAGGTAATATACAGGCCGACCAGCGCCTGGCCCATGCCTGCTTGCTCGTTGAGCCACACGGCGCGGAAGACGTGCGGCGTTTCCAGCAGCTCCAACACGAACAAAAAGGCCAGCCAGCGCCAGACTTCAGGCGAGCGCGCAACCTGGCTCACGTTGTGGCGCAGGCCGGCGATGAGGCCGGCTGCGGCGTCCTCATCATCATCGACTGGCCCGCCGGCCGGCGGCGGGAAGCTGGTGCGCAAGATGAGCAGGGCGTACACCAGGCTGCAGAGGCCAAAGGCCAGCAGCAGCCAGCGCCAGGAAAGGCCGGCCCACAACACAAAGGCCACGGACAGCGGCGACAGCAGGGCGCCGATGGTATCGAGGATCGTGGCGCGCGTAAAGATGCGTTCCGGCGCCTGGGGGTAAGCCTCTACAAGCACCACGTCGGCCGTGTGCGCCAGTGGGCCCGAAGCCAGGCCATAGACCACGTAAGCCGCTAGTAGGAAGAGGAAGCCGGGCGCCAAGCCCAGCAGCATGGTCGAAAGGCCCACGCCAAAGGCGCCCCAGGCCATCAGCCAGCGTCGCTGCCAGACGTCGATTAACAGCGCGGCGCCGGGTTCGACGGCGGCAGCCACATAGCGCAGCGCCAGGTCGAGTAAGCTTATCTGGGTATAAGAGAGGCCGAACTGCGCGCGCAGCGTGGGCATGAGCACGCCCGGCAGCTCGCTGAGCAGCTCGTCGAAGAAGCGGCCGCCCAGGCCCAGCAGCACGGCTCGGCGGGACACGCCCGGCGCGCGAGCAATGGATTGCCGTCTAAGAAAGGTGTGTAGTTATCTGGGTACTTGCTTAGGTATCATGCGCTTTGTGCTTAGCGAACAATCGAATGACCGGCGCCGAGGGCCGCGAAGAGCGCCGGGCGCCAGCAGCTATCATATCACGAACAAGATGTGATTCAAGAACTGGCGGCGACGAGAGCGCGGAATGAATCTGAGGCTACGCGCAGCCGGCTTTGAGTACTGACACGTAAAGGTCAATGAAGCCTGTCTGGGCGTCGTAGCGGCCGAGCAGCCGGCCGCCCATCACCGTATTCTCATGCCAGGCCGGCCCGTTGTAGGTGTGCATCAGGCGCGGCTCGTCGCCGTCGGAGATGTCATACAACTCGGCGCCTTCGCGCGTGCGCAGGTAGAGCGTCTCCGCGACGCTACCTATCTTCGGACTGCCGATGACTTCGGGCCGGCCCAGGCGATCGCTCAAGATTTCCAGGGCGCGCGATAGCCTCTCCGAATAGCTATCGCCAACTCTCTTGCCGCTATGCAGCGTTATCTGGCGCTCGTCGCGCTCTCTATCCTGCGCGGCGACCGCGCGTAAGAGCACCGGCGCGGTCGGATTGCGCACATCCCAGACCATCTCGTGACCATCCGCCACAAACAGCAGTCGCCGCTGGTGCGCGCCGCCCTCGAAACGCATCAACTGTGGCGACGCGGCAACCGGCAGCGCGGCTACATGCGCAAATAGCGCCTGTTGCACGGCCATCTCGCGCTCGCCGCCCTCCTCGCGCCGCCCTTGCAGTTCTAACGACAGCACATCCGGCGCTTCGTCCCCGCCGAGGAGCAGCGTCATATGTACGACCCCCGCTGCAGAGGGCAAAGCGCTCATCAGCGTTGCACCGGACGGCGACTCCACGCGGATCTCTTCCCCAGGCTGGATGCCTTGGGCCACGATTTGCCAGAATTGCACAGTGCGCCCCACTTCGAAGGGCGGGTCTGGCAGCCAGTGGATTCGCTCCATTGGGCTGTGCAGGCGTTCCCAGTAGAAACAGCCCAAGTGCGCGCTCAGCCGCCCGCTCTCTAGCTGCTCCTGCTCTACGTCGGTGATGGCAGTCGGGGCAGCCAGGGTGAGGGTCCGTACACCGCGATTGGTGATCAGCCGGATGCGACAGGGATAAGGGTCGGCAACATAGGCCGGCTTAAAGCGCGGCTCGATGGTTATCTTGTTATCGCCGAGCGTCATGGCGAACTCCCCGTGCGGGTCATCCAGGATGCGGGCCGTGCACATGCCGGCGGGCGGATTGACGGCCAGGCTGATTGAACCCAGGTTGGCGATGCGGTAGTTGCTGCGCCGATTGCCCGTGCAGCGGCCCTCCACTTGCCACTCGAAAGGGCAGACGTAGATCCGATCCACATTGCCCATGTTGTATTCGCGCAGATTGCTCAGCGACCCTCCGATAACCATGCCGCGCGGCAGCCCAAAGACCACGTCGACGTTCAGTTGTGAATTGTAGCCCGGGGTCAGTTGCATGATCAGAGCGAGGGGATCGTTGCACTCGTAATTCTCGTCATCAATCTTTTTGCAGGTAGCCCCTAGTGAGCTAGAGATGTCCTGAGACATCTTCTTAGTCTCGATGGCGGCTATGAGGCCGATGAAGCTAAGCACCGGCCCGGCGGCCAGCCCGCCCAGGTACACCCCAATGCCCTCGCCTACTGACTCATCCTTCAGAAAGATAGGCCCCAGAAAGGGCCATAAGAGCGCGCCGGTCAGTGCGCAAAGGATTTCCTCGCCCACATCTGAAGGCTCGCCGGTGAGCTTAAAACGGGTGCGCATGAGGTTGCTCTGAGCTGCGGAAAAGGCCACGCGCGCATTTATCTCCGCGTCCATGTCGATGTTGTCTACAAAAAAGGGGCAGGCGTCGACCAGCTCCACTGCTGCGTCTACCACCAGGGCCGCGCCGCCGGCGTCCCAGTCTACGTTCGGGCCGGCGTTGAGCCTCACTTTCGGGGCGCTCTTTAATGCCTTGTGCACCTTGTCACGGACATCGGTGATAAGCGGGGCTTTGTCAATTAGCATCGCCCAGTCGCGGTCGCCGATAAAGTTCTCCGGCGAGTCCCAGAAGAAGGACGGCTCGACCGCGACCGGCGATTTGTACACCTCGAAGTCCACGCGCAGGGCGACGAACGACTCATCCGAATCGCAGACGATGCCGGCATTGATCGCCGAGACGGGTCGCTTTAACATGTTGGTGAGCGGCCCTAGGTCCAGCGTGGTAGGCGGCAATTGCAGCGCCGCCACAGATTGCTCGATTTCGGCGCGCTGCTGCGGTGAAAGCAGCAAGTGCAGCAAGCCGTAATCAAGGTAGGCCAGGCTGTAGGACATTATCAGCGGCCCGCCGCCCTGGGTTTGGTTGGCGGCGCGTAGAGACACGTTGATGACGAGATTGATAGTGAAAGTCTTGAAAGCCGGCGTGGGCAACGGCCCGTTGGCTTCCAGGTCTGCCGCTTTAACCAGGTGGATGGTAAGATCCTGCCGGACTTGTAGAAAAGGCACGGTGTAGGAAGTGTGGTTGGTGGGCGAAAAGATCCAGACGGTCTGCGAGGCGTGATCGTGCGGTTGGGGAATGCCCGAACCGCTCTGTACCAGGCGCTTTTCGCGCTGAATGGAGGTGGCGCCGCCGATCGTTACGCGGTCAACCACAACCTTCGTGCCCTTCACATCGGTCAGCTTGCCGTCTGTGTCGATTAGCTCCTTATCGATGCACAGCGGCAGCGCCCTCAGCCGGTTGCGAACAATGTGCGTGAACACCGCAGCAGATAGTTGCAGCTCGAAATACATGGCAATGGCCTCCAACACGATTAGGTTGTGAATGGCGCGAGTCTTGAATGCGACGGCGGCACTCTAGCATGGATTAAGGCCAAGCGCAATTTGCGTCTTGTTGCGATTGGGAAAGGCCGGGTGGTTAACCGGCTCTATGCTCAGCGAAAGGCGTAGAAGTAAGGCAGGGGGTCGGCGGCGTTGTGGAACCAGTGCGCCAGGTCGCGAGCGTGGTATACGGTGGTGGTCGGCTCCGGCAGCAGCAGGAAGGGCGCTTCCTGTTCGTAAAACTGGTACAGGGCGTCGTAAACGGCGCTGCGCGCGGCCGGCGCGCTACTGCGCAGCCCAGACAGCAGCCCGGCAGCTACGGCGTTCAAAGGCGGCGGCATCTGCTGAAAAGCCGCGCCTTCGCCGTCCAGGGCCGGCGCCAGCCAATAGTAGGCGTCCGGCAGGCCTGGCTCCCAGGAAAAGAGGGCCAGCGGCGGCCGGCGCGCGGCGAGCAGCTCGCTCATCGCGGAGAGAGGCACGGCCACCGGCTCCAGGCGGTAGGCGGGGTTGATCGTCTGCAGCTTTTCCTGCAAGATGGTCGCGGCCGCTTGCTGCGCGGCGTTGCCGGTCTGGTATGGCATCTGTAGATAAAAGCCAACTTCGGGCAAGCGGCCGTCCCAGGCCTGCGCCAGCTCGTCGTTGCACAGCCGCAGCAGGTGGGGGAACGGGGCGGGCGCTGCGGGCGCAGCGCTTATGAAGCTGGGCAACAGGCCGTGCCCGCCGAAACCGTCGCCGCCCAGCCCGGCCTGGATATAGGCGCGGCCATCGAGACAGAAGGCAAAGGCGCGGCGCACATGGCGATCGGCAAAGAAGTCGAGCGGGATGCCCTCGCCGTCGAGCCGGCCGCTGCCCACGTAGTCGTTTTCCTGGAGCGGGATGTCGTAGTTAAACAGCAGGGCTGCTCGCCGGTTGAGTGGAACCAGGTCCACGCGGCGCAAGGGGGCCAGCGGCCGGTTCGTCTCGCGGCAGGCACTGTCGACCCAGGTACAGGTCAGCGCCGTCTGGCGGTCGGCCAGCACGCTTCCTGTACGCGCCAGCCGCGCCGCGTGCGCCTGGCCGCTCTCTAAAAGCTGCCAGCGCTCGCTGTCGTCGGCAACCTGCAGCACGCGAATGGGTGAGAGGGCGGCCGGGCCGGCGGGGCCGTCCTGCCACATGGGGATTGCGCCGCGCCAGTAGCCGTCATTGGCGCGCAGCGTATAGGCAGCGCCCGGCGTCCAGGCGTCTAGGATGTAGGGTCCTGTGCCCAGAATGAGGCTGGCCAGCGGCGATTCGCTGGCCTCCAGGGCATACCAGTTTTGCCAGCTCTCGCACTGGCCATCCCAGGCGCCCAGGCCGACGGCCCAGGGCCGGCTAACCGCGGCGGCCCACGGCTGGCTGAGAAAGCTCAGCAGCGGCGTCCACGGCTGCTGCAGCCGAATGGCCACGGTTGCCGCGGCGTCATCGGCCACGATGGCCGCCTGTACCTGTTGGCAGAGGGCTTGAAGCTCGGCCGCGGGCACGTTGGCGATCAGGCCGGGGCGATCGCCCACGTAACGGCCGCCCGCGAGGTTGGCCACAATGTCGGCCAGCGGCTGCGCGACAGAGAACGGCGCAGCGGCCGGCTCGTCGAAGGCCGGCAAGGCCGGCGAGATAGGCACGGTGGCGCTGAGCGGCGGCAGGGTGGCGCTGATTGGCAGCGTGGGCGTGATGCCCAGCAGCGGCTGCAGCAGCAAGGTTTGCGACCCGCCTGGCGGCGAGGAGAGCAGCAGTCGCTGCAGGCTGTAGGCCACGTCGCTCGCCGTAAGCTCCTCGCCGTTAGAGAAGCGCACGCCGCGGCGGATGGCGAAGGTGGCCGTCCGGCCGTCGTCCGAAATCTGCCAACTGCTGGCCAGCAGGGGGATGTACTGCTCGCCTTCGTAGGGATGGGGGTAGACCAGCGTCTCCATCACGTTGCGGATCAGCGCCTGGCTCTCGGCGTCGCGGGCGAGGATCGGATCGAGGAGCTGCGGGCTGCTGTCGCGCAGCTCGGTGTAGGCATAGGCGTTGGCCGCGCCGGACAGCAGATTGGGCTGCGGCGCAGCGGTGACCACGGGCCGCCGCGTGGGTCCGTCATCGCGCGCCGGCAAGGTGGCCTGGCCAATGGCCCCGGCGGGCGCGGGCGTGGCCGGGCCCACAAAATCGCAAGCGGCAAGGGCCCACACCAGGCACAGGGCCAGCAGCGCCGGCGGCAAGGGCCCGCGCCGTCGCCACAGCAGCCAGAGCGCCAGGGCCGCCGCGCCGCCCGCAAGCGAGGAGAGCAGATTGACGAGATCATTGTTCAGCCAGCGCCAGCCGCGCAGGGGGCGCGTGTGGCGGCCACATTTATGCAGCTTGCGCTCGGTCTCTTTTTGGCAGCCATCGCAGTAATAAACCTGCTGCACGGTTGCGCCCAGCAGGCTGTCGAGCAGCGAGCCGGCCAGCCCGGCGCAGGCACAGATGGCCGCCAGGCGCCAGGCGCGCCGCTGGGTCAGGGCCGCCACCAGGCCGATGAGCAGGCCGCCGCCTAACGAGACGGCGAGGCCCAGGGCCGAAATAGCGCCCGACGTGCCCACTTCGGCCACGCGCCCCGTGGTGATGAGGCGCGGCGGTTGTCTGCTCAGCGTGCCCAGCTCCGTGGCCCACGTATCGGCCGTCACCGTGGCCATGACGCCCAGAAAGAAAGGGAACCAGATGGGCGCGGGCAGCAGCACGCTGAGCAGGGCCGCCAGCGCACCTACGCCGCCGTTGGCTAGGGTTTGCGCCAGGTCGCGGCGATGGCCTTTGTCGAACTTTTCCGCGGCCAGGCGCTTTTCTGGCTCTTTGAAATGGGATAACAAGCTGGAGCTGACGAAGAAGACGGCCAGCAGCAGGCCCCACGCCCAGCCGCCCAGGCCCATTGTCAGGGCGCCGACGACGATGGCCCCGGCGACGCCGGAGGTGGAAAGCGAGCCACGGCGATAGGCCAGGAGGCTGACGGCGGCGCTGAGCGCGGTGGCAGTGACGAGGGGCGGCATGGGCGTTTCAGGGCAAGACGAGGCGCAGTGAGAACCAGGCTGCAAGCTGCACGGCTAGGGCCGCGCCCCACAGCAGATAGGCCAGAACTGGCTCGGCGCGGCGCTGGTACAAAAACCAGCCGGCAACGGCGTTGGTTAACCAGGCCAACAAGCCAAAGAGGGCCGGCAAAAAGAGGCGCGAGGGCGGGCCAGAGAGCAAGACGACGCCGTCGCCGTCCATGTGCAGGGGCACCGTGGCCGGCAGGCGCGGCAGCAAGATGGCTACGACAATGAGATGCAGGCCACCCACGAGGATGCCCAGCACGATGAGGCGGCGCGCGGTACGATCCTGCCAGACGGGCGAGCGGGCCAGGAAGCCCAGCGGTGAAGACGCCGGCGGATCGCTCATGGGGCTAAAGGGACTGCCGTCCCTCCAGCGCCCTACTGATGGTGATTTCGTCGGTATATTCCAGGTCGCCGCCCACGGAGAGGCCGCGGGCCAGGCGCGTGAGTCGCAGGTTGGGGATGGCGGAAAGGCGCCGCTGCAAGTAAAGCGTGGTGGCGTCGCCTTCCAACGTGGCGTTGGTGGCAATGATGAGTTCGCGAAAGACGCCACTCTCCAGGCGCTGCACCAGCTCGTCGATTTTCAGGTCTTCGGGGCCGATGCCTTCCACAGGCGAAATCGCGCCGTGCAGCACGTGGTACAGGCCGTCAAAGGCGCGTGAGCGCTCCAGGGCTACCACGTCCAGCGGCTCTTCCACGACGCAAAGCAGGTCGCGCTGCCGGCTTTCGTCGAGGCAGATGGCGCAGGGATCTTGCTCGGTGATGTTATAGCAGACGGAGCAGAGGGTGGTCTTCTCTTTCAAATCTTGCAGCGCCGCCGCCAGCTCGATGGCCTGCTCGTTGGCCGCGCGCAGCAAGTAGAAAGTGAGCCGCGCCGCCGACTTTGGCCCCACGCCGGGCAGGCGCGCGAACTCGTCGATCAGACGCTGGACGGGGCGGGGCAGCACATTACTGGCCACGCCTTACATTCCCAGGTCGCCGAGTATGTTGCCGAGGTCCATGCCGCCGGTGAGACCTTCCATCTTTTCGGCGGCCATGGCCTGCGACTGCTCGATGGCGGCGTTCACGGCGGCCACGAGCATATCTTGCAGCATCTCTACGTCGTCGGGATCGATAACTTCCGGATCAATGGTGATGGTCTTGATGCGCTGGTGGCCGGTAATCTCCACGCTCACCACGCCGCCTGCTGCGGTCACCGTGACGGTTTCGTCGGCAAGCGCCGCCTGCTGCTTGGCCATCTGTTCTTGCATCTGCTGCATCTGGGCCACCAGGTCCGTCGGATTTGCGCCAGATTTCTTGATTGGTTTGCGGCCATAGGGTCGTTTAGCCATGGGTTTCTCCTCTTAATATCGCTTGCCGCGCCCGCCGCAGCATTCAGGATTCGCGTACCTGGCCGCCAAGCTCGTCGGCCAGCGCGTAGAATTCATCCAGGTCGATGCCGCCCGCTTGACTGGCGGCCTCTGGCTCGGCAGGGGGCAGGGGCGTGTACTGGGCGGTGAGCACGCTGCGCACACTGCATTTCGCTCCCAGCAGATCGCCGAGCGTGTCGGCGACCAGCTCGCGGGTTTCAGGGCGCGATTCAAATTTGTCTTTCAATACGCCGTAGTCGAAGCCCAGAATGATGGCCTGTCCTTCCACGGCCAGCGGTTTGCACACGGCCAGCAGGGCCGGTAGGTTGCGATCGTGGCGCGCCACGCGCTCTACCATCGTGTCCCACTGCGCTTCAACCGCTTCCAGAGCCAGCGCCGTGGCCGGCGCGCGCGGTACAGGCGCGCCCTTTTTGGGCACGTCATTTTCGGGCGCTTCCTGTTCGGGTGTTTCGGCCTGCTGCTCGGCGGCCGGCGGTGAGTCTGGGGCGCCTGTGGCTTGCGGCGCGGGGCTGAGCGGTGCAGGTGTAGGCTCGGCTGCTGTGTGGCGTGCGGCTGGCGGCCGGCGCGCGGGCGCTCTATCTGGCAGCAGGCCCAGAAAAGCCAGCTCCAGCGGCAGTTGCGGCTGCCAACTGCTGGAAGAAGCCAGCGCAGCGCCGTTGAACGCTTTCACGGCGTCGATCAGCGCCTCGCGTGAGGACTGACTGCTTTGCTGCGCCATGCGCTGCCGTTCGTCGCCGGGCAAGTTGAGCGGCGCGTCGTCGCCGGCTGCATGCAGCAGCAGCAGGTGGCGTAGGTACTCAACCATCTGCCGCGCAAACTGGCGCACGTCGGCGCCGGAAGCGAGCGCCTGGTGAATGGCCTGCAGGCCGCCAGGGGCGTCGGCCGCCAGCCAGGCGTCGACAAGATCGCCGATGACCTGGCTAGAAGCTGTGCCCAGCACCATCTGCGCGCGCTCTAGGGTGATCGTGTCGCCGGGGGCGGCCACAAGCTGGTCGAGCAGGCTCTCGGCGTCGCGGATGCTGCCGGCGCCCTGCCGCGCAATGAGCTCCAGGGCCGCCGGCTCGATGCTTAGCTGCTCTTGCGCCGCAATCCACTGCAGGCGGCTGCTGATCTCCGGCAGGGTCAGCAGCCGGAAGTTGAACTGCTGGCAGCGCGACTTAATGGTCATGGGCACTTTGTGCTCTTCGGTAGTCGCCAGCACAAACTTGGCGTGCGGCGGCGGCTCTTCAAGCGTCTTGAGCAAAGCGTTGAAGGCGGCGGTGGAAAGCATGTGCACTTCGTCGATGATATAAACTTTGAAGCGCCCTTCGCTGGGCGAGAAGTAAATTTTGTCGCGCAGGTCGCGAATGTCGTCCACGCCGGTGTTAGAGGCGGCGTCGATTTCAATCAGGTCCAGAAAACGGCCTTCGGCAATGGCCCGGCAACTGGCGCAGTCGTTGCACGGCCGCTCGGAAAGGTCGTCGTGCCGGCAGTTGACGGCTTTGGCCAGCAGGCGGGCTGTGGTGGTTTTGCCCGTGCCGCGAGGGCCACAGAAGAGATACGCATGGCCTGAGCGCCCGGAGCCAATGGCGTTGCGCAACGTGCGCGTAACGTGCTCCTGACCAATGACGTCGTCAAAACGGGCGGGCCGCCATTTACGGTAAAGGGCTTGTGACATGATGGTGTTAGTTTAACAGCAGGGTGGGGGCCAAGCAACTGGGGGAGGCAGGCAAAGGGGCAATTGCGTGCCTTAAGACGAGTGTTATAATGTGAACGATCGATCAAGCAGGTGGCTCCTTGTAGGAGGGGGCGGAGACCCACCGGATTGTTAAAGGAGATGGACGATGACAATTCAAGGTTGGGAATGGGTCATTATTCTGGTTATCGTCTTGCTGGTTTTCGGCGTGGGCCGTATTAGCAAGCTAGGCAACGAGTTGGGCAAGGGCATTAGCGCCTTCCGCGAAGGCGTGCGCGAAGGGCGCGAGCAAGGCAAAGAGGGCGACGAAAGCGAGCCCACGGAAACCATAGAAAAGTAAGCGGCGCAGCGCGTCTATCTGGCGGGTGTGCGAGATAAACAAAAAGGGCGGCCTGCAACGCCAGGCTGCCCTTTTTTGATGCCGGCCGCCGGGTCAGTTCATGATGAAGGGCAGGGCCGTTTCGTGAATTTCTTCAAAGATATTGAGGCTGATGAGAATGCTCTGCGGGCTGCCGGGCACCGCGGGGTGGGCCGTAACCAGGATAGTGGCCGTGTAGACACCGGGCGCATAGGGCGCGCTGTCGAAGCTGACGAGCAAATCGTTGGCGCCGGCCCCTTGGATGGGCGTCAGGCTGACATCTAGCGTCCTGTCCCCCTGCAGCTCGGCGCGCCAGATGAGGCCGGGATCGGGCGTGAAGGTAATGTCGAAGCGCAGCTCATATTGCGCGGCATCCTGCGGGCGCTCGATAATGGCCGCCACATTGCGCGAAACCGTGAGCGCCGGCTCCTGAGGCACGCGCAATAGGATGGCGTCGTCCCAGTAGACGTCGTTGTGCTTAACCGGCCATGAGGGCTGCGATTTTGTGTAAACGGTGAGATGGGTGGATTGGGCGCGCACCACCAGGGTAAAGGGGCCGTAGGCGTTGTCCTGCCCGGGCTCGGAATAATATTGGCGCGGCGCGCCCCAGATGACGTTGGGGCTTTCCCAATCCGTTTCACCGCTGGGGTCGACGCCGATCCACTGCTGCAGCTCCGAATGGCTCATCGCCGGGTCGTCCTGGCTGGAGCTCCAGGCGTGGCCCCAAATGCCGAAGCAGTACAACTGCCCGGGCGTCACCGCGACGCGCTGGTAGAAGCCGGCTTCGTGCGTGGCATGGAAGGTAAAGTATTGCTGGGCGCGTGCGCCATGGTGCACGCGCGGCGGCACAAATGAGAGCTCGGCCGGCTTATATTCGGGCATGCGAATGTCAGCGTTGTTCGTGTCCAGGCGCGACAGCCAGTAAGGCGTCCAGCTGGCGGCCATCTGCGCGGTGCCGCAGATGCCAGTCGGGCAATCCTGGTGGCCGCCCGGTGGGATATAGGCCGTGTAATTGCCCTCAAAAGATGGGTTTTGCAGCAGGTTGGGCGCGTCTAGCCCGCCGCAGACGTCATCGTCGCGATGATCAAGCGGCGGGTAGGGCCGCGGCGGCGTGGCCCGGGCGGCCCCGGCCGCCTGGAAGGCGGTGACGCTCAGGCTAATAATGGCCAGCATCGCGATGAAAACCAGTCGAGTCATGGCAACTACTCCTGCTAGAACGGGGAAACCGGCGCCGCTTGTTGACCGGAAGGGACAGGCATGTTACAAATCGGGCAACTGCGAAGGGGCTGCCGGCCAGGAGGAGAGAAGATGAGCCGTCTATCACGCATCTTACCCATTGTTGCCCTCATTTTGCTGGTCGTCGTGCTGGCGGCGGCGCTGTTTCTCTGGATCACCGTCCGGCGTCCATTCCCGAAGACGTCAGGCGCTATTACTTTAGATGGCCTGCAGGCAGAAGTCAACGTCTTGCGCGACGAGTTTGGCGTGCCGCACATTTACGCCCAGAGCCGCGAAGATCTCTACTTTGCCCAGGGTTTTGTGCACGCGCAGGATCGCTTCTGGCAGATGGAGTTCTGGCGCCACGTGGGGCAGGGCCGGCTGGCGGAGATTCTAGGCGCGGACATGGTGGAGACCGACCGCTTTATCCGCACCATCGGCTGGAACCGCATGGCGCAGCAGCACCTGGCTTATTATCAGCGTGAGATGCCGGAAATGATGGACATCCTGCAGGCCTATAGCGCCGGGGTCAACGCCTATCTGGCGCAGCAGGGCGATAACATCTCGCTCAACCGCACCGTTTTGGGCCTGGTGCAGGATCCCTGGCCCATTGAGCCCTGGCAGCCGTTGGATACCGTCTCCTGGGGCGTCGTGATGGCCTGGGACCTGGGCGGCAACTGGGACGATGAGCTGGCGCGGGCGCGCCTGAATCAAGCCCTGGGCGCAGCGACGACGGAGACGCTGCTGCCTGGCTATCCCTTCGACGAGCGGCCGGTGATCGTCAGCGAAGCCGACCTGCTGCGCCAGGACGCCGTGGACGAGACGGAAGATACGGAGGATCCCGAAGAAGAGGGTGCGGCGGGCGCCGGCGTGGCCATCGATTGGCGCCGCGTAAACACCACGCTGGCCGGCCAGCCGCCCGTGCGGGGCCTGGCGCGCGGCAGCCTGGCCACGGGCAGCAATAGCTGGGTGGTGAGCGGCGAGCACACAGCGACAGGCATGCCGCTGATGGCCAACGACCCGCATCTGGGCATCCAGATGCCTTCGATATGGTATGCCGTGGGCCTGCACGCGCCGGACTACGACGTGGTGGGTTTCTCCTTTGCCGGCGTGCCGGGCGTGGTCATCGGGCACAATGCGCACATTGCCTGGAGCTTCACCAATGCGGGGCCTGACGTGCAGGACCTTTATGTGGAAAAGGTAAATCCCAGCGACCCCAACCAGGTGGAGTACGAGGGTGAGTGGCTGGATATGGAGATCGTCGAAGAGCTGATCCACGTGAACGGCGGCGACGACGTGCGGCTGGAGGTGCGCCGCACGCGGCACGGCCCCATCATTAACGACGTGGTAGATGGGCAGAGCGATGCCCTGGCCTTACGCTGGACCGCTCAAGAGGACAATCCCGTGTTCAAGGCCATTATTCTGTTGAATGAAGCGCAGAACTTTGAGCAGTTCCGCGAAGCGGCGAGCTACTTCCATGCGCCGGCGCAGAACCTGCTGTATGCTGACGTAGAGGGCAACATCGGCTACCAGATGCCGGGGCATATTCCCATACGCGCCGCCGGTGACGGCCTGACGCCGGCGCCAGGCTGGGATGGCGACTATGAATGGCAAGAGCCGATCCCCTTTGAGGAGCTGCCGGCGGCTCTTAACCCTGAGGCCGGCTATATTGTGACGGCCAACAACGCCGTGGTCGACGATGCCTATCCCTATCTGATTTCGCACTATTGGGCCGATGGCGACCGCGCGCAGCGCATCATAGAGCTGATTGAAGCGGCCATTGAACGGGGCGATGTCACCTGGAGCGACTTTGCGGCGATGCAGATGGACGCACGATCGCTGCTGGCCGAGAGCTACGTGCCCCTGCTGCAGGGGCTCTCCAGCGATAACGCGCGGGTGCAGGGGGCCATCGAGCGCCTGCGCGGCTGGGACATGCAGGCCAGCTCGGGCAGCGTGCCGGCGGCCCTCTTCGAGGTCTTCAGCATGCACCTGGCGCAGGCGGCGCTGGCTGATGAGCTGGGCGACGTGCAAGAAGATTACCTGTCGAACAGCGGCGGCACGCAGCGCGTGTTCTTGCACCAACTGGCGCGGCAACCGCAGGCGCGCTGGTGGGATAATGTGCAAACCGAGCAAACAGAAGACCGCGAGACGATTATCCTGCAGGCCTTAGAGCAGACGGTGGCCTGGTTCGAGGAGAACGTGGGCGATGATGTGGAATCGTGGACCTGGGGCACGATTCATACGGCGACCTTCGTGAGCGATCCGCTGGGCCAGAGCGGCATTGGCTTGCTGGAGCAGGTGGTCAATCGTGGGCCCTACCCCGTGGCCGGCACGACAAGCGCCATAAACGCCACAGGCTGGAGCTGGGAGCGCCCGGCCGCCGTGGGCGGGCACCCCTCGATGCGCATGATTCTAGACTTGGCAACGTGGGATGAAAGCCGCATGGTGCAGCCCACGGGACAGAGCGGGCATCCCTACCACCGGCATTATGATGATATGATCGAAATGTGGCTGAACGGCGACTATCACCGCTTGTGGTTTAGCCCGGAGGCCGTGGAGCAGGCGGCGACGGATCGCCTGACGCTGCGGCCGGGCCAGCCGCCAGAGTGAGCGGCCAGGGGTTAGAATACGTTAAATGACGTTGAAGATGACCATCACGCCGACGGCGATGACTACGATATCGATCAGCAGCAGCAGCAAGAGCACGAGGCGCTGGCCGGGTGAGATGCGGGCGAAAAAGCCGCGCTGCTCTTCATACTCCAGCTCCTCCTCCATCTCCATCTCGTCGAAAACGGCGCTGGTGCGGGCAGTCTTCTGACGCAGGCGGTCGAACTCGTCTTCAAAGTCGAAGGGAGCAGCTTCTTCCGCCAGCGTTTCGTCTTGCACCTCGAAGGCGTCGTCGAACTGTTCTTCCGTCATGGCCACGCTCCTTGTGCTAACCTGATGGCGCCCAAACTAGTCCGGACTGTTGCGACCATAGGCTACCGATTTTTAAGGTAAAAGTCAAACAGGGACAATAGGAGATGAGGGGGAAGTGGCGTTGATCAGCAGCACGATAATTGCCGTGAGCAGCGGGCCGCCCAGGTCGAGCATGAGCATGCGGCGGCGGAAAGAGGTACGGTAGGGGGCGGCGATGGGCGCAAGCAGCAGCGGTACTACGGCCCAGAGCTGGGACGGCGGCAGCAGATGCCCAACCAGCAAGAACAGGGTGAGCGCGCCGGCGCGCACCGCCTGGCGCGGCCAACGATAGGCGTCGACGGCCTGTTCATAAGCCGGCTCGCGGCGGGCCACAATCCTTTCGGTGATGAACCAGACGTGCGTTACGCCGAGGTAGGCAATGGCATACACCATCCACGCCTGATCGCGGTAGACGCCGTGCGCCGACTGGATCCAGGCCGCGACCAGGGCGATGGACACAATGTGCAAGAGCTGGTCCAGCACATAGGGCCGCACCACAATGCGCGGCCAGCGGCGGCTTTCAAAGTTCTTGAAGGCGTCGATGGCGTAGTGCGCGGCGGTCAACACCACGAGCTGCGGCCAGATGATGAGGCTATGGCGCCCCGATAGCAAGAGCATCATCAGGAAGTGGATGACCACGTGCAGCAGCAGGCCGGCCCAATGGCGCTTGACGCGCACCAGGCCGTCCGTTTGCAAAGGATAGTCGGCGACGACGTGAGCCAGGCCCAATGTCCAGAACATGTCAGGCGTACAACCGTTTGTGAGCTTGCCGCATGCAGCGATCCATCACCACCTCCAGTCCGGCGGCGCGGGCGCGAGCGGCGGCGCTCTCGTGGCGGATGCCGGTTCCCAGCCACACCACGCGCGCAGCAATCTGGATGGCCTGCTCCACGATGGCCGGCACTTCGGCCGATGGCCGAAAGACGAGCACCATGTCAGGCACTTTGGGCAGAGACAGCAGATCGGCGTGCACGCGCAGGCCGTTAATCCAGCCGCCGCGCGGGTTCACGGGCATAATCTCGTAACCTTGCTCTTGGAGGTAAATGGGCGCCGAATGGGCCACTTTGCCGGGGTCGGCCGACATGCCCACCACGGCGATGGTACGCGTGGTTTCCAATATTTGCTTCAGCGTTGCGTCGTCCGGCTGCTGCTTGTCCTGCTTCGCGCCGCTGCCCGCCGGCGCGGTCGTGCCAGGCTCATCTTGGGCCTGTGCTGGCAGCTTGATGGTGAAGCAGGTGCTGCCGGGGCGCGACGCCACGGATAGGTCGCCGCGGTGGCGGTTGACGACGATGTTATAGCTGATGTTGAGACCCAGGCCGCTGCCCAGCCCCGGCCCTTTGGTCGTAAAGAAGGCATCGAAGATGCGCGGTTTGATGTCGTCGGCGATTCCCGGACCGTTGTCTTCGATTTCAACCACCACAAAGTCGCCTTCGGGGAAGGCGCGGATGGTGATGCACGGTTCCGCCTGCCCTTCCAGCACGTCGGCGGCGTTGTCTAGGATATTGGTAAAGACCTGGTTGAGCTCGCTGCCGTAGGCCTGAATAGCGGGAAGATCGGGGTGGTAGTCGCGCTGCAAGTTCAGGCCCTTCAGCTTATCGCGCAAGATGACGATAGTATCGTCGAGGCCATCGCGCACGTCCACTTCTTGAACGGGCGCCTGGTCGAGGTAGGTATACGATTTCAGCGCTTTGACAATCTCGGCAATGCGCGAGGCGCCGTCGCCCACTTCGTGGATCAGTCTATGCACGGCATGGCGCGCCACGACTAGAGCCAGGGCCGGGCCCAGGGCCGTTTGCAGCGCCTCGTGCAAGGCTGACAGGCGCGCGCGGCCCAGGTTCAGATCCACCAGCGCCGGAGCCAATTGCCAGGCGTCGGCTACGCCCCTGGCCTCTAGCCAGCTCTCCAGTTCGTACTCGCGGTCGCTGCGCTCTAGCGCGCTAAGCTGCAGCGCCGCGCTGCGCGACGCCAATACATCTTCCTCCAGGCCCATAATCTGCTGCCGCTGTTCTGGCGTGAGGTTCATAACCCACAGCGTTTCACGGCAGCGGTTGAAGCGCTCGACCGCTTCTTTGAGCTGGCCCGCGCCGCGCTGCACGGCTGCCGCCGGATTGTTTAGCTCGTGGGCCACGCCGGCCGAGAGTGTGCCAAGCTGGCGCATCTTGTCGCTTTCGCGCAGCATGGCTTCGGTGTTGCGCAGGCGGGCCACCATGGTGCTCAGCATGGCCCGCGCCGCCGAGGGGCTGCTGTTGAGCAGCTTTTCTAGCTCGTCGTGATGAATGGCCAGCAGCGTGGCGTCGGTGTGTGCGCGCACGCTGGCCATGCGCGGCGCGCGCTCCAGCAGGGCCATTTCGCCAATCACTTCGCCGGCCGGCCGGATGGCCAGCAGCAGCTCGCGATTGCCCGACTTCTTCACGATCTCCACCTCGCCGTCCATGATCACATAGGCGCGCATGCCCGGACTGCCTTCGGCGAAAAGCTGCGCGCCGGCCGGCAGGTGAACCTCTTCGACCATCTCGCAAAGCCGCGCGAAATCCTCGTCGGGCATGGCTGCGAAGAGGGGGATCTTCTTCAAGAATTCATACATGCGCTGCTGTCCCTATGCTGCTCGCGTAGTGTAAGCGCATTCGGTGTTCTTGTCTACAAAACGGCGCCTAGGGCTTCAGCCAGCGCACCTGGTACGGGCCGAGCTGGACCTCTTTGCTGCGCACGCGCGCGCCGTTAAGCAGGTCCACGCTGGGCCAGAAGGGCGCCGGCAGGGCCACATCACGGCCGGAGACGTTGTGCAGACACAGCAGCGTGGCCGCGCCGTAGCTGCGCTGCAGGGCAAAGACGGCCGGATGTAAGTCGAGGATTTCTTGCCGGCCATAGGGATGGAAGGCCAGCTCCGTGGTGCGCACGCGCAGCAAGCGGCGATAGCCTGAAAACACCAGGCGGCGCAGACCGTGCTGCAGCTCTTGCTGCAGGCGCGCTCTGGCCAGCTTCTGGCGATTAATGGCCCGCTTATGGCCCGCCTGGCGCACGCCGTCGTGCCAGCTTCGCGAGCCGAAAAGGCTATGAAAGTAGATGCCGGGCACGCCGCGCAGCGCGAGCATAATGGCCTGGGCGGCGAGGAAGCGGCCGGCCAGCAGCCGGTCGCCGGCCTGCTCGCCGGGTTGGGCCAGGGCGTCGAGGTAGTTGATGTTCAGCTCGTAAGCGATCTGCGACCCGCCGGCGCTGCTGCGGTAAGACACCAGGCCGCCGAGCGCTTCCACGCGGGCCACAAGGGCGGCGATTTCGGCATCGTCCAGAATGCCGCGGGCCGGCGTAAGGCCCACGCCGTCGTGCGAGGCCAGGAAGTTGAAAAATGTGACGCGGTCGGAGGGCAGGGTCAGCGTCCGGGCCCATTGCGCCAGCTTGTGCGCCTGGCCGCTGTGGAAGGCGTGCAGTGTGAGCGGCGGAAGCGAGAAGTTGTAAACCATCTGCGCCTCGTTCGCGCCGTCGCCGAAGTAGCTTATGTTCTGCTCGTGCGGCACATTGGTCTCGGTGACCAGCGCGGTCTGCGGCGCTGCTTCGTCGAGCACGGCGCGCATAAGCTGAATAAGCGCGTGCGTCTGGGGCCGGTGGACGGAGTCGGTGCCTGGTTCTTTCCACATAAAGGCGATGGCGTCGAGCCGAATCAGCGACGCGCCGTGGGCTACGTAGCTCAGCAACACGCGCAGAACTTCCAGCAACACGTCGGGCGACCCGTAATTGAGGTCCACCTGATCCGCAGAGAAGGTGGTCCATAGATGGCGCACGCCGGAGGCCGTTTGCACGGGGGTCAGCAGCGGCAAGGCGCGCGGGCGGAAGACCGCGGAGAGGTCTGTGTCGGGCTCTACGGTTACGAAATAGTCGCTATAGGGCGCTTCATCCCGCTTAAAAGCCTGGAACCAGGCGCTATACTGCGATATGTGGTTGATGACAGCGTCAAACATCAGGCGGAAGGAGTCGCCAAAGGACTCAATGTCTTGCCAATCGCCCAGCGCCGGCTCGACGGCATGGTAATCGACGACAGAAAAGCCATCGTCTGAAGAGTAGGGAAAGAAAGGCAAGATGTGCAGGCCGCGCACGAGGCCGCCCACCTCAGCCTCCAGAAAGCGGCGCAGGCTTTGCAGCGGCGGCCTGTCGGGCTCCTGCACCATGTCGCCGTAGGTGATAAGGAAGGCGTCGCGATAGTCGAAGTGGTGGCGCACGGGCCGCGCTGTAATTTGCGCGCGAAATTCGTCCAGGAGCGCCTGGATACGCCGCGACGTGCCCTGCGCCCTCTCAGGGCCGTAGATAAATGTCAGGAGGCGGGCGATGCGTTCGTTCATCGGCGTGGGCCAGGCTCTGGTGTGGGCCGGCTAGAGCGCCTGCACCACGTAGTCGTAGATGCGCCGCTTGATGCGCAGGCGGTTCAGGGCGTGGCCAATGTCCGCAATCTCAGGATCGACCGTGTAAAGAGTGGATTCGTCCGGAACGCCGTTGAGCTGCAGACGGCGCCGATTCAGGGCCAGCGACAGGCGATGCTCCAGCGCTTCTCGCTGCAGCACATAGGTGCGATGCTGCAAGCGCAGGCGTTCAGAGCCGGCTGCCTGCGCCAGGCCGGCTTCTAACGCGGCTACTTCCTGCTGCAAGGCCGCCGCTTGCTGCTCCAGCGTTTCGAGCACGGCCGGGTCGGGCCTGGAACGTGATGTGGATACGCGCCAGGCGGGTGGGTTCAGCAGGCGCACGTCCGCGCCGCGGCCGCCGGAGAGGGGCAGCGCCTCCGGGGCGGGCAAGAGCGTGGCAATTTCGCCGGGCGCGACGGCCGCAAGCGTGCCCGCGTCGTGGCCCCAGACTGTGGCGCGCCGGTATGTGCGCGACAGAGCCTGCGGCCGGGATGCGGGGTTGTAGAAGCGGGCCAGGAGCCTGTCGCTCTGCACGGCCAGCGCGCTGAGCGGCAGCTCTTCTTGCAGCACGGGCCAGCGGCGGCGCGCGCCGCGCCCTTGCACGCGGACGATCAGCGGCGGATTGTGATAGGCTTCGCTGAGCCGCACAAGCTCCAGTGCATCGGGCGCAGAGGCCAGCGGGGCGATGGCCAGCTCGTGGCGCACGCGGCGCTCGCAACGCGCGCCGGGCACGTAAAAGTAAGGCCCGGCGTCGCCCACGCGATGGCGCAGATTGGGCGCCGTGAGCCACTGCACGGCGCGCCGTAAAGGCAACAGCATCTGGCCATCAGCGGACACGCGGTAGGCGCGCAGGCCGCGAGCAAAGATGGCCAGGCTGGCGCCTGGCGCACGCTGCGTGCACAGCATGTCGTGAAAGGGAAAATCGCGCACCACGCCTAACTCGCGCTGGCCCAGCAGGATATCCGCGAGCGGCGCGGACAGCTCGCGCGGCAGCAGATCCAGGTCGGCCGCGGCGCGCGACACAAGCTCGAAAGGCATGCCGGCAAGGATATCTTCGCCGGCGCACTCGTCGAGGGCAAAATCGACGCGCAGGCCGGCGCCCGCGCTATCCAGGTCGATTTGCCAGCGGATGAACGGCGAGGCGTCGAAACAGAGCCGCACCCTGGCCCATACCTGGGCCTCGGCGCTACGCCAGGCGGCGTCGAAGGCGACGGCGGCGTAGCGTTGGCCATGCCGCGCCACGGCCAGCGGCGAGGTAGGCAGGAGGCAGCCCAACTGCTCGGCCGGCTCCGTGGAATAGGCGTCGCCCTGTTCGCGGCGCACCACGAGCTGACCCAGGACCGGCGCATCGCTAGAACCAAGGCGCATAGCGCCGCTTTGGCCGTCGATGTGTGCCAGATAATGGTCGTTTTGCCAGGTGAAACGCGAGGCGCTTTCCGTGGTTTGGGGCAGCGGCTGCGGCGCGGCCACGGGCCACACGCCGGCGCCGTTGGTCTCGGCCTCGTAAAGCGCGCCGCCGGCCTCAACCTGGCCGGCCGCGGGGAAAGGATTGGTGGACACCGCGTAATCGCCGCTCTGGAAATCGGCCAGGATCTGCTGCAGCGCGCCTTGCAGCTCGCCCTGCATCTCGCGGAACAGGCGCTGGTAGCTGTGCGCCATTTTTTCGTGCACCAGGTCGATGGAGACGCCGCAGATGCAGTCGTGCACCGCATTTTGCAGCAGCAGGCGCGCCCACTGCACGCTGCGCGCGGCGGGGTAGGGCCGGCCGCGCAGGTGGGCCAGCGCGGCGAGCGGCTCGACGCGGCTAAACAAGAGGCGTTCGCAGTCGTAAGCCATCAACTTCAGGGCGCTGCGCGCGGAGAGCGTGCCGGGAAAGGTGGCGCCGTACTTGCCAGAGCCCAGTTCGCCGTGAACGACGGGCAGCGCCAGCTTCTGCTCTTTGATGGCCGCGGCAAAGGCGGCAGGCGTCGATTCCTGCAGCCGCAGGTGTGCCAAGGGTCGCTGCTCATCGCCATCGAGGCGCTCTGTGTAAAAACGGACGGGATCTTCTGGGTCGTCTTCCAAATCGTAGCCGTCGAACAGCGGCAGGTCGGGCGTAGGATAATAGGGACGTAGCTTTTGCACTTCGGCCAGCAGGCGGCGCACGGCCACCTGCGGCGCGTGGGTTACACCGTACAGGTTGCGATAGCCGCCGAAAAGGTTGACGGTGAACAGGTCGCTGCCGTCGGGGCCTTGCCAGGTGAAGTAAGGGTCCAGGCGCGGCGCGCCGCGCCAGACGAAGGCCGCCTCGATGCCAAACAGTCGGTGCAGCTGCGGCGCCTGGCCGATATGCCCAAAGGTGTCCACCAGCCAGGCCACGTTGGCCTCGGCGGGCGGGCCGCCGCCGTACTTTTGTTGATCCTGCAAGCCCAGTTGCAGGTTGCGCAGCAGCAGCTCGCCGCCGCTGAGCCGCCAATCGGGCTGGCAGTAATAGGGGCCAATGTGCAGATGGCCGCCACTCAGCAGCGCGCGCACGCGGCCCGCAAGGCCCGGCTCAATGGCCAGCAGGTCTTCAATCACCAGCGTCTGGCCGTCGAACAGGTAGCGGAATCCGGGGTTGGCCGCCACGAGCTGCTCCAGGCGTTCCACGAGGCGCGGAATCCAGCGGCTGGTGTATTCCGCCGTCAGAAACCATTCGCGGTCCCAATGCGTGTGGTTGATGATGTGTAGGGTGAGCGGCCTGGACATGAAGCTGTTAGCCGGGCGGCGACGTCGCGGTTGGCGCACGTGCGCCGTGGTTGGCGCAGGCGCTCCGCTCAGGCATAAAGCACGCGCCCGCTCAGGCGGTCGATCCAGCGCACCTTATCGCTGGGAAAGCGCAGCCACACCTCCTCGCCGGGCGCAACCTGGAAGGTGGGGTGCGTGGCTACTTTCACCAGATCTTGCCCCACGCGCACGGTTAACAGGTTTTGCGCGCCCAACGGCTCTACCACCTGCACCTTCACGCGCACGGCGTCGTCTGCGGGCAGGCGCAGCGTTTCCATATTCTCGGCGCGGATGCCGATGCCGATGTCGTCGTGTTCGTAGTTGTGCAGGATGGGCTGCAGCTCCGGCGCCGGAGCAATGTCGAAGTCGCCGATGCGCAAAACGGTGCGGCCGTCCTGGTGCAGCAGCTCGCCGCCCATAAAGTTCATCGGCGGGTTGCCGATAAAGCCGGCGACGAAGTTATTGGCCGGTTTATCGTAAATCACGGTCGGTTCGTCGATCTGCAGGATTTCGCCGTCTTTCATCACGGCGATACGGTCGCCCATGCTCAGCGCTTCGATCTGGTCGTGCGTCACGTAAATGGTGGTTACTTCCAGCTCATTCAGCAGTTGCTTTAGTTCAGCGCGCATCTCCAGGCGCAGCAGAGCGTCGAGGTTGCTGAGCGGCTCGTCCATCAGCAGCACCTGGGCCTGCATGGCAATGGCGCGCGCCACAGCCACGCGCTGGCGCTGCCCGCCGCTCATCTTGTCCGGGTAGCGGTCGAGATGCTGCTCGATGTGCAGCAGCTCGGCCGAGCGCTGCACGCGGCGTTTCGTTTCTGCGGCGTCTACTCTGCGCATCTTCAGGCCAAAAGCGATGTTATCGTAGACCGTCATGTGTGGAAAGATGGCGTAGCTCTGGAAGACCATGGAGATGTTGCGCTCTCGCGGCGGGATGTAGGTGACGTCGAGGTCGCCGATGCAGATGCGCCCTTCGTCGGGCATGCCCAGGCCGGCGACGGCGCGCAACAGGGTTGTCTTGCCGCAGCCGCTGGGTCCCAAGAGCACCACGAACTCCTTGTCGGCGACCGTGAGATTCGCGTCCTTCACGGCGACAAAATCGCCAAAGCGCTTGGTAACGTTCTCAATCTGAATCTGGGTCATTACGCAACCTCTTTCTTGGGAAAATGACTACTTAGTAACCTGACCCCACATGTTAAATAAATAGCGGCGGATGAAAAAGATGAAGATGATCGATGGAATGAGCATGAAAAAACCGCCGGCGAACTGGTAGGCCTGCGAGGATGAGCCCAGGGTAGCCAAAACCTGCGCCGGCAGGGTGCGATTGCGCACGGTGAGCACGCTGGCGGCAAAGACTTCGTTCCAAGACATAACGAAGGTGAAGATGGCCGCGGCGGCAATGCCCGGCAGCACCAGGGGCAAGATGACGCGCCGGAACGCCTGCCACGGTGTGCAGCCAAAAACCATGGCCGCCTCCTCCAATTCGTAGGGAATGCTGGCGAACACGCTGCCGATCACCAGAATGGTGGTGGGCAAGGCCAGGGCCGTGTGCATCAGCGCCAGGCTATAGACGCTGTCGTAGATGCCTGTGCGTAAGAAGACCACGGCCAGGGGCACGGCCAGGATAACGATGGGAAAAGCGCGCACGGCCAGCACCGATAGGCGGTACAGGTCGCGCCCGCGAAAGAAGTAGCGCGAGATGGCGTAGCCCGCCGGCACGGCAATGGCCGTCGAGAGCAACAGGGTGATGACGGCGACGATCACGCTGTTAATCAGCCCGGGAATGATGCCTTCGGAGCGCAAGAAAAAGGTGATCGTGTCCAGCGAGAAGGGGATGAAAGGCAGGATACTCTTAGGATACGAGCGTACCTCCTCGCGCGTCGTGAGCGCCATGGAGGCGATAAAGACGATGGGCAGCAGGATCCAGAGCGCCAGGGCGATGCCCACGACGTAAGTGAGAACGCGGTTGAGCTGGCGGCGCCGCAGCATGCGCCGGTGCAGGGCGCGCACCTCAGGCGACGCCGAGACGGGCTGCGAAGAGACGGTCGTCGAAGCGCTCATGTGGCCACCTCCTGTTGGGTGCGAACGAGCCGCAGATAAATGGCGGCACTGAACATCGACAGCAGCAAGATGAGGCCGGCGTAGGTGGCGGCCACGTTCGGGTTGCGAAATTCATTGTATTGGCGAAACGTTTCGTTGGCCAGCACGGTGACCACGTCGCCACCGCTGAGGGCAATGACCACGGCGAACACCTGCAGAGCCAGGATGGTGCGCAGAATGAGGGCCACCTGCAGACTGGGCCGCAGCAGGGGCAGGATGACGTGCCGGATTCTCTGCCACATGCTGGCGCCAAACAGCTCGGCCGCCTCCAACACCTCCTGCGAGATGGCTTGCAGCCCCGAGACCACAATCACCATCACGATCGAGGTCGCGCGCCATACTTCGGCCAGCACAATGGCGATGATAATCCAGTGGCGCGTGCTCGCCGAGAGGTAGGTCTGAGGGCTATCGATCAGACCCAGGCCCTGCAAGATAGAATTCAGGAAGCCATTCTGCGTGAAGATGGCGAACCACACAATGCCCACGGCCAGGTCCGAAATGCCAAGTGGGATGGCAAAAACATAAAGCAAGAAGGTGTTGCCCTTCAGCCGCGCCTGGATCACCAGCGCCATGATCACGGCCAGCACAAACTGCACGGGAATGATCAGCACCATGAGCAGCAGGGTGGTGCGCAGGGCGGGCATGAAGAAGCGGTCGTTCACCATGCGATTGATATATTCCATGGTGAATTGGCCGGCGTTGCCGCGGTCGACGCGCCCCGTCTCGCCGTCGCCAAAGATCTGCACAAAGCGTGATGGCGTCCAGCCGGACACTGTCTGGCCGTCTACCTCAGCCTGCACCTGGTACCAGACGGCGAGCGTGGCTGTCTGGGCGATGGCCACTTCGCTGCGCTCTTGCAGGCTGCCCGCGGCGTCGCTGCCCTCGTGGGGCTCGCTATAAAGCGTGGTGAGCGGCTCCGCGCCGGCGCCCAGGCGCGGGCGGATGGTGCCTGCCAGCGGCTCGCCGGCGTCGCTCTCCTCGCGCACACGCACGCGCGCTTCCGAAGTCCAGCCTTCCACGGTCTGGCCTTCAGGGTCTGTACCGCTGACGAGGAACCAGCGCTCAGTCAGCAGGTTCGTCTGGCCCAGGTCTGCTTCCTCCAGAACGTTGCCCTGGCGGTCCAAAATGGCCACGCCAAAGCCCTGCGGGATGCGCCCGGCGGCCGGGCTATCGGGGTGCGACTCGGCGCGCAGCTCCAGCAGCCTGTCATCGTCCCAGACGGCCAGGCCCAGCGCCTGAACCATGGGCCAGGCGAAGAAGATGGCCAGGTAGATCAGGGAGGGCAGGATCAGGAGATAAGGAGCCCAGTTTCGTCTGTTCATGGGTCGTCAATCCTGGAAGGGGCGGCAGCCCGCGCGTATCGCGGGCTGCCGCCGTCAGGCGCCGCTATGCGGCGCAGGCAAGGTAACTTATTCGACGCGGCACGGGCCGTCGCCGGTCGGGTCGGGCGCCCAGCACGGCGCGCCCGTCTCGTCCATCAACTGCTGCATGGCGTCGCCTTCCTGGGTGAGCACCGTTTCGATGTCTTCGCCGTCAAAGACCACGCGGTCGAAGGCGTTGTTGTAAAACTGGTTGAACTCGCCGCCTCTTTCGCCGAGGCCCACGGGCAGCAGCGAAGGAATGGCGTCGGCGGCATTGGCCTGGTTGGTCACCGCTTCCAGCTCAATGGCCACGCCTGCCGGCAGCTCGTCGGTGCTGACGCCGGAGACCACGGGGAAGAAGCCAAGCTGGCGCAAGATTTCGGCCTGGGTGTCGGGCTGTGTCAGGTAGTCGATCAGCGCCTCGCCGCCTGCGGGGTTGGGTGCGCTGTTGGGCATGCCCAGGCCCACAATGACGGGCATAAAGCCTTTACCCGCCGGTCCAGATGGCGCGGGAAAGGCCACGAAGTTGTCGGGCTGCTCATTGAAGGCGTTGAGCAGGCGGGCGGTGTGGTCGAAGGCCACCCACACTTCGCCGGCCAGCAGCGGCTCCTGCATGAAGTCATAGCTGATCGACTGCGGATGGATGGTGGGCCACAGGCTGTCGCGCGCCCAGGCCAGCATCTCGGCGGCGGCCTCGCTGCGGAAGGTGCTCACCATGCCGCCGGTGAAGGAAGGCCATAGATAGCCCTGCAGGAAGCGGTGGAAGAGGCCGGCATGGGGCAGGCCACAGCGCGGCTCGCCGGTCTCGTCGAGCAGCGCCTGGCACCACTGGGCGAACTGCTCCCAGGTCATGGTCTCCAGCTCCACGCCGTCGGGCAGGTATGCCAGCGCGTCCTGGTGCGCGGCCATGATGTAGGTGGCCTGCAGCCAGGGCACGTAGTACAGATAGTCGTCGGTGCCTAACAGGCCCGTGGTGACGAAGGCTTCGGCGAAGTCACGGTCGGCGGAGAGATCGTCGTAGACGTCGATCATGTTCATGACCGCATCTTCACGCTGCAGCGGCGGGAAGGTGCCGTGCAGCGAGGCAATGACGTCCACTTCACCCTGCCCCGTTTGCTCGCCGGCGAAGACGATGTCTAGCAGCGGCCCCTCCAAAGAGGCGATCACGTCGTAGCCAGCTTCCTGCAGGATGGCGCGGAAAATCTCGCGCTCTTCGATAGGCTCGAATTGGGTTGAGTAGAAGATGACATCGCCGGCGGCCGGCTCTTCAGCTGCCTCCTCTGTCGGCTCTTCGGCCGGCTCGTCCGTTGGCTCCTCGGCCGGCTCGTCGGTAGGCTCCTCAGCCGGTTCATCGGTTGGCTCTTCCAGCGGTTCTGAAGCGGGGGGCAGCGTGGGTTGGTCCATGGGCTGCACGGTCGGCGCATCGCCGCCGCAGGCCGCCAGAGCCAAAGAGAGTAGGATCAGGAGGGTAATCAACTTTACTAGTCTCGACATGTCTCACTCCTTTCAGTTGGTGGGGATTTAGCGTTACCGGTCTCAAGCTCTTGTTTCTCGGTCGGTACCAAAAACACCTCCTTGTTGGGGTTCGGACGGCGCAACAGGCCCAGGCGGTCAGGGCAGCGGTCCCGAGCGAGGCGGTCCACTGGAGGCGCGGGTGACAAGTCGGGGAGTCAGCAGAATGTGACGCTCGGCGATTGGCGCTTGATTTAACAGACGGATGAGCATCTCGCAGATAGAACGGGCAATGTGGTAAATGGGTTGGTGGACGGTGGTGAGTGGGGGGTTGGTGTGGCCGGCGGGAGGAATATCGTCGAAGCCTGCGAGGGAAAAATGGCGGGGGATGGTGTATCCTTGCTGCTGCAAGTAGCCCATGGCGCCGATGGCCATCAGGTCGTTGCCGGCAATGATTGCCGTCGGCGGCGTGGGCAGGGCCAACAGCATGGCGGCCGCTTCGGCGCCGCTGCGCTGGGTCAGATCGCCGCCGGCGATGCTGCCGGGCGGCACGGGCAAACCGCGCTGGGCCATGGCATTGTGGAAGCCGCGCAGCCGCAGCCGGCCGAACATCAGCTCGGCGGGTGGCGCAATGAAGCCGATTTGCCGGTGGCCCAGGTCTGCCAGATGGTCCACCAGCATGCGCATGCCTGCTTCGCTATCTTCGTCGACGTAGGGAAAGCCGTCGGC
Organism: uncultured Ardenticatenaceae bacterium; assembly: GCA_964384155.1. Lineage (GTDB taxonomy): Bacteria > Chloroflexota > Anaerolineae > Promineifilales > Promineifilaceae > JAAYYY01. Next base: position 55,685 of record CAYLJW010000008.1, read on the forward strand.
GGCCGGCGAGCGGCCAAAGGCCACGAAGGGAAAGTCGTGCCCGCAAAGCAGGCGGATACGATGGTCTTCGACGCGCGTGCGCACGACGATCAGGCCGTCTACCCAGCCGCCCTGCACCGCCTTTTGATAGGCGGCCTGCTCGCGGTCGCTCTCCGGCGCGTGCGTCGAAACCAGAAGGTCGTAGTCGTGGTCGGCCGCGGCGTTGCCCAGGCCGGCGATAAACTCGCTAAAGAATGGATCCGCGAAGCGCGCGCCGTAGGTGGGTATGATGAAGCCCAGCGTGTCGGTGCGCTGTTTTTGCAGGCGGCGGGCCAGCAGATTGGGAGAATAGCCAAGGCGCTGCGCCGCTTCCTGGACGCGACGGCGGGTGCCGGAAGCAACGTCATCGTACCCTGCCAGGGCGCGCGAAACGGTGGTGGTGGAGACGCCTGTTTCACGGGCAATGTCCTTGAGCGTCACGGGCACTTCCGTCCTCCTAAGTGGCAATGTGCAGGGAAACGTGTATCCTGGGTCGCCTTCCAAAACGTTTTGGAGCAATATCATGGTAAATCGAAACGTTTCGGTTGTCAACAGGTGTTAACAGGAGGCGCAGCGAATGATGTCCAGAGATGACACGTGGACGGTGTGGCTGCATAAGGTGCGGCGGCTGCTATACGCTAACGTCGTGGAAACGGCGGGCCATCGCTTCACGTGGCCCGCGCCCAAAAGTTACGAGCATCAATGGCTATGGGATTCGGCCTTTCACGCCATCGTGTACCGCTGGTTTGATGTGCAGATGGCGCGCGACGAGCTGTTGAGCGTGACGGCTCACCAACTGGCGGCGGGGCCCGACGCCGGCATGATTCCGCACATGTCGTACTGGACGGGGGGCGCGGCGGAGCTATGGGGCGTGGACACACACAGCCTGATTACGCAGCCGCCGCTACTGACCGTGGCCGCGTGGCTGGTGCATGAGCGCAGCGGCGACGACAAGTTCCTGGAGACGATGTATGCGCGCGTGGCGCGGCACCACGACTGGTTCGAGCGGCGGCGCGACCTGCACGGCGATGGCCTGGTGTGCATCGTGCACCCCTGGGAGTCGTGGGACGCTTCGCCGCGCTGGGACAGCCTGCTGGGCCTGGAACCGTTTCGCCACGAGCGCGGCAGAGAAGCGCGCGTGGCCCTCGCCGGGACGGTGCGAGCTTATGGCGGCGACGCGGCGGCGCTGGCGCGAGACGGCCACTTTTGTGTGAAAGCCATCGACATAAACGCCATGCGCGCAGCCGATCTGGAAGCCCTGGGCCGCATTGCCGCAGAACTGGGCCGCGACGGCGAAGCGACTAGCTGGCAGGAGCGGGCAGCCGCCGTGCAGCGCGCGGTGCGCACCAAGCTGCTGGACAACGGCGGTTATGACCTCGCCGGGCTTCACGAAGCGCCCATTGCCGTCGAGAGCGCCTCGGCGTTCATCGCCCTGTACGGCGGCTGCGCGGACGGCCCGCAGGCGCAACGGCTGGTAGAGCGGCTAACTGCGCCCGATTACTGGACGCCCTATCCCCTGCCCACCACGCCCACCTCGTCGCCCCTTTTCGCGCCGCAAACGTACTGGCGCGGCAACGTGTGGCTGCCGGTGAACTGGCTGATCGAGAGCGGCCTGAGGCGCTACGGCTACGAGCGACAGGCGCAAGAGCTGGCGCAGCGTTCCATCGACCTGGTGCAGCAGAATGGCTTCTGGGAGTACTTTGATCCGCTGACGGGACAGGGGCATGGCGCGCAGCAGCAGAGCTGGACGGCCCTGGCGCTGGACTTCCTGGCGCGTAAGATGGACGTTGGCGGGGGCCTTGAAGCGCGGCGGCAACGTTGACAACGACGCAGGCTGGGCTATAATTGAGGTTCGATTTGCCCTGGTGGCGGAATTGGTATACGCGGTAGGTTGAGGGCCTATGCCCTTTCGGGCGTGGAGGTTCGAGTCCTCTCCAGGGCACTGCAAATGACCCTTCGGGAAAACCGGAGGGTCTTTTCGTTTATTGGGAGAGCGATAACGGCTGGGCCTGGAAGCGCGCGTCTTCGGCGATGGTGCGCGTCAGGCCCTGGGCCAACGACACGCGCGGCTGCCAGCGCAGCAGGCTGCGGGCGCGGCTGATATCGGCGACCAGGCGCTGCACGCCGCCGCTCTTGGCCTTGTTGTAAATGCGATTGGTGCGCTGCCCCGCCACCTGCTCCACCATGCTCGCCAGATGGTCGATCGACGTTTCGTCGCCGCTGCCGATGTTGATCACCTGGCGGTCGACGTAGGTGGCCTCGGCGGCGGCCACCAGGGCGTCGACCACGTCGGACACATAGATGAAATCGCGCGTCTGCCCGCCGTCGCCGAAGAGCACCAGCGAGCCGCCGCTGAAGATCTGGCGCAAGAAGCGCGGCACCACCGGCGCGTGTGACAGCGGCAGGCTCTGCTGCGGCCCGTAGGCGTTAAAGATGCGTAGGGCCACGGTCTCGATGCCCCACAGATGACCGATGGTGTGCACATACTGTTCGGCGGCCCATTTGCTCACGGCATAGGGCGAGTCGGGGTTGGGGATCATCTCTTCGGTCACCGGCTGGCGCGACAGATCGCCGTAAATCGCGCCGGAAGAAGCTAGCACCACGCGGCGCACGCCGGCGTCGCGCATCGCTTCCATCACGGCCACGGTGCCGCCCACATTGGCGTCGTTGTAGTCGCGCGGATAGAGCATCGACTGCGCCACCGAGACGCGGGCGGCCAGGTGGTACACGCAGTCGACGTCTTGCAGCATGGACCACATAAAGGGAATGTTGTTGACATCGCCGCGATGAAAATGCACCTGCGGCGTGAGGTGCGTCTGGTCGCCGCTGCTGAGATCGTCCACCACGCGCACGTGGTGTCCGGAAGCGGCCAGACGGTTGGCCAGGTGGGCGCCGATGAAGCCCGCGCCGCCGGTGATTAGAAAGTGCATGCCGAACCTTTTGCGCCGGTCAGTAGGAATATTCTTTTAGCTTGTGCCCGGTCCAGACGTCAAAGCTGACGGTGCCGGGCACTTTGCCGTTGCGATCCTCGCCGGCGTGATAGAGGCAGAGGTAGGTCATCTGCTTTAGTTTAACGAAATCGGCGGACTTATCCAGTGGCACGGTGCGGTACACATGGCCGCGCCAGGTGCCGGTGTTGAGATAAAGCACCTCGCGCCCGCCTTCGCCGTCGAGCGGCTGCACGGCCGGGCGGTGGGTATGGCCATAGACCACGAAACGGAGGTCGGCGTGATCGCGCCAGATCTTTTCATGATAGGCCGCTGTTGCATATTTCTCCAGCGCCTCCTGCGAATAGGCGGCGCGTTCCACCGTGGGCAGCATGAGCTGCAGCAGGTCTTCGGTGTTAGTGAAGGTCGTAATCGTATCCACCACGCGGCGCAGCCAGGGGTGGCTGGCAGCGCGCATCACCTCGTCCCAGCGCGTTTGCGGGCTACGCCACTGCTGCACCAGGCCAATGCTCAGAAATTCGCGCAGGGCAATGTCGAAAGCCTCGTCCAGGGCGCGGCGTAGCTGCTCGCTGTGTTCCTGCTTCATCTTGTAATAAAACCACTCGATGATGCGGTTAAAGGGGCGCACGTTGTCCACTTCTTTGAGGTTGGTGATGAAGCCATCGCTGATCGCCGGGTATTTATGGCGCAGGCCGGCCAGCGTGCGCGGCAGGTTCACGGCGAACTCGGTGGCGATGACATCACCCACGGGCGCTTTCAAGTAACCCTGGCGCGTGAAGTCGTTGCCCCCGCCAAAGTTCCAGGGGTCGAACTGGTGCCCATGGCGCGCGTACAGGCCATACTTGTGGTCGGCATATTCGTAGAGGTACCACCAGTCGTAGGCCGAGATGATGTTGGCCGTGTGGCGGTCGACGGTGAGGCCCATGATTTTGCGCAGCTCGTCGCGCACGGCGGGGTACAGGTTGCACAGGCGGTCGTGGTTGCCCACCACATAAATGACCTCCACGGGAATTTTACGCCCCAGCGCGCCGTTAACCGAGCGCGGCAGGTTGCGGAAAAAGGCAAACGTGTGCCAGTTCTTATATAGGATCGTCTCTTGCGGCACAGATTCGCGGCGGCCATCGGAAGGAAAGCGGCCTAGGATGTCCAGGCAGCGCTGCTCGACGCGGCTGCCGGGCTGGGGCTGGCGCACGTCGCTCAGGCCGTTGGCCCCCCACGGCCGGTCGGCCGGATCTTCCTCAAACCACTGCTGGCTGCGCACCAGATCGGGAATGTCACCCAACAAGACAATCTTGAGCTCCGTGGCGCCTTTGGCCCGCGCCAGGGAGACCACGTCGGACATGAAGACCGTTTCAAAGGCGCTGGCCGGCAGGTTGTGCTCGCCCGCGGTGCCATCTACGAAGTGCAGGTCGCTGATGACGATGAGCATGGACCCCTCCTGGAGTGTTGGACCTTTTCCTTGTAGCAGCGCGTAATGTTGACACAAAGGGAGCCTTGGCGCAAGCCGCCGCTTCACATATCATCGGCGCCATGCAGAGGCGACGGTTGCTTACGGCAGGGGCCTTGCTCCTGTTTCTGGCCATTTTCATTGCGCTGGTTGCGCCGGAATGGCCTGCCTTTCAGCAAGAGCGCCACCGCCTCGACAGCCTGGTGGGCCAGCGCCACTTCGACTTCGTGGTGTGGGGCGCGCAGGCGCTGCAAGCCAAAGGCGTAGAACAGGCGGGCCGCGGGCATGCCTTCCTGGCGCAGGAAGCGCGGCGCGAGCTGGTGTTGAGCTACCTGGATTGGGTGGGCCAGGTGCGTGCCCTGCAAAATGAGATTACGCGCGCTTATGCCGACCCGGCGGTGGCCGACGCCGAAAGCAGCACGCAGGCGCTGCAGGCCGAGCTGTCGGCGGCGCGGGCAGAGATGGCGCGCCTGCAGCCGCTGGCCGAAGCCGTGTTGCAGGAGCAGGTGGCCGAAGCGCTGGCCGAAGAGGGCTTTGGTCTGCTGGGCAGCGTGTTTCCGCCCGTAGCCATGCACATGACGCCGCTGCCTCAAGTTCTTATCGTCTCGCCGCGCGAGGAGATCCGCCAGATCTACAACGTGCCCCTGACGCCGGGCCTGGCGGTCGCGGAGCAAGAGGCGTTAGAAGCGGGCGTTGCCCAGGGCCTCGACCGCTCGGCGCTGGTGGTGCCCATCGGCGGCATGGGCTTTTACCCGGCCATGATCCTGGAAAGCAGCAACATTCTGTTTCTGGCCGATACCATCGCCCACGAGTGGGCGCACCATTGGCTAACCCTGCGCCCGTTGGGCATTCGCTACTTCGAAAGCCCCGAAATGCGCACGATTAACGAGACCGTGGCCTCCCTGGTGGGCACCGAGGTCGGCCTGCGCGTGGTGCAGCGCCATTACCCGCAGTTCGCGCCGCCGCCGGCAGAGACAGCGCCGCCGCCAGGGCCCGCGCCAGAGCCGCCGGCCTTTGATTTCAGAGCCGAGATGGCGCAAACGCGCGTGGAGGTAGACAGGCTGTTGGCCGCGGGCCAGGTGTCCGAGGCCGAGGCCTATATGGAGCAGCGGCGGCAACTATTTGTGAGCCACGGCTACGCCCTGCGCGTGCTGAACCAGGCCTACTTTGCCTTTTACGGCGCTTATGCCGATACGCCGGGAGCGGCGGGGGAGGATCCGGTGGGGCCTGCCGTGCTGGCCTTGCGCCAGCGCAGCAGCTCGTTGGCCGATTTCCTGCAGCGGGTGGGCGGCGTGACCAGTTTCGAGGAGCTGCAGGCGCTGTTGCCCTCTTAACTAGGCGCCGCTTTCTGCGGCTGCCAGCTCGTGCAGCAGGGGCTCCAGGCGCTCGGCGAGATCGCGATATTGCGGGTCTGGCGGCAGCGCCAGATAGCGCTTTACGTCGGCAAGCGCGTCCTGATAGGCGCCGGTCTGTTGATACACCAGCGCGCGGTTGAGCAGGGCCGGCCCATGCGTTGGGTCTTCTTCCAGGATGGCGTTGAAATCGGCCAGCGCTTCGTCCAGGCGCTCCATCTCGCGCCACAAAATAACGGCGCGGGCAACGCGCGCGGCGGTCATGGCCGGGTTCAGCTCATAAGCGCGGCTGAAATAATGTACGGCACGCTGATGCTCGTGCGGCATGCTGTTCTGGTTGCCAAAGTAGCGGTGCAGGCCGCCCCAGGTGTAAAGCAGATAAGATTTAATGACGCGCCACATGGCCCCATTCAAAACGGACGCCGCCGCTCATTGGCCGCCGCCCGCTCACTGTTACAGGTCAGGCCACAACCAGGGTGCTTTCCTGATCTTCGGCTTCGTGCTCACTCAGCCATTTCTCGGCCTGCATGGCCGCGGCGCAGCCCTGGCCCACTGAGGTCGCAATCTGGCGATAGACGGGATCCTGAATCTCGCCGGCGGCAAATACGCCGGGAACGCTGGTGCGCATGAAGTCGTCGGCGACCACGTAGCCATGCTCGTCCATCACCAGCTCGCCTTCCAGGAACTTGCTGTTGGGGTAATGCCCGATGTAAATAAAGACGCCCTGCGCCGTCAGCTCCTGCATTTCGCCGCTGTTGACGTTCATCGTGGAGACGGTCTGCACCGTGGCGTCGCCCTTAATCTCGGTGACCACGGTATCCCAGATGAAAGATATCTTGTCGTTGCTGAAGGCGCGCCGCTGCAGGGTGGGGCCGGCGCGCAGCTCGTCGCGGCGGTGGATAATGCGCACCGAGTCGGCAAACTTGGTCAGGAAGAGGCCTTCTTCGAGGGCGCTGTCGCCGCCGCCGACGACGATCACATCTTTGCCGCGGAAAAAGAAGCCATCGCACGTGGCGCAGTAGCTAACGCCGCGGCCGATATAGTCGTCTTCGCCGGGAATGCCCAGGCGGCGCGGTGACGCTCCCGCCGTAATGATCAATGCGTCGGCTTCATACTCTTCACTGTACGTCTTGACATAAAAGGGCGAGCCGTTTTGCAGGTTGACTTCCTGAACCTCATCGTACGCGTAACGCGCGCCGAACTTCTCGGCCTGTTTTTGCATTAATTCCACGAGCTCAGGGCCCGTGGTGCCCTCCGGAAAGCCCGGATAATTTTCAACTTCGCTGGTGATCGCGATCTGGCCGCCAATCTGGTTGCCCGTAATCACCAGAGGCCGGAGCTGGGCGCGCCCGGCGTAGAGCGCAGCCGTCAGGCCGGCCGGCCCGGAGCCGATGATAATGAGTCGTTCGCGTTGCATGGCGCTGTTCCTTTACTGTTACTGTGCTGCGGGGCACAGTTCAAATTTGTATTTGTCTATTTGATTGTAACAGCTAGGGTAGGCCGGGACAATGGTATTCTGGTAAAGATGCGTAAGAACTGTGGGGCAGCGAGCTACTGCACTACGAACCTCTATGACGCGCCATTTTGCGGGAGGAAGGGCGCGGCGAGCAGGGGCAGCACGTGCACCACGTCATCGTGGATCACCACGTCGGCGAAGTCGTCGGCATGTGTTGGCTCCAGGTTAACTACAATGAGCCGAGCGCCGCATTCGCGGGCCAGGATGGGCAGGTCTCCGGCGGGCGCCACTTCCAGCGATGAGCCAACCACCAGCATCACGTCGCAGGCGCGCGCGGCGCGCTTGGCGTCGTTGAGCGCGCGCACAGGAAGCTGCTCGCCAAAGAGGATCACGTTTGGCTTGTAGACGCCGCCGCAAGGGCAGCGCGGCGCAAGCCGGTCTTTCAGAAATTGGCGCAAAATGGGCTCCGATTCCACAATTGCAAAACAGTCCAGGCAGGTCAAATGGCGCAGATGGCCGTGGATCTCGACGACATTCTGGCTGCCGGCGCGGCTGTGCAGCATGTCGATGTTCTGCGTAACGACCACCTGCAGCGGGCCGTGCGCTTCCATCTGCGCCAGGGCGACATGGGCGGCGTTGGGTTGCGCGGCCAGCGTTGTGTGCGCCAGGGGATGGATCCAGTCGTAGAAATCTTGCGGGCGCCGGCGAAAGGCATACAGCGAGGCCACCGCCAGCGGGTCGACTTGCTGCCATAGGCCCGATTGCCGGCTGCGAAAGTCGGGGATGCCTGAAGGCGTGCTGATGCCTGCCCCAGTGAGCGCCGCCACATAGCGGGCTTCGCTTAACAGGCGGCGCGCCCGGGCAATCTGCGGTTCCACGTCTATTCGCTCGCCGCCAGGGCCGCAGCCAGCTCGCGGAACTGCTGCAGCGCCTGGCCATCGGGCGCGCTGTAAATGAGCGGCTGGTGTCGGTTTACGGCGCGCGTCAGCTCCTGCGGGTCAAGCTGCATCACGGCGCAGAGCGGTCGTTGCAGGTACGATTCCACGGCCGCCCGCGGTATCGTTTCCTCAGCCGCGTAGTCCAACAAGAGGAGCTGAATCTTGGCCGGATCCACCAGCTTCGGCAGCTCTTCGATCATGCGCCGGGCGCCCACGATGGCCGCGCGCTCCGGCCGCAGGCAAATCAGGATGACGTCGCTGCGCTGCAAGATGGGGCGCAGCACGTCGGCCGGCTGCCCGCCGGCGTCGACCACGATGGTGCGCTTGGTGTCGTCGAGCGAAGCCGTGAGCGCCGCCACCTGCGGTCCACGCACCGAGCGCTGTTCGCGCGCCAGGCGCAGCCTAGAAGGCATCAACAACAGGTTGGCCTGAATGTGCACCAGATAGTCGGGCAGCGTGTCGTCGAGGGCCCCGGCCGGCTGGTTGAGCCAATCGACCAGATCCGAGGCGGCGTCGTGCCCCAGATAAATGGCGGCATGGCCTTGCTGCGTATCGAGATCCACGAGGATCGTCTTAACCTCGTCTTCGGCAAACGTCGCCGCCAGATTGACGGCGACCGTGGTGGCGCCGGCGCCGCCACGCGCGCCCATCACGCTGATAAAGTATGGCGCTTCCTTGCGCGCGCCGGCCGAGCGCAGCGGCTCCGTCGCGCTGGGCCGGCCATGCTGCCGGCTCAGCAGGCTCTCGATGCGCTGTAGCAGCTCTGAGGGCCGCGTCGGCTTGGTCAGGTAATCGTCGGCGCCGGCGTCGAAGCTATCTTTCTTGTCGATCGCCTGGCCTTTGGCCGTAAACATGATGATCGGCGTGCTGGCGATATCTGGATTCTGGCGGATGGAACGACACACGGCGTTGCCATCCATGCCGGGCATCATCATGTCCAGCAAGATCAGGTCGGGCCGCTCGCGCTGGGCCACTTCGATGCCCTCTGGCCCCGAAAAGGCGCCGATAACGCGATAGCCGTGCCGCTGCAGGGCCAGTTCGATGAGCTGAATGGTATCGGGGTGATCGTCGATGGTCAGGATGGTCTTGGTCATTGGCGAACCTCTAGACTGGGGGCCAGGGATAGTGCCGACCGGGGCCTGGGCGTGGAAACGTCTTATCGCGCAGCAGGCGCTTCAAGCGTCGGCTCATGGCCTCAAGCTCGCGCGAGTGCAGCAGCTCGCCAAGCGCCAGCGCAACCTCGGAAGACGGCTCCTGCAGCGCTTCGTGCAGCAGCCGTAGATCGTGCAGCATGCCGCCGGCTATCGTCTGGCCGGCGAAATCCCAGATCACGCTGCGCAGCTTGTGGTCGCTGTGAAAGCAGATGCCGTGGTCGATGGACCACAGTTGCTGGCGGTCATCCACCAGCACATGCCCGCCTTTACGGTCGGCGTTGTTGATCACGATGTCGAAGACCACGATGCGCTGCAACTGGTCGTGGTACTCACCTTCAAAGGTGAAGTAGTGGCGATCGGGGTCGTGGGCAATGAATTGCTGCACGGAGCCCCAGCCGTGGGGGCCGTCGCGCAAGATGGTGGGCGGCACAACGCGCCAGCCGAGGGCTTCACTCACGAGGTAAGCGGCACGCTCGCGCAGGCAGAGCGTACCCGTGGTGAAATCCCATAACGGTCGTTCGCCTTTGCGTGGCTTGTAGATCACTTCCACCTGTTCCTCGCCCAGGCAGGCGCGCCCCAGAAAGGTGTAGTTTGAGCCCCAGGAAATCAGGCCTTCTACCTCTAGAAGGCCCTGGCGCATAATTTCTAGCGTCCGGGCCCTCTCATCATCCATGGCGTCGCCGCGCTCCGTACTCAGTGCACATGTCCGTTGCGCTTGGGGCAAAAGTGGCCTTCGGGGTCCATAGGCTGCCCACAGTTGCCGCAGATAGGTCGCCCGGCCAGCACCACCTCTTCAATGTGTGGAATGAGCGCCTCTACCTGGGCGCGCGTCATCCAGAAGCTGACGGCGTTGGGATCTTCGACCTCTTCATCCACTAGCTCATAGACCACCAGCACAATGCGGTCCAGGTCTTCGCTGTAGCCCATCTCCATGCGGCCCACGCGAAACAGCGACTGGATGGGCTCGCGCAGCCGCAGGTCGGTGAGCACCTGCTCTTTGGGCTCGCGCGCGTCGGGCGGGTTGCGCCGCGCCAGCTCGGCCAGCAGGGTGTCGAAGCTGCTGCTAAGCACGGCCGCCTGCTGTTTTTCAAGCGTCAGTGAGATGAGGTCCGTGCCCCTGCCGCCCTGTAAGTAGAAAGTACGCTGGCCCGGCGGGCCGACGGTGTTGACGGTGACGTGCGTGGCGGGGTTTAGTTCGATATGGCGGGCCATTAACTGTTTCTCTTCCCATTGGTGTGCTCGGCGCTTTCTTCAGGCTTTTCCTCTGGCGGCGGCTGTAGGGGGCCGTCGTCGTTGATTCGCAGCACGCGCACCATGCCGTTGTCCATCAGCGCCAGCAGGCTCACAGAAGCCGGCGAGATGACGATGCGCTGGAATAAGTCGATGTGCACGCCGAGATAGTGCGCCAGCACCAGCTTAATTAAATCGGCGTGCGAAACCACGGCGACCATGTCGCCCTTGTCATGGCCGGCGGCGATTTGCTCCAGGGCCGCCACCGCGCGCGCCTGCACATCGCGCAGGGCCTCACCCTGTGGGAAGCGAAAGCGGCTCGGGAAGTGCTGCACGGCGTACCACGCCTTTTCTTTGGCCAATTGCTCGATTTCGGCGCCTTCCCACTCGCCGTAGCGCACTTCACCCACGTCTTCCAGCTCGCGGACGTCAAGCTGCAACTGGCGGCTGAGATAACCGGCCGTTTCCAGGCAGCGGGTGACCGGGCTGCTGTAGATGGCTTTCAATGGCAGGTGGGCCAGCCGTTGCGCCAGCGCCTCGGCCTGCCTGTTGCCTTCATCGTTTAGATGGATATCGGGGATCCAGCCGGCCAGCCGTTTTTTCTCTACCCACTCGTTTTGCCCGTGCCGCAGCAGAAGGATATGTGCCATGGGCAGATGATAGCACAAGTAGATAGGTTGAGAAAATGCCACGGACCGCTCCTGCGGGCCCGCGGCCGCTCCTGCGGGCCGGCGCGCCGCCTATTCCGTGGGCGTTGCTTCTACGCCGGCATCCTGTGTCTGCTCTTCGTCCGGCGGCGCAATGGGCGTGGTGGGATCGATGAACGGCGTCTGCGGCTCCGTTTCAGGCTGCGGCGCGTAGCTATCTACCTTGAAGTAGGCGGCCATGATTTCGCGCACAACGGGCGCTGAAGAGCGCGAGCCTTCATCGCCGTTGTAGATGAAGGCCGCAACCACGATTTCGGGCTTTTCATAGGGCGCGTAACCCACGTACCAGGAGTGCGTGGGAAGAATACGGCGCAGCTCGATATCTTCAAAGCGGCACCACTGGCGCTCGATGGCTAGGTTATCGCAGAACTCCGACGTGCCCGTCTTGCCCGCGCTCACGATACCGAAATCCTCCAGCCAATCTACATAGCCCGAACCAGTACCATCCGGGGCGTTCACCATGCGCATGCCTTCGGCAATCACGTCGATCCACTGGCGGTCGACGTTCACCGCGTTGAGCACTTCGGGCTGGAAGATGTAGTTGCCTTCGGCGTCGAACTGCACGGGAACAGTGATCTCCGAGGCCGGCACCTGGTTGCCCTGGCGATCCTCGTAGCTCAGCGAGCCGTCCTCCTCGCGAAAGACGACGATGAGACGATCATCGCCATTGCGGATCACCGGATTGCCGTCTTCATCGGTCATGTGGTGCACCAGGCGCGGGCGATACAGGAAGCCGCCATTGGCAATAATCGCCGCCATTTGCGTTACCTGTAGGGGCGTCGAAGTAACAAAGCCCTGTCCAATGGCAGCGTTATAATCGTCGCCCGTCGACCAGGGCTCGCCGTAATTGATCGCTTTCCATTGCGACGTGGGCATGTTGCCCGGCGCTTCAATGGGCAGCTCGATGCCCTGCGTGCGGCCAAAGCCGAACTGCACGGCATAGTCATAGAAACGGTCGATGCCCAACCCCTGTACCACCTCGCCATCCTGGTTAAAACCACCGGCGATCTTATAAAAGTAGATGTCGCAGGAGTTGGCCAGGGCGGTGAACATATTCATCGGCCCATGCTCGCCATCAGGCGTCTGGTAGATCCAGCAAACGAACTCCTGCGAGCGGCCGGGGTCGTTGGGCGCGAAGCGGTTGGGAATGATGATGCGCCCGGGGGCTTGCAGCAAGCGGTTGGGTGAAATAACGCCTTCTTGCAGCGCGCCGGCGGCGGTGACCAGCTTAAAGACCGAGCCGGGCGGATATTGGCCGGCGATGGCGTGGTTCAGCAGCGGCTCATAATCGTTGCGCGCCAGGCCCAGATAATAATCTACGGGCACCTCCGTGGAAAAGCGATTGTTATCGAAGGTGGGGATGTTGACGATGGCCAGCACCTCCCCGGTGGTTGGCCGTAGGGCCACCACCGAAGCCGCTTCAATCTCGGGGAAAGAGGTCTCGCCGGTGTAGAAGTCGCGGCGCGGCGTGGTGCGGATCTCTTCCAGGGCCGCCTCGACAATGGCATAGGCTCGCTCTTGCAGCTCAAGGTCGATGGTGAGGTGCAGGTTGAGGCCGGCGGTGGCATCCAGGGTATCGCCTATCTGGCGCAGCTCGCGGCCGGTCCAGTCCACCTCAATCTGGCGCTCACCCTTCAGGCCGGCCAGCTCTTCTTCCATCGACACTTCCAGGCCCGACCAGCCGACACGGTCGTCGCGCTCGTAGCCCAGCTCCAGCCAGTTCTCGTCGGGCAGCGGACCCATGAAGCCGATCAGGTGCGAGGTGTAGCCGCCGCTGGGGTATTCGCGGATAGGCTGCGGCAGCACGCGCACGCCGGGCAGGTAGGTGCTTTCCTGCTCGATGCGGTAGGCCAGGGTGATAGGCACGCTGGTGGTGATCACCGCGGGCAGGTATTGCGCAAAGCTGTACGTTTCGTAAATCTCAATAATGCTGTCTGGCAACTGCGGCACCAGGCCGGCATTGTCCAGCGTTTCGTTAATCGGTGCGCCATAAAGCTCGGAGAGGCGCGAGTAAATATTGACCAGGGCCGGATCGGCCTGCTGCGCAAGCTGGCGTTGTTCGACTGTGTTGGTGACGGGCACGCCGGTGAGCAGCGACAGGCGCTCGAATACGCGCAACCGCTGTTCGGCATCGCGGGGCAAAAAGGCCGGCGTAATGGTGACGTCGAAACTGGGCGTGTTCACGGCCAGCGGCCGGCCAAGCCGGTCGAAGATTTCACCGCGCGGCGGGTCGATGGTCAGGGTGGCAAGCTGGTTGTCGGCGGCTAGCTCCTGATACTGCGCGCCCTGCGTCTGCTGCAGCCAGACGATGCGCCCCAGCAGCGCGACCAAAATGGCGATGATGATCAGGCGCAGAAAGAGCACGCGGCCGCGCAGCCCCGGATCTTCGATGTTGTCGTCTTTTGGTGGTGTGACATCCCAACCCATCAGGGACATAGTCGCATCTCCGTGATCACATCTCGATTTGCCGCGGGTAAAGGATGCGCGACAGCCAGCGTAATGACCAATAAATGGGAATACCCAGCAAGGTGTGCAGCAACACGACGACAGGCAAATTAAGTAGCAGATCAGCGCGTAGGCCGCGCTGCGCCAAGGCCACAATGAGTAGATAGATCACCAGGTAGATGGCGTAGCCCAGGGCCGTGAGCAACAGGGGCATCACGTAAGGATTCTCTGGAAGCGTCTGCTGCAGGTAAGCCAGAGGCAAAACGGCGGCCATCAAGGCCAGGGCCATGCCGCCAGTGGGCCCCACAGAAAACAGATCCAGGGCCAGGCCCGCAATGAAAGCCCACACCAGCCCCTCATAAGGACCGCGCAAGATAGCCCAAGCGATGGCCAGCAGCGGCGCGGGCTGTATGATGAGGCCAAAAACGGGCACTCGCGCCAGAAAGGTCGCCTGCAGCACCGTCAGCAGCAGTGCCATGGGAATAAGGCCATAAAGTGAGCGGTTCATGGGCCGGGCAAATTCTCCGGCGGCCGATCGAAGATGCTCGTATCGACCTGCTCGAAGTTGGTGAGCACAAAGACCATCTCTAGCTCGTTAAAATCGACGGCCGGCTGCACGCTGGCGAACTGGAACAGGTCGGCTTCGTTGCGCTCCACGTTCGTCACGCGGCCCACCACCAGGTCGGCGGGGAACTTGCCGCCAAGACCTGACGTGAGCACGACATCGCCGACTTCGATCTGCGCTTCCTGGTCGATCCAGTCCATGGTCAGCGGCCCGCTGCCGCCAGAGCCAAAGACAATGCCCGTGGCGCGCGAGGCGCTGAGGCGCGCGGCGATACTGCTGATGTTATCGGTGATCAGCAGCACCTGAGCGGCAGTGGGGCTGGCGCGAAACACCTGGCCCACCAGGCCGCGGGCGCCTTCTACGGGCATGCCGGGCAGCACGCCGTCGTTGGTGCCGCGGTCGATGATAATGCTGCGAAAAACAGGGCTGGTGTCGCGGCCGATGACCGCGGCCGTGACGCGCTCGAACTGCGGCGCCTGCGTGGCGCGGTTGAACATCTCCAGATAAAGCTGGTAGTCGCTCTGGCGATTTTGCAGCTCGGCGTTCTGCCGCTCTAGCTCGGCGTTTAAGGCCTCCAGCTCGCCGATGCGCTGCTGCGCCGCCTGCAAGTCGCGCGGGCCGGCGAAGACATCGGCAAAGCTATCCACGCGCCCGGCCGTCCAGTTCATCACCGTGGCCACGGGACTGCGCAGGAAAGAGAAGGCCGTATCTAGGTTTCCTGTGCTATCCAGTATGAGGAACACCAGCGCCAATCCGGCCAACACCAGAATGGTGGTGGAACGAACGCGTTGTTGTGTATCGTTGAGGTTCATACAAAAGCTGAGACGGCCGATGGGAGCCTGGAAATTGAACGGTCAAGAAAGCGCCCGGCTCCTTTGTGATGTCTCGCGCACTAATGGTGCGTGCTACCTCTATCCAGGCCGACAAGCACGCGCCCGTAATTGTCCAGATCTTCCAGGACACGGCCCGCGCCGCGAGCGACGCAGGTCATCGAATCCTCGGCCACCCAGACGCGCATCTTAACGGCGTCTTCGATGCGATCCGCCAGGCCCTGAATCTGGGCGCCGCCGCCGGCCAGGCAAACGCCCGTTTCCATCAGGTCGGCGACCAGTTCGGGCGGCGTTTCGTCAATCGCGTCGCGCACGGTGTCGACAATAATGTTGATCGAGGGCGAAAGCGCCTCGCGCAGCTCGATGCTGCTGATCTCGATCGATTGCGGCAGCCCGTTAATCAGGTTGCGGCCGCGCATGGTCATCGTTCTCTCTTCCGGTAAGGCAAAGGCCGAGCCAATGCCAATCTTAATGCGCTCCGACATACGCTCGCCAATGAGCAGGTTGTACTTATTGCGCGCATATTGAATGATGTCTTCGTCCATTTCGTCGCCGGCCACGCGGATCGAGCGGCTGATGACGATGCCGCCCATGGCAAAGATGGCCACTTCGGTGGTGCCGCCGCCAATATCCACAATCATGCTGCCGCGCGATTCGATGATCGGCAGCCCGGCGCCAATGGCCGCGGCCATCGGCTCTTCGATAAGAAACGCTTCGCGCGCGCCGGCCGAGATGGTGGCGTCGTATACCGCGCGTTTCTCTACTTCGGTGACGCCGCTGGGCACGCCCACCACCACGCGCGGTCGTGGAAATGGCACCAGCATCTGCTCGTGCGCCTTGCTGATGAAATATTTCAGCATGGCCTCGGTAATTTCAAACTCTGAAATAACGCCATCGCGCAGCGGGCGGATGGCCACGATGTCCGCGGGCGTTCGCCCCACCATTTCACGGGCTTCGGCGCCAATGGCTAAGGGCCGGCGCGTTCGCTTGTTAATGGCAACCCAGGAAGGCTCGTTGATTACGATGCCCCGGTCGCGGACGCTGACTAATGTGTTTGCGGTTCCCAGATCAATGCCGATATCCAGCGAAAAAAGACCAAGTAACCAGTTGAGTGGTCTAAACAACGCTTCATCCTTGCTTCAAAGTTAACGGCTGGAAATGTTTCGCTCCAGAGAAGTGTGCCTGCGGCTTGATCATTGCACAGAGCCATCTGCCCGAGGGTCAATGCCTCCAGAAGTCGATCCGCGGGATTATACCATATCCTCCCTGTGCTGCACCAAGGCGCCGGGCAGGGCCTTGCCCGGCACGAGCGCCCGATGCATTGCCGTAAAGTCTGGCACAAACGATGCCAGAAGGCCAAATTTAGCCGCGTTTGCTTAAAATTAAGTGAACGGAAAGTGACGTTTGCCCCCCGAAGGGCCGCAAAGCGCGGGCTAAAACGAAAAGAGGCGCTCGTCACACGAGCGCCTCTTGAGTGGAGATGGCGGGAATCGAACCCGCGTCCGAAAAATTCGACCTCTGAACGTCTACAAGCTTAGCCAGTTTATTTGGGCTTCGCCGCTAAAGGCCCCAACCGGCCCGGGTCACTTAGTGGCTACACCGATGGCCCCCAAAAGGGCCGCTTAGTCTCCCTTATCGGTGTCAGAGAGACGCATGTTGACTTTGATGACATCCGGCGCTGCACCGGTCAACCAGCGGGGCAGGCGGACGAGGTTCCTCTCTGGGAACCTTTACTCTGCTTCGTGCTTACGCAGCGAGGGGCAGAGCGTTGTACGCAACATTTCTGTCGGCACTTAAAGGTTTGCTTCCAGTTTTACGAGTTAGAAAGCATGCTCGGCTTGCAGTCCAGGGCCAGCCTTCCCCGTCGAAGCCAGTCATCCCCGAACAGGCTCCAGTATAGCACATTTCCAGCCAGGCGACCACTTTGAAACCGGAACAGGTTTCAAAACCTATCCGCTTTTTAGGGGAGGTCGTGGGCGCATTCGCGGGAAGTGACAAAGGTGATAGAATCTTGTGCAGTTTGTCATACAGGGTGGGCGCGGCATCCGTTAGAATTAACAGGAGGTAGGGCGGGCGACAAATAAACATGATGGAGAATACCTGAGCCATGGCCACAACTGAAAACTTAAACCCCTTTGCAATCGCCCAGGCGCAGCTCGACGCGGCCGCCGCGGTGTTGCAGCTTGATCCCGATATGCACGCTTTCTTGCGCGAGCCCATGCGTGAGCTGCACTTCAGCATCCCCGTGCGCATGGACGATGGGCGCACGCGCGTGTTTAAGGCCTTTCGCGTGCAGTACAACGACGCGCGCGGCCCGGCGAAGGGCGGCATTCGCTTCCACCCAGACGAGACCATCGACACGGTGCGCGCCCTGGCGGCGTGGATGACCTGGAAGACCGCCGTCGCCGATCTGCCGCTGGGCGGCGGCAAGGGCGGCGTGGTCTGTAACCCGCGCGAGCTGTCGCGCAGCGAGCTGGAGCGCCTCAGCCGCGGCTACATGCGCAGCGCGGCGCGCTTCGTGGGCATTACGCTGGACTCCCCGGCGCCCGATGTGAACACCAACGCCCAGATCATGTCCTGGATGCTGGATGAGTATGAAACGATCACCGGGCGCCATGAGCCGGGCGTGATTACCGGCAAGCCCCTGGAGCTAGGCGGCTCCGTAGGCCGCCCGCCGGCTACAGCCATGGGCGGCATCGTCAACATCCGCGAGACGGGACGCGTGCTGAACATGGAGCTACGCGGCGCAACTTGCGCCATCCAGGGCTATGGCAACGTGGGCTCCTTTGCCCATAAACTGGCCATGGAAGTGCTGGGCATGAAGGTCGTGGCTGTCAGCGATGAGTTCGGCGGCGTTTATAACGGCGACGGCATCGACGTGGCCGGCCTTGCGGCGCACATGCGCCAAACGGGCCGCGTGCCCGACGCGCCGGGCACAGAGCCCATCGCCAACGACGATCTGCTCACGCTGGACGTGGACGTGCTGATTCCCGCAGCCATCGAGAACCAGTTGACGGCGCAGAACGCCGACCAGATCCGCGCCCGTGTCATTGCCGAGCTGGCCAACGGGCCCACCACGCCCGAAGCCGACGAGGTGTTCAAGGACAAGGGCATCTACGTGATCCCCGACTTCTTGTGCAACGCCGGCGGCGTCACCGTCTCCTACTTTGAGATGGTGCAGAACGCCTACCAGTTCTACTGGGACGAAAGCCAAGTGGCCGAGCGCCTGGACAAGAAGATGACCACCGCTTTCCGCGCCGTGCACGACATGGCACAGCGCAAACAGGTGAGCAACCGCGTGGCGGCCTATCTGGTGGCCGTAGACCGCGTGGCCACCGCCGTGCGTTTGCGGGGCTGGGTGTAAGCTGATCACGGGCGGCTTGCCCCGCGGCGGGCCGCTTCGACCCTCAAAAATAGTGTTAGAAAAAGCCGTGAAAATCGCGGCTTTTTCTCCTGTCAGGGCTTGTGTGAGTAGAACTTTTGTGCTATTATTTAAGCCTGTGAAACGGTAGTTGTGGAATGGCGTAATTGTTGTTACTATTCGAGCACAGCCGGCGGTGGGGTGCAATTTTTAGGCCAGTTATTAAGGAGCGAACGAGATGTATCAAAAGATCATTATAGTGGGAAATTTGGGCGGCGATCCGCAGATGCGTTATATGAGTGATGGGACGCCGGTCACGAGCTTCAGCGTGGCTACTAACCGCAGTTGGACCGATTCAAACAGCGGTCAGCGGGTGGATGAGACCACATGGTTTCGTGTCAGCGTTTGGAGACGACAGGCGGAGGCCGTTAATCAGTATCTGAGCAAGGGTCAGAAGGTGCTGGTTGAAGGCCGTCTTACCCCGGATAAGGAGACTGGTGGACCGCGACTTTGGACCGGTCAGGATGGCGCCGTGCGGGCATCATTTGAGATTACTGCGGATTCGGTTCAGTTCCTGAGCTCCCGCGAGGAAGCCGCACACCTCGCCAGTGGCGCGGGCGGCGACTCCTTCGACCAGAGCCCGGTCGAGGAAGAGGACGATATTCCCTTCTAGCTTCTGCTGACTGCGCCATTATGATCAATGGTTGGTGCCCGGCGCTTCTAGTAAGCGCCGGGCATTTTGTTTAGGGCTATTTAATGCCGAGGGCGAGGAAGATGGAGGGTGAGATAGACTGATTGGCGCAGGGCGCGAGCAGCGCCGCCGCTAGCGTCGCCCCTTTACCGCCGTTACAAGGGCGCTGAATAGCCGCGGGTTTCCGTCCAGGCTGACGGCGTCCGCCAGTTCAACCTGCGGCGCGGCTTTATCGCGGACAGAAATGGCCGTGAAGCCGGCAGCGCGTATGGCGGAGACGTAGTCGGCCACATCTTCAGCGCCCCTGATACAGGCAGCCCAGGCGTCGACGTCGGCACGGGCCTCGTCACTAAAACGGCCCAAAGTGACCATATCTGAGACTGCCAGGCGGCCGCCCGGGCGAAGGACACGAGCTGCCTCACGGAAGACGGCTTCTTTATCCGGGCTAAGGTTGATGACACAGTTGGAGATAACGACGTCTACCGACTCGTCGGCGAGGGGTAGGGACTCGATGTACCCTTCACGGAATTCGACATTTTGCAGACCTAACTTGTCGCGGTTCTGTACGGCCCGTTCGAGCATCGCGGCTGTCATGTCGACGCCGATGACGCGGCCTTGGGGTCCAACCCGCTGCGCTGCCAGGAAACAGTCCATGCCAGCGCCCGAGCCCAGATCGAGTACCGTTTGTCCCCGCTGCAGCGACGCCAAGGTGATAGGGTCGCCGCAACCCAGAGAGCTATTGCGAATATCAGCCGGCAAGTTTCCCAGATTGGTCTCATAAAGCGCTTTGCTGCCACAACAATCACTTTCATCGCCAGGGTTGCAGCAATCACTGCTGGCAACCCCTGCCAGGGCCAGTTCGGCGATCTCTCGGTAGTGTTTGCGTACCGCGTCGTGAACATTTTCGAAAGAGTCAGAACTCATGCTTCACCTCATATTGATAATCGTCGATACAAGTGGTCAAAAAAAGAGACAGCGACAAGGTCAGGAGCCTGTGGAACCATGGAACGGCTCCACAGGCTCCCTCACTCTATAATTTCGAACTTTTCCTCAGGCGCAAAAGTCTGCATCAGATCCCCGCAGCACGAGGCCACAGCGCTCTGATTCAGCGTGTAATAAATTTGCTTGCCCTCGCGCCGCGTAAAGACCAGGCCCGCTTCGCGCAGGATGGCCAGGTGGTGCGACACCGTGGGCTGCGTCACGCCCATGCGCGCCACAATGTCTCCCACGCACAGCCAGCTACAGCACAAATGCTGCATTATGATCTGCCGCGTTTCGTCGGCCATTGCCTTGGCAAAAGTTACGGAATTAGTCATCTGCACAAATGTATTGATGTTCGTCTATTTGACGGTATTATAGCGCCGCCCCTGCCCTTGTCAAGGGCCATTTGCGCAGGTGTGTGGCGCATGATACTCGTTTGACGACCGTGGCTACGACCTGTAGAATCCGCCAACATTGTGGAGTTCACCTTTAGGACAGAATATCAATGCGCATTGTAGTGGATGCCATGGGCAGCGACGGCCATCCCGCGCCTGACGTGGCGGGAGCAGTGGCCGCGGCGCGTGAGTTTGGCGAAGAGATTTTGCTCGTTGGCGATGAACAACGGCTTGAGCAAGAGCTGCAGCAGCACGACCTGAGCGGCCTGAAGCTGCAGGTGCGGCACGCACGCGATGTGATCACCATGACCGATAAGCCCAGCGAGGCGTCGCGCCAGAAGAGTGACTCCTCGATGCACGTGGGCCTCAACCTGCTGCGCGACGGCGAGGCCGACGCCTTTGTCTCGGCCGGCAACACGGGCGCCATTCTGGCCGTGGCCATGCTGCATACCGTGCGCCGCATCCGCGGCATTAAGCGGCCGGCGCTGGGCGTGCTTTTTCCCATCGAGGGCCGCCCCATGCTCATCGACAACGGCGCCAATGCCGACGTGCGGCCGGAGTATTTGCTGCAATTTGCGCAGATGGGCAGCCTCTATGTCGAGCGCGTGCGCGGCGTCGAGCGCCCGCGCGTGGCCCTGCTCTCTAACGGCGAAGAAGAGGGCAAAGGCAACACGCTGATCAAAGAAACGATGCCCCTGCTGGCCGCAAGTGGCCTGAACTATGTGGGCAACGTAGAGCCCAAGGAGTTTGTGGGCGGCGAGGCTGATGTGGCCGTGACCGATGGTTTTACGGGCAACGTGATTATGAAGACGGCGGAGGCCATTGCCGCCTATATGTCGGACATAATTCGCGACGAGCTTATGGGTAATCCACTGACCATGCTCGGCGGCCTGCTGGCCAGGCCTGCCTTTGGGCGCATAAGGCAGCGCTTGAACCCCGATGAAGTGGGCGGCGCGCCACTTCTGGGCGTTAACGGTGTTGTCATTATTGCACACGGACGCTCCAATGCTTACGCCATCAAACAAGCCGTGGGCCAGGCGCGCCTCGCGGTGCAGCACGACATTGTGGCAGCTATCCGCGATGGCGTAACCGGTGCGTAGACCGAAAACATGACAGGTTTTGGAAACCTGTCGGGTCTTCAATGAATGTGGCAAAGGACTGTGCGGACTATATGGATCAATTTTTAGATCATCGCGGGCGGCCGAGAGTCGTGATCACGGGCATGGGAGCAGTGAGCCCGCTGGGCAATAACGCAGCAGAGAGCTGGGAAAGCGCCGTGGCCGGCCGCTCCGGCGTGGGGCCTATCACGCAGTTTGACGCCAGCGACTTCCCATGCCGCATTGCCGGCGAAGTGCGCGACTTCAAAGCAGCCGATTACATGGACTTTAAGGAATCGCGGCGCATGTCGCGCGCCTCGCAGTTGGCTGTGGCCGCGGCGGTGATGGCCATGCAAGATGCCGGCATGAACGCCACTGTAGACGACCCCGAAGAGACCGGCGTGGTGATTGGCACGGGTATGGGCGGCGTGGAGCGCATCGACGAGAGCCTGACCATTTATCGCAATCGCGGCGTGGCCAGGGTGAGCCCCTTCGCGCTCACCAGCGCACTGCCCAACATGCCCTCGCACCATGTCAGCCTGCTGGCGCAGACCATGGGACCCATCAGCACGGTGAACGCGGCCTGCGCCACGGGCACGCAAGCCATCGGCGAAGCCGTCGAATTTATCCGCCGCGGCTCGGCGCACACCGTGTTTGCCGGCGGCGTAGAAGGCCTGATTCACGAAGCGGCGCTTGCCGGCTTCACGGCCATGCGCGCGCTAACCACGAGCTATAACGATTGCCCCGAACGGGCTTCGCGCCCCTTCGACATGGACCGTGAGGGCTTCGTGCTGAGCGAAGGCGCCGGCGTCATGGTCCTGGAGCGCCTGGACCGCGCGCTGCAGCGCGGCGCGCACATATACGCCGAAATCGTGGGCCACGCTTCCTCTTCCGACGCCTTCCACGTGGCCGCGCCAGATCCGGAAGGCGAGGGCGCCGTGCGCGCTATGCGCTGGGCCGTGCGCGACGCCGGCATTAAGCTGGAAGAGATGGACTACATCAACGCCCACGGCTCTTCCACGCCGATCAACGACCGTGTCGAGACTCTGGCGATTAAGAAGGTGTTCGGCGAGGGCGCTTACGAGATGGCCGTGAGCAGTACGAAGTCGGTCATGGGCCACGCCATGGGCGGCGCGGGCGCTTTGGAAGCCATTTTCTGCGCCTTCGCGCTGCACGACGGCGTCATCCCGCCGACGATGAACTATGAGACGCCGGATCCAGAGTGCGATCTGGATTATGTACCGAACATAGCCCGCCGCGCCGGCATTCGCGTGGCCATGAGCAACTCGTTCGGTCTCGGCGGACAAAACGCCTGTCTTGTCCTGGCGCGTTATGAGAATGGCCTGGCGCGCAACGGACAGGGCCCCAATGGAGACGGACCCGGCTGAGAGCAGCCTGAGCTGAGTGACGATGAAAGTTTTTCGCAACGACGCCCTGATCGCCCGCAACAAGAGAATTAGCAAATACGCCAGCGTGGTCGGCTTTGTGGTGCTGGTCGGAGGCCTGATCGCCGGCTTTATTGATCCCGAGCAGTACCTACTGCTGCAGGTGATCGCCCTGCCGCTTGGCTGGCTCTTGTCGCAGGTGGGCCTATATATGGCGCACCGCTATCTGCGCAGCCCGCGGCCTGACGAGGTACTCGACGACGTGTTGGGCAAAGTGGCGCGCGACGGCCGCATGTACCATTATTTGCTGCCGGTTCCGCACGTCTTGCTAATGCCCGCCGGGCCCATCGTCTTCCTGGCCAAGTTCCAGGGCGGCGACATCAGCGTGCACGAGGATCGCTGGCGCCAGCGCCGCGTCAGCTTCTTGCGTAAACTATTTAGCCAGGAATCTCTGGGCAACCCCACCCGCGAGGCCGAAAACTCGGTGGCGGCGTTGGCCAGTTTCATCAGCAAGCACGCGCCGGGCGTGGAAGAGGTGCCCATCGGCGTGATCATCGTCTTCACCAGCAAGAACAGTGGCGAGCTGGAGCTGGCAGGCTCATCCATTCCGGCCATGCACTTCACCAAGCTGCGCGGCTATTTCAAGCAAAAAGCGCCGCGCGAGCGCCTGCCGGCGGCGGACTACGAAGCCCTGCGCCAGGCCTTTGATGCGCGGGCCGGCGAACAGGCTCAGGTGGCGCTAGAAAGGCAGGGCAGCCGCTGAGGCCATCATGATTCACGCAAGGAGTGGCTGAATGGACCGCTATAATGGAGATGACGACAGGCCGATTCGCCTGCCGGAGACAGAAGAAGAGTTAGCGCGCAAACAGGTGCTTGAAGAAGCCGTGCGTGACATCCTGAGCACCGTGGGCGAGGACCCGGACCGCGACGGCTTACGGCGCACCCCACAGCGCGTAGCGCGCATGTACGATGAGCTGCTGGCAGGCTACCACGTCGATCCCATTGCCCTGGTCAACGAAGCCCTGTTTGACGTCGAATACGACGAGATGATCGTGGTCAAGGATATCGAGTTCTTTAGCCTGTGCGAGCATCATATGCTGCCTTTTTATGGCCGCGCACATGTGGCTTATATCCCCTCAGACAAGGTCATCGGCCTTTCTAAGATTCCGCGGATTGTGGAGATGTATGCGCGGCGGCTGCAGGTGCAAGAGCGCATGACCCAGGAGATTGCCACGCTGCTGCAGCAAATATTGCAGCCGCAGGGCGTGGGCGTGGTGATCGAAGGGGCGCACATGTGTTCGATGATGCGCGGTGTGAAGAAAGAGCACGCGCGCATGGTAACCAGCGCCATGTTGGGCAACTTCAAGGAAAGCCCCAAGACGCGCAACGAGTTCATGGATCACCTGCGGCGCAACGGCGTGGTGAACCTGTAGCGGCCAGGCGCTAGCGGCCCTTTTGCAGCCTCTTTCTCGCCAGCGCCAGGGCCTCTTCCGCCGTCGAGATCTCGCCGGCGGCCTGGGCCTCTTCAATCTGGCGCAACAGGCGCCCAATTTGCGGGCCGGGCTGTAGCTTCAGCGCGGCCATCAGCTCGCCGCCATGTAGCAGCGGCGGCGGAGCTACCGTCTCTTCATATCTCTCAAAATAGTGCCCCAGAAGCTGATCCACCACGGCCCTGAGAGCTGCCCAGGCCTCTGGCGGGCCGGCGCCGTCGAACGTCGCCAGATGGTCGGCCAGCGTCAGCAGAGACACATCCAAGCCCGCGTCGGCGGCCTGGCGAAAGAAACGGTAGGCGGCGCGGCGCGAAATGCGCCCGGTTGGCGGCAGGGAGGTGGCCAGGTGCAGCGGGCGCATGTGCGCGGCCACGGCGCGCTGCACGTGGCCAATGGCCTCCTTGCTCAGCCGCAGCGCGCGCAGACGTCGCGCGGTAATTGCTGCGCCTTCTTTGTCATGTCCCAAAAAGCGAATTCGCCCGTCCGCTTCATGGCTGGCCGTGACGGCCTTGCCCACGTCGTGAAACAGCGCCGCTAGGCGCAGCACGGCGCGCCCGTCGATGGCCCCGTCTACCGGCCGATCCAAGTGCGCGCGCAGCGCGGCGGCGTAGGGCGCCAGCAGCTCGCCGAGGGCCAAAGCGCCGGCTGCATCGTCGCCTGGCTGCGGCACGAGCGCCGCTTCGACCTGCGGGAGATGGCCCAGCAAGGAGAAGGTATGGGCCAGCACGGGCTCATGGTGCGGCGCGCTCTGCTGTACGCCATGCAGCGCAGCAATTTCCGGCACAACCACCTGTAGCAGGGTCAGCTCGTGCATCTGGCTCAGGGCGCGCTGCGGCTCAGGCCCGCGCATGATCTTCAGAAACTCGTCGCGCACGCGCTCTACGGAAGTTTCATGGAGCTGCGCGGCGGCCGAGCGCGCCGCGGCGCTGGTGTCGCCTTCTAGTTGCAGGTCGAGCTGCCGGCTTAGGCGCACGGCGCGCAAGGCGCGCACGGGGTCGTCGGCAATGGCCCCGGCGTGCGTCTGGCGCAAAATGCCCGCCTGCAAATCTGCCAGGCCGCCCGTGGGATCGACGATCGCCTGCTGCGCGCTGTGCAAAGGCGGCTCGTGCGGCAGCTCGGTGCAGTCCAGCGCCAGGGCATTGACCGTGAAGTCGCGGGCGCGCAGGTCTGCTTCCAGGTCTGGGCCGCGAAAGCGGGCAAAATCAAGCACCGTTTGTGGGTCGAGCACCACGCGGCCAATGTCGCGCTCGCGGTCCAGGGCGAAGGCCGGCGCGCCCAGGGCGTCGGCCACGCTGAACGCCAGGCTGATGGCGCCTTCGGCCAGCGTAAAGTCCAGGTCGTAAGCCTCGCGCCCCAGCAGGAAGTCGCGTAGCGCGCCGCCCACAACAAACACTGGCGTGCGGCTGGAAGCAAGATGTGGGCGCAGGCGCTGCAGCAGCTCAAAGGTGCTGCTCACGATTCCTTGATTTGGCCGCCAAACACGCTGGGTTTGAGCACGGCAATAAACGGAAAGTTGCGATAGAGCTGGGCGAAGTCGAGGCCGTAGCCTACCACGAACTCATCGGGAATATCGAAGCCCGTGTAATCGACGGGAACGTCGATTTCGCGGCGCGTTGGTTTGTTGAGCAGGGTGCAGATGCGCAGCGTGGCCGGCGAGCGCGCCAGCAAGTTGCGGCGCATATAGTCCAGCGTGCGGCCGCTGTCGATAATATCCTCGACGATCAGAATGTTGCGGCCGGCAATATCCTCTTTCAGGTCCAGCACAATGCGCACCGCGCCGCTGCTGGATGTGCCGGAGCCATAGCTGGAGATGGCCATAAAGTCTACTTCATGGGGCATTTCGAGCAGGCGGCTGAGATCTGACAGGAAGACGAAGGCCCCTTTTAAGACGCAGAGCAGCAGGGGGCGCTCTACGTCGGCATAATCGGCCTCAATCTGCCGCGCAAGCTCGCCGATGCGCTGCTGCAGGCGCTCTTCGCTAATCAAGACCTCGCGCACATCATCCATCAGATTTCTTTTTTGCACGTTGCGCTTACCCTCCATTTTGCGCCGCTCCTACGCGGTGGCATTGGCGGCAGCGGGCTTCATAGACCTCGGCGGCGCCCACCAGCACCACAGGATCGTCGTAGGCCGCCGGGCGCCCGTCAATCAGCCGCTGCGTGCGGCTGGCTTCGCGCCCGCACACCACGCAAATGGCGTGCAGCTTTTCTACATGCTCGGCGCGCGCCATGAGGTGGGGCATAGGCCCAAAGGGCACGCCGCGAAAGTCGGTGTCCAGGCCGGCGCAGATGACGCGCAAGCCGTCGTCGGCCAGCGCCTCACACATGGCCACAATGTCATTGTCGAAAAACTGCACCTCGTCGATGGCTACGACCGTGGTATTGGAATCCAGGCAGCCCTGAATGTCGCGAGCCGCGGCCACAGGCACGGCGTCGAAACCCATGCCATTGTGCGATGTCACCTGCTGCTCGTGATAGCGGTTGTCGATGGCCGGTTTGAAGACCTGAATCTGTTGGCGGGCAATAACGGCGCGGCGCAGGCGCCGGATCAGCTCTTCCGTCTTGCCGCTAAACATGCTGCCACAAATGAGCTCAATGTGGCCGCGTTGGGGTTGGCTCATGCGGGTCCTCCAAAGTGTGCCTACCAGAAATAAAAAGGGCAGATACGCTGCCTGGCGTATCTGCCCTAACTCTAGCCCAAGCACCCGATTTTAGCACAAAGTGAGGCGCTTTCGACCGGCAACTTGCGGCCTGAAATGGTTACGCAATAACCCCTTCGGCGCGCAAGAACTTCTTAATGTCGATGAGCGCTTTTTGGCCCACGCCCTGCACGGCCAGCAAGGCATCGTCGCCTTGCTGCAGGCGCTCATAAATGTCGCCCACGGTGGTGAACCCGGCTTCTTTCAAAGCATTCTCGGCGCGCTTTTGCAGCTCCATCTCTTCGATGGCCAGCGCCATCGGCGAGCGAGCTTCTTCGGCTGATTCCTGTTCCACCAGCAGCTCTTCGCGACGCTGCAGGCGCTTCAAGAAGCGCTCAACCTGGCCTTCCGTGTCCAGAATACGCTGCTGCCCGGTGTAGAAGGGGTGCGTACCAGACCAGATTTCCACGTGTAGCTCTGGCCTAGTGGCGCCCACGGTCATCACCACCTCACCGTTGAGGATCACTTTTGCTTCCGGATACCATTCGGGATGAATGTCTTTCTTCATCTTAGGCCTCCGGCTGTACACTAACGAACTTGCGGCCGTACTTCGTCTCGAAGACCACGCGGCCTTCAGCCACGGCGAAGATGGTGTAATCTTTGCCGATGCCTACGTTTTGCCCTGGATGCACCTTCGTACCGCGCTGACGAATGATAATATTGCCGGGAATGACGTATTCACCGCCGTAACGCTTCACACCCAGACGCTTGGAATTGCTGTCGCGCCCGTTTCTGGTCGAGCCAGCACCTTTTTTATGCGCCATGATAAACTCTCCTAAACCTAATCCAGATTAATCTCGTCAACACGCAGACGGGTATACTCTTGCCGGTGTCCTTTACGACGACGGTAGCGCTTACGAGGCCGGTATTTCCAGACGAAAATCTTCTTGCCCTTATACTGATCGACAATCGTGGCTCGCACCAAGACGCCGTCTACGAGGGGCTGGCCAACGCGAATCTCTTCGTCGTTGGACACCAACAGGACATCCATTTCAATCTGTTCTCCGACTTCATAGGGCAGCTTTTCGACGCTGAAGGTATGCCCTACCTCGGCGCGGTATTGCCGTCCGCCACTTTCTACGATTGCGTACACGGATAACCTCCAAAAAGAACCGGCATTCGCAGATGCCGGTCATGATGTTTCGTACTTGTATTGGTAGTGTCGGATGACCAATACAGCGACTTGCTATTATAGGCCAAACGGCCAGATTGTGCAAAGTGGCCGCTCACTTTTCATAGACCACAATGATCGCGGGCAACGAGGAGAGTGCGGGTACAAAAATGGCCGGTTCTGCCAATAGCAGGCCGCTGGAAGCGCCGCCGTCCAGGTTTAGGGCCGTGTCCAGCTCCAGGTCGGAAGCTTGCAGGTAGCGGCTGAGCTGGTAGAGGGTGAAATGGCCGCGCGCCGCCACCATGAACAGGACGCGGCCGGCGCTATCCTGGGCCGCCACCGTGCGCCGCGCGCGCTGGCCGTCGTCGCTGCTGGGGCCGGGCGCGCCGCCGGGCGTCAGCAGCATGGGGAAGGCCTGCAGCGCCGCCTGCATCGGCTCGCCGGGCGTGTACGGCTGCTGTGCCAACCAGCGCAGCGAAGGCCCTTCGGCCGTCACGGCAAACATGCCGCCGAACCCTTCATAGCTCGCGCCATACGTCTGCCCATCGGCGATCAGCAGGCCGGTGGCCAACTGCTCCTCGGTGAAAAAGCCGCCGTTGACCACCAGCAGCGCGCCCGTTTCTTCCTGCCAGCGCGCGAGGCTCAGCGGCTCGCCGGGCCGGTAAGCCACGTCGAAGCGGTAGTGAGCGGGATCGAGGCGCAAGATCACCATATGCTCCAGCAGCTCGCCGTCCTCGGCAAGGAGGTTAAGCACACGCTGCTCAAGGCCCTGGCGCAGGGTCAGCCAGCCCGTATCGGGATTGATGGGCGTGGCGCTGGCAAGCGGCGTAGGGGAGGGCACGAAAGCCAGCGTGGGGCTAGCCAGCGGCGCCTGCGCCGGCGGGCTGGGTCGCGCGGCAGGCAGCGCTTCTTGCAGGCCGGTGCAGGCGGCCAGCCAGCTCAGGGCCGCCAGCCACAGCAGGCAGCGCGCCGCCTTCAATCCGGCTCCTCTTGCAGCACGATGCGCGTGCGATGCACGTGCACGTCGAGCGGGTCCAGGCCCATAGCGCGGAGCAGCTCGTCGGGCCGCCCCGTATTGCCCGGAAGCTGCGCCAGGCGCATGGTGAGCAGCTCGCGCCCCTCGGCCTGGGCCTGCAGGTCTAACCCCAGAACCAGCGGGCGCAGGTCATAGGCCTTGCCGCGCCGCTCGCGCACCAGCGTCTCCGCAGCCAGCAGCGCCTCTACGCGGCGGCGCAGCTCATCGCCTGGCAGCAAGCCGGCGGCGTCCACCTCGTAGAGCGCTTCGACGATGGCCGCCTGCATCGCCGGCGCCTCAAGCGGCGTCTCGACCGCCCCGACCAGCGGCAGGCCGGGCGGCATCACTGGCGCCAGCAGCGCCTGAACCTGCTGCGGCGCCACGCGCTCATGCAGCCAGACATCCGCCAGCTCGCAGTCGCTGGTGAAGCCCAGGGGCAGGGCGCTGGCGAACTGCACGCGAGGGCGGGGATTGTAACCTTGCGTGTAGGCCACCGGCAGGCCGCTGCGGTTGAGCGCGCGCTCCACGGCCCGCGCCAGGTCCAGGTGGCTGATATAGCGCGCCGCGCCGTGCTTGCCAAAACGCAGCCGGATGCGCTGCACATAATTCGCTTGCATCAGCCTATCGTATTGCGCGCCGCTGCGCGATGCAACCGGCGCAGTCCGCAGAACGCCGGTCATCCTGAGCCCAATCTGCGGAGCAAAGGATCTCGCCCATTCAGGCCCATACACAAGAGAACTTTTGTGCGAAGGACAGCCCAGTAAGGTAAAATAGGCGGCGATGATGCGACGATTGTGCCTTGTGGGGTTGGCGGGCCTGCTCACGCTGTTGGCCCTTGCGGGCTGCGAACGACCCGACCCCGAAGTGACCGTAGTGGCCACCCTGGCGCCCTTGCTGGCGCCGCCCACGCCGCCTATTACCCCGATTGCTGCGGAAGCGATCGGCAGCGAGGGCATCCTCATCGCGCCCACTCCCGAAATCATGCCGCCGCCGGCCGTGGCGCCCGCGCCGGGCCTGCCGCTATACGAGGGCACGCCCACGCCCGACCCCACGCAGGGCTTTGTCGGCGGTGAGATGTTGCTCTCGCACACCGTGGCCCCCGGCGAGACGCTGGCGCTCATTGCCCAGCGTTACGGCAGCAGCCCCGACGAGCTGATTCAGATGAACGAGCTGGACAATGGCGACTTCCTCTTTGCCGGGCAGGTGCTGCAGGTGCCCGGCGGCGCCACCATCATCAGCCCCGGCTTTAAGATCATTCCCGACAGCGAGCTGGTTTATGGCCCCGCCGCGGCCGACTTTAACACCGAGGCCACCGTCGCCGGCTTTGGCGGCTACCTGGCGCATTATGAAGAGGTGGTGGAGGGCCGCCTGCTGAGCGGCGCGCAAATCGTGCAGTTATTGGCCGATCGTTTCAGCATCAATCCCCGCCTGCTGCTGGCGGCCCTGGAGCACCGCTCCGGCTGGCTCACGCAGGCCGCGCCGGGCGCCGTAGACTACCCCATGGGCCGCGCCGACGCGCGCCTGCAGGGGCTGCATGCCCAGCTTCGCTGGGCCGCAGACCAGATCAACATGGGCTATTACGGCCGCGCCGAAGGCGGGTTAACCACCTTCACCCTGGGCGACGGCGCGCGCGTGGCCTTCGCCGCGGACCTGAACAGCGGCAGCACGGGCATCCAGTATTGGCTGGCGGCGCATGAAGGCTCCAATTACGAAGCCTGGCTGCACGACGTGGGTCCAACCGGCTTTATCGCTACCTTTAGCCGGCTGTTTGGCAACCCCTTCGCCTATACCGTCGATCCGCTGTGGCCCGCCGCCTTGCAGCAGCCCACGCTGGCGCTGCCCTGGGCCGCCGGCGAAACGTGGTATTTCACCGGCGGGCCGCATGGTGGCTGGGCTGGCGGCTCGGCCTGGGCCGCGCTCGACTTTGTGCCGCACAACGAGCAGCTCGGCTGTTATCCCTCCGACGCCTTTGTGCGCGCCATGGCTCCCGGCATCGTCACCCGCAGCTCGATGGGCGCGGTGGTGGTAGACATGGACGGCGACGGTTATGCCGGCACCGGCTGGGCCATTACCTACATGCACCTCGAAGAGCGCGACCGCGTGGCCCTCGGCGCGCAGGTGAACACCGGCGACCCGCTGGGCCACCCGTCATGCGAGGGCGGCTTCTCCAACGGCACGCACGTGCACATCGCCCGCACCTACAACGGCCGCTGGGTATCGGCCGACGGCGCGCTGCCCTTCGTCATGGGCGGCTGGACCTCCCGCGGCCTGGGCCGCGAATACGACGGCCAGCTCGTGAAAGACGGCGTGACCAAAGAAGCGTGCGAATGCCGCGGCGAGATTAACGCAGTCACCGCGGAGTGAGCCACTACGCGCCCACTTTATTCCCCGAACGGAACCTGCACCACACCGGCAGCGAGCTCATCAAACAACTGCTGCCGGAGGGCCTGCACGCGCGCGAGCACGTCGTCGAGGGCCACCAGCTCAATCTCCTTGTCGCGGCGCAGCTTCAACTCTACGCCGCCGCGCTCCAGCGAGCGGCCGCCGATGGTCAAGCGGATGGGCGCGCCGATGAGGTCGGCGTCGTTGAACTTCACGCCCGGTGTCTCGTCGCGGTCATCAAAAAGCAGCTCCAGGCCCGCTTCTTGTAGGCGCTCGTACAGCGCTTCGGCGGCCTCGAAGCCGCCGCGCAGGGCCACCAGGTGCAGCTCATAGGGCGCCAGGCTGATCGGCCAGCACAGGCCATAGTCGTCGTTGTGCTCCTCGGCCACGCAGGCCATCAGGCGGCCCACGCCGATGCCGTAGCAGCCCATCACCACCGGGCGCTCCACGCCGTTTTCGTCGGCGAAGCTGGCGCCCATGGCCTCGGTATAGCGCGTGCCGAGCTTGAAGATGTTGCCCACTTCAACGCCGCGCGACTCGGCCAGCGCCGCGCCGCACTGCGGGCAGGCGTCGCCTTCAGAAGCGGCGGCGATGTCCTGCACCAGGGTCGCCTGGTAGTCACGGCCATAGTTGACGTTCAGCAGGTGGAACCCTTCTTCGTTGGCCCCGGCAACCAGGTTCGGCGAGGCGGGAATGGCTTCGTCCACCACCACCAGCACGCCGTTCAGGCCCACGGGCGAGGCGTAGCCCGGCGCCGCGCCCACGGCCTGGATCTCCTCTTCATGAGCCGGGCGTAGGGCGCGCGCTTTGAGCGCGTTTGAAAGCTTGGTTTCGCTCAGCTCCATATCGCCGCGCAGCACCGCAAACACCAGCCGGTCCACCTTTTCACCCGCTTCTTCCACGGTGGCCACGAGGAACACGGCTTTGGCCGTGCGCGACTTCGGCACCTGCAGAAAGTTAGCCAGCGCCTCAATGGTCTTAGCCTGCGGCGTGGCCACTTTTTGCAGCGCCTGGGGCGCTTCGGCCTGCGCCGCCGGCTTCTGGAAGGTGGCAATCTGGCGGTTGGCGCGGTAGCCGCACTGGTCGCAAATGAGCAAGGTGTCTTCGCCGATGGGCGCCAGGTACATGAACTCGTGGGCCAACGTTCCGCCCATCATGCCCACGTCGGCCTCCACCGAGATGGTCGGCAGGGCGCAGCGGTTAAAGATGTTGAAATAGGCCTGGTGGTGCGCGCGATATTGGCGGTCGAGGCCTTCCATGTCGCGGTCTAGGGAGTAGCTATCTTTCATCACGAACTCGCGCGCGCGAATGAGGCCGGCGCGCGGCCGCGGATCGTCGCGCCATTTGGTCTGGATGTGGTAGACCAGTGCCGGCAACTGGCGATACGACTGGATCTCGCGCCGCAGCAGGTCGGCCACCACTTCTTCGTGGGTCATGGCCAGCACCAGGTCGCGGTCATTCTTATCTTTAAGCCGGCCCATTTCGCTGCCAACTTCATACCAGCGGCGCGTTTCCTGCCAGATGGAAGCCGGATGCACCACGGGCATTTCGATTTCCTGGCCACCAATGGCGTTTATCTCTTCGCGAAAAATCTGTTCAATCTTTTTGGCCGTGCGCTGGCCCAGCGGCAGGTAGCTAAACACGCCAGCCATCAGCGGGCGCAGGAAGCCCGCGCGCAGCAAGAGCTGGTGGCTGCGCACCTCCGTATCCGCCGGCGCATCGCGCAGGGTATGGCTAAAAAGGTTACTCATGCGCATGGTCGTCGTTCCTCCCAGTGTCAGGTTATGCCGGCGCGCAGCGCCGGCCTTAATTCTTCCAACAAAAAACGCCCCGTGGTAGGGGCGCCGGTAGACCAAATTTGCGATTGCGCCGCCGCACCTGTTGGTTTGGCGCGCGGCGCGTTGCACCTGTCTGTCTACATTCTGACGCCGCCCCGTTGCATCGCAACGGGGCCAGAAGGGACAGGAGAATGGTCTATGCTAAAGGCAAAAGCTGCACGTCTCATGATAAGAACAAAATTAACCGAGGGCGCCTGAATTGTCAAGTAGTCGCCTGCAGGATCACGAAGCATTGGCTGCGGCCCATCACCGTGGCAAGCGTGGCATGGCTTACGCGCGCCGCGACGGTGACCGACTGCCGCTCCGCGCCTGCAGCCTGGCAGTCGAGGATCAGGCTATCGGGCAGCACGAGGGGTATGAAAAGGCTCTTATCCAACGGCGCAAATAGAAGCTCCACGCGCAGGCCCGGCTGCACTGGCGGCAGCGAGGGTACGAGAACCGTAAACACGCTGCGCCCGGCCATATCGCCAAGGTCTGCTTCGTTAAGCGCGTAGTCGCTTACGTCGGAACGCCGCACCGCTTCGCCAGCGGCAATGGGTCGTAAAAGGTAGCGGTTGAAAAGCTCACGAGGCCTGTTGTATTGATCGCTCGCTGCTTTGCCGCCACTCAGCTGCAAGTCGCCGGCCTCCAGCGGGCGGAAAGGCGCTAAGTCTGTTTGAGCCACGACGGTGACCTCCTCCAGCATCGGGCGCAGGATGACCTGGCCCTTCTGCAGCGCCAGCGGTGTGCGTCGCGGCCGCTCCAGCAGGGGCGACGGACTACTGAATGCAGATGGGTCAAAGAGGGAACGTTGCAGCGCCAGGTCCGCTGCCGTGAGCAGACCATGGACCGGGATCGTTCTGGCCGCGCATACCTGTTCCCGTTCCAGGTCGGCGTAGTGCAGCGGCTGGTTGGGGGCCATGGCTCGGCGCAGCCAAACCGGCGCCTGCCGGGCGAGCAGGTCTTTTAACTCCGACGGCTTAACCTGGCCATGCTCTAAGGGCGCCATTCGTCTTCCGACATCGGCCGCGGTCAGGGGATCGCCAGGCCTGCGTACGGTAAGCAACACGGCCGCTGGCGCCACGATTCCGGCTGCGGGCCGGTTCTGCTCCTGAATCACCAGGTAGGCGATCAGCAGCATCAGGGCCACGAGCCCCACCAGGAGCGTAATCAGCGCCGGCGGCGAAAGAGGCAGGCGCCGGAAAAAGACCAGCAAAGCTATGGCTACCACGAGCAGCACATCGAAGACGATGACGAGCTGCACCAGCACCTGCCCACCACGATTGCGCCTGTCCTTTTCATGCAGCGCGGCCGCCGTCAGGATGTCGACGAGTCGCTCTGGCTCCAGGCCTGTCGCTGTGCGCAAATCCGGTAGACCCACGCGGGCCAGCCATTCCCACAGATTGTCGCTGCTGGTGATCTTCCGGGCGTCGAGGGCCTTAATCTCTGCGGCGCTGATGCCCGGCAATTGGCGAAGTAGCGTCATGGGCCTGTGCTCCACATGTCTAAGGCAACGTCCAGGAGCGACCGCTGCCCGGTTCCTGGCGCTGTGCCTGTTCGCGAATGGTGTCGTCGTCGTGCGCTTTGTCCGCCGGAACAAGAACAGGCGAGCATTCATAAGTGAGCGGGACATAACCGTGCGGCCAGTCGTTGATGCGCTCGCAGTCGGGATCTGCAGCGGGCCGCCACGCATAGGCGCCGTCGATATTGCTTTCGTATAGGCAGTAACAGCTCGTGGCGCAATCATCGGGCATGCTGACACAGCCGACCCACGTTTCGGTCGTTATCGCGCCGCCGGGATCCACACCGGCGATAGGATCGCCGGGCAGGATAGGATCGCCGGGCAGATCGAGGTTTAACCCTTCTAACGGCATCCAGCCACAGTCGCCCATCCGCAGGGTTCTGCCTCCGCCTCGAATCACGACGCGCGGCTCAGCTGGCTCTTTGTGCAACACCAGCTCAAAGCGCTCGCCGGGCTCTTGAAATGAAGCCATCGCCTGCAGGTCCGTACGTGAATACTCGCCGCGCACCATGAGCAGGGGCTGCCCCTGTGGGCCCGGCCGCACGGTGAGCGGCCGGGGAATGGTCTCGATGGTCTGTTCGCCGGGCCGGGTAGACCAAAAGTAGATGCCATAAGAGCTGATGCGTTCCATCTTACGCGGCTCGCGCACGCGGTTCAGAAAGTATCTTTGAGAGCGACTGGCCATGCGGACCTCCTGACAGACCTGCTATTGATTATTCTTCTCTCGACGCATCATAAACCAGAGCGCCACCTGACGCGGATTTTCCGAGCAGGATCTGGCGAGATATCTCGCGCCAAAGCGCCACTTCGCTCTGGCGTGTCTGGGGCACGCGGCTATATCCCAACTTCTTGAGCAGATCCCAGCGGTAGAGGTCGAAAGCGCCCTCCACCAGATTGCCCCAGGCGGCGGCGCTGCTCAGCGAAGCGCGGTACAGCAACAGGGAGCAGATAAAAAAGCCGAGGAATAAGAACACCCACGACCAGGTAGACGGTTGTCTCACGAATGCGTTCATCAGCAATCCAAGCGCCAGGATCATGCTTAGCAGCGCGCTGTTTAAAAGGAAGGTTAGGGAGACCCGCGCGCTCTCCAGCTTCGCCAGATAGGCCGCATCGACGACGCCGAGCAGTCGCGGCCACAAGGAAATAGGCTCCATGCCGTACTCGCGATAGGCGTAGCTTTCCGATTTGCGGATGATGTTGCCCAGTCTCGTGGGCAGCACATACGAAGCATCAAATGGGAAACTAAGTCGCAGCTCGCGTAGGCTGCGACCGGCCTCCGCACGGAGCGTGGCCTGGATGTCCTCTTCTTGGCGAAAGCCCGGCATTTGCTCGCGCGCTTCCACCAGCGCTTCAAGGGCCGTCGCGCGGTGTTGCAGCGCATGAAAGCGACGCTGCTGGCGCGTGGTCATGATCCGGCCGGCAAGCGTGGCGCGCCAGGGATAGCCCTCAAAGAAGCGGATGATCACGCTGTTTAAATTGTACAGAATTCCGGTGACCACGAGGATGGCGAACGTAATGACAGCCACCACGTTGGCCAGGTTGTATTCGCTTTCCGCCGCGAAGAAGGCCGCCAGGCGGCCGGCAGGGGGCCACAACAGCGCGACAATGCCCAGAAGCACGAAAATGGCTGCCGGAAAGAAGGCGCCGAGGATGATACCTTGTCCGAAGGCGCCGGAGATTGAGGTCAGCAGGCTGCCCATCGCATCGATCCCTCCTGAGAGTTGCGCGGCCGGGCGGGTTAGAAAGTAGTCTAATTGGCCCTCCAAACGATGTCAATATGCGCGCCGGCGCAGCGTTGTAGACGCGGTTTCCTTACCGCGCGAGGCCCGGCGCGCAAAGAATGCGCGGCTACGGAGAGCGGGCGGCGTCGATCACGTAGGGTAGCAGCCAGCCTGGCGGCGCGGGCCGCGACTCTAGCTCGCGCCAGGAGGTGGGCGAAAGCTGCTCACCGTGCAGCTCATAGTTGCTCAGCACCGCACCCATGGTCAACATCACTCCCTGTTCGCGTGGCACAAGAACGTAGATCGGCCAGGCCTCGCCAATGGCCCCTTGCAGCAAGCGGCCGGTTGTGGGCTCCTGGTAAATGTCCACCAGGCGCGACAGGCGGCCGCCGCTCAGCGGCGCCGCAGCGCCCGGCGGCGGCTCGTAGGTGATCAGATTCTGCAGGCGCGAGACGAACTGGCTCAGCAGCAGGGCTTCGTCGGCGCTCAGGCGGCTGCCCGCCAGCTCTTTGCGCGAGATCACGCGCGCGGCGTCGAGCAGCCGTTCGAGCTGCTGCAGCTTGGCCTGCGATTCGTCGTCCAGCAGGCCGCGCGACTTTAGGCCTTGCCGCACCTGCGCCGCGAGCGCTTCCAGCCGCGCGTAGAGCGCCGGCTGCGGCTCCAGGTAGCCGTGCGCCGCGTCCGGCGAAACGGCCAGGGCAGATACGGGGCGCGGTTCCAGCGTCGCCGGCTGGCGCATGTCCAGCCAGGCAGCGTGCCAGCCGGAAAGCCGGCGCGCCTGCCAGGCCTCGGCCGGCGCGTAGAGAAAACCTTCGACCGCAGTGGGCGCCAGCAGCGGCTGCAGCGCGAAAAGCCAGCCGCCGTCGAACGAAAGGCCCCAGGCCGCCGCGTCCAGGGCCGCATAGCGCTGCGCCAGCAGGTCTAACTGCAGCTCGTAGCCTTCATACTGCGCGTCGCCGGCCGCGGCCGCCAGCTCGCGGGCCAGCGGCGAACCCAGCGCGGCGGGCACGTCCAGGCTTCGCGGCAGGCCGCGGATGGCCCCAATGGCCGTCTGCACGGCCGTCACGGGTAACGCGCCGTCGCCGCTGTACGCGCCCACGCGGTTGTAGGTGAGCTGGCGCAAAATGGCGCCGTCTGGTTTCGCTTCGTGCCCCGCAGCGGGCATGGGCAGCAGCGCAAACGCCGGCGGCGCCGCGGCGTCGAAGGGCAGCGTGGGCGGCGCAGTGTGCAGGGTTGCCAGGAAATTGTCGACGGCGCCGTCGGCGGCCAGGCCGGCCAGCGCCGGCTGCGGGCCAAATACCAGATCAGAGGCTGCCCGCACCTGGGCCAGGCTCCAGGCCGGCGCGGCGCCCTCGAAATAGAGCGTGGGCTCGAACAGGCGCTGCCAGCGCGTGTAGTTGTCGCTCGCTGCCAGCCCCCAGGCCATCAGCAGCGCCTGGCGCGCCGACAGCCGCGCGCGGGCCAGCTGCTGCAGCGCGTCGCTGCCCTGCGGCGCATAGGCCAGGGAAAAGGGGCGCGCCAGCCAGGCGCGGGCGCGCAGATAGCGTGCATACGAGTCATTCGGCGCGTTCTGCGCCGGCCGGTGAAAAAGGTTGTAGTCCAGCTCCTCGCCAAACAGCGGCGAAATGAAGCGCCCGCCTTGCGCCACGAGCGTCAGCTCGTCGGCCACAAGCTGCGATACCAGCGGCGGCGGCGTGAAGCCAGGATCCAACAGCTTGCTGGCCACGGCAAAGAAGCCCAGGTTGCGCATAGCTGCCTGCGCCGTGGCGTCGTCGCCCGCCGCCTGCCACTGCTCTTCGGCCACCAGCACCATGTTGTGGCTGAGGGCCTGCAAATCAGCCGTGAGGAAGGTAGCCTCGCTGCGCTGCCAGGCCACGCCGGTCACCACGCGAAAGGCGTGTAAGATGGCTTCCACGGTGATGAAAGCCGGCAGTTTTTGTTCCGCGCCGGCGGCGTAGGCTGCGGCAAACGAATCGAACGGCTGTGCAACGATGACAAAGCCGTACTCTAGCAGCGCCTCACGCTGCCCGACCGTGAGCTGCTGCAGGGCGGGCAGCTTTTCCATCTCTTGCAGGTCGCTGCGCGGCAGCGCCGGGTCGAGCGCGGCGATATTGACGGTGAGTGGTGCGTAGGGCGCAAAAGGGCTTTGCGCGGCAAGCCGCTCGGCGGCGCCCGTCACCGCTTCCCCGGAGAAGGGCGACACCACGGCCGTCGCCGCGCCGCGCGGCGTTGCGCCGGGGAGCGGCGTGAGCGCCGGGGCCGGGCCGGTGGGTGGGCGCGCCGTGCTCTGCAGCGACGCCGGCGCGGCGCAGGCCAGCAGCGCCAGGATCAACAGCCAGAGTGCGCGGCGCAGATGGGGCACGGCGGATGGCGCCACGGGCTCAGCGGCCTAGCGGCGCACGACCATGGGGCCCAGAGGTCGCCCACCAACGAGGTGCATGTGCAGATGATACACTTCCTGTCCCCCATGTTCGCGGCAGTTGATGATCAGCCGGTAGCCGCTTTCGGCAATGCCTTCCTCGCGCGCCAGGCGGCTGGCGACGAGCAACATGCGCCCGGCGGTGGCTTCATCTTCCGCCGTCAGGTCGTCGGCCGTGGCGATTTCCTTGTTGGGCACAATGAGGATGTGCGTGGGCGCGGCGGGGTGAATGTCGCGAAAGGCGGTAACCAGCTCATCCTGATACACGATGTCCGCCTTTGCCTCGCCGCGGGTTATTTTCGCAAAAATAGTAGACATAATACCTCCTCAAGCCAGCCTTATCTTCTGTTATTCTAGTTTACGCCGCCCACAATTCAAGCGGGCGCTGGCCGCCTCACACCGCGCTCACCCGACCGTGTTGCCTTCCACCGCTGCCATGGCCATAATCAGGAGGTCGTTTTGAGCAAACAAGGAGAGCGGATGTCCGGTCCCAGCCGCGAGCAGCGCCCGCTGCGCAGCACCACGTCTACCATCGACATCTATATTAAGCTGGCCCAATATCCGATACTTGCCGACCAGATCCGGCTGCGCATGCGCGAGGAGATCTTTAAGCGCGCCATTGTCGACGAGGCCACCTTTGAAGCCGAAGTAGAACACCTGGCCATAGAGTCGCAAAAGCGCGAAGGTTTTTACGACCCCTACGCGCAGGAAGCCGGCGACATGTGGGAGAAGCGCAAACGGCGCATTCGCGCCCTGCACACCGACTTCTACTTTGCCTACAACCTGCCCGCCGAGCTGTTCGACCACATTGTGCAGGAGCTATTGGGCCAGCAGCCGGCGACGGCCGAGCTGGTAGAGCTGGCCTTTAACCCCGAAATCGCGCCGTGGAGCATGCTCTTCCGCCAGGGCGAGATTTACGAAAGCAAAGCGCCGCCAGAGCGTGATAAGGCGGCGCACCATTTGGAAGAGATTAAGGTGGTGCTGATCAAGGGCATGATCAGCGACCAGTTGCCCTTCATTGGCGTGGCCAAGCGCGTCTTTAGCATCGCCGACCTCTACAAAATCTACCAGCGGCGCATTGGCGGCGGCAAGATTGGCGGCAAAGCGGCGGGCATGCTGCTGGCCTGGCGCATCTTGCAGCAGCGCGACCCGGAGCTGGGCCCCGACATCAGCGAGCAGGTGCAGATACCCGACTCCTACTTCCTGGGTACCGACGTCATTTACGACTTTCGACGCATCAACAACCTGGACCATTTGATGAACCAGAAGTATCTGCCGCTGGAGGAGATCCGCGAAAGCTATGAGCAGATCGTCCAGGAACATCTGGCGGGCCGCTTTCCGGGGCCTATCGTCGATCAGCTTCGCGAGCTGCTAAAACAGATGGGCCGCGACCCCATGGTGGTCCGCTCGTCGAGCCTGCTCGAAGACAACTTCGGCTCTTCCTTCGCCGGCAAATACCAGAGTTACTTCTGCCCTAACCAGGGCAGCGAAGACGAAAACCTGGAAGCGCTGCTGGAGGCCATCAAGCGCATCTTTGCCAGCACCCTGAATCCCGACGCCATCTCCTACCGCCAGCAGCACGGCCTGATCGACTACGACGAGCGCATGGCCGTGCTCATTCAACGCGTTCGCGGCCAAAAGACGGGCCGGCGCTTCTTCCCCACAGTTGCCGGCGTGGGCTTTAGCCACAACCCCTTCCGCTGGCACGCGCGCATCCGCCGCGAAGACGGTTTCTTGCGGCTGGTTTGGGGTCTGGGCACGCGCGCCGTGGAACGCATGGGCAACGACTATCCGCGCCTCGTGGCCCTCAGCCACCCGCAGCTGCGCCCAGAGCTAACGGCCAGGGCCATCCGCAAATATTCACAGCACTACATCGATCTCATTGACCTTGAAGAAAATGTCATGAAGACGCTGCCCATCGCCGAGGTGCTCACAGCCGGCTACCCGCTCCTGCGCTACGTAGCTTCCCTGGAGCGGGGCGATTACATTCAGGAGCTGCTATCGACGGCTAGCGTGGAGGATGAGGGCGACCTGGTGATTACCTTCAACACGCTTCTGAAGGATCGCCGCTTCATCAAGCTCATGCGCACGGCGCTGATGCGCCTGGAGAACGGCTATCGCATGCCCGTCGATATCGAGTTTGCCGTGGAGATCATCCCCGACTACCCTGAAGCCAGCTACAAGCTACATATCCTGCAGTGCCGGCCCTTGAGCCGCCGCGAAGAAGGCGAAGCGGTGCAGATTCCCGACGATATTCCGGAGCAGGACATCCTGCTGCGCACGAAGGGGCTCATTCCCGATGGCCGCGTGGAAGGCGTGCGCTATGTGCTGTTTGTGGACCCCGTGGCCTACCGCACCATCCGCGAAAGCGCCGTGCGCCTGGAGATCGGGCGCGCCATCGGGCGCTTAAATGGGCGGCTGGCCGGTAGCTCGTTCGTGTTGATGGGGCCCGGACGTTGGGGCAGCGCCAACATCGAGCTGGGCGTGCGTGTGACCTATGCCGACATTTTTAACACCAGGGCCCTGGTGGAAATCGCCGTGCCCGGCGCCGACGGCAGCCCCGAGCTCTCTTACGGCACCCACTTCTTTCAGGATCTGGTGGAGGGCGGCATTCATGCTCTGCCCATGCACCTGGACCAGGCAGATAGCAAGTTCAACTGGTCCTTCTTTCAAGAGTCGCCCAATTTGCTGGCCCAAATGTCGCCGCGCGACGCCGGCCTGGAGGCTTATCTGCGCGTGATCGACGTGACGGCGCAAGCGCCAGGCAGGCAGCTTACCATCCTGATGGATGGCACGCGCGACCTGGCCGTCGGCTTCCTGGCAGCGCAGCGGCCGCCGCGCGCCGCGCAAAAAGCCGCGACGCCCGAAGCTGGCGTCGGAGAATAGCCGCCATGTCTACGCCTCCCTTACGCAGCACCACCTCGACCATTGATATCTATATCAAGCTGGCGCAATATCCCATCCTCGCCGACCGTATCCGCGAGCGTATGCGTGAGGAGATATTCAAGCGCGGCGTCGTGGATGAAGCGCTCTTTGAGACCGAAGTGGAGCAGATGGCGCTCGAATCGCAGCGCCGCGAAGGGGTGCACGACCCCTTTGTCTCCGAGCCGCCCAGCGTCTGGCACCGGCGCAAAGCCCGAGTGCGCGCCTTTCATACCGACTTCTACTTTGGTTACAACTTGCCCGCCGAGCAGTTCGACCGGCTGGTGGGCGAGGTGCTGAGCCAGCAGCCCACCCGCGCCCACACCCTGCAACTGGCCTTTAACCCTGAAGTGGCGCCCTGGTCGCTGCTCTTCGAGCAGGGCGAGATTTATGAGAGCCTGCCGCCAGAGGAGCGCGAGAAGGTGCGCCACCACCTGGAAGAGATTAAGGTCGTGCTGATTAAGGGCATGATCAGCGACCAGCTCCCGTACATCGGCGTGGCCAAGAAAGTGTTCACCATGGGCGACCTGCGCCACATTTACCAGCGGCGCATTGGCGACGGTAAGATCGGCGGCAAGGCGGCGGGCATGCTGCTGGCCTGGAAGATTTTGCAGCGCAGCGCCGCCGGCGGCGGCCCGGAGCTGAGCGAGCAGGTGGCCATACCCGAATCCACCTTTGTGAGCACCGACATGCTCTACGAATTCCACAGCCTCAACAACCTAGAACGGTTCATGAACCAGAAGTATTTGCCCCTTGAGGAGATCCGCGCGGCCTACCCGCAGGTGGTCGAGGCGCACCTGGCGGGCCGTTTCCCGGGCCATTTTGTGCGGCGTATGCGCGAGCTGCTGGCGGAGGCCGGCGACAGGCCGCTCATCGTGCGCTCATCGAGCCTGTTGGAAGACAACTTCGGGCACGCCTTTGCCGGCAAATACCAGAGCCACTTCTGCGCCAACCAGGGCGATGCCGACGAAAACCTGGCGGCGCTGTTGGAGGCTATCAAGCGCATTTACGCCAGCGCCTTAAACCCCGACGCCCTGCTTTACCGTAAGCGGCACGACCTGATCGACTATGACGAGCGCATGGCCGTGCTCATCCAGCCGGTGCACGGCGAGCGGCACGGCCGCTACTACTTCCCCGCTATTGCCGGTGTGGGCTTCAGCAAAAATCCGTTTCGCTGGCACCCGCGCATCCGGCGCGAAGATGGCTTCTTGCGCATGGTGTGGGGCCTGGGCACCCGCGCCGTCGACCGTGTCAGCGATGATTACCCGCGCATGGTCTCCCTCAGCCATCCCACCCTCCGGCCGGAGAGCACGGCGCAGGCCATCTACCAATATTCGCAACATTACATCGACGTGATCGACCTGCAGCAGAACCAGCTGGCCACCGTGCCCGTGCGTCAGGTTCTGCATCTCAACTATCCCTATCTGCGGCACGTAGCCTGCCAATCCAAAGAAGATTACATCCAACCGATCCTGTCTACGGCAAGCCTGGAATCCACCGACGACCTGGTGATCACCTTCGACACCCTGGTGCGCGACCGCCGCTTCATTCACCTGATGCGCAACACCTTGCGCCTGCTTGAAGAAGCGTACCAGAATCCCGTAGATATCGAGTTTGCCCTGGACGTAGTGCCGAGCTACCCCAACCCCGATTACCGGCTTTACGTGCTGCAATGCCGCCCCCTGAGCGAGCGCATCGTGGGCGAAGCGGTCTCCATTCCCGGCGACTTACGCGAGGAAGACGTGCTTTTCCGCAGCTTCGACCTGATACCAGACGGCAAAATCGAAGGCTTGCGCTACATCGTCTTCGTCGATCCGCGGGCCTATGGCCAGATTGAACAGACCGGCAAACGGTTGGAGCTGGGCCGCGCCATTGGGCGGCTGAACAAGATACTTGAGGACGAGGAGTTCATCATCATGGGTCCCGGCCGCTGGGGCAGCGCCAATATCGAGCTCGGCGTGCGCGTGGGCTACGCCGACATCTTCAACACCCGCGCGCTCGTGGAAATGGCCGTGGCTGAGGGCGGCGGCGCGCCGGAGCTGTCGTACGGCACGCACTTCTTTCAAGATCTGGTGGAAGGCGGCATCTACTCCCTGCCCCTACACCTCACCAACGAGCAAAGCGCCTTCGACTGGGACTACTTTGCCGCCTCGGAGAATTTGTTGGCCAGCCTCTCGCCGGCCGATGCAGCCTTGGGCGATACGTTAAAAGTGATCGACGTCGCCCGCGCCGATCCCCAAAAGCGGCTCACCATCCTCATGGACGGCACGCGCGACGAAGCCGTGGGCTTCCTCCAAACCGGCCCCTGGCGCGAGACCGAAACACAGGTATCGCTCTCTTCCTTTTAGAACAACTGGCTCGCAACCGGCAATGCATTGCCTATCCCCAGCGCGATAAATCGCGCAACTACGAACCTTACTCCACGCACCAAAGGCTCGTAGTAAGGCAATTTATTGCCCGTCAAAGGTTCGTAGTAAGGCAATTTATTGCCCGTCAAAGGTTCGTAGTAAGGCAATTTATTGCCTGTCCCTACCCGCCTCAAGCAGGCGCTGCAGCAGGGCGCGCTCCTCGGCCTCACTGCTCACCTCACCGTTCAGGCGCGCCGCCAGCAAAGCGTCCAGCAGCCGCCCAAATTGCGGGCCGGGCTTCAAGCCCATGCGGCGCAAATCGTTGCCGTCCAGGGCCGGCCGCATCTGCCGCCAGCTCCCCTGGTAGCTGTCGACGAGCTGCGCCGCCGGCTGCCCATGCAGCGCCGCGCGGGCGCTGAGCAAGATGCGCGGATAAGGCGCAAATGG
This sequence comes from uncultured Ardenticatenaceae bacterium, assembly GCA_964384155.1. Classification (GTDB taxonomy): domain Bacteria; phylum Chloroflexota; class Anaerolineae; order Promineifilales; family Promineifilaceae; genus JAAYYY01. The sequence goes on from CAYLJW010000008.1 coordinate 100,577, forward strand.
CCGCAGCCGGCGCTCGACCTCCGCGGGCGCTGCCTCCGCGCCCAACGTCTGCAGCTGCTGCACAATGGCCACCACGCCTTCCACCTCCTCGCGCGTGCTCTTACGCACACTCAGGCGCTCCATAAAGGCCGCGCGCACGGCGGCGGCCTGCGTGGCCATCCACAGGGCAAAGTAGACCGAAGCCGGCGACTCCTCTTGCAGCGCCTGCCGCCACATGGGCTGTTGCAGCAGCTCTCGCAGGTTGCTAAAGTTGGTTTCAGACTGCTGGTTCCAGTGTAGGTTGCGGTGCAGGCGGCGCAGCACGCCCAGTTGGTGCAGGCGGGCAACAACCGGCCCCGGCTGCGACTCGCGCAGTGCCAGCTCCAGCTCATGGCGGATGCGCTCGCCGCTCACGCGGTCTAGCATCGGCAGGCCGTCGGCAATCAGCTCGGCTGTGCGCGGCTCGATCTCAAAGCCCAGGCGCTGCTCCAGGCGCGCGGCGCGCAAGATGCGCGTGGCGTCGTCCACAAAGCTCAGGCTGTGCAGCACCCGAATCACGCCGTTATCCAGGTCGCGCAGGCCGCCATAAAAGTCCAGCAGCTCGCCCAGATGTGCGCCGTCCAGGCGGATTGCCAGCGTGTTGATCGTAAAATCGCGCCGGTGCAGGTCCAGCTTAATCGAGCTGCTCTCCACCTCCGGCAGCGCCGCCGGCCGGTCGTAAAACTCGGTGCGCGCCGTCACAAAGTCGATGCTTTCCGGCAGCTCCGGCCCGCCGCCGCCGACGCCATCCCCGTCGCCGCCAATCGTCCGCCAGGTGCGCGGCGAGAGCAGCCATTTGGCTGTGCCGAAGCGGCTGTGGCTGCGTACGCGCCCGCCATAGCGCCGCTGCAGGCGCTGCGCCAGGGCAATAGCGTCCCCTTCCACGACCATGTCCAGGTCCACGGCCGGCTGCTCCAGCAGCAGGTCGCGCACCGGGCCGCCCACGAAGTAAAGCGCCATGTTCAGCTCGCCGGCCAGTTCGCCGGCCGCCTGCACCATGCGCCAGACGGGCGGCGCAAGCGCTTTGCCCAGCAGGCGGCGCAGGTTCGATTCGTTCTGATCGTCCATGGGGCGCGTCAGCAGGCGCAGCAGGTCGGTGCGCGTCACGATGCCAATCAGCCGCTCGGCGTCGCCTGCCTGCTCGCTGCCCGGCGTCTCGTCGCCGGCGATCACTGGAATCTGGCCCCAATCCTCTTCAATCATCAGCTGCTGCACGCGCTCGATGGCGTCAGAAGGCGTCACCGTGATGCGCCCGCTTTTCATCACGCGGCTCACGCGTAGGCGGCCCAGGCCGTGCTGCATGGCGCGGTCCACGGCGCGCCGCGTCAGCAAGCCCACCAGTCGGCCGCTTTCGCTATCCACCACGGGATAGCCCTCGTGGCCCAGGCGCTGCATCAGGCGCGCCGCCTGCTCTACGGTGGTCGTGTCGTCGAGCACCTGCACACCGCGAGACATCATTTCCGACACCTTCACCGCCGGCTGCACCGCCTGTGGAATCAGCTCGCGCACGCGGGCCACGGCCTCGGCCAGCGACAGATCCATAATCGTGGCCGCCGCCGCGCGCTCGTGGCCGCCGCCGCCCAGCTCGCGCGCAATGTGCGCCACGTTCACGTCATCCGTGGTGCTGCGTGCCACCAGCTGCACGTGCTGGCGCAGGCGCACCAGCAGAATCAACCCAGAGGGGTTCAGCGCGTCGCGCATGCGGTGCGCGATGGCCGAAATTTCGTCGTCGAAGCCTTCTTCGGCCACGGCCGTGGCCAGGGCGATGGTCTGGCCCTGCGGCCGCAGCCACTCCGTGTTCTTTTGCAGCTCGAAATACAACGCCTGCTGCTGCTCGGAGAGCGGAATTTCCAGGAAGCGGCGCACGACGGCCAGGTCCGCGTCTTGCTCCAGCAGCCAGGCCGCGGCGCGCGCATCGCGCGGGCGCGTGGCGCCGTAGGTCAGCGAGCCCGTATCTTCATAAATGCCCAGCAGCAGCAAAGTGGCTTCGATGGGCGCCAGCGACAAGCGGGCGCTCTGCAGCATCTCCACCAGCAGGGTCGTCGCCGAGCCCAGCGGCTCGATGTGGCGCTCCCAGGCGGGGTCCATCTCCGAAGATTCGTGGTGATCGATTACGCGCACGGGCGTGTCGTCGCGCAGGCCGCGCACCCCGGGCAGGCTCTGCGTGTCCACCAGGATAACCTGCCTGATCTGCCGCCTGCGCCAATCGTCGGGCCGCATGAAGGGCAGCAGGTCCCAGTACAGCGACAGGAACTGCTTCACATTGCGATTCACGCGGCGCGACAGCAGCGGCACGCTCTGCGGATAGAGCTTGTGCGCCGCGAGCTGCGAGGCCACGGCGTCGAAGTCGGCGTTTTCGTGCGTCAGGATCAGAAGCATGAGCATATTATAACTGAAACGGTTGACAGGCGGCCTGGCCACTGCTATAGTGAGCGCAATTTGCGCCACAATTGAATAACACTTCTTATCCAGAGAGGCGGAGGGACCGGCCCGATGAAGCCTCAGCAACCGCCGCGACGGCGCGGAAATGGTGCTAATTCCGGCAGAGAGTTACCCACTGGGTATTCTTCTGGAAGATGAGGAGCGGTATAGCGCCGACAGATATGCCTCTTCTGAACTTTCAGGAGAGGCTTTTTTGTTTGATAGACCCTGAACAGGAGATGGCAATGACAGGTGTGGCTGTGCAAGACAAACAGACAGAAGCGCCACAAGAGCCGCGCCAGAGCGGGGCCTCCACCACGGCGGTGCACGGCCGTGTGAGCGAGCGGCGTAGCAGGCCGGGCAACAGCCTGGTGACGCCAATTACGCAGACTGCGACCTATACCTTTGAGGACACCGCCGACCTGCGCGCCTTCATGCAGGCCAAAAGCTGGGGCGGCGGCGCGGCCTACGCCGAGCGCAACGAATATGCCCGCTACGGCAACCCCACGGTGCGCGCCGTCGAGCAACGCCTGGCTGCCCTGGACCAGGGCGGCGACGCCCTGCTCTATCCCTCGGGCATGGCCGCCATCACCAACGTGCTGCTGTCGATGCTGCCCACAGGCAGCCACATTATTTTCACCGGCGATAGCTACCGTAAAACGCAGCAGTTTTGCCAGACGTTCCTGCGGCGGCTGGGCATCGACGCCACACAGGCGCCCATGGGCGACTTCCGCGCCCTGGAAAGCGCGATTCAGGGTAATACGCGGCTGATTTTCAGCGAGAGCCCAACCAACCCTTACCTGCGCGTGCTAGACCTGCAGCGCCTGGCGGCGCTGGCGCGCAAGCATCGGCTGAAAACGATCATCGACGCCACCTTTGCCACGCCCGTCAACCAACGGCCGCTGCAATGGGGCATCGATCTCGTCATTCACAGCGGCACCAAATATCTCAGCGGGCACAACGATATTCTTGCTGGCGTGGTGGTGGGCGAGGCGGGGCTGATTAGCGCCCTGCGCCAGACGCAGGGCATGTTGGGCGGCGTGCTGGACCCGCACACGGCTTACTTGCTGGAGCGCGGCCTGAAGTCGCTGGCCTTGCGCCTGGAGCGCCAGAATCGCAGCGCGCAGACCGTAGCCGAAATGCTCGAAGCCCACCCGGCCATCGAACAGGTGTGGTATCCGGGCCTGCCATCGCACCCCGATTATCAAGTAGCAAAGGCGCAGATGAGCGGCTTTGGCGGTGTGGTTAGCTTCACGGTGAAGCCGCGATCCGGCGAGCCGCCCCTGGACGCTGCGGCGCGCTTCGTCGATGCCCTGTCGATTCCCTACATTGCGCCCAGCCTGGGCGGCGTCGAAAGCCTGGTGGAGCAGCCGGCGATCATGTCTTACTACGAGCTTTCCAGCGAGGAGCGGCTGGCGCAAGGCATTCGCGACAACCTGGTGCGCCTGGCTCTTGGCATTGAAGATGTGGCCGACATCGTCGCCGACCTGCAGCAGGCCCTGGCAACAAATTTGGAGAGTATTGGATGACGCTTGTCATGAAATTCGGAGGCACCTCAGTCGGCAGCGCCGCAGCGCTGCGGCGGACCGTGCAGCTCATACAGCACACCATTGCCGAACGGGGCGACGTCGTCGTCGTGGCTTCGGCCATGGGCACGCAGCCCACAAAAGTGACCGACTTGCTGCTGCAAGGGGCGCACGCCGCCGTGGCCGGCAATGAAAAGGCCTACCACCGCGCGGCGACCTTGCTGCGCAGCGCGCACGACGAGGTCGTCGAAACCCTGCTGGCGGAGGGCCCAGAGCGCGAGCAGCTCCTGGACGAGATCCGTGGCTTCGTCGATCGCTTTGAGCAGCTTTGCCATGCCGTGCTCGTGCTTGGCGAGCTCACGCCGCGCGCCCTGGACGCCATCAGCGCCATGGGCGAGCAAATGAGCGTGCGCATTTTGGCCGCTGCTTTACGCCAGGCAGGGCGCACCGCCCAGGCCGTAGATGCCCGCGAGCTGATCCTCACCGACGCCAGCTTCCAGGCGGCCACGCCGCACCTGGCCGAAACGGCGCTGCGCTCACAACAGCGCCTGCTGCCGCTCCTGGCACAGGGCGTCACACCCGTGGTCACTGGCTTTATCGCCGCCACGGCCGACGGCGTGGTGACCACATTAGGTCGCGGCGGCTCTGATTATAGCGCCGCCATCCTGGGGCAGGCGCTGGCCGCCCGCGAAGTATGGATCTGGACCGACGTAGACGGTGTGATGAGCGCGGATCCGCGCCTGGTGCCGCAGGCGCACACCATCACGACGCTCACCTACCGCGAAGTGGCCGAGCTGGCTTACTATGGCGCCAGGGTGCTGCATCCCAAGTCGATACGGCCCTGCATGGACGGCGAAATCCCCCTGCGCATCAAAAACAGCTTCAATCCGGACCACGAAGGCACCCTGATCGTGCCCGACAACGGTGCCAGCCGCAACGGCATGAAAGCCGTCACGGCCATCGAGTCTTTGAGCCTGCTCACCGTAGAAGGCAAGGGCATGATGGGCGTTCCGGGCATTGCCGCGCGCACGTTCGGCGCCGTGGCCCAGGAACAGGTGAACGTGTTGCTGATCACGCAGGCCTCTTCCGAACAGTCGATCTGCTTTGCCGTGCCCGCCTCGACGCACCAGGCCGTCACGGCCGCCGTGGAGTGTGAGTTCGAGGCCGAGCTGGCGCGGCGCGACATCGACCGCGTGTGGGCCATGAACCCGGTGTCGATAGTCACCATCGTGGGCGCAGGCATGCGTGGCACGCCGGGCATCGCCGGGCGCATCTTCAGCGCGCTGGGCGACCACGGCTTGAATATCATCGCCATTGCCCAGGGCTCCTCCGAATGCAGCATCAGCCTGGTGGTCGATGGCGCAGACACGGCGCCTGCTGTGCGTTATATTCACGCCCTGCTGTAAGGCGGGCTGGGGAGCCGCGCTGTCAGGCCCTTTCGGCTTCTTAACCGCAGTTCAACCTGCCTTTAACTGACGGTGCTCCGCACAGTGCACGGCTGTTAACTTTCAAGTGAAGGTCTGTCAAAACAAAATTTAACGGCTTGCCTTGTACCGGCAGCGAAGGCTGCCAATAATGGACGGTGCAGAACAGTTCTTTATCCAGTGTTCCGTTAAGAGGAGAAAGTGATGCGTGTTCACACAAAGGTCGTTGCCCTCGCGACGATGATTATCATTCTGGCGCTGGCTGCTTGCCAGGGCGCCGCGACGCCGGAAGCGCCGCCGGCCGCGACCCAGGAAACCCCCATCGAACAGCCGGCCGAAACGCCTCAAGAGCAAATTGAGCCTACGGAGCCCGCAGCCCAAACGGGCGGCAGCCTGGTTGTCTATTCCGGCCGCAGCGAGAGCCTGGTTGGACCCATGATCGAAGCCTTCGCTGCTGAAACGGGCATTGACGTGCAGGTGCGCTACGGCAACACGGCCGAGATCGCCGCCACGCTGCTGGAGGAAGGCGCCAACAGCCCGGCGGATTTGTTCTATGCGCAGGATCCGGGCGGCCTGGGCGCCGTGCAGCAGGAAGGCATGCTGGCCGAGCTGCCGGCGCAGCTGCTGGCCCAGGTCCCTGAACGGTTCCAGTCGCCGGCCAATGATTGGGTTGGCATTTCGGGCCGCGCACGGGTGATTGCCTACAACACCCAGGCCATCGACGACCCCGCCTCGCAACTGCCGCAGGATATCTTCGGCTTCACCGAGCCTGAATGGAGCGGCCGCCTGGGTTGGGCGCCGACCAACGGCTCCTTCCAGGCCATGGTCACCGGCATGCGCGCCATCTGGGGCGAGGAACGCGCCCGAGAATGGCTGGAAGGCATTCAGGCCAACGAGCCCATCGTCTACGAGAATAACACGGCCATCGTGGCCGCCGTCGGCACAGGCGAGGTCGATGCCGGCTTTGTCAACCACTACTATTTGTACCGCTTCATTGCCGAGGAAGGCGAGAGTTTCGGCGCGCGCAACTACTTCTTGCCCGGCGGCGGGCCCGGCTCGCTGATCATGGTTTCCGGCGCCGGCATCCTGAATACGGCGTCCAATCCTGACAACGCACTGCGCCTGTTAGAGTACATGCTCTCCGTGGACGGTCAGCAATATTTCGCATCCGAGACCTATGAGTATTCGCTGGTGGACGGCGTGGAGGTATCGCCCCTGCTGCCACCGCTGGCCGAACTCGACGCGCAGGCTGTCGACATCGACCTGGCGCAAATGGCCGACTTGCAAGGCACCGTGGCCTTATTGAGCGACGTGGGCATTCTGCCCTAAGCTTTCGCCAACCAACGGCAATAACCGGGGCCCGCCGCGACCTTTCAGTCGCGGCGGGCCTTTTTGCTTGTGACAAATGTCACAATAAAGGGCGAGACTTAACACTGAATCTGGAGCGCCTATACACATAATATAAGGGTAACCTGAAACAGGCCGTGCAAGCTGTAGCGGCCCGCGCACAGGCCGAGATAAGGAAATTGGCTGCCGATGAAACACGAACCATTTAATGAGAGCGCCGAGATGTATTTGAAGACGGTGCAAGAGCTGGCAGAAGGCGAGACCCTGGTTCCTATCTCGGCCCTGGCGCGCCAGTTAGGCGTGTCGGCGGTTTCCGCCACGGAGATGGTGCACCGCCTTGAGGAACAGGGTTACCTGCAGCACCGGCCCTATAAGGGCATCCAGCTAACCGACGACGGCAGCGAGCTTGCCTCGCAGGTGCTGCGCAGCCACCAGTTGTGGGAGATCTTTCTGCACGACTATTTGCAGTTGCCCTGGGCCGATGTGCACCACCACGCCTGCCGCTTGGAGCACGCCACCGACGCGGCCGTAACCGACGCCCTGGACGCCTTCCTGGACTATCCGCAGCGCTGCCCGCACGGCAACCGCGTGCCGCGCGACGACGGCGCTGCCACTTGCGACGGCCTGAGGCCATTGACCGAGATTCCCGTGGGCCAGGCCGGCGTTGTCAGCGCGATTTTCCCCGAAAGCAGCGAGCTGCTGGCCTATGTGCAAAGCCAGGGCCTGCTGCCCGGCGTTGAGATCGTGCTGCAGGAGATCGCGCCCTTCGACGGGCCGCTGATGGTGCGCGTTGGCCCGCGCGTGGCGGCCCTGGGCGAGGGCGCGGCGCGCTGTATCTATCTGTCCCCACGTGAGGAAAGCACAACATGAAACTATTGATACCGCTGGCGGCCATGGGAGCAGCAGTTAGCCTGATGCGCGCCTCGTTCTTCAGCTCCTTCTTCAAACAGAAGAGCGAGCAGTGCCCGGCGGGCCATGTGCAGCCTTGTGGCGGCCCGTGCCCCGCCTGTGAGGTCTGTCCCCTTAGCGCCGTCAGCGTAGGCCAGACCTGTTGCCTGATGGGCGTCGGCTCCGGCCGGCGCCTGCGCCGGCGGCTTGCGGAGCTGGGCCTGACGCCCGGCGTGGAGATGACCGTGCTGCAAAATACGGGCGGCCCGGTGATGATTTGTGTGCGAAATTCGCGCCTTGCCCTGGGCCGCCAGATGGCCCAGGAGCTAGACGTGCAGCCGCTGTCTGCGCCGGAGGCAATCTGATGAGACACGTTCGCGTCGCCCTGGCGGGCAACCCCAACTGCGGCAAGAGCACGCTCTTCAACAGCCTCACGGGCTCGCAGCAGCACGTGGGCAACTGGCCCGGCAAAACCGTGGCGCGCAAAGAGGGCGCCTTCGAGGTGCACGACGTGCAGGTCACCGTCGTGGACCTACCGGGCACCTACAGTCTGTCGGCCTACTCGCCAGAAGAGCAAATTGCGCGTAACTATATTGTGCAGGAGGCGCCCGACCTCGTGGTGAACGTGATCGACGCCGCAAACCTGGAACGCAACCTGTATTTGACCACCCAGATCCTGGAGACCGGCGCGCCGCTGGTGATGGTGCTGAACATGAGCGATGTCGCCGCAAAGCGCGGCTACCATATCGACGCCGGCGCGCTGTCGGCGCGGCTGGGCGGCGTGCCCGTGATTGCCGCCGTGGCCACGCGCGGCGAGGGGCTGGCGGCCCTGCGCGACCTGATCGCCGCGGCGGCCAGGGACAATGAAGACGAGCCGCATGGCTCATCAGGATCTGTGAATGGCAGAGGAACAACAGATGGCGCTGGCAAACATCGCATGGCAAACGGCGCTCCCCGACTACGGGGATGCCATTGAAGCAGAGATAGAACGGCTGGCAGCGGCGGCGGCCGCCTGCCCGGAACTGGCGCAGCAGTTTCAGCCGCGCTGGCTGGCAATCCAGCTTCTAGAAGGCGACGACAGCCTTCTGGCCAACGCGCCGGCCGAAGAGCGCGCGCACCTGCACAAAGCCCTGGCGGAGAGCCGTGGCCGCTTGCAGCGCCTGCACGGCGACGACCTGGACATTGTAATTACGGATCGCCGCTATCACTTCGTGCGCGACCTGGTGCAAGACGTGCTCCGCGCCCCGGCGCGCAGCGCCACGCCCTCGGACAAGATGGACCGCATTCTGACGCACAGATGGTTAGGCGTACCGATCATGCTGGCGCTGATGTACCTGGTCTTCAGCCTGGTGCAGACCGTCTCGGCGCCCTATCTGGACTGGATCGACGGCGTGGTCAGCGGGCCCCTCAGCCGCTGGACGGCGGCGTTGTTCACCCTGCTGCAAGCGCCAGAATGGCTCAACCGGCTGGTGGCCGAAGGCGTGATCGCCGGCGTAGGCGGCGTGGTGGTCTTCTTGCCGGGCCTGTTGGTCATGTTTTTCTCGCTGGCTTTTTTGGAGGCCAGCGGCTATATGGCGCGCGCCGCGTTTGTGATGGACCGCGCCATGAACGCCATTGGCCTGCAGGGGCAGTCGTTCATGCCCATGATGCTTGGCTTTGGCTGTAATGTGCCCGCCATTTTCGCCACACGCACCATTGAGAACCGCGGGGCACGGTTGCTGACGGGCTTGCTCATCCCCTTCATGTCCTGCTCAGCGCGCCTGCCCGTCTATGTCATCTTTGGGCTGGCCTTCTTTGCGCAGTATGCGTCCATCGTCATCTGGGGGCTGTATGTCTTCGGTATCCTGGTCGCCGGGCTGCTGGGCGCGCTGCTGTCGCGCACGGTCTTTCGCGGCGCGTCGGCAAGCGCCATGGTCATGGAGATGCCGCCCTACCGTTGGCCCACGCCGCGCGAGCTGTGGCAGGTTACGTGGCAGCAGACATCGGCCTTTCTGCGCCGCGCCGGAACATTCATCTTGTTGGTGTCGGTTGTATTTTGGCTCCTGCTGAATCTGCCCTGGGGCGTTACAGATCAGCGCCAGAGCGCCTTTGGCCGCATGAGCGTCACCATCGCGCCGCTATTCGAGCCGGCGGGCTTTGGCGACTGGCAGGCCAGCGGCGCTCTGCTGACGGGCATGCTGGCCAAAGAAGCCGTGGTGTCCTCGCTGTCACAGCTCTACCTGGGCGAGGCAGCCGAGCCGGTGGCCGAGCCCGAAGGCGCACCCTCGTTGCTTGCCGACGTGCGCGAGATTGGCCTGTCTTTTGCCGCAGCGACGGTGCAGACGGGCAAGGCGCTGCTGGAAGTGCTAACGCCGGGCGTCACGTTATTTGAAAGCGAAGCGCAGCCTCAAGACACGGCGCTGACGCGCGCTTTGCGCAACCAATATTCGCCGCTGGCGGCCCTTGCCTTTGTCGTCTTCGTGTTGCTCTATGTGCCCTGCATGGCCACCATTGGCGCGCAGATTCAGGAGTACGGCTGGCCCTGGGCCGGCCTGTCGGTGCTGATCATGTTCGCGGTTCCCTGGCTGGTGGCTGTAGCCATTTACCAGGGCGGGCTGCTGCTGGGCCTGGGCTAGCGAGGAAGGCGTAGTGCTGCAAGAACTTTTGAACCTGGTACGAGCAGCAGGGGGGGCCCCCATCAGCGCCCGTGCTGCGGCGCTGCACCTGGGCCTTGCGCCCGACCAGACGGAGCAAATGATGCGCCAGTTGGCGCAGCGCGGGCGCATCGAGCGCGTCGAAGGACCTTGCGCCGGCTGCGAGGTGTGCCCGCTGCACCGTTTCTGCTCCGGGGCCAGCGTCGACGTTGACCGGCAGCCCAGTCACGGCTATCGTATACGGCTTAACGACCTTCATTCCTAACGGAGCGCACATGGTCAATCCCCGTTATCTGGCGCCGGAGGCCGACGCCTTCTGCGCTGTCGTCTCCCGCGAGCGGGGCGAGCCCTTATATGGCACGGCCCTGCACAACGACGTGTGGTTCTTGCTGGAGTACAATGGCCCCTGGACCGAAAAGGCAACCACCGACAATGAGCTGTCGCCAGAGGTGCGCGCCTGGCTAGGGGCGCAGGCCGCTAGCGTGGGGCGTGCTCGCCTGCAGTTTATCAAGTATGAGCGCGAGAGCAGCGGCGACACAGTTGCCTTTTTTGTAGCTATAACCTCTGAGAAGTCGCCGCGCCTTTATCGCTTTCAGCTCGCCGGTTATGAGGCGCTGCTGGACATCGACATCGCAGCCCTGTTGGCCGGCGAGGCGCAGCAGGATGCGGCGCTTACCGGCGAGCCCCTCTTGCTGGTGTGCACCAACGGCCGGCGCGACCGCTGCTGTGCCCTGTTTGGCCTGGAGGTCTATTATGCCCTGCGCGCGCTGGAAGGCGACGCGGTGTGGCAGACCACGCACGTGGGCGGCCATCGCTTCGCCGCCAACGTCATCACCTTTCCTCACGGCCTCTATTACGGGCGCTTGCAGAACGCGGCCGACGCCGTCGCCTTTCATCAGGCGTATGCCGCCGGCGAGATGCCCCTGCCGTATCTGCGCGGGCGAAGCTGCTATGAAGAAGGCGTACAGGCCGCCGAATATTTCCTGCGCCAGCAGACCGGCGAGCGGCGGCTGCAGGCCTTCACCTTAGATCAAGCCGCCTGGGCCGAAGAGGTCCTGGCAGCGCGCTTCGTGCACCGTGAAAGCGGCCAGCGTTACCTGCTGCGTCTGGCGCAGCAACCGCTGGATTTCCCGCGCTACAAAGGCTGCGGCAAGCCGGGCGAGGGCCTGTGCACGGGCTTTCGCCTGCTTTCGTTAGCAGAAAAGTAGAAAAATGAACCCTGGTTAAATCTGGCCTTAACCACGCGCCAACTTTCGGTTTTCCCCCGGTCAACTTCTGACTTAACAAATTGTGTAGATCCCCCCGCTTAAACGCCCCATAATCGGCGTTGTGAGTGTGCTTCCTGCTGTAACCGGCCGTCTTCGCCAGCGCAGCCTGGCTCTCCCCCAGCCGTGGGTGGGAGTAGGCCGTCTGGCGCATCTGGAGTGGACAAGCGTACTGCTGCTGATTGCCGGGCTGGCCGTCGGCCTGCTAATGCTGCTGCCGCCAGTCTACCTGGTGGTGCGCGCTTCGGGCGCAGGCAGCGCGGCGCTGGAGATGCTGGTAAAAAGCTCCACCGTAGCCACCCTGTGGCGCACGGTGCTGCTGGCGGGCTCCGTCACACTGGCCTCCGCGCTCATTGCCGTGCCGTTGGCCTGGTTAACCGTGTGCACCGACGTGCCCGGACGCCGCTTGTGGGCCGTCCTGGCGGCGTTGCCCCTGGTTCTGCCCAGCTACGTCGCCGCTTATCTGCTGGTGTCTATTTTGGGCCCACGCGGCCTGGCGCAGCAGGCGTTAGAGCCGCTGCTCGGCATCAGCCGTTTGCCCGACATCTACGGCTTCCCCGGCGCCTTCCTGTCGCTGACCCTGATGTGTTACCCCTTCACCTTCCTCAGCGTGCGCGCCGCCTTGCAGCGCATGGATCCGGCGCTGGTAGAAGCTGCGCGCAGCCTGGGCCAGACGCCGTGGCAGGCCTTCCGCCGCGTCACGCTGCCGCACCTGCGGCCGGGATTGGTAGCCGGTAGCCTGCTCGTGGCGCTCTACGTCGTCCGCGATTTCGGGGCCGTTTCCATGATGCGCTACAACACTTTCACGCGCATCATCTACATCCAGTATGGCTCATTCATGGATCGCTCCATGGCCGCCTCGCTGGCCTTGGTGCTGGTGGCTGTGACGGCGACGATCCTGTACATGGAAGCGCGCACGCGCGGCCGCGCCTCATACGCGCGCGGCTGCTCGGTGGGCGCGCCGCGCCAGCTGCGCCCCGTGGCTCTCGGCCGCTGGCGCTGGCCAGCGCTGGCCTTTCTGGGGAGCACGGTTTTTGTGGCCCTGGTGTTGCCCGCCGCCGGCCTGCTGTACTGGTTTGTGCGCGGCCTGCAGGAAGCGCGAACGCTGTCTACCTTGTGGGGCACCGCCTGGAATTCGCTGATGGTTTCGCTGCTGGCGGCCTTGGTCGTGACCACGCTGGCCCTGCCCGTAGCCGTGATGGCCGTGCGCCGCCCAGGTCGCCTGAGCCGCATGGTCGAGCGGCTGACCTATGTCGGTTACGCCCTGCCGGGCATCGTGATTGCCCTAGCCCTGGTCTTTTTCGGCGCAACCTACGCCACGCGCTGGTACCAGACCCTGCCGCTGCTGCTGGCAGGCTATGCCATTTTGTTCATCCCCCAGGCCGTAGGCAGCACGCGCACCTCGCTGCTGCAGGTAGCGCCCAGCCTGGAAGAAGCAGGGCGCAGCCTGGGCCATTCGCAGCTTTCCGTGCTGCGGCGGGTCACTCTTCCCCTTGTCAGCCCTGGCCTGGCGGCCGGCGCGGCGCTGGTCTTCCTCACCTGCATGAAAGAGCTGCCGCTGACGCTCATTCTAAGCCCGCTCGGCTTCCGCACACTGGCCACCGGCGTCTGGGGTAGCATCTCCGAAGCTTTCTTCGCTCAGGCCGCGGCCCCCGCGCTGCTGTTGGTGCTGCTCTCATCCGTGCCCCTCGCCCTGCTCACCCTGCGTGAGAAATAGTTTTCCCATCCCCCGTCGCCTTCTATCTCGAAGTTCGTTATGACCTTGTAATCGCCCTGTGGCAAGGTGCTAGAGGGTTGCCAGAACACCTTGTATTCTTTATGCTAAGGGTAGTTGCTCGCCCCATCGAGCTGCTCCATTCCGCATGCAGCGAAACCACATGCCCAGTTCGCATAAAAAGACACCATCGTGCTGCCCGGACTGGCACCCGTAGCAGGTAGCGAGTCGTCATGCCAAAGGTTTTCCTCAAGCGAAGGTGCGCTCATGCTCACAGAGACGCAGGTAACGAAACGAGTACGGGGATATTGCGCGCTGTGTACGTCGCGGTGCGGCTCAATCGCCGTTGTCGAGAATGGCCGGTTCGTCGCTCTCGAACCAGACCCGCAACATCCCACGGGCCAGGCGCTTTGCGCTAAGGGGCGGGCAGCCCCCGAGCTCGTCTATCACCCTGAACGGTTACTTTATCCGCTGAGGCGCACCCGGCCCAAGGGCGATCCCGACCCGGGCTGGCAGCGTATAGGCTGGGACGAGGCGCTGCGGCAGATAGCGGACAACCTGCGCCGCATTGCCGGCGAGCACGGCCCCGAAAGCGTGACGTTTGGTTCGGCTTCCCCCTCGACGTCAGGCCTTGACGACTCGCTGCCGTGGCTGGAGCGGCTGATGCACGCCTTCGGCGGCCAAAACCTGTCTGTGGCTTTCGAGCTTTGCGGCTGGGGCCGTTTTGGGGCTAACACCTATACTTATGGCGCCAGCGTGCCGGGCAGCTATATGCCGGACTTGGAAAATGCCGGCTGTATTCTTTTCTGGGGCTACAATCCGAATCTCGCCCGGCTGACCCATGCCACGGCAACGGTGGCGGCGCTGCGGCGGGGCGCGCGGCTGATCGTGGTCGATCCACGCCGGATCGGCGTTGCCAAAAAGGCCGATCACTGGCTGCGCGTTCGTCCGGGAAGTGACGGTGCGCTGGCCCTCGGCCTCAGCCACGTCATGATCGAGAACGGCTGGTACGACGAGACGTTCATTCGCCAATGGACGAACGCCCCGCTGCTCGTCCGCGGCGATAACGGCCGGTTGCTGACGGCAGCCGACCTTTCGGCGGCAGACAGCCCCCGGCAGCTCGTAGCCTGGAGTCAGGCCGGCGGCGGAACCGTCCTCTACGACCCGGATACCCTGCGCTATGAAAAAGAAATTCGGGAGCTGGCTCTCGCGGGGGCTTTTGAAATGCAGACGCTTACGGGCCCGGTCCACTGCCGGCCGGTCTTTGATCACGTGGCCGAGCTATGCCGGCGCTACCCGCCCGAGCGGGTCGAGGCTATCTGTGATGTCGATCGGCAACAGGTGGCTGCGGCGGCGCGCATGCTCTGGGAGGCGCGTCCGGTAGCCTACTACGCCTGGAGCGGCGTGGAGATGCAGACCAACGCTACGCAGATTGCCCGGGCGATCGGCCAGCTCTATGCACTCACCGGCAGCTTCGACGCACCGGGCGGCAACGTGGCCTTCGAAGCGGCGACTACAGCCGGCGTGAGCCACGTGGCCTTAGCTGCCGGAGAGGAGCGCCGGCCGGCGCTTGGCTTCCACGAGCGCCCGCTGGGCGGGGCGCGCTGGCAGCTCACTACGACTGGCGAGCTATACCGCGGCATATTGGAACGTCAGCCCTACGGCATCCACGGGTTCGTCAACTTTGGCAGCAATTTGCTTCTGTCACACGCGGACAGCCTGTGGGGGCGCGACGCGCTGGCTGCACTCGACTTCTATGTCCACGCCGACTTGTTCATGAACCCCACGGCCGAGCTGGCCGACGTGGTCCTTCCGGTAGCGAGCGCCTTCGAGCGCGAGGCGCTTAAGATTGGCTTCGAGGTTAGCCCGCAAGCGCAGTCACGGGTGCAGCTCCGCCAGCGTGTGGTCGAGCCACGTGGCGAGTCGCGTTCGGATGTCGACATCATCTTCGACCTGGCCGTCCGGCTGGGTCTCGGCCGCTATTTCTGGGAGGGAGATGTCGATGCCGCCTACCGCTATCGCCTCGGGCCGTCGGGCGTGACGCTGGAGGAGCTGCGCGAGAACCCGGGCGGCGTGCAGGCTCCCGTGCAGACACGCTACCGCAAGTATGCCAGACAAGACGGCGACACGCCGCGCGGCTTCAACACGCCCACGCGCAAGGTGGAACTGTACTCGGAGACGATGCTGGCGCATGGTTATCCTCCGCTGCCGACCTATGAAGAGCCGCTGGTCAGTCCGCTATCTCGGCCAGACCTCGCCGAACGTTATCCATTGGTGCTCACCTGTGCCAAACACGTCCTGTTCTGCGAAAGCCAGCACCGCAACATAGCGAAGCTGCGCAGGCAGGCCCGCGAACCGGAAGTGGAGATGCATCCGGCGGCGGCAGCCGAGCGCGGAATCAAGGCCGGCGATTGGGTGCACATCGAGACGCCGGAAGGCAGCGTACGGGCGCGGGCCAAATTCGACGAGACGCTGGCGCCGAACGTGGTTTGCGGCCAGCATGGGTGGTGGCAGAGCTGCAAAGAAATCGGCGCACCCGGCTACGATCCCCTGGGACCGGGCGGCGCCAACTACAACCTGATCATCGGCAACGCGGCCGTCGATCCGGTCAGCGGCTCGGTACCCCACAGAGCCTACATCTGCCAGCTCCGCCTGGCTTAAGTTAAGGATACATTCGCCCTGAGTTTTCAAAGGCAGCGGTTGCCAATCTGCCCCGCTTGTGCTACGATCAGTGACACTGTTGGGGTGTCGCCAAGTGGTAAGGCAGCGGCCTTTGGAGCCGCCATTCGTAGGTTCGAATCCTACCACCCCAGTTCATCAAGGTGTAACGGGCGTTCGGATGAGCGCCTTTTTTTATGGGCTCTGGAGAGTTGAGTGATGACCCTCGCCGTCGTTCTCCTCGCCGCCGGGCACGGCACACGCATGAATTCCCGACGCCAAAAAGTGCTGCATGAAGTCGGCGGCAAGCCCATGCTGCTACACCCCTTTGAGGCGGCGGAAGCGCTCGCCGATTTGAAGCCGGTGCTGGTGGTCGGGCCCGGGGGCGACGAGGTGCAGGCGCTGCTGGGCGACCGCGCCGCCTATGTGCTGCAGCAAGAGCGCCTGGGCACAGGCCACGCCACGATGATGGCCCGCGATGCGCTGCAAGGCCGCGCCAGCCAAGTGTTGGTAGCCTACGGCGACATGCCCCTGCTGCAGCAAGAGACCATGGCCGCCCTGGCGCGCAAACAAGCCGCCACGGGCGCGGCGCTGGCCTTGTTGATCGTGCCTGGCGACGAGGATAGCTCCTTCGGGCGCGTGCTGCGCGATGAGCAGGGGCGTGTCACGGAAATCGTCGAGGTAGCCCAGGCCCAA
Organism: uncultured Ardenticatenaceae bacterium; assembly: GCA_964384155.1. Classification (GTDB taxonomy): domain Bacteria; phylum Chloroflexota; class Anaerolineae; order Promineifilales; family Promineifilaceae; genus JAAYYY01. The sequence continues at coordinate 117,167 of CAYLJW010000008.1, forward strand.
CAGCGCCCGGACGGCACGAAGCTTCTGGCCCTGCGCGAGCATAACGCCGGCGTCTACTGCTTCGATGGGCCCTGGCTGTGGCAGCATATTGCGCAGTTGCCCCTGCGCCAGGCGCGCAGCGGCCCGGAATATTACCTCACAGACATGGTGGAACTGGCCGTGCGCCAGGGGCGCGCCGTCGAGGCCGTGGTGGCCGCAGACGGCGACGAAGGCCTTGGCGCAGGCACCAGAGCAGAGCTGGTCGCCGTAGAGCGCGCGCTGCGGCGGCGCGTGAATGAGCGCTGGATGGCCCAAGGTGTGACGCTCGTAGATCCCGACACGATATACATCGACCCCGGCGTGCACATCGGCATGGATACGGTGATCTGGCCCAACAGCTACCTTCAGGGCGCCACGGAAGTGGGCGAGGCCTGTGTGGTGGGCCCCAACACCATCTTGCGCGATGCCCACCTGGGCCACGGTTGCCACGTGGAGCAGGCCGTGCTGCATGGTGCGACCGTGCAGGCTGGTACGACTGTGCGCCCCGGCAGCGTGCTGCTGGCAGACGCCGCAAATTGAGATAAAACGGAGCTCGCCGCAGCGCCGTCCCAGTGAGGTAAGCAGATGGAAGAAACAGTGCGAAGCAGATTAGAGGAAATGGCCTGCGCCGCCCGCCAGCAGGCCTACGCGCCCTACTCCGATTTTCAGGTGGGCGCGGCGGTGCAGGCCGCCAGCGGCGCCATCTACACCGGCGTCAATGTGGAGAACGCCTCCTATGGCCTCACCATTTGCGCCGAGCGCGCGGCCGTTTTCCAGGCCGTGAGCGCCGGAGAACGGGCGATCACCGCCGTGGCAGTGTGCACTCAGAATGGCGTGTCGCCTTGTGGCGCCTGTCGCCAGGTGCTGCGAGAATTTACTGCTGCCGATTGTCCCGTGTTCATCGTGGATGCTGCGGGCCAGCGGCGCGAGACGACGATGGCCGCCCTGCTGCCGCAATCATTCGGCAAGGCCGACCTGGAAGAAGCCGCGGCTGCCGCCCGGCTATAAGCACATCGGGAACGTTCATTGCCACGAGAACGAAGTTACCGTGTAGAAGGCATTGTGCTGCGCCGCGCCGATTTTGGCGAGGCGGACCGGCTGCTGACGCTCTTTACGCGTGAGTACGGCAAGATTCGGGCCATCGCCAAGGGTGCGCGCAAGCCGCAGAGCCGCAAAACAGGGCACGTAGAGCTCTTCATGCGTACGCGCTTCCTGATCGCCGAAGGGCGCAATCTGGACATTGTGACGCAGGCAGAGATGGTGGAGGCTTATGCCGCGCTGCGCGATGACCTGGTGCGCACGACTTACGCCTCCTATGCCGTGGAGCTGTTAGACCGCTTCACCGCCGACGAGGACCGCAACCCACAGCTTTACGACTTGCTGGCCGAGATGCTGCGCCGGCTGGCGCGCAGCCGCAATTTATTGGTAGCCGCGCGCACCTATGAGCTGCATCTGCTTTCGCTGCTGGGTTACCGCCCCCAGCTTTTCCAATGTGTGAGCTGCGGTGAGAGCATCGAAGAGCGCGACCAGTTTTTTAGCGCCGAGCTGGGCGGGCTGCTGTGCCCCAACTGCCGGCGCGCCGACGCCAACGCTATCGAGATATCGGGCGCTGCGGTGAAGGTGCTGCGCTTCTTGCAGACCAGACAATGGAGCGCCGTGCAGAACTTACAATTGCGCCGCGAGCTGCACAGCGAGCTAGAGGCGGCCATGTCCTACTACCTCACCTACCTGCTGGAGCGCAACTTGAAGTCGGCCGATTTTCTACATCGCTTGCGCCGCGAGTCGCAGCTATTTGCTCCTTCGTTGCGCGACGGCGGCCCCGACGAGGAGGACAACGAATTGAAGAGAGAAGGATTTGAGGATGGCTAAAGCGCTGGCATTTCAAGACGTCATTTCAAGGCTGGTACAGTTCTGGAAAGATCAGGGCTGCGTGGTGTGGCACCCCTATAACGTGCAGGTGGGCGCGGGCACCATGAACCCCGAAACCGTGCTGCGCGTTCTGGGGCCGGAACCGTGGAATGTCGTCTACATTGAGCCAAGCATCCGGCCCGACGACGGGCGCTTTGGCGATAATCCTAACCGCATGCAGCAGCATTACCAGCTTCAGGTGATCTTGAAGCCCGATCCCGGCAACCCGCAGGAGTTATATCTGCAGAGCTTGGAAACCATCGGCATCAACACGCGCGAGCATGATATCCGCTTCGTGGAAGACAACTGGGAGAGCCCGGCGCTTGGCGCGTGGGGCCTTGGTTGGGAGGTGTGGCTCGATGGCCAGGAGATCACGCAGTACACCTATTTCCAGCAAACTGGCGGCCTGGACCTGGACCCGGTCTCCGTGGAGATGACCTACGGGCTCGACCGCATTGTGCTGGCCCTGCAGGGCGTCGATGCCGTCTGGGACATAGACTTTGGCTCAGGCGTGCAGTACGGCGACCTGCTGCTGCGCCGCGAGATTGAACATTGCAACTACTATTTCAACCTCGCCGATGTCAGCGCCCTGCGCAACCTGTACGAGATTTACGAGCAGGAAGCGCAGCGCTGCGTGCAGGCGGGCCTGGTCGCTCCGGCGCACGACTACAACCTGAAGTGCTCGCACATCTTTAACGTGATGGATACGCGCGGCGCCATTGGCGTCACCGAGCGCGCCCAATTCTTCCGGCGGATGCGGCGCATGGCGCAGCAGATCTCCGAGCTGTACGTGGCGCAGCGCGCTGAGCTGGGCTACCCCTTCGCCCAAAACCGGCAGTGGCAGACAGGCCTGAGCGGCGCTCTGCGCACAGGGCCGGCCCAGGCTGAAGCGCCGGCCGCCGCGCCGCAGCAGCCGGCGGCCTTTTTGCTGGAGATTGGCCTCGAGGAGCTGCCGGCCGGCGATGTGACTTCCGCCGTGGCTCAGCTACAGGCCGCCGTTCCCGACATGCTGCGGCGCCTGCGCCTGGCGCACGGTGCTGTGGCCGTACACGGCACGCCGCGGCGGCTGGCCGTGCTGGTAGAAGAGCTGGCGGCTAGGCAGGACGACTTAGAGTCGGTGGTCAAAGGCCCGCCTGCCGAGCGCGCATACGACGAATTAGGCAACCCCACGCGCGCAGCCGAAGGTTTCGCGCGCAGCAAAGGGCTGGACGTGTCGCAGCTTCGCGTGGTGCAGGAAGGCGACAAACGCTATGTAGCCGCCACCGTGCACGAGGTTGGGCAGGCGGCGCAGGAGGTGCTGGCGCAGGCGCTGCCCGACCTGTTGGCCTCGCTGCGTTTTGAACGAAGCATGCGCTGGAATGAGAGCAACGTAGCCTTTAGCCGCCCGCTGCGCTGGCTCGTGGCGCTGCAGGGCGCGGCGATCGTTCCCTTTCGCTTCGCTGGTGTGGCCAGCGGGCGCACCAGCTATGGCCTGCGCCCCTATGGCTCGCCGCCGGCTCCCGTGGCCAGCGCCACCGATTACATGGAGCAGATGGCGCGCAGCGGTATCGTCGTGGAGATGGCCAAACGGCGCGAGATCATCGCTGCCAACGCCGCGCAGTTGGCCGCCGAGGCAGGCGGGGCCATTGCCCGCGACGAGACGCTGCTCGACGAAGTGGCCAACCTCGTGGAGCGCCCCACGGCTTTCCTCGGCCAGTTTGAGCAACGCTACCTGCAGCTGCCCGCCGCCGTGTTGTCTGCTGTCATGAAGAAGCACCAGCGCTACTTCCCGGTGCAGGCCGGCGAGCAGCAGTTGCTGCCCTATTTCGTCGGCGTGCGCAACGGCGACCACGAGCACCTGGACGTGGTGCGCGCGGGCAACGAGCACGTCATCAGCGCCCGATTCGCCGATGCGCAATTCTTCTACCGCCAGGACACCGCGCAGCCGCTGGCCGACTACGTGCCGCAGCTCGCGACGCTCACCTTCCAGCAAGACCTGGGCTCGATGCTCCACCGTGTGCAGCGGCTGGAACAGCTCACGCCGCAAATTGCCGCCATGCTGGGCCTGGACGAAGCGCAAACGGCCACCGCGCAGCGGGCGGCGGCGCTGTCCAAGGCCGACCTGGCGACGCAGATGGTGGTGGAAATGACTTCTCTGCAGGGCCTGATGGGCGGGCACTACGCCCGCCTCAGCGGCGAGCCAGAAGCCGTGGCCCAGGCCATCGCCACCCAGTACGACGCCGTCAGCCAGTCGCCGCCGGCCATGGCTCTGGCGCTAGCCGACCGCCTGGATAGCCTGATGGGCCTCTTTGCCGTGGGCCTGGCGCCGCGCGGGTCGAACGACCCCTTTGGCCTGCGCCGGGCGGTGATACAGATCGTGGAGAACCTGATCGCCAACGAGCAAGCCTTCGACTTGCGCGCGGGCCTCGACGCCGCGGCGGCCCTGCTGCCGGTGAGCAGCGATGAGACGGTGCGCGAGCTGGCCCTAGAGTTTGTCGCCGGCCGGCTGGAATCGCTGCTGCGCGAGCAGGGCCTGCCGGCCAACGTGGTGCGCGCCGTGCTGGCCGAACAGGCGCACGACCCGTTCGCCGCGGCGCAGGCAGCGCGCGAGCTGCATGCCGCCACCGGCGAGGCGGGCTGGGAAGCGCTGCTGGACGCCTATGCCCGCTGCGTGCGCATTACGCGCGACCAGCCGCAGCAGATCCCCCTGCGGCCGCAGGCCCTGTTCCACAGCGCCGAGAAAGAGCTGCTGGCCCTGTGCGTCGACGCCCAGGGCCAGAAGGACGGCACAGTAGCCACCCTGGTCGCGTCCCTGCAGCAATTGCAGCCGGCAATCAGTCGCTTTTTTGACGAAGTGCTGGTCATGGACGAGGACGAGCGCGTGCGCCAGAACCGGCTGGCCTTGCTGCAAGCCGTGGCCGCGCTGGCAGACGGTATTGCCGACCTCTCGCAGCTTGAAGGCTTCTAATAGCCGCTCGTCCGCGGCGCAGACCGCTTGCCGCAGCGTGCCATTTTGGCTATAATAGCGTTCGCTCTGGCGCCATAGCTCAGTGGTAGAGCGGAGGACTCATAAGCCTTAGGTCGCTGGTTCAAATCCAGCTGGCGCCA
>CAYLJW010000009.1:0-118186 GCA_964384155.1 uncultured Ardenticatenaceae bacterium
CCGGATAGAGTTCTAAGATGAAATCGGGGATTTACACAGAATCTTGGATACTCCCAATTATCCTCGCCCAGAAACTGGGTTATATTAATGGTAATCAGCAAGATGCCTTGCTCATCCAATGCACGGACATTGCGCGCCTACTAAACGCGCTCTCAAAATCGCTCCACCACAGCCCGGATAACTAGCAACCACCAACTATCAACTATCAACTGGAGGCCAAACATGCAATACGACGTCAGCACACCAGAGGAGTACATGCGCGCTCTCGACGACGATTGGCGGCGGGAGACATTAAGCGCATTGCGGCGGTTGGTGCAGCAGCATGCGCCGGACCTGACGGAAGGCATCAAGTATAAAATGCTGCATTATGAGGATGAGCAAGGGCCGCTGTTCGGCTTAAACGCGCAGAAGCATTACGTCAGCTTCTACGTGGGAGATGCAGACAAAGTGGACCCCGACGGCGAGCTGCTCGCCGGCCTAAACCGGGGCAAGGGCTGCATTCGCTTTACGAAGTCGGTGAAAGTGGAAAACACGAAAATCGACGCCTTCATCGCCCGCGCGGCGGAGATGCATCGGTTGGGTGAGGACACGGATTGTTGAGCGGCCTGGTTGCTGTCTGGCAAGTTAATGCCGAGCCTGATTACAGGAATTCCTTCTTTTCGACACTATAAATTATGATGCTTGCATCTAAGTAGACCTGACCACTTTCAGGCAGTTTTAACGATCCCACGAATCGCGCTCGCCAGCAAGGTATTTGTCGACTTCGTCTGCCGATTCGTACAGCCGGTGACCAGGCAACCGTGCCAGGATCTCGACAGCAGACTGCCTTTTATCGATGACTGGAAGAAGGACAATGACCTCGACATCATCGCCGCTTTGTAGGGAAGGATCTTTAATATGGATCTCTCCGTCCTGATGGACAGTCGTCTGTATGCGTATAACCTTCTGTGTTGTCGACATGCAGTTACCCCAACTCGAATTTTGTTTCATTTCAACACAGATCTAGGGTCTCGACTCACCGATTAGTCGACAGCCTTCACCGGCCCATGCGCCGGATAGACTCGCCTGGCGCCGCGCTCTCGGATTTGCTTCCAGGTGGCGCGGGCGGTGGCGTTGTCGTAGACGTGCGCTTCCAGCGGTAGATCGCCGCTGAAGACGGAGCCATCGTCGAGGAGCAGCGACACGCAGTGGTCGGAGTGACCGGGGGTGTGCAGGATTTCGCCGGCGATGCCGATCTGGCCCAGCAGCGCGCGGCTTTGCTGCGGCGAAATGACGACATTGCCCTCCATGGTAATGTCGACGTAGTTGTCGCGTGGCTTTGTCCAGCGTTTCATGAGGGGGATGGCCTCAAGCTGGACGTCAAGCACCAGCAAGGGCACGCCTTCGCGTTTCAGCTCCTCGGCGAGGCCGGCGTGGTCGATGTGGTAGTGGGTGGCCAGCGCGTAGCGAATCTCGTACAGGGGAATGTCCATGCGTTTGAGGTTCGCTTTCATGGTACCCAGGCTGCCCGGCCAGCCGATATCCACCAGCAGGCGCGAATTGCCGGCACTGATCACCCAGTAGTTGGTGGAGCGATAGCCGACGTTCACAATGGTGAGCGGTGCTTCTTTGGCCCTGGTTTGTTTCACCCGACTATTATACCCTGCGCAGCGCGCAGATTGATTGGCGCATGGCCCCAGCTCAGTTGACCTGCAGCAGCGGGCCGGCGTGCGGTTGCTTCTGGAGCCAATGCAGGAAGCGCTGGGGGGCGAGAAAGCGGGGAGGTTGGGCGCTGCGTTGGATGTAGCCGTCGCGCACGGTGAGGCCGCCCCATTCTTGCAGCAGGTCGCGGCGCACGCGGTAGGCGTTGTGGCGGAACTCGCCGATGGGTATGGCGCGGCTGAAGCGCCCAGAACGGGCCGCATCGGCCTGCACCACCAGGTCGTCGAGGGCTTGTTTGCGGCGGCCGTGCGCGCAGGCGGCGCGCTCGGCCGTTGTCAGGCGCCGCACCTGGCTCACGCGCTGCACGAAGAAGATGGCGAAGAGGCAGTAGGCCAGCGCCTGCTCGTAGCCGGGTGCGGTGGGCCGGAAGGCGGCGAAGAAGGCGATGAAGTCCCCTTCGCGTAGCGATTCGATGAGCCGGCCGCGCGAGGCGCGGCGGCCATTGGAGGAGAGGTATGGCTCGCCGTAGGTCAGGGAATCGAAATCAGGATCGAGGTGTACTTTGGCGCCCTCGAGGTGCGACGGCAGCGCATCGCCCAGGTCTGCCACCCGTTCGGCGAAGAGGGCAAAGGTGGGGCATGGGACGATATGCTCATGTTGGTCCTCACCGGCGGCGATAGGCACATAAGCGTAGCGCCAGCTTTGGGGGTCGATCGGCGCATTGTAGCGGCCGCCGGCGGCGGTCTGGTCGGCGCCCACGCGCAGCAAGATGCCTTTCATGCCGGCGGGCCGTCCCCTTGCACCTCCACTAGCAGCATGGTCATGTCATCGAACTGCGGCATGTCGCCGCGGAATTCGTGTAGCGAGGAAAATGTGGCGTCGCAAAACTGGTCTGGCGGCAGCGCGGTGTGGCTTTGCAGCAGCCGGCCCAGGCGCTCGCGGCCGAAGAACCTCTCTTGTGGCGAGAGAGCATCGCTAAGGCCGTCGGTATAGAGCACCAGGCGGTCGCCGGGCTGCAGCGTCACGCTTTCTTCGCTGAAGTAGTTGGCGTGGGTGGGCATCAGGCCCAGGGCCATGCCTCGGCCCTGCAGCTCCTGAACGTCGCCGCCGCGCAGCAGCATGGGGAAATCGTGCCCGGCGCGCACATAGCGCAGCAGGCGCGTCTTGCAGTGAATGAAGCCAAAAAAGACCGTCACAAACATGTTGGCCTGGCCCAGCTCCAGCAGCAGCTCGTTCACGCTGCTCACGACGTCGAAAGGGCTGCGCGAGAGGCGCGCCTGGGAAAGCAGCAGGCTGCGCGACAGGGCCATATACAGCGCGGCGGGCATGCCTTTGTCGGAAACGTCGGCAATGGCTACGGCGAATTCTTCTTCGTCCAGGGCAATCACGTCGTAGAAGTCGCCGCCCACCTGGCGCGCCGGCTCGTTGCGCATAGCGAAAGAAAAGCCGGGAATGTGCGGCACGGTGCGCGGCAGCACGCTTTGCTGCACCTGGCGCGCCAGCTCCAGTTCCTGTTCCATGCGCTCTTTTTGCGCCAGGCCGGCCTGTGCCCGTTCCAGGGCCGCCAGCTTGGCGCGCAGCTCGTCGATGAGCCCGGCGATTTGCAGCGCCAGGGCCGCCTGGTTGGCAAAAGAATGTAGCAGGGCCACGTCGCCGGGTGCGAAGCTGTGGCGGCGCGTGGCGTGCACGATGAGCAGGCCTACCGGCTGCGTCTGTACCAGCAGCGGCAGGCGCAGGCCGGCGTATAGGTACACGCCCTCGACGTCGGCGGCGCGCGGCTCGATGCCTGGCGGCCATTGGTCATAAGGCACGGGCACGCCGCCGCCCTGCACGGCGCCCGCGGCCTCTCCGGCGTCGGGCAGCTCCAGCAAGGCGCTGGGCACCGTGGCCGGCACGCGCGCGGGGTCCCAGCCGTGGCCGGCCAGCACGGCGGCCGTGTCGTCGTCTTGCAGCATATACAGCACGGCGCGGTCGGCGCCGCACAGCGCCGCCGTGTGGCGCGTGATGCGGCCGGCAAGGCTGCGCAGGTCGTCCCCGGCGATGAGCGCCTGGCTCACCTCCTGCAGCGAGATAAGTGCTTCGGTGCGGTGGCGCAGCACGCGGTTCGCCGCGTCCAACTCCGCCTGCCTGTTTTGCAGAGCCTGGTTGGCCTGGCCGAGGGCCTCTTCGCGCTGCTGCAGCAGATTATAGGCGCGGCGCAGGTCGGCGGCGCCCAGGTGCAGCAGGTCATCCAGGGGGAGATATCCGGCGCCGATGAGCTGCAACATGTACGCTTCTAACGGCAACAGGCTTGGCTGGTGCGGCAGGCCGCCGGCCTCGTAACCCTGGTTGTGGAAAAAATCGAAGGCGGCCACGTGGCCCAGCCGGCCGCTCTGCTGGCACTGCTCACAGCCGCCGGCGGCGCTAAATGAGCCGTCAGGATCGCACTGCAGGTGCGGGTAGCGGCGCGTCAGGGCCTCAAGCTGCGGGCTGAGCGGCGCCGCGGCGGCTTTGCAGTGGGGGCAAAGCATGGGCAGGCGCTTGACGCTGACAATCCATTGCAGCGTTTCCAGCGCCGTAGCCGGCAGGCCCAGGCCTTGCAGCTCTTGCGCCACGGCGGCGCCGTGAAAAACTGTGTCGATCTGCGCCAGCACGGCGTTGTGGCGCGCGGCCTGCAGCGCGGTTTGGGCGATGGCCTTGTCGGCAAGCTGCTCGACGATGATCAGCGCCGGACGCCGAGCAGCGGCGGCGGCGAGGAGCATGGGGTGCTCTTCAGTGGGCGCAATGTGAACGTCGACGCGCCGTTTGAGGTTGCGCGGCAGGCGCACGGCGTCTTTGTGGCGGGCGATGACCACGGCGCGCGCACCCTCGCGCGCTTCGAGCATCTGCCGCGCCAGGATGCGGAAGATGGTGGCGCGCCCGCTGGGCAGCAGCGTCGAGCCGTCGGGTCGCTCCTGGGGCAGAGTCTCCAGCCCGGCAAGCAGGCGCAGGCCGGGCGCGCTAGCGGCCAGGCGCTGCATGAACGGTTGAACAGATGGCAGGATCAGAAAGTCTTTTAGTTCGAGCATTTGCTACGTCTGCGCGTGGGGCTCGGTACAGCGCCGGCGCGGTGATGGCTGCCCTAAATGCGCATTTTCATCCATGGCGCTGTGTTGTGGAAGTCTACCACGGCGCTGCCGGGCGGCACAAGGCCATCACAGGCCGCGCGCAACTCATCCGATAGCGTCATCTGCAGCACCGGAAGCAGCTCCTGCAACTGGGCCAGCGTGCGCGGGCCGGCGATGGGCGCAGTGACAGCCGGCTGGTCTTTGACCCATAACAGGGCGAGCTGCGCCGCAGTGAGGCCTGCCTGGCGCGCCAGGGCGCTAAAGCGGCGGCCTACTTCGATGCCGCGCGGCGTGACGCGCTGGGCATAGATGCCGCCAATCTGCACGGCGCGTGAGTCGGCCGGCAGCTCCTGGCCATCGTAGCGGCCGGCGAGCACGCCCATGGCCAGCGGCCCCCACGGCAGAAGGCCGATGTTGTGCTTTTGGGCCAGGGGAACCAGCTCGTTTTCAATGCGCCGGTCGAGGAGGTTATAAGGCGGCTGCTCGGAGATGTAGCGCACCCAGCCCTCCCGCCGGCTAACGGCCAGCGCTTCCATCACCTGCCAGGCGGGGTGGGTGGAGCAGCCCACGTAGCGCACCTTTCCCTGGCGCACCAGATCGTCGAGGGCCCGCAAGGTCTCCTCAACCGGCGTGTGCAGCGCCGGCCGGTGAATCTGGTAAAGGTCGATCACATCGGTCTGCAGCCGGCGCAGCGACGCTTCGCAGGCGCGCATGATGTGCAGGCGTGAATTGCCACGCTCGTTGGGGCCGGGCCCGGTGGCGTAATGCACTTTGCTGGCCAGGATAACCTGGCTGCGGCGCTTATTGCGCGCCAGGGCGCGCCCCACAACGCGCTCGCTCTCGCCGTCGTGGTAGCTGTCGGCGGTATCGATCAGGTTGACGCCCGCATCCAGGGCGCAGTCGATCATGGCCTGGGCCTGCGGCTGGGCGGCGGCACGCCCAAAGTTGAACGTGCCCAGTGCCAGGGGGGCGACGAGCAGGCCCGACGCGCCTAAGTGACGATATTGCATACCCATTGACCTCGGTGCTCGTTTACCATTCGCTCAATTTCCAGATCTCAGGCTGCCACGCCTCGGCGTCGCCGCCAACTTCGATGAAGATGGCCGCGGCGCGTTTCAGGTGGGCCATGGCTTCGGCAGTCCGCCCTGCAGCATGATGCAGGTCGGCCAAATTATTCAGGAGCGCCGCTTCGCGGTGGCGGTCGCCCAGCGTCTGGCAGAGGGCCAGCGCTTCTTCCAGCGTCTGCAAGGCAACGTTGGGCTGCTGCGCCAGGCTATAGACGAGAGCCAGGTTATTCAGGGCGGCGATGCGCGCCGAGGGCCGGCCGGCGGCAAGGGCCAGGCTTTGCTCTAGCTGCTGCTGCGCCTCTTGCAGCTCTCCGGCATGGCGCGCCAGGATGCCCAGGATGTTGTACGCTTGCGCCAGGGCGCTGTCGTCGTCGTTTTGCCGGGCCAAATCGCGCGCGCTGTGCGCCAGCTGCTGGGCCTGCTGCCGGCGGCCTTGCCGGTGCGCCACCAGACTCCAGTCGGCGTACAGCCGCGCATACAAGGCGCCTACCGCCGGCTCACGGCCGGCGTAGCCGTTTGCTAGCGCAAGAGCCGCCTGGAAATGCGTTTCGGCTTGCAGCCAATGTCCGGCGCGCGCGTGCACGTTGCCCAGCTTGTGCTCCAGGTGTGCGTGAGCGTCAGCCGCAGTATGCGCGGCTGCGGCTTCATAGGCGGCGATGGCGCGGTCGTAGTCGCCCAGCAGCGTGTGCAGGTCGCCAATGGCCTCGTGGATGTCGGCCGTGCGTGGGTGGCCCAGGGCCAGGGCGGCGCGCAGATGGGCCAGCGCCGCGGCGTTGGCGTAGAGGCCGCGCGCGTGCTCGCCGGCGCGCCAGAAATAGTCGGCCGCCGTCGCTTCTTGCCCGGCCAGCAGGTAGTGCTGCGCCACCTGGGCCCATTGCGCCTCGTTGCGCGTTTGCTGCAAGAGCGCTTCGGCCACGCGGCGGTGTAGCAAGCGGCGGCGCGCCAGGCTGGTTTCATCATACACCAGGGCGCGGATCTGGTTGTGGCTGAAGTCATAGAGCGGCCCAGCCGCCGCATGCCCTGCGCTGCGCACTTCGGCGATGATCCCGCGCGCCACAAGCTGCTCCAGAGCCTCCACGGCTTCCTCTTCGCTGCGCCCGCTGGCCAGACGGCAGGTATCGAAATGAAAAGAGCGGCCGATAACCGCGGCGCAGTTGAGCAGTTGCCAGGCAATTTCGTCGAGGCCGCTGAGCCGCGCCCGCAGCAGATCGCGCACGGCGGGCGGTATGCGCCAGCCGCCAGGCAGCGGCGCAATGTCCGGCGTCTCGCCGGCCGGCGCCGGGCTCAAGTCAGGTTCCGCGCCGTCGAGCGCCGCCTGTAGATATTCGGCAATGAAGAAAGGCAGGCCTTCTGTCTCCGCATACAGCGCGTCGCGCCAGGAGGGCGCAAAGTTGTCGCCCTGCTGCTGCAGCCTATCAAAAAGCTCCTGCACCTCGCCGGAAGTGAGCCGCTGCAAGGGGATATGCGTGGCCTGCCCATTGCGCCGCGCGGCCGTTAATAGAGCCGGCAGCCGCTGAGCGGCCGGCGTCGCCTCAAGGCGCCAGGCGACCACGACCAGCAAAGGATGGCTGGCCAGGCGCTTGACCAGGAAGGCCAATAGCTCCAGCGAGTCATCATCCGCCCAGTGTGCGTCGTCTAGGAAAAAGATGCCGGGCGCGCTTGCGCCGGGCGGGCTGCTGAGGGCCAGCAACACGCGGCAGATGGCTTCGTAGAAACGGCTCTGGGCGCCGGGGCCGTCTAGAGGTCCCGGCGTATCGTCCGCGGCGCTATTCTGTTGCGGGCGCAGCTCGGGCAGCAGACGCGCCGCTTCGGCCAGCCAGTGGCCTGGCATCTGTTGCAGGCGCTGGCGCAGCGACGGCGACGCCTGCTCCAGGGCGCGCCGCAGGGCGTCGATAAAGGGCGCATAGGCCAGGTTGTGCTCACCGTCGTAGCAGCGGGCGTGAATGGTGTGGCCCGCCGCCTGCTGCAGGAACTCGGCCACCAGCCGGCTCTTGCCAATGCCCGGCTCGCCCACCACCGCCAGTAGGCCGCCCCGCTGCTGCGCAGCCGCATAGGCCGCCTGCATCTGCGCCAGAGCAGCCTCGCGCCCGACGAAGGGAAGGCTGCGCTGTGCGGGCTGCGCCAGGGCGGGTTCCGCGGCCCCTTGCGCAGCGGTCGTTGCCGGCGCGCTTGTGGGCTGCGACTGCACGTCGCCGGCCAGGATGCGTTCATACAGCGCCGTGGTCTCGGGCAGAGGCGGCACGCCGAGCTCCTGTTCCAGAAGGCGCACACAGTCGCGATATTGGCGCACGGCCATGCTGCGCTGCCCAGACCAGGCGTACAGCTCCATGAGCGCGCGGTGCACGGCTTCGGAAAGCGGGTCGAGCGCCAGGCGCCGGCGCGCCAGCTCTATGGCGCGGTCGTAAGCGCCCAGAAGGGCGTTGTGCCGCGTCAACTGCTCCAGGGCCGTGGCCAGCGCGCGGCGCAGCTGCTCGCTCTCGAGATATTGCCAGTCGTCGAATTGGGGAGCATCGCGCAGGCTGAAGCCGCTCATAAAGTCGTCGCGATAGAGGGCCACGGCCTGCTCCAGAGCGGCGTGGCATGCCGGGCATAAGGGCTCGTCGCCGTGCTGGTGCGCCGCGGCCGTTTGCAGCAGCTCGCGGAAGGCGATGGCGTCGACCCACAAATTATCGCCCGGCGGCATGGCGTTGTGCAGGCCGATGGTCTCGCGCGTAACGTTCAAAATACGGCGGTCGACGGCCTGCCGCAGCGGCGAAAGCGTGCGACGCAGGGCGGCGCGGGCGCGCGATTGATCCAGCTCGGGCCACAGCAGGGTTGCCAGCGCGTCGCGCGTGTGCGTCTGGCCGCCGCCGCCAGAGGTGGTCATCACGACGTAGGCCAGCAAGGCGATGGCTTTGCGCGTGTCGAGCGCCAGTGGCTCGCCGGCCACTTCGAGGAAGGGCGCCCCAAGTAAGTAAAGTTTGAAAGCGGGCATGGCGCTCTATTTTACTGCAAACAACAGGCGGGATCAGCATTGCTGCGACAAAGCCGGCAGTGATTTCATTGTTCAGCGGCGGGCTGTGCGATACAATGCCACGACCCTTTTTCCGGGTTCACCATTTGGTCGCTACTTGTCCGCTGATCATGAAGATTACAGTCGTCGACGATCGTCTTATCCATCACTGTCTCTGAGCGCTGCTCACGGATGCCAGTTGGCATTCAACGGCGACGGCCCTGCGCCGCGGCAGTGATGGCTTTACCTAGCTCCAGACCATAAGGCTGGATGCGGGCGCCCACGCTGCCAGGCCCAGGGCAGCGCCTGGTTGCTCTCAGAGCAATCATTACAGGAGGCGCCTATGCAAATCCATGCCCTTCGCTTACTTCCCCATCAAGACCTGAAAGCCGAACTCGATAAATGGGCGCGGACAAATGCCGTCGAAGCCGCGTGCGTGCTCACCTGCGTGGGTAGCTTGCGGCGCGCTGTGCTGCGTTATGCCGACCGCAGCGAAAGCGCCACGCTAGACGGTAAGTTCGAGATCGTGTCGCTCACCGGCGTGCTGTCGCGTCACGGTTCTCATTACCACATCGCCATAGCCGATGGCCACGGCTATTGCTTGGGGGGACACCTTTTAGAAGGTTGCCACATTTACACCACGGCCGAAATCACGCTGGTGCTGGCGCCCGGTATGCGCTTCCTGCGCCAGCCAGATCAGGAGACCGGCTACGACGAGCTGTTTATTGCTGCTCAATAAATCCCCATTCAACCATACAGGAGAACAAACCATGTCATTCTATCAACGCGTCAAGCAAGATTTCACACCGCTCACGCTGACCCTGATCCCCGTGGCTATCGCCCTCAACATTGTGGTTGGCCAGTTGGTCAGCCTCTTAAACCTGCCCATTTTTCTTGACGCCATCGGCACCGTTCTGGTGGCCCTGTTAGCCGGCCCGTGGGTCGCCGGACTAACTGGTCTACTCACCAACCTCATCTGGGGTCTGATGGGTCCGGCGACGGCGGCTGCTTTTGCGCCGGTAGCCATGATCATCGGCATCGTTGCTGGTTTGTTAGCGCGCGCCGGCTTCTTCCGCCGCTGGTGGCAGGCGCTGATTAGCGGGGCCATCATTGCCGTGGCCCTGGCCTTTGTCGCCGTGCCCATTCGCGTCTACTTGTTTGGCGGCGTCACGGGCAGCGGCGCCGACTTTGTTACGGCCTACCTGCTGGCCGTGGGCCGCGACCTGTTCAGCTCCGTCATCATCACCGTGATCACCAGCAACCTGCTGGACAAGATCGTCACGGCGCTGCTGGCCTGGGCCACTGTGCGGGCCTTATCGCGGCGATTCGTAGCTCGTTTCCCGCGCGCCGCCGCTGTGGTCGACTAGCAGCGGCGCATGCCGCGCCAGCCAGACGGTATAGCATGCAACCGGCAACCCTTTATCTGCCCGCAGACGGCCCTCTACACCGCCTGCACCCTCTGACTAAGCTCACGCTTAGCCTATGCCTGATGCTTGCAGCGTTGGCCGGGCCGGGCATCTTTTTGCCCGCCGCCCTGTTCCTGCTGCTCATCCTACCGCTGGCACGCTGGGGGTGCATGGCCGGCACCCTGCTGTCGCGCACCATCAGGCTCGTGGCGCCGTTGGCTCTCACCCTCGGCCTGATCCACGGCTTTTTCAGCCCGCTGGGCGTCACGCCGCTCTTCCAGGCGGGGCCTTTCACCTTCACCCTGGAGGGGGGGCGCTACGCTTTCCTGGTGGCCAGCCGCCTGCTGGTTGTCGTCGCCGCGGCCATGCTGCTGCTGCTAACCACGCACCCCGGCCTGCTCATGTCGGCCTTGCAAGAGCGCGGCCTGCCGCCGTCGCTGGCTTACATCATCGGCAGCACGTTACAGATCATCCCCCACTTGCAGCAAAAGGCGCGCACGATCATGGACGCGCAGCGCGCGCGGGGCCTGGAGACCGAAGGGTCGCTGCTGCGCCGCGCGCGCGCCCTTTTGCCGCTGCTCACGCCGCTGGTGTTTGCCTCGCTGATCGAAGCGGAGGAACGCGCCATGGCTCTCGAAGCGCGCGCCTTCCGCACAGCGGCGCGCAAAACCGTGTGGCGACCGCCGGCCGATACGCCGCGCCAGCGCCGCCTGCGCCGCCTGCTCCTGCTGCTAACCTTTGCCTTGCTGAGCGTACGATTATGGCTGTTCTTACCGTAGAAAAGCTCACCTACCACTATCCCGCCACGGAGCAGGCGGCCCTGCGCGACGTCAGCTTCACCGTGCAGGCCGGCGAGCTGCTGGCCGTCATCGGGGCGAACGGCGCTGGAAAATCGACGCTTTGTTATGCCCTGTCCGGCTACATTCCCCATTTCTTCCACGGCTCGTTAAGCGGCGAGGTACACGTGCTGGGCCAGAAGACGGAGGCAACGCCGCTGCCCGAGCTCGTGACGCGCGTGGGGCTCGTGTTCCAGAATCCGGCGACGCAGATGAGCGGCGCGCGCTTCACGGTGGCCGAGGAGGTCGCCTTTGGCCTGGAGAACCTGGGCATAGCGCCAACGGAGATTGGCGCGCGGGTCGCAGACGCGCTGGCTCTGGCGGGGGTGGCCCACCTGGCAGAACGCGCACCGCTGGCCCTTTCGGGCGGCCAGCAGCAGCGCGTCGCCCTGGCGGCAATGTTAGCCATGGACCTACCCGTTCTGGTGCTCGACGAGCCGACGGCGCAGCTCGATCCGTCGGGCAGCGCGGCCGTCTTTAGCCTTCTCCACCGCCTCTGCCGCCTGGGAAGGACGCAGATCGTGGCCACACACGACCTGGAATGGGCCGCCGCCTACGCCGCGCGCGTCTTGTTGCTGCACGAGGGGGCGCTCATTGCCGCGGGCCCGCCGCAGGAGCTGATGGTGCGCGCCGACCTGGCCGAACTCGGTTTGCGTGCGCTGCGTTATACGCAGGCGGCGCGCCGCGCGCAGGCCGAGGGCCTCTTGCCGCGCGACGCCGCGCTGCCCGTAACGTTGCCGCAGGCCATTGCCACGTTCGGAGGACGTCATGCGCATCCAGATTGAGGGGCTGCACTATCATTATGAAGCCCAGGCCGGCGAAGCGGCCGCCATCCACGCCCTGCGCGGCGTCGAGCTCACCATAAACAGCGGCGAGCGGCTGGCCATTATCGGCGCCAATGGATCGGGCAAGACAACGCTTGTGAAGCAGCTTAACGGTCTACTGCGGCCGTCGCAGGGTGTGGTTTACATCGGCGACTGGCAGGCCGCCGCACAGACAACTGCCCAGCTCGCCCGGCGCGTGGCCTACCTCTTTCAAAATCCTGACGAACAACTTTGCCAGCGCACCGTGTGGGCCGAAGTCGCCTTTGGCCCGCGGCAATTGGGCTTTGCCCCTGGCGAAACCGAGCGCTTGGTGAGCGAGGCGCTGGCGGCGGTGGAGCTCGACGCCCAGGCGCAAGTCAACCCTTACGACCTCAACCTCTCGCAACGGCGCCGCGTGGCCCTGGCGGCGGTGATGGCCATGGATACGCCGATTATCGTGCTCGACGAACCCACCCTGGGCCAGGATGGCTTTTTTATCGCACGCCTGGCAGGCCTGTTAGATAGCTGGCAACGCACGGGCAAGACGGTGCTGGCGATTAGTCATGACATGGAGTTTGTGGCCGACCATTTCCCGCGCACGGTGCTCATGAATGATGGCGTCATTGCCGCAGATGACGACACCCTGGCGTTGCTTGCTGCAGCGGCCGGGTCGCTGCAGCCGGCGCTGCAAGCGCCTCAACTGCTGCGCCTTGCTCAACAGCTTGGCCTGAGCCCGGACGGCCCATCCGAGCGGCATTTCCTCGCGGCCTACCGGCGTAGCGCCTTCCCGCAGGACAACAGGTGAGGCCTTAAGGCTATCGGCCCGCGCCTGGGCGCCCGCTAGCACCCCGGCTCCAACCCGCGGGCGGCGATGGATATCGCCGGCAATGTGTGTTATTTTCAAGGCACGATGAATCGACCATTGTTGACTTTTTATGGCGACGACTTCACCGGCTCTACAGACGCCCTGGAGGCGCTCAGCCTGGGCGGCGTGCGTACGGCGCTCTTCTTAGAGCCGCCGACGGCCGAGATGGTGGCGCGGCGCTTTGGCCAGGTAGACGCAGTGGGCCTAGCAGGGATGAGCCGCACGATGACGCCGGCAGAGATGGACGAAGCCTTGCCTGGGGCCTTTGAAGCCCTGCGACAATTGGGCGCGCCCCTGTGCCACTACAAAGTGTGCTCGACGTTTGATTCGTCGCCGGAGGTGGGCAACATCGGCCGCGCCGTCGAAATTGGCAGCGCGCAGTGGCAGTCGCCGTTTGTGCCCTTGCTGGCTGGCGCGCCGCCCTTGAGGCGCTTCCTGCTCTTCGGCCACCTGTTTGCCGCCGCCGGCGAGACGGTTTATCGCCTGGACCGACACCCCACCATGAGCCGCCATCCGGTGACGCCCATGGCCGAAAGCGACCTGCGGCGCCACCTGTCGCGGCAGACATCGCTGCGCATGGGGCTGGTGGATATTCTGGCTGTTGAACAAGGCGCGCCGGCCGTGCGCGATGCGCTGCAGGCGGCGCTGGATGGCGGCGCGCAGATCGTCTTCTTCGACACGCTCAACGCGCAGCACGGCGCGACGATTGGCGGCGTGCTGTGGCAGCGCAGCCAGCAATCGCCGCTGTTTGTGGTCGGGTCTTCCGGCGTGGAATATGCCCTGGCGGCGGCCTGGCAGGCCGCCGGCATTGTGGCGCGCCCAGGCGGCTTCCCCGCGCTCGCGCCCGTGGACAGACTGCTGGTGATGTCCGGCAGCGCCTCGCCGGTCACTGCGGCGCAAATTGGCTGGGCCCTGGAAAACGGCTTTGCCGGCATCCGCCTGGACGTGCCGCGGCTGCTAGACGCCGGCACGGCCGAAGAAGCAGAACAGGCGGCGTACCTGCAAGCCAGGGCGGCCCTCGACCGCGGGCAAAGTGTGGCCCTGTACTCCGCCCGGGGCCCAGACGACGAGGCCATTGTGCGCGCGCCGGACCCGCGGCAGAGCGCTGGCGGCGCCGGCCGCGCTCTGGCCATGGCCCAGGGGCGCATCACGCGCCGGCTCATTGAAACCACCGGCCTACAGCGGGCCTGCGTGGCCGGCGGTGACACCTGTGGCTTCGTGGCGCAGCAGCTAGAGCTGGTCGCTCTGGAGATGCTGGCGCCCGTTGCGCCCGGCGGCCCCTTGTGCCGCGCGCACGCCCGCGCGCCGCGCATGGACGGCCTGGAGATTGCTTTGAAGGGCGGGCAGCTAGGACAGGTCGATTACTTTGGCCGCCTGCTGCGCGGCTCTTAGTGCAAGGAGAATGATATGAAGCAAAAGAGTCTGGCGCTGATCCATACGGGGACCTTCCTGGCGCCGGTTTTTGCCAGGCTGGTGCAAGAAATGATACCCGAGGTGAAGCTGTTCAACATTGTCGACGAAAGCCTGCTGAACAATACGATCGCTGCAAAGCAGCTCACGCCTTTAACCGCGCGACGGCTGGCCGGCTATATTGCGTCGGCCGAGGAGGCCGGCGCCGATGTGATTATGGTCACCTGCTCCTCGGTAGGGCCCGCTGTCGACGCCGCGCGGCCCTTCGTGCGCGTGCCCTTGCTGCGCGTAGACCAGGCCATGGCTGATGCCGCCGTGCAGACCGGCGCGCGCATTGGCGTGATCGCCACGCTGTCGACCACGCTGCAGCCCACAGCCGACCTGGTGCGGGCGCGCGCAGCTGCGCAAGGACGCGATGTGACCATCGTGGAGAAGCTGTGCACCGGGGCCTTCGAGGCCGTCAGCGCCGGCGACGGCGAGACGCACGACCGCATTGTGGCCGCCGGCCTGCGCGAGCTGCTGGAACAGGTAGACGTGATTGTGCTGGCGCAGGCGTCGATGGCCCGCGTGGTGGATAGCCTGCCGCCAGAGGAGAAGACGAAGCCCATTTTCAGCAGCCCCCGGCTGGGGGTAGAGGCTGCACGGCGGGCGCTTGAAGCTCTCGACGACGACGACCAGACATGACAGGTTTTGGAAACCTGTCATGTCTGGCTGCACAGATTGCTGCTTGAATGTGGGGGGCCGTTGGTGCTACACTTCGCCGTTGTTTGAGCCGCTGAACTTCATCATATGGCATAGAAGGAGTGAGTTTTTCTGACGGGGCAGGTACTCGCTCCTTTTGCGGCTCTAAGGGCTGTAGGTGGATGTGTTGAGGAAGCAGAAAAGCATAAGGCCAGCCACACAACGGGTGCTGGGCGCCGCGCTCGTCTTTACACTCGCGCTGACCCTGACAACATTTCTATTGGGCTACCTCAGCCGCGGCGTTGCCTTACCGGCCGGCCTGGATAGCTGGCCCAGCCATCTCGTGCGCCTGCCCACCATGGTGGGGCCGGTGGTGCTGGGCGTGCTCATCGTGTCGCGCCAACCGGGGAATCGTTACGGCTGGCTGTGGCTGCTGTTCGGGCTGAACAGCACCTTCAGGCAGTTTGCCGAAACGTACGCCGGCTACGCCCTGCTGGCGCGCTCCGGCGCGCTGCCGCTGGGCCTGGAGATGGCCTGGCTGGCCGATCGTTCCTGGTTCCTCTATATCACCCTGTCGCCCTTTCTGCTCATCTTGTTCCCCAACGGGCGCTTCCCATCGCGCCGCTGGAAAGCGTTCGCCGCGGTGATCGTGCTCTGTTCGCTGGTCTCGCTGCTCAGCAGCAGCTTTATCCCCTGGCCCTCCGGCGCCGCCAACAGCGTGTTTGAGAACCCCTTTGTGCTCATTGAAGGGCCGTTTGCAGCGGCGCTTGCAGACTACTGGGCCGTGCCGCTGATTTTAGTCTTTGCGGCCATTATTGCCGCGGCCGTAACTGTGCTGCGCTGCCTGCGGCGCGCGCGCGGCGAAGAACGCTTGCAGCTAAAATGGTTCACCCTCGGCGCTTCTTTCGTGGGTTTGCTGATGGTGATCAACGTGGCCTACGCTTCGTTGCTCGTCTTCGCCGAGATCCCGGAGTTTGTGCCCCAGTGGTTGTGGGATCTGGCCAACCAGGCAGCCTATGTGGCCCTCTTCGGCGGCATTGCCGTGGCCATTCTGCGCTACCGGCTTTACGACGTAGACCTGGTGATCCGCCGTACCCTGGTCTATGGGCTGCTGACGGCGATATTAATCATCGTCTACTTTGGCACGATTCTGGCGCTGCAGAGCGCCTTGCTGCTGCTGACCAATCGCCCGCAATCAGAGCTGACCACCGTGCTCTCCACGCTGGCGATTGCCGGCCTGTTTACGCCGCTGCGGACGCGCCTGCAGGCCTTTATCGACCGCCGCTTTTACCGTAATAAATACGATGCACAGCGCACATTGGTTCATTTCGGGCGCACCTTGCGCAACGCCGTAGAGCTAGACGCGCTGACCGGTGACCTGGTGGAGATCGTGCGCGAGACGCTGCAACCGGAGCACGTCTCCCTGTGGCTGCACGAGCCGGCCGCAGAAAGCTTTCCGGGCGTAAAGGAATAACATGAAGATTAGCAACTGGATCGTTTTGGCCATGCTGCCGGCCCTGGCGGCGCTGTTGATAGGCTGTGACGAGCGAACGCCGGTCACGGCCACGCCTTCGCCTGAGCCGCCCGTGGTGAATACGCTGGCCCCCACGCCCACGCTGGCGTTGTCGCCCACGGCGACCAGCGCCGTCGCGCCGTTGGCCACACCCCTGGCCTCGCCCACGCCAGGAGCGGGCTCGCCCACGCCGACGCAGGCGCAAGGCGTGGAGCAGCGCATATCCTTCACCCCCGGCGCCATCTCTGCCACCGTGGAAAACGCCGTGGTGTTGGGGGCGCGCGACCGCTACATCCTGGAGGCGCTGGCTGGCCAGCGCATGCTGCTGGAAGCCAGCGCGCTGGAAGACAACGTCGAGTTTCAGCTTCTGGCCCCCGACGGCAGCGAGCTGGCCCCGTCGCAGACCGTGGATGGCGTGCCGGCCTACGACCTGCCGCAGAGCGGCGATTATCTGATTATAGTCGGCGCAACGCGCGGCAACGCCACGTATCGCCTGCGTGTCACCATTCCGCCGCTCGGTTCTGCGCAGCCTACGCGCATCAACTTTGAGCCGGGCATGACCGGCGCGCAGGCTACCGGGTCCTTGCAAAGCGGCGAGCGGGCGCTCTATGTGCTGGAAGCCGCCGAAAATCAGCATCTGATGGCCGGCGTGTTTGGCGCCACTGCCCCACTGGCGCTGGGCGTGCAAGGGGCCGATGGCACGGTGTTCTTGCCCCTGGGTGCTGCCAAAACGGACCTGCACATTGTGGCGCTGCCGGCGACCATGGACTATTTCATCGAAATCGCCGCTTTGGGCGCAGCGACCGACTTTGTGCTGGACGTGGGCGCCAGCTCACTGGCCGATCTGCCGCAGCGCCTGTCGCTGGCGCCGGGCGACACAGAATCTGTTACCGGCCTTCTGCAGCCCGGCGGCGATCTGGACAGTTATATCCTGGCGCTGGAGGCCGGACAGGGCCTGGTTGTGGATGCCTTGCCGCCGCAGGCGCCGCTGAGCGTTTATTTGCAGTCGGAAGACGGCGAGCTGTTCTTTTTCGCCGTGGACGGGCGCCTGGAAGTGACGGCGCCGCGCACGCTTGACTATGTCCTCACCGTTTCTACGCCCAACGCCGCGGGTGAAACAGCCTATGAGCTGCGGATCGCGCTGAATTCGCAGTGAGAGACGCCTTTCGTAACGGTTAGCGGACGCTAACACGCTAGACTGGAGGGTGAGATGAAACAGATACGGCAGTTGTGGCAGGGCTGGAGACAGCGCGAAGACAGTGTAGCTCCCGAAGCGGCGAACCCGCGCTCGCAGGTAGTGATGCTGGACCTGGACGTGCTGCCAGAAGACCCGCTGGTGCTCTATTTCCAGAGCGCCCCAGGCGTGGTGGACATCGAGCGCCTGGAGTTGGAGTCTCCGGTGCTTGGCTCGCTCAAAACGGCCGGCGTGAAGCTGGTGGTGCCCCTGGTGAGTCAGGGCGAGCTGATCGGCATGATTAACCTTGGGCCGCGGCTGAGCGAGCAAGATTATTCCACCGATGACCGCAAGCTACTGAACGACCTGGCCACGCAGGCAGCGCCCGCCGTGCGCGTGGCACAGTTGGCGCGGCAGCAGCAGGCAGAGGCCCGTGAGCGCGAGCGCATGGAGCAGGAGCTGCGCGTGGCGCGCCTGATCCAGCAGACATTACTGCCGCACCAACTGCCCAATTTGCCCGGATATGAGATTGCAACTTATTATCGCCCGGCTCGTGAAGTAGGCGGTGATTTCTATGACTTCCTCTATTTCGAGGATGGGCAGCTGGGCTTGATTATTGGCGATGTGACAGACAAGGGTGTGCCTGCTGCGCTGGTGATGGCGACGACACGGACCCTCTTACGCGCGGCTGCAGAGCGCGTGATCTATCCCAGCCTCGTCCTGGAGCGCGTGAATGAGCTGCTCTATCCCGACATACCCCAGCGCATGTTTGTGACGTGCCTCTATGCGCTGCTCGACCCTGCTAGCGGTCTGCTACGCTACGCTAACGCGGGACACGACCTGCCCTACCGCCGCGGCCGCAGCGGCGTGGACGAGCTGCGCGCCACCGGTATGCCCCTAGGCCTGATGCCCGGTATGAAGTATGAGGAGAAAGAGGCTTTTCTGAAGCCGGGCGAAGTGGTTCTGTTCCACAGTGACGGCGTCGTGGAAGCGCACAACAGGAGCGGCGAGATGTTTGGCTTCCCCAGACTTCAAGATAAGATGGCCCACCAGCCCCAAGAAGATTCGGTTTCAGTCATTGACTAT
Source organism: uncultured Ardenticatenaceae bacterium (assembly GCA_964384155.1). Classification (GTDB taxonomy): domain Bacteria; phylum Chloroflexota; class Anaerolineae; order Promineifilales; family Promineifilaceae; genus JAAYYY01. The sequence continues at coordinate 18,561 of CAYLJW010000009.1, forward strand.
TTGCTGGGCGAGCTGGCCCAGTTTACGGGCGAAGGCTGGGAACAAGAGGACGATGTGACGCTGGTCACGTTGACTAGATGCGAGAATATGACTGTGGAGGTGGAACCCGTGGAGAATGAGGCGGCGACCGGTGGGCAAGGCGAGCGTGATTTGTGGCAGCGCGACTGGCAAATCATTGCCGAGTTTGAGCTTGCCAGCGAACCCGGCAATGAGCGACGCGCCGTTGAACAGGTAACCGAGGTCGTGAAAGATCTGCCGCTGCCCGAAACGCGGCTAGAGAAGCTCAAAACGGCCGTGGCCGAAGCCACCATGAACGCCATGGAGCATGGCAACAAATATCAGGCGGACACGCCGGTGCAGATTCAGCTGATGCAGATAGAGGGCGCCCTGGCGGTGCGCATTACCGACCGCGGCGGCAGCCAGCCCATCCCCGAAGCGGAGCAGCCAGACCTGGAAGCCAAGTTGGCGGGTCTACAGTCGCCGCGGGGCTGGGGCCTGTTCCTGATCGAAAATATGGTAGACGAGATGAATGTGCTGACGGACGACGTTCATCATACAGTTGAGCTGATCATGCACCTGGAGCAAGGAGGAGGGTAAGATGTCGCGAGCACAAAGGCAGTTTGCGGCGCAGGTGCGCCAGCGCGGCGCGCTGGCGATCATCGACTTGCATGGCGAGCTGGACGGCTTTGCCGAAGACGGCCTGAATGAGGCATTTGCCGAGGCCATGGCTACGAACCCCGGCGCCGTTCTGCTCAATTTTGGCGATGTCGACTATATCAACAGCACGGGAATCGCCTTGATCGTCGGTCTGCTGGCACAGGCGCGTAAGAATCACCTGCGGCTGCTCACCAGCGGCCTCAATGAACATTACCAGGAGATATTTCGCATCACGAGACTGGCAGATTTTATGAATATGGTAGCCGACGAAGGCGCAGCGCTTAAAGAAATCGAGGCCGTATAGGCCCAGGAGGATATGATGCCGCAAGCAAAAGTAACGATGGGCGTTCGCAAGCCGAACGCCAAAGTGAGCGTGATCGATATTGACGGCGAAGTGACAGCTTTTGCCGAAAACGAGCTGATGGATGCTTACCAGGAGGCCAGTCAGAACGGGGTCACGGCCATCGTGCTGAATTTCAGCAATCTGGACTACATGAACAGCTCTGGCATCGGCTTGCTGGTCACCCTACTCATCCGCGCGCAGCGCCAGGGGCAGGCGCTCCTGGCCTATGGCCTCAGCGAACACTACCGCCAGATCTTCGAGCTGACGCGCCTGAACGAAGCCATTTCTTGCTACCGCGATGAAGTCGAGGCCGTGGCCGCCGCGCAGGCATAACCGTCGGTGCGCCATGACCTTGCATCTCATAAGGATTACAGGAGACGAGAAAGGTTAAGGTAATGGAAGAAAAACCGGAAGAAACGTGGGCCACTCCGGTGGCAAAAATGACCGTATCGGAGCTGCCGACGGGCGCCGTGAACCTGAATGTCGAAGGGCGCCAGCCGGTTAGCCCGCTGCAGGGGTTTGGGCCCTTGTGGCAGAAAACCTATCGCATCCGCATACGCGGCGTGCAGACGAGCGCGCCGGAAGTGATGAAGGTATGGAAAGAGAAGTTTCCCGAATTTCAGCCAAAGGGGAATCGCTTCTATCCGCCGGCCGGCGGCGTGCGCTCCGGCGCGATCATCTTCATCGAAAGCGCGGTGTCCGTGTGGCCCGGCAAGCTACCCGGAATCCCCATCAGCAGCGGCGTGCGCGTGATCTACAACGACGATGTCTGCTTCACGATCATGACGCCCCAGGGCTTCCCCGAATCGGGCTGGAACAGTTTCAGCACGTTCGACGAAGATGGGGAGATCTGGGCGCAGGTGCAGTCGATGGCGCGCACTGGCGACCCCATTTATGAGTTCGGCTTCCGTTTTATGGGCGGCTCGCGCTTTCAGGAAGAAACGTGGCAGCATGTGCTGCAGGCCGTGGCGGCCCATTTTGGCGTGGTAGACGAGCCGGTGCAGATCATTCGCACCTGTGTCGACCCGCGCCTGCAGTGGCGCGAGGTGAAGAACGTCTGGCAAAATGCCATGATTCGCTCCATGGTTCACATGCCCGCGCGCCTGGCGAGAAAGGTAGCGGGGCGCCAGGACCAGTAGCACGCCGCGCCGGTGAAAGGCAGCGCGGCGCTGAAGGAGGTTGTGTTGGACGAGCAACAGAACGACCAGGCCGAAATAGCCAAGAATGCGGTGCGGGAGGCGGCATGGGCCAGGCCGGTTGGCCGTCTGCACGTTTCGGACGTTCCGGCCGGAGCCATCAACCTCAACGTCGAAGGGCGCGAGCTGACGGGCCCGCTGCGCGGCTTTGGCCAGATGTGGCAGAAGACTTATCGCGTGCGGCTGGCGGGCGGCGACGTGGCGCCGCAGACGGTGATTGCTACATGGAAGGCCAACTTTTCTAACTTCTGGCCCGCCGGCAACACCTTTTATGGGCCGCTGACAGGCATTGCGCCCGGTGAAGTGGCCGTGCTCAACCTGTCGATGCCCGGAGGGGCGCCGCTCAGTACGGGCGTGATGGTGATTTATGCCGACGAGGACTCCTTCACCTTCATGACGCCGCAAGGGCACATGTTGGCGGCGTGGATCACGTTTAGCGCCTTCGAAGAAGATGGCGCGACGGTGGCTCAGGCGCAGGCATTGCTGCGGGCTAACGACCCCCTGAGCGAGGTTGGCCTGCGCCTGTTTGGGCACAAGACAGAAGACGAGTTCTGGCGGCATACGCTGCGGTCGCTAGCGGCGCACTTTGGCGTGACGGCCGAGGTGGAGCAGGAGGTGACCTGCGTTGACCCCCGTTTACAATGGTCGCAGGCGCGCAACATCTGGCATAGCGCTGCGCTGCGCACGCCGCTCTACGCGCCCGTACACTGGCTGCGGCGCCGCCTGAGGCGCGCTTAGGCACATGAGCGCATACGATGCCATCGTCGTCGGCGCCGGCCCCAACGGGCTGGCGGCGGCAATCAGGTTGGCGCAAGAGGGACACAAAGTCATTTTATTCGAGGGCGCCGAGCGCATTGGTGGGGGCCTGCGCTCGGAGGAGCTGACGTTGCCCGGCTATGTGCACGACGTCTGCTCGTCTATCCATCCGCTGGCCATGGCCTCACCATTCCTCAGCACGCTGCCCCTGGCGCGCTACGGCCTGGAGTGGCTTATGCCCGAGGTAGCTCTGGCGCACCCGTTTGACGGCGGCGCGGCGGCGGCGCTATATCGGTCCATCGCCGAGACCGGCGCCACGCTGGGCCGCGATGCTCAGCCGTATGAACGCCTGATGACGCCCCTGGTGCGCGACTGGGACAAGCTGGCGCTGAGCCTGCTGGGACCCCTGCGCCTGCCCCGGCATCCGCTGGCCCTGGCGCGCTTTGGCTTGCCGGCGCTCATGTCCGGCCAGGGGCTGGCGCTGCGAAAGTTTGCCGGCGAACGCGCACGCGGCTACTTTGCAGGCCTGGCGGCGCACGGCATTATGGCCCTCAACAAGCCCAGCACGGCCGCCTTCGGCCTGGTGCTCGGTATATTGGGGCACTACGTGGGCTGGCCCATGGCCGGTGGCGGGGCAGAGCGCGTGGCGCAGGCCCTGGGCGCCCACTTTTGCGAGCTAGGCGGCGAGATTGTGACGGGCCATATGGTGCAGTCGCTCGACGAGCTGCCACAGGCCAGGGCTACCCTGCTCGACGTGACGCCGCGGCAGCTCCTGGCGCTGGCCGGCGACCGGCTGCCGGCGCGCTACCGTCGCACCATGCAGCGCTACCGCTATGGCCCCGGTGTGTGCAAAGTAGATTGGGCCCTGAGCGAGCCAATCCCCTGGGCCGCGCCAGAGGCGCGCCGCGCCGGCACTGTGCACCTTGGCGGCTCGTTGGGCGAGATCGTGTCGGCAGAGCGCGAAGTATGGGATGGCAAGCACCCGCAGCGCCCCTTTGTATTAATGGCGCAAAATTCGCTGTTCGACGACTCGCGCGCGCCTCAGGGCCGGCACACGGCCTGGGGCTATTGCCATGTGCCCGGCGGCTCGACCGTGGACATGACGGTGCGCATTGAGGCGCAGATCGAGCGCTTCGCGCCGGGCTTCCGCGACTGCATCATCGGGCGGCATACGGTTACGGCCATGGGTATGCAGGCCTATAACCCCAACTATATCGGCGGCGACATCAACGGCGGCGTCCAGGATCTGCGCCAGCTCTATACGCGCCCGGCGCCGCGGATCAACCCTTACCGCACGCCGCTGGATGGCGTCTATCTCTGCTCCTCATCAACGCCGCCGGGCGGTGGCGTGCACGGTATGTGCGGCTATCACGCGGCGCAGTCGGCCCTGCGCCGCATACGCTCTTTGTGATTCTGCCCCCGACGTGGTACAAAGGCCACAGTAACCAGGAACAGACTGCCTGAAAGGAACTGTATGGCCGCAGTGATGGCGCCACGCCTGCCCATTCCGGAGCCTTTGCGGGGGAGCGACCCTGGCTCTTTTGCCTCTGACACCATTAGCGAGCGCCTGCCGCGCATTGCGCGCCGGGTGAGCGAAGAAAACAGCTTTAGGCCCGAGGTAGAGGCGCAGTTACAGGCGCTGGTAGACGAGCTGCCGCACGGGGTGATCCGGCCGCTGCTGGATGACGAAGCGCCTGATGCGGCTGCCTGGGCGGCGTATATCGCGCCCTACGCTGGGCAGACGTGGCTGGAAGCGCCCTGGTTCTTTGTGGAGACGTATTTTTACCGGCGCATTTTAGAGGCTACCGGCTACTTCGACGATGGGCCCGGCTATCATGTCGATCCCTTCGCGCCGCATAAGGCGCAAGAAGTGGAAGGTAGCTGGGAGCAAATTATGGGCCTGGGAGGGCGGTTGCAGCGCTGGCAAGAGCATGCCCGCGAATACCGGGCGCTAAAGAATGGGTTGGCGGCGGCGCTGTGGGGCAACCAGGCAGACCTGAGCATGTGGCCTGACGGCGGCGACGAAATGCCCGAGCACGACGCCGAAGCGGCGCAGGCTCACGTGCTGGTGGATGACGGCGACGCCGTCGCTGCTTTTTTGCAGGAGCGCCGCGGCGCGGGCGCGCGCATCGACTTTATTATGGATAATGACGGGTTGGAGCTGGCCGGAGACCTGGCGCTGGTAGACATTTTGCTGAGCGGCGGCTGGGCCGATTCGATCGTTCTTGACGTGAAGTTTCACCCCACTTTTGTATCGGATGTGATGCCGCATGATATACGTCGGATGATGCGCCGGCTCATTGCTGCGCCTGACGCCGCAGCGCAAGCCTGGGGCCGGCGGCTGCTGGCGTATGTCGACAGCGGGCGGCTCTTTCTGCGCCAACATCCGTTCTGGACCTCACCGCTGGCGGGTTGGGAGATGCCGGCCGCGCTGCGTCAGTTGCTATCGGAGGCGACGCTGGTCATTAGCAAGGGCGACGCCAACTACCGGCGCTTGCTCGGCGACCGCCACTGGGATTTTACTGCGCCGTTCGAGCAGGTGGTGGCCTACTTCCCGGCGCCGCTGCTAGCGCTGCGCACGCTCAAGTCGAACGTGGCCGCGGGCCTGAATGCGGACTGCGTGCGGCGTCTCGACGACAGAGGCCGCAATTGGGTGGTGAGTGGCGAATGGGGCGTGATGCAGTTTGCCGCCTGACGGCCGCGCCCCGGGCCTCATGATTTGCAGGATTGTTCTGCCGTGGGCTATCCTAATGATGGCCCTGCGGCGGCGAGTGACACGCGGTTGAGGCAGTGTTCTGCCCCGCGCTATGGAGTGAGTGATGGAGATACGTGGACATAGTTTTCTGGTGGCGGGCGGCAGTTCTGGCCTCGGCGCAGCCTGCGTGCGGCGGCTGGCGGGCTTGGGGGCGCTGGTGACAATCGCCGATGTCAATGACGAGGCGGGCCGCGCCTTAGCCGCAGAGCTGCCGGGCGTGCAGTTCGTGCATACGGATGTGACCGACGAAGAGATGGTGCGCGAAGCAGCGACGCGCGCCGCCGAGGCGGCTACCCTGCGCGGGGCGCTGAACTGCGCTGGTGTGGTCATCGGCGCCAGGGTGCTCGGCCGCGACGGCGCGCACCCGCTGGCTTCGTTCCAGCGCGTGGTGCAAATTAACCTCACCGGCAGCTTTAATGTGCTGCGGCTGGCGGCGGAGCTGATGAGCCAGAACGAGCCACTGGGAGAGGGCGAGCGCGGCGTGATTATCAACACCGCTTCGGTGGCCGCTTATGAAGGGCAGATCGGGCAGGCGGCGTATTCGGCCTCGAAAGGAGGCATTGTGGGTATGACCCTGCCCGCAGCGCGTGAGCTGGCGCGCTTCGGCATTCGCGTGGTGACCATTGCGCCGGGCATCTTCGACACGCCGATGATGGCCGGTATGTCTGAGAAGACGCGGCAGTCGCTCGGCGAACAGGTTCCTTTTCCATCGCGCCTGGGCCAGCCGGAGGAGTATGCTGCGCTGGCGCAGCATATTATCGAAAATCCGATGCTCAACGGCGCCGTGCTGCGCCTCGATGGGGCGCTGCGCATGGGGTCGCGCTAGTAAGTAAAAGGACCACGCCGTCGGCGAACAAGCAGGAATTGGAACGCTATGACTGATTTGAGCCATTATTCAGACCACGATATCGCGGCGAACACGATCCGCGCGCTGGCCATGGACGCGGTGCAGGCGGCCGAATCGGGCCATCCCGGCACGCCCATGGGTCTGGCAGACCTGGCCGTCGTGCTGTGGAGCCGCTTCTTGCGCCACAACCCGGCCGATCCCTACTGGCTGAACCGCGACCGCTTTGTGCTGTCGGCGGGGCACGCCTCGATGCTGCTGTATAGCCTGCTGCATCTCTCCGGCTACGAGGCCATGACCCTGGAGCAGATAAAGGAGTTCCGGCAGTGGCAGAGCCACACGCCGGGACACCCGGAGAATTACCAGCGTGAAACGCCTGGCGTGGAGACCACCACCGGCCCGCTGGGCCAGGGGCTGGGCAATGCCGTGGGCATGGCCATTGCCGAACGGTGGCTGGCCACACGCTATAACCGGCCCGGTTTTCCTATAGTGGATCATTTCACCTATGTCATCGTCAGCGACGGCGATTTGCAGGAAGGCATTTCGCACGAGTCATGCTCGCTGGCCGGGCACCTGGGGCTGGGCAAGCTCATTGTCTTTTTCGACGACAACAAAATCACCATCGACGGCTCCACGGAGCTGTCGTGGAGCGATGATGTCGAGCTGCGCTTCCAGGCCTACCGCTGGCATGTGCAGCGCGTAGACGGGCATGAGCCAGAGGCCATTGCCGCGGCCATTGAAGCGGCGCGCGCCGAGACGCAGCGACCGTCGCTGATCATCACGCGCACGCACATTGGTTATGGCAGCCCCAACAAGGAAGGCACCGCCAGCGCGCACGGCGAGCCGCTGGGCGCGGATGAGATCCGCCTGACCAAGGACAACCTGGGCTGGCCCGCCGACGCCCAATTTTATGTGCCGCAGCGCGCGCGCGACGTGCTTCGTCCTCAGGCCGGCCAGGATTGGCAGGCGCAGTGGCAGGCGCTCTTTGAGCAATACGCGGCGCAATTTCCAGGCGAGGCCCAGGAGTTTCTGGCGGCGCATGCCCAGGAGCTGCCCGATGGTTGGGATGAAGATCTGCCGCAGTTCGAGGTGGGTAAGAAGCTGGCGACGCGCGCCTCCTCAGGCCAGGTGGTAGACGCCCTGGTGGCGCGCATCCCCTGGCTGGTAGGCGGTTCGGCGGACCTCACCGGCTCGGTGAAGACGCGGGCCAGCGGCATGTCGCACCTGACGGCGGCCGATTTTAGCGGGCGTTACATCCACTATGGCATCCGCGAGCATGGCATGGCCGCGGCCATGAGCGGCATGGCCTTGCACGGCGGCCTGCGCCCCTACGGCGGCACCTTCCTGATCTTCTCGGATTACATGCGGCCATCCGTGCGCCTGGCGGCCATGATGGATCTGCCGGTGATCTATGTATTTACCCACGACAGCATCGGGTTGGGCGAGGATGGCCCCACGCACCAGCCGGTGGAACACCTGGCAGCCCTGCGCGCCATCGTGGGCCTGGTGACCGTGCGCCCGGCTGACGCCACCGAAACCGTAGAAGCGTGGCGCGTGGCCATTGAGCGCCGGCAGGGACCGACCGCACTGGTGCTGACGCGCCAGGGCCTGCCCACGCTGCAGCGCAGCGCCGGCCAGGCCAGGCAAGTTGCGCGCGGCGCTTATGTGCTGAGCGACGCCGAAGATGCGGCCGTGATCCTCATTGGCACCGGCTCCGAGGTGCACGTGGCCCTGGAGGCGCAGGCCCTGCTGCAGCAAGAAGGCATCGCCGCCCGCGTGGTGAGCATGCCCTCCTGGGAGCTGTTTGAAGAGCAAGATCAGAGCTATCGTGACCAGGTGCTACCGCCGCAGATTAAGGCGCGCGTGGCCGTGGAGGCCGCGGCAAAGCTGGGCTGGGAGCGTTACGTGGGCCGGAACGGCGCAGTGGTGGGCCTGGAGCGCTACGGCGGTTCGGCGCCCTATGAGGTGCTGTACGAAAAGCTGGGCATCACGGCGCAGCATGTGGCCGGCGCGGCCAGGCAGCAATTGGACGCGCAGCGATGACGCTGCTAGCGGCATCGATTCTGACGGCCGATTTCCGGCGGCTGGGGGAGCAGGTGCACGAAGCGCTGGCCGGCGGCGTGGATTGGCTGCATGTGGATGTGATGGACGGGCGTTTTGTGCCCAACATCACCATCGGGCCCCTGGTCGTCGAGAGCCTGGCGCCCGTGGTGCGCAGCTTCGACGGCGCGCTGATCGACGTGCACCTGATGATTGAGGAGCCCGAACGCCACGTGCACGCGTTTGTCGAAGCCGGCGCGGACATTATCACGGTGCATGTGGAAGCGTGCCGCCACCTGCATCGCACCGTGCAGCAGATTCACGAAGCCGGCGCGCGGGCGGGGGTAGCGCTCAACCCGGCAACGCCGTTGGGCGCGCTGGAAGAGATTTTGCCCGACCTGGACCTGGCGCTGCTAATGTCGGTGAACCCGGGCTTTGGCGGTCAACAATTTATCGCCGGCAGCATGGCCAAGGTGCGCCGTTTGCACCAGATGCTGCAAGACAGAGGCCTGTCGCCCTGGCTCTCGGTCGATGGCGGCGTAAAGCCGCACAATGCGGCGCAGTTAGCCGCCGCCGGCGCCGGTGTGTTGGTGACAGGCAGCGCCATCTTCAACAAACAGCAAGCGCCAGCGGCCGCCGTTCATGCCTTTCGCCAGGCGCTGTCCGCCGGCTAGGCCTCGACGTCCACGGCTGCGAAGCGTTCGACCTCCAGCAGCTCGTAGACAAAGCCGGTGACCGCGCCGTATAACACGTGGGCCAGCAGCACGGGCCAGGAGCGCAGCAGGTAGAACCATTCGAACAGCAGCGTAAACGTGAAGAAGTTAATGGCGTAGATGGCCAGCCCGAACAACGCACCGCCCAAAAGCCCAACGAGCAGGCCCCAGCGATGGATGATGGTGGCCAGGATAGCGCCGAAAATGAGCGACAGCAGGAAATGGATCAGCAGGCCTGCCACGACGATTGTGATATCGAACGAGGCCGGAGGCGGGATCACTTCGTCGCCCATGACGATAGAAGCCATGTAACGCAGCACGGCCCATATTGTGCCGCCCGTGGTGCCCGGTAGGATGAGCGCCAGGGAGATGAGGAATACGAGGCCGCCCGCCAGCGCGGCAATAACCGCGGCGCGCCAGTCGACGAGCTGTCTCATTTTCACCGATCGTGAGTCAGTCATTGTGTCCTCCCTTTGTTCCACCCTTCAGTTACGGAATCAGGCCTTCAGGCACGCCGTTGGGGAAGGTCTGGTTAATCGCTTCCTGGATGCGCGCAATACGGTTTTCAGGGTTGGGGTGCGTGCTAAAGAATTCCGGCGGCCGGTTGCCCTCGCTGGCCGCGCCCAGAATCTCCATGACGCGTATCATGGCCCGCGGGTCGTAACCGGCGTCGGCCATGAACTGCACGCCGAGGCGATCAGATTGCAGTTCGTCGTCGCGCCCATAGCGCATGTTTACCACCTGGGTGATCATGGCGGCGACGGCGGCCGTTCGCTGCGTGCTGGGGTCGTTGGGATCATAGGTGGCCAGCACCGCGGCGCCAGACAAACCCTGCGCGAGCTGCATGCGGGCGATTTGCTGGGCCGAGTGGCGAGCCACGACATGGCCGATTTCATGGCCCATGATCCCGGCGAGCTGCCCTTCCGTTTCAAGCTCATCAAATAGGGCAGCAGTGATGAACACCGGGCCGCCGGGCAGGGCGAAGGCATTGATCGTTTGCGAATCTTCCAAAAGGGAGCATTCAAAGGGGTACTCAGTCTCCGAAGCGCGGCTTTCACGAATGATGCGGCTGCATACCTCGTCGAGGAAGGCCTGGGCCTCCTGATTGGGGTGCAAACCACCGAATTGCTGTGTTAGCTCCGGGACTGACTGCAGACCGAGGGCAATCTCTTGCTCAGGGGTGATGGCCACGCGTTGATTTTCGTCCGTAACCGGATTGTATTCACTGGAGCCAAAATAGGATATCAGCGCAAACGCGGCCACAACCAGGGCGATAATGATGCGGCCCATGCCCGAACCACGTGATTGCGGTCTTGAACGTTGACGTATCATGGCCGTTTCCTCTCTTAGGGTTTCGACTGCTCGAGTAAGGTTGCCTACAACGTTGGCCGGATAATAGCCGGGAGTACGTATTCGACAAGCAATTTCGCCCAAATTATGTCTGAGGTCCACCTCGAGATATACGCCAGGATATAGCCTGCCATGATCTGTTCAGGCTGTTTGCACAGGATAGTCGTTCAAGGTGTGCGCCATTAGCGCTTATTCGGGGAGGGAGCAAGCGGCCCGTTAACCGTTAGAGGCGCGCCACCCCAGGCCGATGTCCACGATGGCCCTTACGCTGGCATGCATCAGGTTCGTGGACGACTGGGGCCCAGGGCGGCGCCGATATTTGAGCCGGCCTGCACGGGGAGGGCGTCACTGCGTGGGCGCAGGGACCTCCATTTCTTTGCCGGCCCATGAGAGGTGCTGCAGGCCGACGTTGAGCGCCGTCTTGAAAGTAGAGGTATCTGAGAACAGCATCTTGAGGTAAGTGACCATGGGGCCCGGACGCAGCGCCCATTCGCGGAAAGCGCGTTTCTGCCAGTAGAGCAGCCGCTCAGCAGGCAGGTCGGGATAGTCGAGCACCGTGCCTTTGTCCATATCCACCTGTTCCCAGCGCGTGCCGGGGCGGAACCATTTGTTCTTGACCACTTCGAAGAAGAACGGCGTGCCCGGATAAGGTGCGGCCACGTGGAACAGGGCAATATCCAGCGGCAGCTTCTTGGAGAAGTCGATGGTCTCGCGGATCGTTGCTTCGGTCTCGCCGGGCAGGCCAATGATGAAATAGCCCCAGTTCTTGATGCCCGCCTGCCGCGCCCATGCCAGGCCACGCTCGGCCTTGTCGGGGTAAGCGCCCTTGCGTGCGTGGCGCAGGATTTGCTCATTGCCGCTTTCGATGCCCCAGGAGATGAGCCAGTTGCCCGCCTTGGCCATCATTTGCAGCATCTCCTCGTCCACGTAATCGACGCGGCTGTTGCAGGTCCACTTCAGGTTGATTTTCTGCTCGATCATCATCCTGCACAATTCCATCACCTGCTCGCGGTTGACCGTGAAGAGGTCGGCGTACATGTGCACGCTGTTCAGCCCCAGATTCTTTAGCTGCCACAGCTCTTCCATAATGTGCTCTGGGTCGCGCAGGCGCACACTATACTGGTATGAAACATGTTTGATGCAGTAGGTGCAGCCCGCCGGGCAGCCGCGGGAGGTGACGAGGAAGGTGAAGGGCCCATTGATCAGCGGCATGCGATATTTTTGCCACGGCAGCAGCTCATGCAGCGGGTGCGGCAGAGTGTTGAGATCCTTAATGAACGGCCGCGTGAAGTTGATCACAATCTCGCCATTATCGCGCCAGGCCAGCCCTTTAATGGCGTGCATATTCAGCGTGCCGTCCGCTTGTCGCGCCGGCTCATACTTCGGATCGTGGTCCTCGAACAGCCGGCTGATGTGCGGCGGGCGCTGGTCCACTTTGCTTTCTAGATTGTCTAGCAGGTCACGAATGGAGAGATCCGGCTCGCCTACCAGGATGTAGTCTAGCGCCGGATAGGCCAGCATCGTTTCTTTGGGAATGGGCGTGACATGCGTGCCGAAGGCAATCGTGCGTGCGCCGCGAGCGTGGGCCAGGAAGCAGCCGTACATATCATTTTCCAGCGTGGGGGCTGTGACTTGCGTCAGATAGTAGCGCGGCTGGTAGCGATCTAGTAGCTGCGTAAACTCAGGCCAGCCCATGCGCTCAGCGTTGGCGTCGACGATTTTGATGGAATAGACGTCGTGCAGCAGGGCACCCATCTGCGCAAGCGACACCTGGGGCCAGACCATATTTTCGCGCGTGCGACGCCCCACACGGTGTTGCGTGCGGATCCACAATCCGCCATCGGGTGTGGGTGGGTTCACCAGGAGAATATCGACCGCTTCTGGCGAACGCTGGCCTTCCAGGCCTACGCGCACGATCTCGTCAGCGCTGGGGAAGTTGGCCATACGTAGCGGTGGTACGCGGCGCGTGCCCAGGTTGAATTTATTCGGGGAATTGGCATCTTGCTGCCGGTCGTTAGACATGTACTGCCTCCAAATTGGAAAGTCACTGCCAGCTATACTAGCAGCCTTATCTTACAATGTGTCTTTAAGAAGCTTCGCCGCCGTCTGGTTAGCGTTTTCACCTGGCTACAGCTCTCGTAAGGCTGCTTCTAGCGTCTCATAGACGGGAAAGGCCGACATCTGGCGCGCGGCAGGAAGCTGCAATTGCTGCTCGCCGCGCCCCGTGCGCACCAGGGCCACACGCCCGGCGCCCGCGGCGCGCCCGGCAGCGACATCTGTCAGCGCATCGCCGATTAAGAGCGACTGTCCCAGATCGATGTTCAATGCACGGGCCGCCTGAAGCAGAAGGCCCGGCTGTGGTTTGCGGCAGTCGCACTGTTCGTCTGGCGCGTGCGGGCACATGAACACGGCGTCGATACGTCCGCCGGCGGCCACAATTTCCGCGGTGATGCGCTCATTGATGCTGTGAGCCTGGCGCAGCGTGATCAGCCCGCGGCCGACGACTGACTGGTTTGTGACAATCACAATCTTGCCCAGCCAATGTCGCAGCCGCGCCAGCGCCCGAAGCCCTTGCGGGTAGAAGGCGACGTCTTCCCAGCAGCGCACGTACTGTTCACGATTCTCGATGATGACGCCGTCACGATCGAGAAACAGCGCCGGCAATGGTGAGGAAGTCACAACGCAATCACGTTTTTACTGAGTAGCATGTCGGCGTTCGCTCACTCGCTGTCGCTTCGCGTCAGGCGCACGGGCACACGTTGGCTCATAGACGCTTGCGAGCGCATGAACCACAGACTTGCGGCCGTAGCCAGGCCCAGTAGCGAAACGACGATGAGTGGATGAGCCGGCGTTAGCCTGGCGGACGCGTTGACGGCCGCCAGACTGACCGCCGTGGGATCCGGCGGTCTGTAGGCCAGAGAGGCAATGGCGCCGCTTCCCCTGAAGTCGAAATCGAGGCGACGCACGCCACTGACGACGATGGGCAAAAATTCATAGCTATTGTCACCGAAGCCGGTTGGAGACTGCATATCGAGTAAGTCGGCGCCGGCGACGTCACTGTAAGACTCGATGACCAGGTTCTCTGATGATTCCTGATCCAATATCTCGATATAGTCGATCTGCACGGGCTCGCTGAACAAGAAAATGATCGTTCCGCCCCGGTGGTCGTCGTCCGGCACACCGTCTATGAAGCCATCGCCGTCAGCATCGCCGATGGTGGGCATAATCAAAACGTTGCCGTGGGATAAGCAGTTCTCGCCGGGCTGACCGACTTCCCCGCCAGCGCCCACGCCCGGCCCGCCGCCGGGGCAGGTCTCGTTCGGGCTGCCGAGATCAAGATCTGCGGGTGAGGGGGCATGGCTGGGGAAAATGGCCGCAACGCCTCTGGCGCTGACAGCGCGAACCGTGACGCTGATGCCTGTTGTAGAAAAGTATTCGTCGTCGATAACCTGCCCGATGGCGATTGGGTTGCCCTGGGCGTCTAGCTCCCAATCGAGAATCACCTGGTCGGCCGCGGCGACGATTGAAGTGGATACGAGGAGAATCAAGAGAACAAGCGCGAGCAGTGCGAAGGCCCGCCTTCTGATTTCGAAATCTGGCTTAATCATTGTGCCTCCCACAGGAGCAGCCAGCCGCCCCTGGCTACCATTATCCATTACACTTTTGGAAGCTAAACGACAGAGTACGGTTATTACGCCGTCTGCGGTGTGACGGGTTCCGCGAAGACGGCAGCTTCCTCTCGAACGACCAGATCCTGTTCTATCAGGTGTTCGCGCCGGCTCAACTCGTCTAAGACGCGCAGTAAAATCCAGGAGATGATGAGCTGCACGCCGACCAGGATGAGCATGGCGCTGCCCAGCAGGTAGAGCCACAAGCGGCCGATTTGCCATCCCTGTAGACCGAGGAAGAGGCTGCCGGCGCCCATGATCAGGCCCAGGATGAGGCTCAGCCCACCGATCCACCAGAAATGGCTGTCGAGCGGTTGTTTGAAAATGGGATTGCCAAAGAGCCCCTGACGGATGGGCTGCTTATAAAAGAGCGCGATAAGATAGTTAAAGGTGATGCCCAGGGAAAATAGGCTAACGCCGGTGATGGCGCACAGGGCGCCGATGAAGAGCGAAGCGACCTCCCAGGAGGCGAGCGTAGTCTGGCCGCTCAGGCGCGCCGTGATCAGACCGGCAGCCACGAAAAGAGCGATGCCAACGCCGGCAAAGCCCATCATGCCCAGAATACGCACCGGGTTGTAGGTGAGCGCCGTCCAGATCATGGAACGCAGGAAGACGGAGCCATCGCGTACAACGCTGAGCTTAGAACGCCCCACACGCTCGCTGTAGGGGATAGGCACCTCGCCGATCGTAATGCCTTCGTGTAGCGCGCGGGTGCTCATCACCGGGGTCAGGTTTAGGCCGTCGGGCAAGGGATAAATGGTCTGAATGACTTCGCGGCGAAAAACACGCATACCGCTGGCGCTGTCGGTGACCCGCCGGCGCGACAAAAAGCTAAGCAGCGTGGCGAAAAAGAGGTTGCCCACGCGCCGGGTAAAAGGCATTTCGCTTTCGGCGCCGGCCATGCGCGAGCCGATGACCAGGTCTACGCCTTTTTCCGTTTCGCGACATAGCGCAGGAAAGTATTCGGGTGGGTAGGTGCCGTCGGCGTCTAGAAAACCAATGAGCTCGCCTTTGGCGTGGCGAAAACCGGTCTTCAGCGCTGCGCCATAGCCTTTGTTTTTGGGATGGCGGATGAGGGTAGCGCCTTCAATGCGGCTGGTGATCATCGCCGTCTTGTCGCGCGAGCCATCGTCCACGATGAGCAGCTCGGCGAGCTCGATTCCGGCCTCGCGCAGGTCATCCTTTACGGCAAGGACACGCTGGGCGATCTCGGCGATGCCGTTTTCTTCATTGTAAGCGGGAATGACAATAGAGAGTGTTTTCATCGGTGTTCCTCTTAGTATGCGGAGCCTGTACAGACATGTGTCGTCCGTAAGGTTTTCTCTCCACATAACACACTCTAGCTGTCATAACTTACAGTTTACATTACTATATTTTTGGGGGGATAGGGAAGCGCCGGACGTGTTTACCGAAACAGCCCGTACTTAAGTATGACGTAGAGGGCACGGAAGCCATCTGTCCAGTTGATCTTCTTGCCCTCTTCGTAGGTCCGACCGTGGTAGGAAATCCCAACCTCATACATGACGAATCCGGCGCGGGCGATCTTTGCCGTAAACTCGGGCTCAAAGCCAAAGCGATCCTCTTTCAATTCGATAGCATCGAGCAGGTCGCGCTTGAAGACTTTGTAGCAGACTTCCATGTCCGACAGGTTTAGGTTTGTAAACATGTTGGATAACATGGTTAGAAATTTGTTTCCCAGAGAGTGCCAGAAATAAAGAACACGATGGGATTCACTGCCGACGAACCGCGAGCCGTAGACGACGTCTGCCTTGCCGCTGAGTATGGGTTCCAGCAATCGGGGGTATTCGCGCGGATCGTATTCCAAGTCCGCGTCTTGAATAATAATGATGTCGCCGGAAGCCCGCTCGAATCCGGAGCGCAGGGCCGCTCCTTTGCCGCGATTAGATGGTTGAAGGATGACCGTGATATCTTCACAATCGCTTAGCGTGGCCAGGAAGTCGCGTGTGCCATCCGTCGAGCCGTCGTCGACGATAATCAATTCGCGATCGATGGGCAGGTCTACAGCCAGGACTTCGCCGACGATGGTTTCGATGGTGTTTATTTCGTTGTAGCAAGGCATGACGATG
Source organism: uncultured Ardenticatenaceae bacterium (assembly GCA_964384155.1). Lineage (GTDB taxonomy): Bacteria > Chloroflexota > Anaerolineae > Promineifilales > Promineifilaceae > JAAYYY01. The sequence goes on from CAYLJW010000009.1 coordinate 34,970, forward strand.
GATAGCTTCATGAGCACGCTTCTACCCTGATCGAATGTGTGGCCAATACGACTCTGGCAAGGAAATCGCGCTCGCCCGCAGATCTTGTCGCTGCTAGGAGACGGCCGGCCCCTCAAGCAGTCTACGAATCCTGGTCCATCGCCTGGATACGCTGCTGCAATTGAGCGGTGATCGATGCCAGGTCGTCCCGCCCTCGACTTTGCCACCAGTTCTCATAAGCTTGCAGCTCCTGATTCACAAAGGGCGCCTGCGACAGGAGCAAGGATCCTTGTTCCACGTTGCCAGTCCAGGCATAACTATAGCCAAGAGCCTTACGAATGCCAACGTGGCCGGCGTTGTTCTGATGGGCGCGCTGTAGCTGGTGAACGGCTTCTTCGTAATCGTGGCGCAGCATGGCTATCAGGCCCAGCCGGTAGTAGGCCGTGCTCTGACGCTGGTTAATACCAATACTCTGTTCAAACAAGGCTCGTGCCGGGGCCAGGCGCTCCACGTCGATGTCATCGCGCCACTGGTCGTGGGGAAAGCCATCCAGCTCCACCCGCGCCATATGTAGTGATGCGATGTTGGCAAGCCAGGCGGCCCGGCCGGCCGGCAGGAGCACGCTGGCAAGGAGCAGGGCGCCGCAAAGCAGCAGAGGATGGCGGTTTACCCTGACCCGTCGCCGTTGGCCGCTTACGCCATCTTCGGAGCTGGCATCGTGCAGGGCAATGGCCAGCGCTGGCGCAACCAGGAGTAGCGGTAAGCCGGCGCTACCGTAGACCGTATCCTCGACCAGGCCGTGCAGTAAAAGGATGGTAAAGCTGCTCAGTGTGACGCCTGCGAGCAACTTTGCCTGGCCGGCGACGGCCTGACCGTTGGCAGCGAAGATTACAGAAACGAGTCTCCAAAACGTGGTGGCTACGATTACAATAAAGGCGATGACGCCGAGAAGGCCTTGTTCCAGGAAGACGTCGAGGAAGATGTTGTGTCCATTTGGCAGGAAGAAGTATGGAATTCCGAGAATGTAACGCGAGTGAAGCCCAGGGAAAGCGGCCAACCCCCCGCCAAGCAGCGGGAAATCGGCAATCAGGTGCCGCGTTTGAGCGGCAAGGCCGGCCCGCTCGGCAAAACCCGCGCCTAAGGGCAGGCGCGCCAGCAAAGGCCCAAGCTGGCCATACCCGGCGGTGAGCATTGCGCCTATGATGACCACCACGGCAGCGGCAAGCCAAGAGACGGGCAGGCGGCTTTTTATCTGCCGCGCGGCAGCGAGGCGCGCAAGCATCTGTAGCAAAGCCCAGAATGCCAACGCGACGAGCAGGGAAAAGATGGCGCCGCGCGAAGAAGATATGATCAGCGCCAGCAGCGATACGAGCAGGCCTATTGCCATCACGGGCCGTCCCGCTCTGTCCTGACTTCGCCTTGCGCGCCACATCCAGCCTATCTGGAAAGGCAGCAGCAGGGCAATCAGACCGCCAGCGACGTTTGGATGGAGGCTACTGAGACTGAGCGATGGGCGCACGGCTGCCCAGCTATCGACCAACCGCCGCGCAAAGCCAAACTCGGGCGGATGCGCGCGCCAGTCCATGGTGAGCAGAAAGAAGATGGCGATGGCGCTTCCCAGCGCGGCAAGAACGGCCACGACTTTCCATAGGCGCTGAAGCGGCTGAACCACAATGGCAGTGTAGAGCAGGTAAGCGCCAAGTAGCAGCAAGAGTTTTTGGAAGGCCGACCCGCGATCGTATGCGGCCCACAGGCCAATAAAGGCAGCGCCCAGAAAGAGCAGCAGCGGCCAATTGAGCGCCGTGCGCCGCTGAAGCGTCCCCTTTATACCTGCGGGAGATCCCATAGAAGCAATTGGCAAGCGCGGCAGCCCGCGTTTTCGGCGCTGGCGGCTCAAAACGATGCAGCCAGGCGCGCCCTGAGCAGGCACGTCTGGCTGCTTTTAACGGTTAGGGCATAGATATAGATGCGGCGATCGGCCGAGGCGACGGCTTTGAGGGTGCCGACCTCGCTAGAGAACCGCCATCGATGCGCGCCGTAAACGTCTATTTCTCTGCCGCAGAGCTGTTGGCCGTGACTGCGGCGCTGCGAGAGCGAGCAAACCAGACGCTTGCCGCGGCAGCCACCGCTAACAGCGCTGCGATGACGAGGATGCCGCCGGGGCTAATGGCCGAGGCGTCGATAGACGATAGGCTAACCGCAGTGGGATCTGGCGGGGTGAAGGCAATGCTGGCGATGGCGCCGCTGCCTTCAAAGTCGAACTCAACACGGCGTACCCCTTGCACCTCTATCGGGATGAACTCATAACTATTATCGCCAAAGCCCGAGGGGTTCTGTGTATCGAGCAGGTTGCTCCCTGCAACGTCACCATACGCCTCGATGATCACGCTCTCCTGCGACTCCTGATCCAGAACCTCGATATAGTCGACGGTGACCGGCTCGCTAAATAGGAAGATGATCGTACCGCCGGCGGCATCGTCGTTCGGCGTGCCGTCGATGAAGCCATCACCATCACCATCGCCAGTGGTGGGCATGATTAACACATTGAAATGTTCCATGCAATTTTCGCCGGGCTGGCCGACCTCGCCGCCGTCGCCCACGCCGGGCCCGCCGCCGGGGCAGGTCTCATTGGGCGTGCCCAGGTCGAGATCGACCGGAGCGGGCGTATGGCTGGGAAAAGTGGCCGCAACGTTTCTGACGCTTTGGGCGCGCACCGTGATACTGATTCCGGTGGTGCTATGGTATTCGTCGTCGATTACCTGACCACTCGAAATCGGATTGCCGTCGGCGTCTTGCTCCCAATCGAGTATGACCTGGTCGGCGGCCGCGACCACTGAGACGAAGAATGCCATGACGAAACCGCCAATAGCCAATAACGACAAGATGCCCCCTGTGACACGTTTCATGAGTTTTCCCCTTCGATCTTCTGCTTTTAGGACTATGACGATGGAGTCTTGCGACTTCAGGGATTCTACCCTTTATTCATAGCATAGAACAGTAAAAGGTGTTCCTTTCGTACAAACTTACAATTGGAGTGGAACAGCCGAATGGTGGAGAAGATGGTGGAGACGAATGAGTCGCAGCTGCTTCTGTAAGTGTCGTCGTTAGACAAGAGGCATAGACTCAGACTGGAATTAATACGCTCTGTCGTTCGTTTGGCTTAGGCGTATCAGTATTGGAGATCTAGACCGTGAAAGAATGGTTTGCCCTGCATACGAGGCCGTATAGTGAGCGGAAGGTCGCGTCACGACTAGAGCGCCACGATATTGAGACTTTCGTCCCAGAAACCCCCAGCACGACACAGCAGCCTGGTCAAGCAAGCTTACCGTATTTCCCCGGCTACCTGTTTGTGTGCCTGGATATGGGGATAGCGAATCCCAATCATTGGCGCTTCACGCCGGGCGTGCGTTACATCATTAGCTATGGCGACGAGCCTATCCCTATTGCAGATGAGCTCATTCGAGCGATTCGGAAGCATCTCCGTACAGTTGAAGAGCGTAAGCAGGAGGCAGGCGCCGCATATCGACCGGGAGATCGGGTGCGGATTACCAGCGGCCCTTTGAAAGACATGATTGCCATCTTCGAAGCGCCCACTGGTCCCTCTGATCGTGTGAGCGTCTTACTTGAGGTGATCAACCGTTATCAGCGTCTGCGCGTGTCGCAATCTGCTCTGGAAAAGGTGGATACAGATCGCGAGCATAACCAGGGAAAACGGCCACGTCGCACGCGAGGCCGAGGTCGCCGCGTCCGGTCCTGACGAGCTGCAAAGCCACTAAACAGCGTCCTCTGTCGTAGCCATTGCTCCGGAGGCGCGTTATATCATGCTTGGACCACAAACTTGTCTTCGGTGGAGGGCGGAGCCTGCCAGTTGCTCAGCCCCAGGCCATTGTCCTGCCCTTATTGCTCATTTAGACCTCTATTTAACAGGTAACTTGCGGATGTTCGGTAAAAGACATCAATCTTTACAATTCGCCAGAGCAGTCATCGCTGTGTTCTGGATCACAATGGGCACACTCGCCTTTGCCTTCTGGTTGGCAGCGGCTGACGTTTCGGGCGCACCGTTGCTGCAGGCGGAGCCGACGCCAGATCCTTGCGCGCCGGCATCCCTTACTCCGGCGGGCAATATCGTTAATGTCCGTAGTGGGCCTTCCAGCAATTTTGCGCAGGTTGGCCAGGTTGCCGCGGGCGAAGAACGCCCAATTCTGGCTCGCCACTGGCAGTTTGCATGGTGGCTGATCGGGATGGAGGATGGTGCGCAAGGCTGGGTGTGGGACGGCGCTGTAAACACCATCGGCAACCTTGCCGTTGTGCCTGTGATTAACGAGGTAATTGGCGACGGAGAGGGGCTGGAGCCGGCGTGGGCCCCGGTGATGGGCGAGGCTTGCCTGGCTCCCGCTGACTCGGGTTCGCAAGAGTTTATATCCGCGCCCACGACACAGTCCGGTGACGCCGTGCAGGAATTAAATGCTAACGACGATGGCTGGAGCCAGCCGTTAAACCTTTCGAGTTCGGGGCTGGCTTCTGCGCCGCAAATGGTGGTCGATAGCGCCGGTCTGACGCATGTGTTGTGGCAAGAGCAAGGCGTGGATGGCTTGCTATATACACAGCAAGTGGATGACGCCTGGCTGCAGCCCGTGGTCGTGGAGACGCCTTTTGGCACGCGGCGGAATGTGCCGAACTTGCAGGCGGAAAGCCCGACGCCATTATTTACACCGACGCTGTTGGCTGACCACTCAGGCAACATTCATGCTTTTTGGCGCGATGGGGCGGGTGTGCTGTTATATAGCAGGGTGGCCGGCGCAGAGTTTGAGACTTTTCAGTCGTGGTCAACGCCGAGGGAGCTTGCCGGATCGGCCTTTAGCGTGGCTGCAGCGGTAGATGACGGCGAAGGGATCCATCTGGCCTATGTGCATGCGGTGGAAACGGCGGCTGCGCCTGCGGGTATCTATTACCGCAACTCTGACGATGGTGGGGCTACGTGGACGGACCCGGCGACATTGTATCCCTCCAACTATATGCGCACGGTAGCCGAGGACAGCGTCGGCGTGCAGATTGCTGCCAGCGGCTCGGAGGAAACTGGCCGCGTATACGTGGCCTGGGATAACGCGTCATTGGAAAAGGTCTTCCTGGCGCGCTCGGTCGATGGCGGCCTGACCTGGGCGGAGCCGGAGCTGCTGGATGAGAGACAGCCGGGCGACCCTGGCGACGCGCCGGGTCCTTCACGGCCTATCCTGATGGCCCGGGCCATGGAGGTGACAGTGCTGTGGCAGGCGGGTCACTCGACATCGACATGCCGCCAGTATTATCGATTCTCGAATGACGGCGGCGAAAGCTGGACGGCGGGCGGCGCCTTATTAGAAGACATGGCCACCTGCCCTTCTGCTGTCAGGTTGCTGGCCCATAGTTCAGAGCTGACGCTGCTATTGGCGCGGGTTGCCGAGCAGGACTATTTGCTTGCCTGGAATGGTGCGGAGTGGAGTGAGCCACAAGCACAGGAGCTGCTGAGCCGCTTTACAAATCCGGTTACGTATCGTGTTGTGAGCCTTGACTGTATACAAAGTGCGGTGAACGCCGAGCAGCAACTGATCCTGGTGGGTTGTGACGCACAAGGAAATGATATCTGGAGTACGACGCGCACCGTCGCAAATGCAGGCGACTGGTTTGAGGCGACGACTCAGTGGCAATTTCTGGGCGTGGTCAATGGCGCTACGCTGGATTCTTGTCCCGGCGCTCCCGATCTTGCGCCGGCAGGCAACGACGTGTTCCACGCCTTCTGGTTACAGCAAACGGCCAACGGGCAAGTCGCCATCCATTATAGTGGTTGGGATGGAACGCGCTGGATTGCGTCGAGCCCCGTATTTTCATCGCAGCAATCGGACATCGTCTCGCTCACAGCCGCACTGGTGGGGGAGAATCAAATTATAGTTTTCTGGACGGAAGCCGAGGGACAAGTCTATTTGAGCCAGGCAGCCGTAGGAGAAGGACGCCTCACGTTCGCCACGGCCAACTCCTGGTCCACGCCACAGCGCCTGGCCATTCCACACGAGGCTGTCGACCTGTCTGCCGCGGTGGTAGATGACGAAGGCAACGTGTACCTTGCCTACGCCGTGCCGGTCAATGACGAACGAGGCCTCTACCTTACCATCTCCAGCGACAATGGGCGCTCATGGAATGAGCCCGTGATGATTTTTGACGGCCAGGCAGCAGATTGGGATATCGTCGGGCAGCCGCGCCTGACGCTTTCGAACGGCGGTACCCTCCATGTGCTTTGGTCGCGGGCCCGGGTGGAACCGGAGATAAACTTGAAGCAGGTGGCGCTCTATAGCTCGCAGCTGCGGCAGGATAGCCTGGTGTTTGACGACCCGCAACTGGTTATGGAAGCGGCGCCAGGCTGGTATGATGTGGCCAGTGATCAGATGGGCATTTTACACCAGTTTTGGCAGGAGCAGACTGTTGGCGGAACCCTTACATGGCACCGGCAGTCCGCGGACGACGGGCTGACCTGGAGCATCGCAACCATTCTTACGGAAGCCCCCGGCACGGCGATAAAGGCGGCAGATAAAGGCACGGATTTGCATTTGCTCGTTTTGGATGAGGCAAGCGCCGGTGTGCAGCAGTGGACCTGGGCCGGAGATAACGTAAGTCGTATGAATGGGGCGAATGTTCCTGCGCTTGTCGCCGGATGCGAGGCAGCCGCGGCAGTGTCAGACACCGGGCAACTGATTCTGTTATATGCTGCCGTCGAACAAACGCTAGAAGGTATGACCGAAGGGTATACGCTTTCGGCGGCACTGCTGCCGCTAGAGAGTGCTGAAGTGACCGAGCGAACGTCTATCTTACCGGCGATTCTCGGCGCTGTGCGCCCCGCAACGCCCGAACCTCAGACAGAGATACCATCGACAGATGCGGCAGAACAGGATTTAGAAATGCCTACGCCTATGCCAGTGAATTTTCCGGAAACCGTCAGCGGCACAGATTTCGATGATGAGGAACCGCGGGGTTACGGGTCGCTCCTGCTGGCCAGCTTGCTCCCTGTTGGCTTTGTTCTGATTCTTGTCATCTTCTTGGTCCGGCGCACCGTGCTAAAGCGCAAGCCCTAATTGTGGCTCAGGGGCAAGAAGACCCGCCGCCAGCCGCTGATGTCGAGCTGATCGCCCCAGCGCACGACGAGCGTTGGGCGGGCGGTTGCGATGTCGTCATTTACGTCTGACGAAGAGAAGTATCTGCCGCTATGGTAGGCGCCGTCGGGCGAGTAAAGTACGAGGCGCAGGGGTTGGCCTGTGCGGTAGGCGTCGGTCACGGCGGCGGCCACGTCCCAGTTGTGCGCAACGCCGGGCCAGACAAGTGGCTGGCCCATCGGCGACACCCAGGCGCCAGAGATGTTTTCTAGAGCGGGCGGCGCATTATTCCAGGTCAGGGTCGCCTCGTTCCACTCCTGCCCAACGGTAGAGACCTGGATCCACGATGGTTCAATGGCGGCGCCCCAGGCGTTGCCGAATTGGTGCAGGGTGAGCGTGGCCGAGGCAATGGTTTTGCCGGCGGGTATCTTGTCGAGTGGAAAGGTGACGTAGAACTTTGAGAAACAAGGCCAGTCGGAGATATCCCACTGATTCTGAATGTTGACTTGCGTGTAGCCGGCATAATTGGCGTCGCCCCAGCCGTTGAAGTAGGCAGGATGGAAGGGCCCACCACACACGGTGTGGCCGCCAACGTGTGCGTCCTGGACCGCAGCGCCATTCAGCCCCTGGCGGATCGTGACGGCGCCCTGATTGATGGTTGGCGGCGGGTTGTGGCTCCGTGGACCGAATTGCAGGCGGCCCCAGGTAGCGGGCTCGCTTTCGACGAACGCGTCGGGCCAGGGCGTTTTCGGCCCGGGACTGGCGGCCCCATCGCGGTCGTGGATCACAACGGCGACGCGCCAGAGCTGAGAAGTGGGCGGCGGCGCGTTGTGAGCAGTGACGCTGGTAAAGGGTATGGTGAAAGTTACATTCCAGCCGCGGTCGTTTGCGCCATCGTTGAATCCCGATGAGCTGTGACCAACCTCGGCGGAGAAATTTGTTGAAGAATGCTGCCAGCCATTTCCTGCGCGTAGATAGGCTGCCTGGTAATTAGCTCGTGGCTGCCAGTGGCTCAGCTGGGCGTCGAAGCGAAAGCGCCCGCTGCCGGTATCGATAAAGAGCGAAGCAGCATCCCATTGCGTAAGGTCGGCCGGCGATGGAGAGGTGTCGTACCACAGCAGGCGGTCGATGACGTGGGCTACGACTTTGAGCTCCCGGTCGTTATACCAAAAACGGAGATCCGCATAATTATTTGTAGGATTGACCTCGCCGGCCCATACGACTGCGGCTTCGAAGGGATCGCCTGGGAAGATTCGAGGTGCGTAGACGGTTGGAACCGTTGTGTTCGCCGGCTTTAAATGAACGGCCGACCGATTTGCAGTCCTCAGGCGATAGGCCACAGGCGGCGACATGGACCTGTGACTGATTGCCGGCGCAGACGCCGAGACCGGGCTGTTCGATATGATTGGCATGATGGTATCAGTTACAGAGATGCCCAGCTCATCTTGAATGCGCTGCTCCATGGGCCAGGGCCAGAGCGGCTGGTTGGTGAGCACGCCATTGACATAGCGGTGAGTCAGGCGTGCGCCTTCGCCCTGATGGGCAGTACCCTCGATATAGGAGTTCGTGATGGAACGGAACTTTGATTCCGATTCCGGACCCAGATTTGGGTTTGGACCTTCGGTACGGCCATAACCAAAATTCCCGGTACTTGTGGCGCGGTCAACAGAGAAGGCGCGGTTTCCTCGCCCATAGATGAGGCCTTCGCCACCGTTGCCGTAGGAAAGGATGTCACGAAATTCATTACTGTGAGCCTGGGCGCCATCGATGTTCTCCGCGAAGAATCCGGCGCGATAGTTGAGCCAGTTGTCTAGATCAGCCGTTTTGTCACACGGAGGAGGACGATTGCCGAAATCTATCAAGTCTTCTTGCCAGTCTAACCCGCCAAATACAGAGATTGTGCCTAATATCTTGTTGCCAACTACTGTGCTGTTACTGCCGTTGACAAACATGGAAACATTCCATTTAGCGGCGCCGCCGAAACCGATGCTGTTTTCAATGATATTGTAGTCGCCGTTGTATATCTGGAGGTTTGCGCCATTGGGCCATTCCTGTTGGCAAAACAACCTGCCGTCCCAGCCGCCCCACGCCGCGAAAACCCTGCGAAAGGTATTGTATTCGCCTTTGTACGTGTACACCATCTTGCGGCCCGTTCCAGCGGCGACGGCATCCTCGATTAGGTTGTTGTTTGCCTCGGTGACTGTGATGACAGCGCTATTACCATCGGTGCTGGCATCATAGCCGCTAATGCGACGCAGCGTATTGTGATGGCTATTCAGGATGCACCAGACGGAACCGTTGCAATCCAGCCGGCCATCAGCATCCGGAATATTGTCGCCGTTCCTTGCGACGATCCCTTCTATGACGAAGTAATTTCCAACCGGATTCTCTCCTGAGTCACCCCCCCAGGTGTCGCCGAGCTGCACCGGTACTCGCTTGTACTCGCCGTCTATGACAACTTTGCCATCATTCTTGGCGCGAATTGTAATGGGGTTCCCTGGTCTGCCGTTACGCTTGTTTGGCCTCAAGCTCTGATAATAGACGCCGTCGAGAACGATCAGGGTGTCACCCGGCTGCAAGGTATGCCATGCTCGATCGAATGTTGCCCACGCCTGTGGCTCAGTTTGCCCGGAACTACGGTCATTGCCATTTGGAGACACGTAGTAGACATCAATATCTGGATCTGGCGGCTGAACAGCGTCGCCGGCAGCCACAAGGGGAATAAAAACGGTGGTTGCGCCCGACTGTAGCATCGCGCTGACACTTGGCGCAGATGCGGTGAAGACCAATACGGAGCTGCTGCATATGATGAACCATAAAAAGCGTTTACCCCAGCCAGATTTGCTCCGCTTAGAAGCGAAAAGGTTTAGACGCGGGACCATAGTTTTGCCTCCTGCTTGCACTTAGGGAAAGGACCACGCTGCCCCTGGCTGTGCACCGTTGATAAGGGCGAAAAGTTTGCTTGCAAGGATGGTCGGGCAGTCGTCGACGCGAATGACTTATAAATTGAGAGAACGCATGGACATGACTTCAGCAAACGTGTCGATTGCTAAGTCAGCTTCCGGTAGATAGTATGATAGCGTCTTATTGAATGGCAAGAGAATGGGGCCCAGCCAGGCCCAATTGGTAATAAATAACTAATGACCCGCTCACCGGTTTCTCAGAAAAATAATAGTGATTGTGAATGGGGAAGTTAATTTCCCCCGGATGCCTTATTTCTTGGCGACTTCCGTTAGCTAATTGCGACCGGTGAGACGTATCAGGCGCTTGACGCCAAATGGATGGAGGGCAACAGGACGCCTAAGACGATTGAAATGAGAACTTCCCTGAAAAAAGACCGCTTAACATATCTGGCGTGCGGGTACATTGCTCTGACGTTCGCAATACTGTCGATATTCACGGTATTTCCGCTGAGATACGCTCATGCTTCTCAGATTCGTACGCACTGGGGAGCGGCGAGACAGATTCCCAGATATCATGATAACGCGCTTCCCCCTTACATGGTCGCCGATCGAAACCATACGGTTCATGCGGTCGCGTCGAACTGGTATGGTGATCGCCTTCTAGTTACCTATCGAACCTGGTCATTGACTGAAGGGTGGTCACTACCGATCGATATTCTTGAGTCTCCAGTCAAGCTGCAGGCGAGAACTCTGGGCGTACACTTAGACCGGACAGGGATGCTCCATGTCTTGTTCTTTGGGGGAGATGAGCAAGAAGCCAACATCTATTATTCAAGGGCTCCGGCAGAGAACTCTGTTCGTGCCAGCGCCTGGTCGCCGCCACGTCCAATTGGTTTTCAAGCAGTGACGCCCGAGAATGCCGCAATGGTTGGCGACGATCAGGGCAACCTCTATGTCTTATTCAGTGGTCAATCGCATGGGAACGGGTTGTATTTCGTCCATTCGAATGATAGCGGAATTACATGGTCGGACCCGGAGCTGATTCTCCCACTCCACGATTCTAGTCTTCGAACCTTATTTCTCCAGATGCACCTGGGAGGGTCGGGAAATGCTCATGCAGTTTGGAACGTTGTCGATGAACGTGGAGCAAACGTTGCAGGATACTACGCACGTCTTGATGCTACTGAAATTGAGTGGTCAAGACCCAGTGAACTTGATGCGTCCGTCGGACTTGGCATTGCCGTCCCCCAGGTCATCGAAGTCGATAATAGAGTCCTCATCGTCTACAATAATGGCGCTGCCGATCAAGTGGCGCCAGTCCATTGGACGCGTGTTTCCGAGGATGGGGGAGAATCATGGTCTTCCCCCTTGCGCTCGTTCCCAGATCATGTTGGGCGAAATGGCGTATTATCATTGTTGACAGACAGCAACGGTACTCTTCACATACTTTTTGCACAACGTATCCCATTGGGCGGCGCGGAGGCTACTCATGGTGTCTGGCATAGCGAATGGCATGAAAACTCCTGGCGCCCTCCAGAAGCTGTGGTATCGGGTCTGGGGCAGGAAGGTTTCGATCCGTATGATGTCAGGGCGGTTGTAAGCCAGGGAAATGTCATCCTGACAACATGGCGTACAGATCCCGGAAATGACAGAAATGGCGTTTGGTATGCGCATAAGGTGCTAGATGCTCCAGAATTACCGGTTCAGCAGTTACCAGGCCTATCGGCCTCGCAGCCTACATCAGGCTCGGACGACGCGAACACAATTCACGATGGGATCTCACATTCAAATAATGAAACGTCATTGGCAACCCCGAGGCCGACGACACAGAGTTTCGACTCTGAAATGGATGCTACCGACTCATCTCCGATGGGGGGCCTCCTTGTTAGCGTTGTTCTCACGCTGATACTTATTTCACTCGTGTTAATGCATGGTCTGTACCGACATACCCGCGCACGCTAAGGAACTGTATTGGTAATAATAAATCGGTTTTTGACACGACACGCGTACCGATCTGTATGAATACCTGTATTAAGAGGAAGCAAGTGCACTTTGCACAACTTTAGACGCTTATGAATCAGTCATCAATGAGTCACACATTTAGCCTGAACAAAGTGCCACTTTGGGGTCACCGGGAACTGCTTCTAGCATGGACGTTCCGCACCATTCGGGCGCGTTATCAGCAGTCGATTTTGGGTGCACTTTGGGCCATCTTACAGCCAGCAGCCACAGTAGCAATATTTAGTGTAATCTTCACGCAGTTCGTGCCTATTGATACCGGTGATACGCCATATGTGATCTTCTCCTACACGGCGATGGTGCCCTGGACGCTTTTTTCCGCTTCAATGCATGATATGGCAGAGTCCATGGTAGCAAATATGGAACTCGTCGGAAAAATCTACTTTCCTAGAGAGATCATTCCTCTGGCTGCCCTGCTGGCGCGCTCGCTAGATGCCTTGATCGCGAGCGTACTGCTTGTGGCCATGATCTTGCTATTTAGGGTCCCTGTCTTCATTGAGGGCTGGCTCTGGATACCAGTCATTGTTCTCATCCAGTTTGGTCTTTCCCTGGGATTGGGTCTAGCATTGGCAGCACTAAACGTCTTCTACCGTGACGTGAGGTATTTAATAACCCTGGGCATCCAAATTTGGTTCTATGCCACGCCTATTATTTATCCAGTTGAAACTGTTCCCTCCAGTTTGCGTTCCATTTATTTTCTGAATCCCATGGCGGGTGTAATTGAGGCCTACCGGGCGGTCCTGCTTTACGAGTCGTGGCCTGGCCCCTACCTTATACCGTCTGCAGTGATGTCACTTGCTGTTCTAATTTTCGGTTACGGGCTGTTCAAACGACTGGAACCCCAATTTGCTGACGTAATTTAATTCGAGGTCCTATGACACCTGCGATCCGCGTTCACGAAATCTCAAAACGTTATCGTACCGGCCGCGGCCTGACTTCAATACGCGAGCTCATCGGCGGTCTGACAGGCCGCAACTCTAGCAATTACCATTGGGCTTTAAGAAACATTAGTTTTTCTGTGCGGCCTGGAGAAGCGATGGGCATTATTGGGCCAAACGGAGCTGGCAAGACAACTATCCTCAAAATTCTGGCAAGTGTAACGCCGCCAACTACGGGCAGTTTCACGGTTGATGGGCGTTTCTCCGCGTTAATAGCCTTAGGCGCCGGTTTCCACCCCGATCTTACCGGTCGCGAGAATATCTATTTGAATGGCACCATTCTGGGTATGAAGAAGGCTGAAATTGAACAACGGTTTGACGAGATCGTTGACTTTTCCGGTATCGAGGCCTACTTAGATACACCGGTAAAGCGGTACTCGTCCGGAATGTATGCACGTCTCGGGTTTTCGATTGCGGCACATGTAGATCCTGACGTCATGCTCGTTGACGAAGTGCTGGCAGTAGGCGACTATGCTTTTCAACAGAAATGTTATGCTAAGATGCACCAATTAAGACGGAAAGGAACCGCGCTCATCTTTGTATCACACAATTTTGAAGCCGTGCGCAGGGTGTGTGATAAAGCCATTGTCCTTTATCAGGGACGCAATGTTTTTGAAGGTAGTGCGGGGAGCGCTGTAGTTGCCTATTCTGACGTCTTGCGGGATGCTGCTAGACTCCTCAAACCGAAGGAGTCATTGGAAGGCGGGCTTTCTGAGCGGGTCATGACTTTTGATGCAGAAATCATCCATGTTGACCTCTTAAGCAATGATGGTACTTCTATAAGCGATGTTCAATCTGGTGACGAAGTATCTGTGCTCTCTCGTGTCCGTTTCCACCGCGAGGTTAAATCACCTGTCTTTAGCATGTTCATTCGAATGGCAGATGGCCAGAAGGTGTATGACACGACGACCAATTGGATGGGAATTGACACGCCAAGTTTCGAGGCTGGCAACGAGATTGACGTAGTATTCAAGATGAGGTTGCCACTTCTCAACGGAGAATATGAACTTGGAGTTGACGTGGCAGCTGCGGATTTTAGCCACTATTATGATCGGGTGGAGCGGGCCTTTACCTTCTACGTTTCGCATACCGGCCAACAGAAAGGAATTGTCGATCTGGATCCGACCATCGTCATTACGAATACATCGCCACGGCAGGGGTGTGCGGTGCTAGATTAGAGGGAGTTGGGGACGGGGAATGCCTTATCCACTCTGCTGAGTCAACAAACCAACAGCGACAAAAGTGATTTGAATGAGTTTCTCTCGGTTAAGAACGCTTTATTATTGAGCGACATATGACCTCACCAAAAGTCTCAGTGATCGTACCAGCCTATAATCAGTCTCAATTCCTAGGTGCAGCCGTTGAATCAGTTCTTGCACAGACCTACGAGAATTTTGAGCTCATCATTGTAAATGATGCTTCACCTGATGACGTTGAAACAGTTGTGCAGCGTTACGACGATCCACGTATACGATGTTTGAAACACACGGAAAATCGTGGACTTCCAGCGGCGCGCAATACAGGGATTAGGGCCTCCACAGGTGAAATTATCGCGCTTCTCGATGCTGACGACATATTTCACCGATCGAAATTGGAGAAACATCTCGCCTTTCTCGATTCCAATCCTGACGTTGGCGTCACGTACAACGCCAGATTTGAGCTAAATTATTCTGCTCTGACAATTAGGGAGTTGGTTCGCCCTCCACAATCGGTCGATATTAATGATTTTGTGCTCGGCTTTCCATTTGCGCCAAGTGACATGGTATTGCGCCGTGAATGGCTCTTTCGGGTGAACTTATTCGATGAGACCTTTGTTGCGTTTAGCGAGGATCTAGATCTGAATTGTCGTCTTGCTCTCGCCGGTTGTCGGTTTGCCTGTGTCGATGGGACTTTAAATTATCGCCGGCATCACTCAGGTCGAACTGTCCACAATATTAACGCGCGCCTGGACGCTGCTCTAGAGGCGCTCACTAAAACTTTTTTGGATCCTCGATGCCCTTCGAAGACGCTTTTGTTGCGCAACCGAGCATTTGCGATTAATTATCTCGTCTGGGGCTATCTTGCGTTGGTACAACATGAAACAGAACTGGGACAGAATTATTTGCGTCAAGTAGAAAGATTATGTCCGACGATGACGCGAGGACCGATAAGTGAACTCATCTCTTTTTTCACGAAATACAGTGTAGCGGATGAAAGCGTTGACCACGTTGCACTTCTTCGTGCTCTATTTGACCAGGTCCCTCGCGAGCTAATTCAGGAAAATGTTCCCTATGTGTGGGCGGTTGGCCGCGGTTTCCTGATTAAGGCGATGCGTGCGATTATTTGGGGGCGGTCAGAACTTGTAGAAGATTATATGGCTCAGGCAGCGGAGTGGGGTGCAAAAATCGACCGGGGGTTCCTAAGAGGTCTCACGCATGATTTGATTAGTTATAGCCACGAATTCGGGACGGATAAAACGGAGACGATGTTAGCGAATGTGACGCGCGCGCTAGGCGAGCTGGGGAAGCGCAGTGACATTCGATGGCTGCGCGGGAGTTACGCCTTCAATCAGGCCTTCAGACACTATAAGTGTCAACGTTACGAGCACGTGCCGCCGCTCCTCTTCAGAGCCATCGCTAATGATCCCTCATACCTTGCCAATCGCGGCGCGCTGTCGCTCTTGCTGCGGTCGGTCGGCCCGCGTATCTGGGGCGCGTGATGCCAGGCGTATTAGGACTGATTGGCGAGCCCAACCCGGAGGCGCAGCTAGAAACTACTACCGGCATGGTGCAGGCTCTACAACATGAGCCCTGGTATCAGCATTGTTTAGTTCAGGGGGCGGGCTGGGCGCTCGGACGGGTCTCAACTGGTCTAGTCGACGATCCGCGGCTGCAACCGCTGTGGAACGAACGCGGCACGCGGTGTATCGTCATGGAAGGCGAGCTTTTCAACCGAGACGATCTGCGGAAGCTGGCCGCCGGCAGCGACTGGGCAGAGGGCACGCCCGACGCCCAGATTGTCCTGGATCTTTTTGAAGCGTGCGGCGTCGACTTCGTGCGGCAGTTGAACGGCGCTTTTGTGTTTGCCATCTGGGATCACCAGGAACGACGACTGGTTCTTGTCAATGATCACCTTGGCCTGTTGCCCGTCTATTACGCGCAGTATGGCGGTAGGTTTAGCTTTGGCGCCGGTGTGCGCGCGCTGCTTGCCGACGCGGAACTACCGCGCGATGTTGATTTTCTGACGATAGCCCAGATGTTATCGTTTGAACACGCGCTGGGCGATAGGACGCTGCTGACCGCTGTAAAGTTGCTGCCACCGGCGACCATCCTCACATATGACGATGGCGACGTGACGATGTGCGCATACTGGACGCTGGCCTATGAGGACCGCGTCCAGGCGCCTGATGAGACGGCTTATCTGGAGCAATTCAGGTTTTATCTGGCTCAGGCAGTGAGACGTCGCAAAAGCGACGAGCTTCCGGCGGGCATTCTACTCAGCGGGGGATTAGACTCGCGCGTTCTCCTTGGATTTCTGGCGCGCGAACATGGAGAGCAGTTCTATTCGTTCACATTCGGCATTCCAGGCTGTGATGACGCGCGCTTTGCGCGCGAATTGGCCAGGAAGAGCGGCATCCGGCATCGTTTTTATGAGCTTCAACCGGACTATCTGCTGCAATATGCCGAGCAAGGCGTGGCGCTGGTGGATGGGCTTGAAAGCTGTACGCACATGCACGCACTGGCAACGCTTAAGGAAGAGGTCAGCCAGGCCAGGGTGCTTTTCAAAGGCTACCTTGGCGATGCGCTGGTCGGTGGGCACTTGCAGCGCGCATTGTGGGCGGGATATGACGACGCAGTTCTTGACCGCTACTTGTTCCAAAAATATTGCGTACTGCTGCCGGAGGAAGATCAGGAGGCGCTTTTCAGCAACGCGTTTCAAGAGGCGCTTGGCGGGGCGTTGTTTCCCAGTTTTCGGGAAACGGTGCACGAATCCAGTTCGGCGCTCCCTGCTAATCGTCAGGATCATTGGGATATTATCCAGCGGCAGCGGCGCTTCACGCTGAATGGCGTGGAGCTCGTACGCAGCCAGGCGGTGGTTCGTCTACCATTTAGCGACAAGGACCTGGTTGAGTTTATGCTGACGGTGCCTCCCGGTCTGCGCTTCGAGCGTCTGGTTATGAAGGGCCTGCTGGCGCTTGACTTTCCGGAGCTGGCAAAAGTGCCCAGAACGCCTGATGGACTTCCGCTGATGCCGTGCAGGCGCGATTTACGTATACGCGCCTCACATCTGGTAAGGTGGCGCCTGCGGCAGGCGGGGCTGAAATGGGTAAAGCCGCCACGCAAAAAGCCGTATGCAGATTATAGCCAGTGGCTGCGCTCGGCGCTGCGCCCCTGGGTAGAACATGTGCTTCTGGACAGGAAATCTCTGCAGCGAGGTTATTTCAGAGCAGACGCCATCGGCCGCCTGGTTTCGGAACACATGAACGGAGCGGACCACACGGGCACATTAGGTGTGCTACTTACTCTGGAGCTCTGGCACCGCCAATTTATGGATACACCGCAATGACCCACACGATTGAGACGGCTATGAAACTTGGCGTTATTGTAGATGGACATTGGGGCTTCATCGGCGAGCTGCTTGACGACTGGCGCGCCCACTTTCAGACTGAGGTGTTTGCGTTTGAGGAGGTGCATCTGCCGGTATCACAGGGACGGGTGAATCAATGGCGACTTAACCGAGCCTTGCGACGATTCATTAAGAAGCAAGATCTCGTCTTCTTTGAGTGGGCCGGTCCGTTGGCCATTGTAGCCACGCGCATGTTTCCCGCAAAGCCTATTGTAGTTCGCCTTCACTCCTGGGAATTATATCAGTACGCGCCACATATCACGTGGGACGCAGTGAGTCATGTGATCCTGATCAGTAATGCTATGCAACAGCGCTTTTGCGAATTGTTTCCCGACCAGGCGCATAAGTCTCGCGTCATTTATTGCGGGATTTCGCTTGAACGCTTCTCATTGCGACCTCCGAAGTTCGCCGGAAATATCGGTATGCTCTGTGACCTGGTCCCTATTAAGCGCGTATACGACATTATCCTAACAATATACGAACTGAAAAAGAGGGGTTATCATCTCACCCTTCATCTGGGCGGAAAACCACGTTCTGGATCAGATAACCA
The DNA here is from genome assembly GCA_964384155.1 of uncultured Ardenticatenaceae bacterium. Lineage (GTDB taxonomy): Bacteria > Chloroflexota > Anaerolineae > Promineifilales > Promineifilaceae > JAAYYY01. Next base: position 53,082 of record CAYLJW010000009.1, read on the forward strand.
GCGCTACCTGGTAAGTATGAAACGTGCGGTCGATAAGCTCGGTTTGCAGGATCGCGTCATTTTCCATGGTTGGGTTGAGAACCCTGCACATTGGCTTAAGGCCATTGATATCTTTATCTCCAACAGCTACTGGGAAGGACAGCAAAATGCGCTGCTCGAAGCAATGGCCTCTGGCTGCTATTGTCTGTCCCATTTCTGGGATGGCGCCGAAGAGATCTTGCCCGCAGGATTTCTTTATGCAACGGCAAGTGAACTTCAGACGAAGATAATTGAATACTGTGAGCAAGCAGATAGTCAAAAATGGGCACATCAATCTACGTTGCGATCGATTGCCGAGGAGAAATTCAGCTTCCGACAAAATGGTGAAAAAGTAAGAGAAATGCTCCAGGACGTGGCAGGCGTAAGTGATGAAAGTCGAGGGGGCAGAGTCGAGTCCGGCATTGATCGCAACCAGCAGGGCTGATAGGCAACACAAAAGATGCTGAAAATCGGTTACATTATGCAGGCTGGCGCGCCCGATGTGCGGTTAGAACCACGCACGGGTCCTGCGACCCATGTGTGGGAGGTTTGCCAAAAACTCCGCGACCGAGGTCATGACGTTAAGCTGCTGGCAATGTGGGGTCGGGAGCAGATCTGGACGACGACCGATTTCGTTCGTTATGAACGAGTACAGGTACGAGGGTTGGAGGCCGGGCCGCTGCGATTGCTGGAACGCGCTGTACGACGCATACAATCAGAATTTAGGTTGCCCTACGCGGCTTTCTTTACCAGCCTACGTTTTGCGGCAGCCTGTCGCAGGGAGCTAGACGGATACGATGTCTTGTACGAGCGTATGGGCTGGTTTGGCTATGGGGGGGCGCTGGCTAGCCGATGGCTTCGTATTCCTCTTGTGTTGGAAGTAAACGGCGACCACCTGACGGAGTTTGAGGCATTGGGTATTGCGCCGCGGGGTATGCAGCGAATCCTTTCGGTAGGTCTGACTGCCTGGAGCACGCGCCGGGCATCACAGGTCGTAGCAGCAGGAGAAGGCTGGCGCGAGAAATTTCTAGAGCGCTGGCCGGTCGATCCATCGCATGTGAGCGTCGCGGAAAATGGCAGCTCGTTGCTGGACCTGCTTGCCAGAGAGGAGCTGCGCGCATTTCAAAGTTTGTCCAATCCAGGCGAGCGCGTACGTGTTGCTTTCGTGGGAGGGTTTCAGCCCTGGCAAGGTATAGAGACTCTCTTGCGCGCTTTTCATAAGTCGTTAGCCCAGGGGGTCGCAGCGCAGTTAGTTGTTATGGGCGGCGGGCAGCATGATATGACCGAGAGCCTTGTGCGACTGGTGCGTGACCTCCAGTTGGAACAGGACGTTGTGTTTGCCGGCTATCTCGCGCCAAAGGCGCTGGCCGCGGAGCTGGCACAATCTGATATCGCTGTTTCACCTTATTGCGGCCGGCGAGAATTTTCTGGCCTGAAACTTCTAGACTATAAATCCGCGGGATTGCCAACGATCGCTTCCGGCCAAAATGGAGAACCGGCGATTCTACAACATGGCCACACGGGTTTGATCATCCCGCCCTGTAATGAGGAATGTCTGGCGGAGGCGCTTGTTCACCTGTACAGGAATCCGGATCTGCGCCGACGCATGGGACGATCGGCGCGATTGGAGGCGGAAGTGGAGCACAGCTGGAAGCGTACGGCTGGGGAAGTGGAGGAGGTTATTTTGAGAGCGACCGGGAGGGCTGGAGCTAAGACGCGGCGAGAGGAGGCGCGAACCTGTGATGGATGAAAGGCCGCACCCGCGCGTGAGCGTCATTATTCCGAACTATAATCACGGCCGGTTTTTGGCATACGCCATTCAAAGTGTCCTGGACCAAGCTTTTGAGCGCGTCGAGGTAATCGTGATCGACGACGGGTCTACAGACAGCAGTCCGCAAGTCGCAGCAGGTTTTGGCAACCGGATACGATATATTCGCCAGGAGAACCAGGGGCTTTCTGCAGCGCGCAATACGGGCCTGCGCATCGCCAAGGGAGCGTATATTGGTCTTCTCGATGCGGACGATATGTACCATCCTGCTTACCTTGGGAGGATGACGTCGCTGCTGGACAATGATCCAGAGGCAGAGGCGGCCTATTGCGGATATCAGTTTGTAGATACCGAGGGCCGGCCGCTAGCACGGCGTGAGCAAAGGGTGGTGCTGCCCGAACATTTCTACGAGACGCTGGCTGCGGGTAATTTTCTCGTTCCAGAGTCGATGTTTGTGCGCCGGCGCTGCTATGAGCAGGTTGGCTTTTTCGACGAGACGCTGCGCGCCTGTGAGGATTGGGACGTGTGGTTGCGCATCGCCGCTCGCTTTCGCGTAGTAGGCACAGATGACGTCTTGACGCGACACCGTGTTTTGCCGGGAAGTATGTCTAGCGACCCACAGCGGATGATTCGCAACAGGCTGGCTGTTTTAGAAAAGCATTTCGGGCCGCTTACAGGCGATAGCGCGGAATGGCCAGCGCTTAAACGACGCGCTTATGGGCGCGCTTTCCTGAAGTCGGCGATAGAACACCTCCATCTATCTTTCAGCGAGACGAATGACGAGGCATACGATAGTCTTCTTCAGATGGCCAGGTGTGATGCAAGACTGTTGAACGAGACGAATACGTACTACGAGCTGGCTTGCGCGCAAGAGGAACCAGGCGGGCGCGGCAGCCTGACGACGTTGAACCTTGCGCAAAGCGACGACGTTGTGTGTGGTTTAATGATTCGGCTGTTGAGTGATGAAGAGCTGGATGCGACAGCTGTTGAATCGCAGAAGCGGATATGGCGCGCTGTTCATCATGCCCTCGGAGAAGTAGCTTATGGAGCCAAAGATTACGCCAGAGCAAGAAGGCATCTGGTGCGGTCACTCAAGGCGTCTCAGACGTTTGCGGTCTCGCGACGCCTCATCGCAGCTATCGTGAAGGGGATATTCCAGGCGCTGCGTTTTGACAGGGGCGGGGATCCATCTTTCTTCAATGGATAGATGGGGTCGGGGTGTTCTCACGCCCTCACGCCAAATTGCGACGGTTTGGCGATAGAATCCTCTGCGACAATTTCACAACGCCATCTATTAGCGAACACACGATGCGTATCCTCGTTCTCACTAATTTCTATCCACCGCACGTAATTGGCGGAATGGAGTATCGCTGCCAGGAAACCGTTGAAGGTTTGAAACAGCGGGGTCACACCGTACAGATACTAACCAGTGTTTACGGACAGGGTTCGGGTAATTCTGAGGCGGAAGCCGGGATCTTTCGCTTGCTGCACCTGGAGAGCGACCTTGCGCATTATCGCCCTTTAGATTTCTTCATCAGGAGGAGGCGAAGAGAGCAAGAGAATCGATCTCACCTACAGCAGCGAATTCGTGACTTCGATCCAGATATCATTTTTGTGTGGGGCATGTGGAATCTATCGAAGACACTGGCCGCTTACTGTGAAGCACATCTCGCCGGTCGCGTCGTGTACGCTTTGGCCAACGACTGGCCGGCACAGGAAGGTCTCCATATCGATTACTGGAAGCTGCCTGCACGGCGATGGCCTTTTAAGCCACTGAAATGGGCCCTTGGGCAGATAGCTCTGGGCATTGTGAAAAACGAGCCGCATAGCGCCGAGCTGCAATTCAATTATGCGCTCTGTGTCAGCCAGACGCTGCGCGATAATTTGCTGCAGGCCGGTGTTCCTCTTAAAGATGTCCGAGTGAGCTATCCTGGCATCGATATTGAGCAGTTCACGGCGCCCGATGCAGATGAGGACGCTGTTCATGAACGCATACGTCTGGAGCTTCTTTATGCGGGCAGTGTGGTATCCCATAAGGGCGTTCATACGGCGGTCGAAGCAATGGCGAATCTTTGCGCTAGTGAGAGGCCCATGCCGATTACGCTGACCATTGTCGGTTCCGGTCATCCAGACTATGAGGCGCGGCTACGCACACTGGTAAAAAGCCATGGCCTGGAAAGTCATGTTCATTTCGAATCGCGCGTCTCGCGAATAGATATGCCAGAGCTGCTAGCAAAATTTGATGCGTTGCTCTTCCCGTCGATATGGGAGGAGCCTTTTGCCCGTATTGTTCTGGAGGCGATGGCCGCGGGCGTGGTGGTAATCGGGACGCGCACCGGAGGAACGAGCGAAATACTGGTGGATGGTGTGAACGGCTTGACATTTCCTCCAGAGGATAGTGCAGCGCTGTGGGGGCAGATTCAGCTCCTGTGGCAATGCCCAGCTCTAAGGAATAAGCTGGCGATTTCGGCTCGCAAGACAGTGGCCGAACATTATACGCTTGAGCGGATGATCGACGAGACGGAAGACTACTTACTGTCTGTCTTCACCAGGGCGCAAGGCGGCCTCGTTCGCGAACGCATTAAGACCGAGGCATGAGATTTCTCTTTGTGACGAATAACTATCCGCCATATGCGCGCGGCGGATATGAAATGTGGTGTCGCGACGTGGCCGAAGAGCTGGACAGGCGGGGGCACGAGATGCGTGTACTGACGTCTTTCCCATCCAGAGCCGATGGCCGCCGCGACAACGACCCGTTCCAGATTGAACGGCGGCTGGCGCCGGAAGTTGATCCCGACCGTGGCATTATGCATACAGCGCTGCGGCTGATTAAGGATCGCGAGCGGCTGGAGCAGGAGAGTCTGTCTGCGGTGCGCGACACGATTGCTGATTTTCAGCCCGATGCAGCCTTGATCTGGGGTATGTGGAATATCCCTCGCTCGGCGCCAGCGCTCGTGGAGCAACTGTTGCCGCGGCGCGTCGCTTATTACCTGTGCGACTACTGGCCGACTTTGCCCGACGCCTACGTGCAGCGTTGGCAGAACCCTTCGCGTCGCTGGTGGACGCAACTGCCAAAACGCATATTGGGCATGCTCGTTGCGCGTAGGCTTAGAGACGCGCCGCGGGCCACGCTGGAGCTGCATCGTCCTATATGTGTTAGCAGGGCAGTCCGCGATCTGATCACGGAGTCTGGCGTCGATATCAGCCATGCGCGCGTGATTTATGGGGGCACGCGCACCGAGGCTTTCGAGGCTGCGCGCAGCGAGCGGGTGCCTGCGGCGCAGGGACTAAGGCTGTTATATGTGGGGCGCCTGGAGCAGATAAAAGGCGTGGGCACGGCGATCGAGGCGATGGCTTGTGTGCCGCCAGAGCTGGCAGTACGGTTGTCGATCTACGGTCACGGCACGGCATATTATGAGCATGAATTGCGCACCATGGTATCCCGGGCAGGGCTGACGGATGCCGTGTCTTTTCGTGGTTTGGTGTCAGCCGATGAGATCGCGACTGTCATGGGGCAACATGACGTCTTATTGTTTACCTCGGAGTGGCAGGAGCCTTTTGCACGCACCGTGTTGGAAGCAATGGCTGCAGGCCTGGTGGTGGTGGGGACGACTACCGGGGGGACCGGCGAGATTTTGCATGATGGAGAAACCGGACTGACTTTTACCGCTGGGAGCGCGGACGAGTTAGCGACAAAGGTGGCGCGGCTGGCCCAGGACCCGGCCCTGGCACGCCGGTTGGCGCAAACAGGGCATGACATGGTGCTGGAACGCTTTACGTTGCGGCGCATGGTAGATGAGATAGAAGCCGAACTCGTAAGGTTGAACGCAAGAAACGGCTGATAAGATCTGCCCTGTTGACAATCGTAGACACTATAGGATAGACCATTGGCGCAAATTCTGATTACCGGTGGCGCCGGATTCATTGGGGTGAATCTGGCAAATCGTCTGCTCGAAGAGGGGCATGACGTTACCATCTTCGACAACCTTTCCCGTTTTGGGTGTGATGCGAATATTGAATGGCTGCGACGCACGCATGGGGCCGATGCCTTTCACTTGTTGGTGGGCGATCTGACGGATTATGAGGCGCTTAGTCGCGGCGCCAAAGGGGCCGAACGGATTTATCATCTGGCCGGTCAGGTTGCCGTGACGACGTCGGTCAGGAACCCGCGCCAGGATTTTGAGGCGAATGCGCTGGGTACATTTAACGTGCTGGAGGCTGCGCGCACGGTGGCCGACGAGGCCATTGTCGTCTATGCCAGCACCAACAAGGTGTATGGCGAGATGGAAGGGGTGGCAGTTGAGGAGCAGCCTACGCGCTACTGGTATGAAGACCTGCCTTTTGGCGTCAGCGAGTGGCAGCCGCTTGATTTTCATTCACCTTACGGCTGCTCGAAAGGCGCCGGCGACCAGTACGTGCGCGATTATGCGCGTATTTACGGCTTGCGCACTATCGTCGTCAGACAGAGCTGTATTTATGGCTACCGGCAGTTTGGCATTGAAGACCAGGGCTGGATCGCCTGGTTCATGATTGCCGCCTTAAAGGAACGGCCAATTTCGATTTTTGGGGATGGCAAACAGGTTCGGGATGCGCTCTTTATCGACGATTTGTTAGACGCTTACGAGGCGGCCGTTTCCAATATTGAAACAACAGCCGGGCAAATCTACAATGTGGGCGGTGGCCCAGAGAACGCAATCAGTATCTGGAAGGAATTTGGACCGGCGCTGGAGCAGCTAATGGGACGGGAAATAAGGGTTCACTATGACAATTGGCGCCCTGGCGACCAGAAAATCTATGTGAGCGATATCCGCAAAGCCCAGCGCGAGCTGCAATGGCGGCCGAAGATCACAATTGAGCAAGGTCTGACACGTCTGTTCGCCTGGATTTGCAGGAACCAAGATCTCTTCGGGCACATCTAGGCCTGATTCAATCGGTGCAATTATGTCGCGCGTTCTTCTCTTAGGCTACAATCCACCGCAGCTAGTTCGGGGCCGCAAGATCGAAGCGGCGCACTACCGGACGTGGCAATTCCTACAGCCTCTCTTAGAGGATGGGCATAGCGTTTGTCTTTGTGGTGGATCTGCCAACGAACCAGTTGCAGAAGAACAGGCGCCGGCTGAATGGCAAGAGCGGCTTCAGGTTAGACCTATTGCTTACGGGCGTCGCGGCTGGATGCGTGCACTGCAGGAGGCGCATGATGATTTTGAGCCGGACTGCATTGTGGCGGTGAACTTCAGCCACTGCCTGTACAGCACCAAACTGAAAACCTCGCGCCCCATCTGGATGGATATCTACGGCGAAGTTATGACCATTATGCAGGCAGCGTTCTACCGTACGCAGTCTGATAGGGGCCTGCCGACGACGCTTGCATATATGCGCCAGGTGCTACAGCGGGGCGATGTCTTTTCGGGATGTGGCATTCCTCAGCAACACGCCCTCGCGGGCGAGCTGGCTATGGTCGGGCGACTTAACCGGCATACTTTTGGATACGATTTTGTGCGCGCCATTCTCCCCGGCGCACCGCCACGTGAAAACGGAAGCGGGCCAGCGCAGGCGTTTGATCGCCGCACTCTGCTGGAGCAATACAATATTGGCGCCGACGATTTTGTGGTTCTTTGGTGCGGCGGATACAATGCCTGGACCGACGTGCACACGCTGTTTACCGGGCTGGAGCGTGCAATGGATAAGAACCCGCACATCCATTATCTTTCGGCCGGGGCCAATAGCTATCGTGCTGTTGATAACGTGTACGCGCAGCTCCTGGAGATGATCGCTGATAGCCCACATCGTGAACGGTTCCATATGCTGGGCTGGCAGCCCTGGAACGATATCGCCAAGTTTTATGCTGTAAGTGATGTGGGACTAAACATCGACTCCGAACATTACGAGACCATCTACGGCACGCGGACCCGGCTGGTGGAAATGATGGCCGCGAATCTAGCGGTGGTCACGACGCTGGGCTCGGAGTTAAGTTACATCTTGCAGAAGGAAGACGCTGCACTCACATTTGAAATCGGGGACGCACTGCAGCTAGCCGCGAACATTCTTGCCCTGGCCGACGATCCTTGTCGTGGTGAAGCTGTTCGCGAAAAGGCGGCCAGCCTCGTAGATGGGATGCTTTCATTCTCCAATACGACGCTGCCGTTACGCGAGTGGGTTCGCGCGCCACGACGCGCTCCCGATTATGATGTCCCTGAGAACAGGCTTCGCACCTGGGAGTATCAGGCGCGTGCATTTGCCAGGCAAGGGTTATGGCAGTTGTTCGGCCAGGATAAGTGACAGCTCAGGCCAGCAATGAGAAGGAATAGATCGCTTGATCCCTAATCTATCAGGAGTTCGGCGTCACTTTTTGGCGCCCTACGAAGCAGGATTGCAGCGATTGCTGCTGAAGGCAGCAGTTCTATTCGCCGTGCTTGTTCTGAGTGTTCTGGCAGGATTGAGACCGTCGATCCTCTTGCTGTTTCCTATTGTTGCCGTGCTGGCCTTAATTGGTCTGACCAGGCTGCCCGAAATCGGGCTGGCCGGTATCATTGTGGCCGGTCTGATCGTTCCGATTAACATTGGGACCGGTACGGGGACGCAGATACCGGCGCCAATGTTGGTGCTTGGCGGGCTGGTGGGCTTATGGGCGCTCAACATCATCACGGGCAACTGGAATGGTCAATTACGCTGGGCAAAACCATTTCTCCCGTTAATCCTGCTGATCATAACCGCGATCATGGCTCTCATATTAGGGTTGCTTCCGTGGTACAACTTTGCGCCAGGCGCCTCGCTCGCGGCGCAGGTGGGCGGATTGGCTCTGTTTATCTTTTCTGCTCTCGGTTTCTTTTGGGTCAGCCAGCAAGTAAGAGAGCTGCGTTGGCTCGAAATCGTGACCTGGATATTTATTGTTCTGGGGCTCGTCCTCATTGTCGGTAATTTCTGGAGGCCGCTTAGCCAAATTTTCAGCCGGTTCTCGCCGAGAGGCGTGATCAATGGCAGCTTATTCTGGACCTGGATGGCTGCCCTCGTGTGTGGGCAAATCGTCTTCAATCGGCGGCTGCGTCCGATCATTCGTGCGGCCCTGATAGCGGCCCTGGGCCTGCAACTGGCCATCGCGTACTTTTCTAACGGAGATTGGAAATCGGGCTGGGTGCCTCAGCTCGTGGCTATCGGCACAATTCTCGTTATTCGCTACCCGCGCCTCGGCATACTGTTTGCGTTAATCGGTATTCTGCCAGCGGTTGACTTCGTCTATGACCTGCTTGAAGCTGAAGACTACAGCTATTCAACGCGGATGGAGGCATGGGAAATCGTCACGGAGATCGTTAAGGTCAATCCCATCCTGGGCCTTGGCCCATCGAATTACTATTTTTACACACCATTGTTTCCAATCCGTGGCTATGCCGTCGAATTTAGCTCTCACAATCAATATGTTGATCTGCTGGCGCAGGTCGGTTTGCTTGGTCTGTTTCTCTTCATTTGGTTCATGGTCGAGATCGGTCGGCTTGGATGGCGACTTCGCGCCCATGTGGAAGAGGGGTTTCATGAAGCCTATGTCCATGCCGTGTTAGGCGGGCTGGTCGCTACCGCTTTTGCGGGGATGCTAGGTGATTGGATCGTACCATTCGTCTATAACGTCGGCTTCAATGGTTTTCGCGCCAGCATGTTAGCGTGGATTTTCTCCGGTGGCTTGATTGCATTAGCCTATCAGAGTGGCAGGGAGGCTTTAGATGCGTGAGACGTTGACCCCTATAAACCAGCCTCTTCCGGGCCGCAAGGCGTTAATGACGCTTTCGATTATCATTGTCAATTGGAATACGCGCGAGCTGCTTTTGCAATGCCTGGCCAGTATCTACGCTGCTCAGCTCACGGATCCGCATCTGTCATTCGAGGTGATCGTCGTTGACAATGCATCGTCAGACGGAAGTGTGCAGGCAGTTCGGAAGCAATTTCCGCAGGTTCATGTCATCGAAAATGCGCAGAACGTCGGCTTTGCTCGGGCAAACAACCAGGCGATAGCGCAATCTTCTGGACAGTTTGTTTTACTTCTAAACTCGGATACAGAAGTTTTCCCAAACGCGCTATATCGTTTGACCGAATTTCTCGACGCGCATCCAGGGGTGGGCGGCGCGGGCCCGAAGATTCTCAACCCAGATCGCAGCTTACAGGCATCATGTTTTCGCTTTCCGACGGTGGCAAGAGAATTCTGGCGCCTTTTGCATCTAGAGCAAATTTGGCCCGTTGTGGATTATCGTATGGAGCGTTGGGAGCAGGTGAGGCCCCGGTCCGTGGATGTTCTTCTCGGCGCCTGCCTGCTTCTGCGACGCGACGCGCTGGATGAAGCCGGCGTCCTGGACGAGATTTTCTTCATGTATTCCGAAGAAGTGGACCTTTGTTACCGGCTACATCAAAAGGGTTGGGAACTTAGCTGGATTCCAGAAGCCGAGATCGTGCACTATGGTGGTCAGAGCACGGCAAAGATTGCTCCTGAAATGTTCTTAGAGCTTTATCGGAGCAAAGTTCGCTATTTCCATAAGCATTACGGTATGCGCGCTGTCATCCTGTATAAAGCAGTTTTGTTTCTGGCGGCTATTCCGCGGGCGCTTCTGCCATTGCCACAGCGTTTATTGCCGTCGGCCGGAAAGCGCCTCAAGAAGACCGGCGAGAATTATCGCCGCCTTATTATTGCACTCCCGAATCTATGAACGTACGGTTGGAAGCCGACCTTAGCATGTTAGGAAGCACGACAGTAACGTTGAGGGGAAAAATGTTATGGAACTAAAGACGTATATCCTTCCCGCAATAAGATGGTGGTGGCTGTTGCTGCTGGCCAGTGTGCTGGCGGCAGTAACCAGCTTCATCATGGTCCGCCAGGAGCCTGATCGTTACCAGACCCAGACAACGCTCATGATCGGTCAGGCGATTCAGGATCCGAACCCTTCTGGCAACCAGCTATTTCTTGGGAATCAGTTGGCTGCTTTATACGCAGATATTGCCATGCGCGAACAGGTGCGCCAGGCAACAATGGAAGCCCTGAACCTGCGCCGTCTACCTTCTTATCACGCACTTGCCCTTCCTAACAGGCAGCTCCTGCAGATCGTGGTCGTTGATACGAGTCCCGTTCGTGCACAGGCGGTAGCCAACGAATTGGCTAACCAGCTTATTCTGCTAAGCCCGGATGGAACGTCTGATAGTGAGCGAGACAGAAATGCGTTTATTACAGAACAGCTCGATAGGCTTGAGGAGCAAATCACGGCCACAGAAGATGAGATTCAGGTGGCGGAAGAGACCCTAGGCGGACTGTTCAGCGCGAGGGATATTGCCGATACACATAGGGAGATAAACGCACTGTGTTCAAAATTGAGCGCCTTGCAGTCAACCTATGCAGGGCTGCTTTCGGGGACACGGCAGTCGGCGACGAATACGATTAGCGTCATTGAACCCGCTTATCTGCCGACATCGCCCGTCGGGCCACATCCATTGCTGACCGTTATAGCAGCTACGATCATCGCCTTTGTGCTTGCCACGGCTGCAGCCTATCTGCTCGATTACCTGGACGATACCATCAGGTCGCCGGACCAGATTAGTAGGAGGATTGGCGTGCCCGTTGTGGGGACCATTGCGCGTTTTCAAAATGGCGATGGCACGGGTGGTCTAATCATGCGCGATAATCCACGCTCGCCAGAGGCAGAAGGTTTTAGAGGCCTCCGTGTTGCCGTTCAGTTTTCACTGAACGCAAACAATGCGAAGTCGCTGCTGATCACGAGCCCACACCAGGGAGATGGTAAAAGCTTGATAGCGGCGAATCTGGCATTGGCGCTGGCCCAGTCCGGGCTGCGAACCCTGCTAATTGATTTGGACCTCCACCGTCCGTCACAGCACAAGGTGTTCGGTGTCGATAATGAGCAGGGCCTTTCAACCCTTCTTTACCATCTGGAATTGCTTGACGATAAGGCGCCGATGAGGCTTCCCGATACGATGGTCGACGAACTCATCAATCGCGACACGGGTTTGGATAGACTAGCGCTCATAACAAGCGGGCCGATTACCGGCAGGCCGTCGGAGCTGCTCATTAACGGCACGGTGAAGAAGCTGATGGCAGCGTTGATGCCTCGCTACGATGTCATTGTTGTGGACGCGCCGCCGGCTCTTGCGGTAAGCGACGCTGTTGCGCTGAGCACGCAGGTAGATAGTGTATTCATCCTGGCAAGCGTGAAGCAAACACGAAAGGCAGATCTGCGAAACGTTTTGGAACGGATGAATAATGTGGGGGCCAACGTTTCCGGCATCATTCTCAACCAGCTCTCGACGCAGAGTGAGTACTATCACTATCGCTATTCAGATTACGATATGGATAGCGACGCCGAGCCGAAAGACGCCAGACGCACTGTCGGAAGTGGAAATGAATCACAACAGCGCGCCTTCGGCTGGCGTCTGCTGCGCGAAAGCCTGACCAACCGAAGTCATGTGAGTGATGGCTGAACCGTTGCCTATACAGAGGTAGTCTAGGCGACTCCTATACCTTTATTTCGTGTATTCATGAGTATTCGGAGTATCTTAATGGCTGCGAAGCTGGCTAACTGGACCAAACAACCGCTCTTCTGGATTCTTTTCATCGCCCTGGTTCTGAGGATTCTTGCGGCGCTGCTTCTCGGCAACACGGTGAGTGGGCTGTCGGGTGCTCATGATGAGATTACATATAGCATGCTGGGTCAGCGTTTTGCAACAGGACACGGCATGACGTTCCCCGAGAACTGGTACCCCTGGATCAAGGCTGATGCGCCGCAGTCCTACTTTTCATTCACCTTCAGTTTATTCCTGGCCGGAATTTACGTAGTCTTCGGATATGCTCCCCTTGTCGCCCGTCTCATTATGGCGGTGATGAGCACGGCTATCGTGTATATGATCTTTATCATCGCGCGCCGCCTGTTTAACCGCCAGATCGCACTAATCGCCAGCGCCATTGCCGCTGTGTATGCCTATTTAATCTTCTATGGCGCCACATTAGTCACCGAAACGCCGTTTATCCTGACCCTGTTAGTGGCCATTTACGTGGCGGTGGTTGTTCGCGAGCGGCCAAGCTTGCCCCTGTGGATCCTGCTAGGCGCTTCGCTGGCCATCACGGTGCTGATGCGCATGGCAATCATTTTCTTTGTGCCGGTGCTTCTCGGATGGATTCTCTTTTCGCTGCACGAGCGCAGGTATGTAAAGTATGGCGTGATTCCGCTGGTGATTCTCGCTGCGGCGTTATTGCCTTTCACCATACGCAATTACAATCTTTGGGGCCACTTCATGCTCACCGAGGCGCAGTTCGGGCATGTTTTCTGGAATGGTAACCACCCGGATCACGAAGGCGACTTCCACCCCTTTAAGGTTTTCGAGATTCCGGAGGAGGTCTTGGCAAGCAACAATGATGCTGAGATCACCAACGAGCTGCTGCAGCGCGGTATTCAAAATATCATCGACGATCCCGGGCACTTCTTGCTGCTGACGCTGACGCGACTGCGCGAGTACTTCACATTTTGGCCGACGCCCGATTCAATGCTTCCAGCAAATTTGTTTCGCATTTTTTCCTTTGGGCTCATTGTGCCTTTCACCATAGTAGGCTTGGTGGCCGGGGTGCGCCAGTGGCGGATGTTGCTGCCTGTCTACCTCTTCATCCTGATCCATACCGGCGTATATGCTGTCACATGGACCATGGTTCGCTATCGTATTCCCGCCGACGTCTTTTTCATAATGTTTACGGCATACGCCATTGTGCTTATTTCAGAGCGCATTAAGCTGCCTTTCTTTCGCCCCTTGCCAAGCGCCTGAATCGAGCGCCTCATCGTAAGATAAAACCGAGGGCCGTATGCGCATCCTGTATATAGTCCCCTACACGCCAAACCCCATACGTACACGCCCGTTTAACCTGATTCGGAATCTTGGCAGGCACGGTCATGCTGTCACGGTCTTGACGCTTACCGAGAACGACGGCGAGATAGCCGACGCACAGGCGCTGAGAGCCCATGCCTCCAGGGTCATTGCTCTGCCACTTTCTCGTTGGCGGTCGCTGCTTAACTGCGTACAGGCCGTGCCCTCTAAAACCCCATTGCAGTCTGTCTATTCCTGGGATCCGGCGCTGCTCGATCAACTGGGCGACCGAGCGAATGGCTACGAGGATGGCGCTGCGTTTGACGTCGTGCATGTGGAGCATTTGCGCGGCGCTAAATATGGCCTGGCGCTGCAAGCAAGAAGTATGGCAAAGCTTCCGGTCGTCTGGGACAGCGTCGACTGTATCAGCCACCTCTTTCGGCAGGCGGCAACGAAGAGCCGTAGCCGCTTCGGGCGCCTCGTTACTCGTTTAGAGCTAGAGCGAACGGCTGCCTTCGAGGCCAGGCTTTTGCGGCAATTTGATCAGACTCTGGTTACTTCAGAGACGGACCGGCGCGCCCTCCTGGCCCTGGTCGCAGATGGCGCCCCCCCGGCGCTTGATGTGCTGCCTAACGGCGTAGACCTGGATTATTTCACGCCTGGCGAGCCGGCAGAGCGTGAGCCGTGTACGCTGGTGGTGAGCGGCAAGATGAGCTATCACGCCAATGTGACGATGGTGCTCAACCTGGCTTCGGAGATCATGCCCCGCATCTGGGCACACGAACCACAAGTCACGCTGTGGATCGTGGGCAAAGATCCAGCTCCGGAGGTGGCCGCCCTGGCCGGGCATCCGCAGATTACAGTGACCGGCACCGTGCCTGATATCCGGCCCTATTTACAGCGAGCCACTGTGGCCGTTGCGCCTCTGGCCTATGGCGCCGGCATCCAGAACAAGGTGTTAGAAGCGATGGCCTGCGCCACGCCTGTGGTTACGTCGCCACAGGGGGTGGCAGCGCTGGAGGCGGTGGCAGAGAGCGACTTGTTATTGGCCGCCGACGCTGATGCGTTTGCCAGCTCAATCCTCACATTACTTGCCAATCGTGAGCGACAAAGAGAGGTTGGCGCAGCCGGCCGCGACTATGTGCAAGAGCACCATAGCTGGTGGAAAATCGCAGGCCGGTTAGGCGACATATACGAGAATGTGCGGCGCGCCCATTCCGGCAAATCCTGGCGGATCAGGGGGCATGAAACGGGCCGCTTTACGACGGCCGCTTAGGCGAAATACCAGCTTCCAGGATGCGGTTGTAAGGCCGGCTGTAAACTCTCACCTTTAAGTTGTATTGAATTGTTAACAGCCAGCGCGCTGCTCGATTCTCGCCGGTAGACGAGACTTCATGTGTTGGCGATGAATTGCGAGCCGTAGTTGTGCATGCGGGAGCAGTTGTCATTGCAATACGTCGGCGCGGGCAGCTAGAGGGAGTAGTCAGGTATGTGTGGAATATGCGGGATGTGGAGTCGGGATGGCATCCGCGACGACGTGCTGCGCCGCATGGCGGACACGCTTTACCATCGTGGGCCAGACGATGAAGGCTACTTCATTGGCTCGGAGATCGGCCTAGCGAATCGGCGTTTGAGTATCATCGATATCGCATATGGCCACCAACCCATGGAGAATGAGGATGGTAGCCTGAGGATTGTATTTAACGGCGAAATCTATAACTACCTGGAGCTGCAGAGGCGTTTGCGCGCCAATGGGCATGAGCTGCGTACGGCCAGCGATACCGAGGTCATTTTACACCTGTATGAAGAGAAGGGGATCAGGTGTGTTGAAGATCTAAACGGCATGTTTGCCTTTGCGCTGTGGGATGAACGTGAGCAGCGGCTGTTTATGGCCCGAGATGCTATGGGCCAGAAACCATTCTACTATTGCTGGAATGAGGGCGCGTTTCTATTCGCGTCTGAGATAAAGGCGTTGCTTGCAGCCACAGGGCGAGCCGTGAATCTTGATGTTTTGGCCCTGCACCACTACATCTCACTACGCTGTATTCCCGACGAGATGACGCTGTTTCAAGGCATTAGTAAATTGCCTGCGGGGCACATCATGGTGCTGGAGGGCAGCCATCTGCAAGTTGAACCGTATTGGAATATACGCTACTGGCCCAAAGTGCAGGGATCGGGACGGGACATCAGAGATCAGCTCGAATCTCTGCTCTTAGACACCGTACAACGACATATGCTAAGCGATGCGCCGCTTGGGGCGTTCCTTAGCGGTGGTATCGACAGCTCACTGATCGTGGCCATGATGAGTAAACTGTCTAATGCGCCGGTTAAGACATTTTCAATTGGCGTCCATGAACTGGGATTCGATGAGCTGCCATACGCCCGGATGGTCGCCGAGCGTTATGCAACGGAGCATCATGAGCTCGTTGTAGAAGCGGACCTCGTTCAATCCTTGCCGAAAATGATATGGCATATGGATGAGCCGGTGGATCCGTTTGCTTTCGGCGTGTATTCGGCAGCAGGTCTGGCCGGGGAACACGTGAAGGTCGTGTTGGGTGGGGATGGCGGTGATGAGATTTTTGCAGGCTATGACCGCTATCTTGGACATCGTCTGGTTGACTATTATGCGCTTATCCCTGAACCAATACGGCGGGGAGTTCTCTCTCAGCTTATTCAACGCCTGCCAGACAATTTTGCTTACAACAACCGCGTTCAGAAGCTGCGTTGGCTGGATAATATGTCCGATACTAATGCAGCCAGGCGTTATGCTCAGAGCGCCAGCTATCTGCGCTTCAGCCATGCTCAGAAGGCAGAGCTGTATACGGATGAGTTGTGGCATGAATTGGGGCCCTATGACTCCTTCGAGAAACTTGTGGCCTACTTTGATGCGGACAATGCCGCCCACCCTATCGATAAGATGCTGTACACCGATGTGCGAACCAGGCTCGCGGATCATCTCTTAATGATTGGCGACCGCATGACGATGGCGCATGGCGTCGAGGGTAGGTCGCCTTATGTCGATCAGAGAGTGGTCGAATTCGTAGCCAGAATTCCTGCCAAATATAAGCTCCACGGCCGGACGCTCAAGTATATTCAACGCGAGGTAGCACGGAAATACTTGCCAGATAGTTTGGTGAACCGGCCCAAAAAGGGGTTTGGCTTCCCGCTTGCCCACTGGTTCCAGAACGAGTTGCGGCCTTTGTTAGTACAGACCTTTGAACAGTCACGACTGGTTGAGGCTGGATATCTGAGGCGGGCGGGCCTTATGAACCTGGTGGAAGAACACGGGCGTGGACAAGTTGATCACAATTACCGATTATGGTTGTTGCTGAATTTGGAGTTATGGTACCGGCTGTTTGTCGAACAAGAAACGCAAACGGAACTTACGTATTTTCTGGGGGCCGCTATCCATGGCAGCCCGGCAACGTTGATAAGCGTCTGAGATCAGGCGCATTGTCACAAATTTAGAACAGGTTATTGGGAGAAAGAAAGTGATTGTCCTGGGTATTATTGACAGCAAGCCGTCGACTGCGGCGGTTCTGGCGGATGGAAAAATCTTGTCGGCCGTATCAGAAGAACGTCTCTGTCGCATGAAAATGGCCACGGGAACACCGCGGCAAGCCATCACGGTCGCAATGAATGACGCTGGCATTACCGCAAAAGACATCGACCTGGTCGCTATCTGTCAATATGCGCTCGCATTTCACCCTGAACCACAGCCGTGGGACGGATGGTTTCAAAGCCGCACTGCCAATCATGGCCGCTTCGTGGGAGTAAGCGCCGGCCTGGCGCCGCTGGTAGGGAGGATGCCGGTGGCCAGAGACATTCACCACCAGCTAAAGCGATTCCTGACGCGCGAGCGACTGCATAAGCTTCCCGCTCTCTTACGCAACGAATACGGCATTGAAGCACCGGTGCGCTTTTATGACCATCACTATTGTCATGCCACAGCCGCCTACTTTACGAGCAATTTTGATTCAGCCCTTGTGGTGACGCTGGATGGTGGCGGCGACGGTCGCTCTGCAAGCGTCTATGAAGCAGAGGGAGGCCGGCTGCGAGCCGTTGCCAGTGTAGACAGTTACCATTCACTCGGTAATTTCTATTCGTATATCACCGCCTTGTGTGGGTTCAAGGCGGAGCTGCATGAGGGCAAAATCACTGGCCTGGCGGCTGCTGGTGAGCCACACTACTTAGATAACCTACGCAAATTTATCCGTTATGAGGAGCCAGGCAAGATTCGCTATACCATTCCAATGTACCACCGTTCTGCACTGGAACGGCTTACCGACCATTTGCCGGCCAACTTTGATCGGGCCGATCTGGCGGCAAGCGTGCAGTCGTTGCTCGAGGAGATAGGAGCTGCTTTTGTTCAGCATTGGCTACGCCAAACGGGAAAACGCCAAATTGCGACCGCCGGCGGCGTCTTTTCCAATGTCAAGTTTAACCAGCGTGTCCACGAGCTAGATGAAGTGGATCGCTTTTTTGTGCATCCAGCCATGGGCGACGACGGGCTGGCTGTTGGCGCGGCATTCGCGGCCTTCGCTGAGCTTCCTGGTTCCGACCCTTCACGCCTGATTCAACGCCTGCCAAACGTCTATCTTGGTCCGGATTATTCCGATCAGGTTATCGGACAGGCAGTTGCCAGGGCTGGCTTCGAGTCGCACTATTTCACCGACATTCATCAGAAGATTGCCGAACTCCTGGCACAGGGGCATGTTGTGGCGCGTTTTGCGGGAAGAATGGAGTATGGCCCACGAGCGCTGGGGCATCGCTCGATCATGTTCCAGACGACTGACCCGGCAGTTAACGACTGGCTAAATGAGAACCTTAAGCGAACGGAGTTCATGCCCTTTGCCCCCGCAACGCTTGAAGAATATGCGCATCGTTGTTATGAAGGTATTGAGGGGGCGGAGGATCCTGCGCGTTTCATGACCGTTACCTTCAACTGCACGGCGGAAATGAAAGAAATGTCGCCTGGCGTCGTACATATCGACGGAACGGCGCGGCCGCAGCTCATCGATAAGCATACGGCGCCCGATTTTCATGGGATTTTAAGCAGGTACCATCGTATAACGGGCATCCCTTCACTGATCAACACGAGCTTCAATATGCATGGCGAACCTATTGTATGCACTCCGGAAGATGCCTTACGGTCATTTAATGACGGTCATCTGGAGTATCTCGCCATGGGTAACTGGCTTATTGCTCATCCCCACAAAGAGGAAGCCGACGTTAGCGGCCACGAAACAGTAGCGGCGTGAGCATATGGGTCCTCCGGTGGATCTGGTAGCTCCCTTTAGAGATCATTAGCTCGTTTGCCTCGCGGATATTTATCGACTAGCATGCCGTAGTCGCATCGACGCGTTTGCGCTGTTGATCACCGGTACCGGAGGATGACGTGGATAACGAGCTAATAACCCCATCTCCTGAGAGACGTCTTGCCCAAAGCGGGTTGGCCCTCTTGCTTCTCCTATTTTCCCCCCTCCTATTTTTTACGCTAGGTTGTGGAGCGCCAGACGCCGTGAATGGCGCTGTCAGGCAGACCACTGAGACCCAGACAGACAGCTCCGAGGAACTCGAGGCTGTCGATTTGCGCCCACCGGTCGATGATACCGAGAGTCAGGAGGAAACGGCCGCAATTGGCCTATATGAGACGCTGGAGCTGGTGTTTGAGGCGAGTGAAGATCCCGACAATCCGTTCGACACCTACTTACTAAAGCTGCAGATCACCGATCCACAGGGCGAGACGTTTACCATTGACGGGTTTTACGATGGCGATGGGCAGGGAGGGCAGGTGGGGCGCGTTTGGAAGGCTCGCATCACACCTTATATGGAAGGTCTTTGGCGGTGGCAGGCAATTCCCGGCGACGCGAGTGACAGCTCCTTGATTGGGCTGTCAGGCGAGTTTAGCGTCGGCGCCAGTCTTGAGCGTGGCGGCCTCGTCGCCGACGGCCGCTATTTTCGCTTTCAGACGGGGGACCCGATCTATCTCGTGGGTAACTTCCTCGATTTTGTCGACGGTTTGCGCACAACGCATACGTTTATGAGTGAAACGACGACGGATGCTCAGCGAAACTCGATTATTGTTCGCCACCGAGATTTTCACTTGGCGAATAAGGCAAACATCTACTTCGCGAACAGGGGCGATTACGATAGTCAGTCGGTTACGCCGTGGTTAGGGTCTGCTCGCAACAATGATAAGAGCCAGATGGATCTTGCTCGCTGGCGGCTCTATGATGAGTACATTCTTCGTTTTAAACGAAACAAAATGTTTGCCGAAATGTGGTTTTTCGCCGACGACAGCAACTTTGGCGCTTTGTCAGAAGCTGATCGAAACCGTCTGCTGCGCTACGGCATGGCGCGTACGTCGGCTTTTAGTCACACTCTCTTCGTGATTTCTTTGGAGTGGCAGGAGGCGTTCACGGAGGAAGAGGTAAATGCGATGGGCCAGTATCTTCAGTCGCATAATCCGTGGCAGCGCTTGGTTAGCGTCCACAGCCTTCAGGGAGAGTCCTGGGACTTCGCTGGCGCCACGTGGCCCACCTTTATGGCCACGCAGGCCGGAAATGATGCAACTCCTGATGCAGTGAACAGCTACGTGATTGGAATACGCGAGGACGGTGATTTACCTCACCTGGAGGAGGAGTTTGGTTTCTTGCGGAATGATAATGATTTCCGCCTGCGCGCCAATTTGTGGGCAACATTTTGTGGGGGTGCAGCCGGCAGCGGCACGGGTAGTGGCTTGAAAGCCCTGCAGCGATTCATTGCAGAGAGTCGAGTTCCTTTCCAGCGCATGAATCTGGCGAACGATCTTGTTTCCGGAGGAGGTTATTCCCACTACGCCCTGGCCGAGCGCGGGCATCACTATGTGGTTTACAGTGCAGCAGGCGGATTTACGCTCGAGATAAGCGGCAGTGGTTTGCAAGGTTATTGGTTCAATCCTCGTGATCCAGGAGCAACATTGAGCCAGGGTTTTTCAATAGCGGCCGGGACCCATAACTTCGTTCCCCCGGACTCAATCGAAAAGGATTGGGTGCTCTGGATTAGCGATGGCACGAATCTCACAAATGGTGTGACACACTTCCATAGTTCCGAGTACTCCAGTTACCTGCCCTTAGCATCATTATCAGGGCGCTAAAACGATTCGATGATAAATTGAGGTCAGATGAATTGGGCTGCCGTAAGCGCTGCGAACCACCGCCCGTTCAGTGGCCATGTTAGGTAGTTGAAATGCCTTCGCCCATCGCCCATGCGGCAGTTGGTGTGGCCGTTCATAGGCTCTATCGCAATCGAGCAGCGAACGATTCGGACCGCCAGCCGAGCTTTGCCGGCTCCCTCATTTTTGCGCTCGTGTTTTCGCTTATGCCTGACCTTGACTTTGTGCCTGGCTTGCTGCTTGGAGACCTGGGCCGCTACCATAACACAGTGTCGACCAGCATCTTTACGGGCATGGCCGTCGCCCTGGCGGTGGCCGCCGCCGCTTGGTTTGTGCGGCGTCATCAGGTTCTATATTGGGCGAGTCTTGCGCTAATATGTTATGAGCTGCATGTGATCATGGATTACTTTACTATCGGACGTGGCGTTATGCTGTTTTGGCCTTTATCCACAGAAAGGTTCCAGGCGCCAGCGAAGCTATTTTATGGCTTGCATCGTTCGGATGGTTTGGTTAGTGTGCGTCATATCTGGACGCTAATAAGTGAGCTTCTCTTTGTTGCCATCCTGTTCGTTGGTCCTCGATTCCTAAAGCGATTTCGAGCCATCGACGACAGCCACTGATAGCGCCGGACGGGCCCGGCGACAACTAACTCCTTAATTGTTCTGCAGTTGCGACACCAGTTGCGCGCCCTGTTGTTCCAGGGGCGCCAACTGGTGTTTTTTTGGGGTCCGGAGACGGAGTTGGCACCGATAGATCGGCTCGTCTGCCCTCGGTCCGCATGGAGCAGCCTGGAGCGAATGTAAGGCCACCTGTTAGGCCTGAGCTTTATAGTGCGATCGATGTAATAGAGTATCTCGTGGGCCCGGCTGCGCAGAGTATGCGCGCTACGAGGAGCGGTGAGCGCCATGAGAAGAGTGTCCCGATTTTGATACCGCGCCGAAATAGATACGTGGAGGAATAAGCCATGAAGACGCTTGGTGAGTACATGCACTGTTTAGGTTCAACACTGCAGAACGTGCAGTTGGAGCCGGTTGAAGCACTAATTAGATTACTCCATGAAGCGCGGTTGAGCGGACGGCAGATCTTCATCATGGGCAACGGTGGCAGCGCGTCTACAGCTTCGCACTTCGTCTGTGATCTGGCGAAGAACACGCGTCAGCCCGGTTGGCCACACTTCCGGGTCATTGGCCTGACAGATAACATGGCTTCATTTTCCGCATACGCCAATGACGATGGGTATGAGCACGTTTTCTCCAGCCAGATGGACGCATTTTTACGGCCGGGCGATGTCGTCATCGGGATTTCGACGAGTGGTAACTCCGCGAATGTTCTCAACGCCATACGGCTCGCCAACGAACGGAAGGCGCTGACTGTTGGCTTTACGGGCTTCGACGGGGGGCTTCTCATGGATATGGTTATGATTAACATACACATCCCTAGCGCGATTATCGAGCATGTCGAAGACATGCACCTGGTTGTGGAGCACCTGATTTGCTACAATTTGAGGGAACAGGCACGCCAGTCAGCGGCAACCGATGTACGTATGGTTTATGCATAGCGTATACCTGCCAGGAATTTCGTCTTTCTGCTGCGGAGCAGCCGCCGGAGAAAAGTAAAGATGTATGACAGGCTCGTTCAGAAACTGCAACATAGCGCCCCGTTTCAGTTGATGGTATTGGCTATAATCACTGTTCTGGGCGCCGGGTTGCGCTTCTACAAGCTGGGCGCGTGGAGCTTTTGGGGTGATGAGTGGATCACCGTGAGGCGTGCAACAACAGAATTTCTGGGTCTCGCGGATCTGCCACCCGTCTCCCTGGCTGCAACCCATTACGCGGTCGAAACGCTGGGAGTTTCTGAATGGAGTGCGCGGCTGGCTCCGGCGCTCATTGGTATCATCACGGTTCCCTTGATTTTTCTCGTCGGCCGTATCATGTTTGACTCCATCGTTGGCTTGATTGCAAGTTTGCTGCTGGCGATCAATCCCTGGCACATCTATTGGTCGCAAAATGCCCGTTTCTATACGGCGCTCCTGTTGTTCTTTACCCTCGCGCTGCTCTTTTTCTATCTTGGCGTTTTACGAGATCGTCCCTTCTACCTGATTTTGTCGATGGTATTTCTTGCCCTGGGTTTGAAAGAGCGTTATCTGGCCGCGTTTTTCGGCCCGATTGCGCTTATTTATTTGCTGGCGGTATTTCTGCTGTCGTTTAAGAGGCCTGCCGGACTTAATTTACGCAATCTCCTACTGTTCTTTGGCCCACTGGCTATTGCCGGAGCCGGACTCGCTTATTCCTCTCTGATTCTAAATGCAGAAACCTGGCAAACGGCATTTGGCTTCATAAATAATGATCCGCTGTGGCTCCTGGGCGGTGTTGTCTTTTACCTGACGGTTCCACTCGTATGCGCCAGTGCTTTTTCAAGTTTTTTTCTGCTACGAAGAAAGGATCACGCCGGGTTGTTACTGACCGCTGCCGTCGTTGTTCCCCTTATTGGCATTGTAGTCCTTTCACTGGTTATGTACGCGGCCAACCGCTACATATTTATTGCGCTCACGAGTGTCGTTATCCTCGCGGCGTTCGCGATTAAGGAGCTGCTGTCACGCACGCCTCTCGAGAGCAGATTGCTCATGTACGGCGCTCTGGCGGTCCTGATCGCGTCACCAATGGCTGACAACTTTCTCTATTACCAATACCAAAATGGCAATCGCGATGATTGGAGAAGCGCGTTTAGCTTCATTCAGTCGCAGGCGGAGGCCGGCGACAGGGTCGTAAGCACGATGGATGAAGTCGCCGACTTTTACATGGGCGAGGATACCATCTCGATGCCGTTTTGGGACGAGCGCATCGAGGAACTTGTCGACAGCGAGAGAAGGACCTGGTTTGTGCTCGATCTTACCTCGCCGGACAAGGCGCCGCGCATTCATAGTTGGGTGCAACACAATGCACGCCTGATGGCTGTGTACGATGTTTCCGTGGGCGCGCGCACGTATCCGATGCGCGTCTACCTATTTGACGGCTCAGGCGATAATCACGATAGCACGGCGACCACTGGGCCATAACAAAGTACCCGGCTGCTTCCATTTTAATCAGGTTAGCCGAGCCGCTGGGCCGCTCATTTAAGTGCGGATTTTCTCCGCACTGCCACTCGCGCAAAGATTGCGGGGCTCCACACCGGCGCCAGCCCAAATCGTTGATTCACACCCGCCTGTAAGACCTCATGTAAGATCAAAATTCTATAGTAACGATGGCTGGCACAAGATAAATCATCTCGCCAGGCGACAGTCGGGCACCATCCGTGCCTCTTTGGCTCAGACCTTCACAATTTGAGTTACTTATCCGGTAACTCGGAGCACTGTAACATGCCTTCCTCTGTGGAACCCATCAACTCCTTCCAAGATTCATCGCTAACTCTCCGAGTACAGCGCGCCACACGCAACATTTCACGCGAAGCGCAATGGGGTATTTACGTGGCTACCCTCGTCATGGGCGATCTGCTAATCACAGGGCTGGCGTTTTGGGTGGCCTTCCAGATTCGCTTCAATTTGGACATCCCGCTGTTTCAGGTCGACATCGTTCCAGAATTTCCATTCTACCAGCGGCTGAGCCTTCTGCTGATGGCTGGGTGGCTGCCGATTTACGCTTCGAACGGCCTGTACCTAAGGCGCAACCTTCTGGGGGGATTCCAAGAATATTCGCTCCTCTTCCGCGCTACAGGCATCGGTATTTCGCTCGTCATCATCGTCGGTTTTCTGGCGCCAGAGTTTATCCTGGCGCGCGGCTGGCTGTTGTTGTCATGGGCCTTTGCCTTCTTCTTTGTCGGTGTATTTCGCTTCACGCTCCGCCGCGTCATCTACGCTTTGCGGCATCACGGTTATTTTCTGTCGCCGACCCTAATAATTGGCGCCAATGATGAAGCCTGTTCGCTGGCAGAACAGTTGGCCGGTTGGCGTACGTCCGGTCTGCACGTTCTGGGATTTGTCGACGACGCCTCGCGAGTGGGCACACATATCTATGGTCGGTTACAAAACATTGGCGGCACGAACCAGCTAAGCAGCTTGATCGAGAAGTTTGCCGTTGAGGAGATTATCATCGCCACGAGCGCGCTAACCAGAGCCGATATGTTGGACATTTTCCGGCAATATGGCATGGATAGCCGCCTGAACCTGCGCCTCTCCAGCGGCCTTTTCGAAATTATTACTACAGGCCTAGAGGTAAAAGAGGTTGCTTATGTGCCGCTGGTTCGCGTCAATCGCGTGCGCCTAACCGGCTTCGACGGCGTCTTGAAGCTGATGCTCGACTACGGCCTGGCGCTACCTGCACTCATCGGTCTCGCACCGCTCTTGGCATTCATCGCCATCGCCGTCAAGCTGGATTCCCCGGGCCCGGTCTTTTACCGCCGGCAGGTAGTTGGCCTTAACGGCAAAATCTTTAATGCCTACAAATTCCGTACCATGCACACCAATGGTGAGGAAATCCTGAACAACTACCCGGGGCTGAAGAAAGAGCTGGCAGAAAATTACAAGCTGAAGAATGACCCTCGCGTAACCAAGATCGGGGCGTTCCTGCGCAAGTATAGTCTGGACGAACTTCCCCAGTTGATAAATGTGGTTCTGCGCCAGATGTCATTGGTTGGCCCACGCATGATTACGCCGGCCGAAATGGACGAGTACGCGCAGTGGGCCACAAATCTACTTACGGTGATGCCCGGTATTACCGGCTTGTGGCAGGTGAGTGGACGTTCGGACATCTCCTACGCCGACCGGGTTCGCCTGGATATGCAGTACATTCGAAATTGGACGATCTGGTTAGATATCCAACTACTGGCACAGACACCGGGGGCGGTTATCCGGGCGAAAGGGGCGTACTAGACCCAGCTAACAGGTCGAGGCGGCCCAGGCCGCCTCGCATTGCCCTCGTCAGGAGCATAGAAGCATGATCATCGTTCAAACGCCTTTACGAGTAAGCCTGTTTGGCGGCGGCACCGACTTTCGCTCGTTCTTTGAAAGCGAGGGTGGATGCGTGCTGACCACGGCCATCGATAAGTACATTTTCGTCACCATCAAGAGACGCTTCGACGAGAAGCTGCGTATTGGTTACACCCAAACGGAAGTGGTGGACCACCTGGACTGCATCAAACACGAGCTGATCCGTGAGGCATTGCGTAAGGCGCGTGTAGAGCGCGGCGTAGAAATCACGACGATGGGCGACATCCCCTCCGAAGGCTCCGGGCTTGGGTCCTCTAGCACGGTCACCGTGGGCGCGCTGCACGCGACTCACCGCCTGCTTGGAGAGCTTGTCGGCGCCGAGCAGTTGGCCAGAGAAGCGTGCGAGATAGAAATTGATACATTGAAAAAGCCGATCGGTATCCAAGATCAATACATCGCTGCTTATGGCGGCCTTCGTTTTCTGGAGTTCACGACCGGCGGCGAGGTCAGGAACCAGAAGTTGGCGCTTGATCCCGGCACGTTGCGGCAGCTAAATGAGAATACAATGCTCTTCTTCACCGGGTTGACACGCAAGTCGGCATCGGTCCTGAGGCAGCAAATAGAGAATATCAACGGCAAAATGAAAGTACTGCGGGAGATGAAGCGACTGGCTTACGAGGCGCAACGCGAGTTGTTGTGTGGCAACGCCGATGCCCTGGGAGCCCTCCTCGACGAAAGCTGGTGTCTCAAAAAGCAATTGGCCAGCAAAATTAGCAACAGCCAATTAGATGAAATGTATGATACGGCGCGTGCTGCGGGGGCCCTAGGCGGCAAGATCACCGGCGCCGGCGGAGGCGGATTTCTATTGCTATATTGCCCGCACGCCTATCAGCAGGCTGTACGCACCGCGTTACATTCTTTTCAGGAGCTGCCGTTTAAGCTGGAAGCGGATGGCTCAAAGGTAATCTTTAATTACCAACGATAAATATTGGGTGGATAGAGAGAGCAAATTATGAAAGTCCTGGCAATTGCCCCACAACCATTTTTTGAACCGCGAGGTACGCCCATCAGCATCTTCCAGCGCATGCATGGCCTGTCGAAATTGGGCTACGACGTCGACCTGCTTACCATTCATGTGGGCGCGGACGTAGAAATCCCCAATGTCACGATTCACCGCACCGTCTCACTGCCATTCATCAAAAAAGTGGCAATCGGACCTTCGGCAGCGAAGATTGTTCTCGATGTTCTGTTGTTCCTAAAAGCAACTGTGATGCTGCTGCGTAAGCGCTATGACGTCATTCACTCACATGAAGAAGCAGCATTCTTTTCCATGGTCTTAGGGTTGGTTTTCCGCGTGCCTCATGTCTACGACATGCATTCTAGCCTGCCGCAGCAACTGAAGAATATCCATTCCGGGCGGTCGAGGTTCAATAAGCCGGTCTTTATTAAGACGTTTGAATTTTTGGAACGACTTGTTTTGAAAAGCTGCGCCGTCGTGTTGACCATTGGCGCCGACCTGGAGGCGCATGTACGCTCTGTCGTACCTGAGGTTAATCAAATTCGCATCGAGAACACGGCAATTCACAACCTGCTAAAGCCGAATCCTGAGGGCGTTGCCCAGTTACGTACGAAATTAGCCCTGAAAGACCGGCGCGTTGTTATCTATACGGGAAATCTGGAACCCTATCAAGGCATCAGGTTGCTTTTCCACAGTGCGGCGCTGCTGGTCGGCCAATTTCCTGATCTGACGTTACTAATAGTTGGTGGGACGGACCCTCTCATCGAGAAGTACCAAGAGCAAGCTTCTGAGCTTGGCCTTGGCGAGCATGTTATCTTTGTGGGCACTGTTCCCTTGCATGAGGCTCTCGACTACCTGGAACTGGCTACGGTTCTCGTTTCCCCGCGAACAGAAGGTCTGTCTGTGCCGCTTAAACTATACTCCTATCTTTATGCCGGCAAACCAATTCTTGCAACAAATATCTATGCCCATACGCAGGCGCTAACCGATAAGACTGCGGTCATCGTCGAGCCGAGGGCCGAGGCTTATGCTGAAGGTCTCCGTCGACTGCTAGACGACGAAGCGCTACGGGATGAGCTCGGCGTGCAGGCGCGCGCCCTTGTAGAGGAAATGTGGTCGATGGATGCTTACCTGGTGAAGCTGGAACGAGCATTTTTGGCGGCCACGCTTTCAAGGCCCGTGGATGAAGTAGCGGCGGCAATCTGGAGTGGTTAGATTTCTCCGCCCTGCCTGGCCGGACATTTGCGCACTGAGGTAGATGATAGATGATGGCTACACTAGAAAAATCGCCGGAACAAGTGAAGAAAACGAATCGTTCGCGGCTATGGTTGTTTGTGCGCCTGGCGATTGGTCTGGGCATCACCGCTTACCTGATCTGGCGCGCGGATCTGAGCGAAATAATCGAAACAATTAGCGTGATCAATCCTTTTTGGCTGACGATGGCCTTTCTAGCCCAGATCGTCGCTAAGTTCATTTGGGCGTGGCGCTGGTCGGTGTTGCTTGATATTTTTCGTATCAAGGCCACTCCCTGGCGCTTGCTAAAGGGCGTCTATGTGGGTGTGTTCTTTAGCAATTTTTTGCCCACCAATGTTGGCGGCGATCTCTTTCGAGCGTTTTGGATTCTTGACGATAAGCAGCTTTATAAAAAATCCGTCTTTATCGTCTTTGTAGAACGATTTATCGGGATCGTGTCATTAGCCTACCTGGCCATCATTCCCTTCCTACTGCTATTAGCACAAGGGGTAAACTTATGGAAAGGCCAGTTGTTCGTTCTGTTGGGCCTCATAGCTCTATGCCTGGTTGTCTTACTGTTGCACCCTACCGTTTTTGATGCCGTGGACCGTATAATTTCGGCGCGGACTGGCTGGTTTGCCGGTGTGCGGCGCAAGGTGTCAGATGCGCTCGGTGTGTGGCATCATGCGGGAGAGCGGAAGTGGCACATTTTTCTTCTTTCGCTCGGCATCCATCTCATTGGTGTGTCGTTTTACGCCTCGTTGGGGCGGGGTATGGGGTTGCCCATGGTTGGATGGCATTACCTGGTTGTGATTCCACTGACCGTTGTGGTTATGGTTCTGCCTATCTCATTCAATGGCCTCGGCCTGCGTGAAGGGGCCCTGGTTGTTCTGACCTCCGCGCTCGGCACCGGGGTGACTCCAGCGCAAGCCATTGCCTTAGGCCTACTGTCGACGGTGGTCGGGCTGATTGTTTCGCTTCTGGGCATGCTTTTTTATGTTTCAGAAGAGCGTAGGGAAGCATATGCTTCGTGAATCCACGCCGTCGAGCGCCGGCGACCCTATCAAGGGCCAGATGGATTCAGATCCGCATATCAAGGTAGCTATCCACGGCAGTTTTTACCGTTGGGCGGCAACGCAGGTGCAACATAAGCTTGTGCTCGATGCCGGCTGTGGCACGGGCCTTGGCGCGACCATCCTGGCGCATTCTGCGCGCAAGGTCGTGGGCGTCGATCGCGATGCGCATACGATAGAGCGCGCCAGGCTGACTCACCGCGACGCCAACCTAGTATTCGCCCTGATGGACTGTCAGCGCATGGCTTTTGAGGCCAACTCATTTGAGGTTGTCGTCTCTAATGCGCTTCTGGAATATTTGCCCGATGTGCCGGCATTTGTTGCCGAGACGCATCGCGTCTTGCGGCCGGGCGGGCTGTTTATCTGCAGCACCAAGAACCTGGAGCTGAGTCTGAAGAATGCAGACGGAACGCCGCGATATAGAGATCACCTTCAGGAGTTCGACGCCCCGGGGTTAAAGCATCTCTTAGAAACGCGATTTTGTAACGTCCAGATATTCAGTGAGCAGATGAAGGCGCGGTCTGAAGCCTACATCATGAATGGGCGGGCATTGAGTATTGAAGACCTTCTGGTTCGGTTGAGAATGAAGCATCTGTTTCCGCAAGGGCTCAGGCGTCGCATACGAACGATCATAACCGGCGTCGAGCTGCGTGAAATTGACCATCAAGATTTTGCCATCGAACATGGCGTTTCAGCCAATGCACTCTATATCGTCGCATCAGGGTTGAAGGCTGATGGCTAAGCCAGTGAGGTCGCCGGCAATCCGGCGATCACCGGCGCGCGCCATTCGACTGCCATGACGAGCCTTCTTCGCCGGTTAGCGGCGCATCGACGTTTGTTCCTTCGCATGCTAGTTAGCGGGACGCTAATCGCCTGGCTGCTAACTGAAATCGATCTGCGCGCCGTCATCGCACGCTGGTCGTCTGTTAACTGGCCGTTATTAATCGTGCTCATTCCGCTGTTGTATCTCATCAACACCTACTTACGTACAGCTCGGCTGCGGATCATTCTGCAGACGCACGGCATGCAGCTCTCGTTTCGGTGGCTGTGGCTGGTTCAGCTAAGAAGCTCATTTGTCGTGTCCTTTGTGCCCGGAGGCGTTTCCGGAGATGTTTACCGCACTTTTGTGATCGGGCGCAAGAGTGAGCGCACGCTCGATTCGATCGCAGCGGTGGTTTTAGAGAAGGTCATTGGTCTGTTAGCAATGATGTCTCTTTCGATCATCTCCTTGCTTGTGGGAGTGGGGTTATTGGGTATTACAGCGTACAATAGCCTTGTCGCGCCGGTTGCCGTTATCGCCGGCGGCTTAATTCTGTTTTGCCTGGTTTCATATCTCGTTCTCAGAGCGCGCCTATTGTCGCGCTGGCGGCTGCCATTTCCGTTTTGGACACGCCTGCAAGAGACGGCCGATCGCCTGGCCCTTCAGTTTAACGAGAGTCACAACGTTTTGTCGCTTGCGCTCCTTTCACTTCTGCTGCAAATATCGATCATTCTCTGGTACTTTGTGGTCGCGCAGGCCAGGGCATTAGAGCTTTCGCTTCTAACGTTATTGATAGCGGTACCCATCGTCGAGCTCTTGTTAACAATTCCGGTATCGATTGGTGGCGTCGGCGTGCGTGACGCCGCACTCGTGGTGCTCTTACTGCCATTTGGCCTGAGCGCAGAAGAAATTGTTTCGCTTTCACTACTCGTAGCGCTCACGGCGACGTTGGTCCGTGTGCTGTCGGGCCTGGCATTCTTGTTCGATGGCGACGCCCAGCAAAACCAACTGCCTGGCAAGGTTGAGCAAGCGACAGAGGCGTCGTGAGCTTTTATTGGCATGCGAACCGAGTCCTCAGGGAAATCGCTCCTATTCTGGCGCCATGACTGGTACCATATAATTGATTACACTGGATATACCCGGCGAGTCATAAACCGTAGTGACAATCGACGGAATAAGCGTGTGCTAAACATGGTAAATTCCCAGGAGGGCCCGAGCCCTTATCGACCTTTACTGAAGCAAGTCTCTGAAAGAGAGTCCTCTCTCAAAAAGTACCAGGAGTTGTTTGTTGGCTCCACGTCATTATGGGACCTGACTCGCTACGAGTTGATTACTTCAGCCCTTCAATCATTTCCCGGAGCGCTGGGCATCTTTCTGCGAAGCAAAGTATACAGGCAACTTTTCTGGCGCTGCGGGCAAAGCGTGCTTTTCGGCCGCAATGTGACCCTTCGGGTGCCGAAGCGTATCAAGCTTGGCAATCGAATCCTGATCGATGACAATGCGGTACTTGATGCTAAGGGCGATCCCGAAGCAAGCTTCATCCGCTTTGGCGACGAGGTAGAAGTAAGTCGCAATGCCATTCTGGCCTGCAAGGCCGGCGGCTCGATTACACTAGGCGATTTTGTATCGATCGGGAGGAATGCACTTCTGTCGGCGATCGCCGCCATCAAAATTGGGGATAACTGTAGTATTGGGCCCTATGCCACGATTTTGGCCAGCGGACATGATTGGAGTGATCCTGATACGCCGGTCTTGCTCCAGGGTAGGGCCATAGGCGATATTGTCATTGAAAATAATGTGTGGCTTGGCGCCCACGTTACGGTCATGGACGGCGTTACCATCGGGGCCAACTCAGTGATCGCAGTGGGCGCGATCGTATCACAGGACATCCCGCCCTATTCCATTGCTGCGGGCTCCCCGGCGCGCGTGGTGCGCAAAAGAAAGAATGCCTCGCCCTGAAGGGCAGGAACGTTATAGTTGCTCAGCGAGAGTCTTGTATTATTAAGGTGTAACGAGGTAATGGATCATGATTGAGAACATCAGAGATATGTTGCGTACAGTCCTGGCCTACAGGGAGGTGAGTGGGTTGGAGCTGCCGCTGGAATCGTCGCTTTATGAAACGGGGATTGGACTCGATTCGTTAGATACGGCTGCTTTTTCTTCAATGCTCGAAGCGGAATTTGGCATCGACCCATACAGCGCGGGCGACTTCCCTGAGACGCTGGCCGACGTACTGAGCTTCTATGAAGAAAGAACCCCTCAGTCTGTTTGAGACCCTCCGAGGCGGGGCGCAGAGCTTTTCAGGGCATACGTTCCTGGTTGAGCCTGATCACGACCTGTCTTATCAAGTCGTTTGCTCCCTTGCGATGGCGGCGGCCCGTCGCCTGCGAACGGTCAAAACGCAACGCCTGTATCTTTATGCCCGTGACTCTGCCGCCCTGGTAGTGGCTTTATTCGCCGCCGACCTGGCCGGCCTTTCCGTGTGTGTGCTCAATCGTCGCGACGACGTGGCCACAGTCCGCGACATCATGGGCCAGATCGGCGCTGGCTTTCTGCTGACCGACCATCCCCAAATGGCGGCGCGCGAAGGCGCGGCGCACATCGAAGCGATGGCGCCCAGCTCCACTAGGCACGATGCGCTGCCTGACGCAGCAGATCCACGCGCACCCGAGAGCAACGTGTCACAAGGCAGCGTCGTCATCCTGACTACTGGCACCACGGGCCAGCCCAAAGCGGTGCTTTATTCGTGGCCACGACTACTGGGCCAGATGCAGAATACGGCGGAAGCCGGGCAGCGCCGCTGGCTGCTCACCTATCCTTTGAACCATTTCGCCGGGATTCAAATGGCCTTACACACATTGGTCAACGGGCACACGCTGGTGATCCCGCGGTCGCGGCGCTTTGAGGATGTGCAAGAGGCCATTCATGCTTGCGGCGTCGACGCCATTTCGGGCACGCCCACTTTCTGGCGCATGTTCCTGGGACAGCTCAAAGCAAGCGCAACTGCGCCGCCCACGCTCAAGCAGATTACCCTAGGCGGCGAAGCCTCCACGCCGGAACTGCTTGCCGGGCTTAAGCGTGACTTTCCGCAAGCGGCGATCACGCAGGTATATGCCACCACGGAGCTTGGCGCCTGTTTTGCGGTGAGTGATGGCCAGCCTGGCTTTCCGGCCTCCTTCCTGGAGCGGCGCGTGGGCAACGTGCGCCTGAAGATCGTCGATGGCGAGCTGTATGTCCAATCGCAGAACAGGATGCTCGGTTACGTGGGGCACGATAACCTGGCGGCGGAGGACGGCTGGTCTGCCACGGGCGATGTGGTCGAGCAGGTAGGCGAGCGCGTCTACTTCCGGGGGCGTAAGAGCGAAATTATTAATGTGGGCGGCTACAAAGTGCATCCGGGCAAAGTGGAAGCGGTGATTTTGCAGGTGGATGGGGTGCAGGCTGTGCGCGTCTTTGGCCAGCCGAATCCCATCACCGGCCAACTGGTCTCTGCGGCCCTTGAAGCAGCGCCGGGTGCAGATCCTGACGCGCTGATACATCGCGTGCGCCAGGCCTGCGCGCTGCGCCTGGCGCGGGCCGAACAACCACGGGTCATCGAAGTTTCCGATGCGCTGCAGAAACGTAACAACAAGCTTGTAAGGAGCCACAATTAGATGACTCGCGTTTGTCTGGTGAGTGGGGGCGCGCGTGGCCTGGGGCGGGCGATCGTCGAGTCGTTCTTAGAAGATCCCGACCATCTGGTGGCGACGTTCAGTCGCTCAAAAACGCCATTCATCGAGGAGCTGCAGGCGCACGCCGAGTGGGGCCAACGATTTTATTTTGACGCGGTAGACATTGGCAACGAACAGGCCGTAAGCCATTTCTTGCGCGACCTGGAGCGCCGCTTTGCGCCCGTGGACATTCTGATCAATAATGCCGGCATTGCTCTGCCCAGCGTTCTGGCCTTGCAGCCCGCAGAGGAGATCCAGCGCTTGCTGCGTACCAACCTCTTCGGAACAATAAGCCTGACGAAAGCTTGTGTGCGGCACATGTTAAGGACGTCGTGGGGCCGCATTATCAACATCAGTTCTGTGGTTGGTCTATCTGGGTACCGGGGCCTGTCGGCCTATTCTACGACCAAGGCCGGCTTGGATGGATTTACGCGGAGCTTGGCGCGGGAGCTGGGCAGCCGCCAGATTACGGTGAACTCGGTAGCGCCCGGATTCCTGGAAACGGAGATGTCGCATGGCCTAACCGAGCGACAGCGATCCCAGATCGTGCGCCGGACCCCGGCCGGGCGCCTGGGCCAGGCTGAGGATGTCGTTCCGCTCATCCGTTTTCTCTGTTCGGAACATGGGCGCTTTATCACGGGCCAAACCATCGTCGTCGACGGCGGCGCCTCCACGTGAGGCGTTGCCCGCGGCGCCCTTCCAGCCTGCTCATTCCAACAACTAAGTGAGGGTTTGATATGACCAATGCCAGCGAAGGCCTCGTGGCCAGGATTTTGGCCTGGCTCGACTTAAAAGGCGAGTGGCGGCGTGTTCTTCTATCCGTGCTCGCCCTCCTGATTGCGAGCGCCAGCTTGGTCGCCGGCGTATTCTTCAAGGGTAAGAATCTGACGCCGCGGATGATACTATCGATGCCCGAGACGCGCTTTGCGCAGCCGCTGCGCGAGAACGCGCTGGGCGATCTGGGTTCATTCACCAAATGGTCGAAGGTCGAAATGGTTCTGCACGGTCCCCAAACGAGCGTGATGGACGGCCGCCAAAATCCGTTTGAAATTGCCGTCGATGTAACGTTTCTTGGGCCGGGCGGCGAACATGTTACAGTTCCCGCTTTCTACGATGGCGACGGCGCCGGCGGCCAGTCGGGCAATGTCTGGAAGGTGCGCTTTGCGGCAGACGCGGCCGGGCGCTGGCTGTTCTCATCGGAAAGCACCGATGCCTCACTGGCCGGTTACAACGGTTCATTCACGGTTGCAGAGCCGCAGGGCTGTGAAGCTTATGAGCCTGGCGGCCTGCCAGATTTTTATTGCCTGGGCCGCTTACAGGCCGAGCCCGGCCAACATTACCTGAAGTTTGCCGATGGCAGCTATTGGCTGAAAGGGGGCATCGATGATCCCGAAAACTTCCTCGGCGAGGCCCTGGGCGATTGGCCAGAAAAGGTCGAAGCCATCGACTATCTGCGCGAACAGGGAACCAACAGCATCTACTTTATGACGAACAACATTACTCCGGGCGATCGGAACGATACGTGGCCCTGGGTAGGCGAGACGTCTGATGAAGCCAAGCGCAATACGGATCGCTTTGACATCGTGAAACTGCAGGCTTGGGAAGACTTTTTTGAATATGTGCAGCAGCAAGGCATCGTTCTACACTTCGTGCTGGCAGACGACAGCGCGTGGGTAAATTTCGACCATCACCTTTACTACCGCGAAATGGTTGCGCGCTTTGGACACCATCCGGCGCTAGTCTGGAATATCGGCGAAGAAGCCAATGAAAGTTATTGGGATAGCCAGCAGCGCGCGCTTGCCCAGGCGCTGCGCGCAATGGATCCGTTTGGTCATCCGGTGACGGTCCACCGCAAACCCACCTGGCCTTTTATTGGCGAGACGATGTTCGATGCAGCCAGCATTCAGGTAGGAGATGGCGCCGGAGCTTATGAAACTGTGCTGAATCTCGACGTCAACAAGGTTGTGCGTGAGCATCGACAAGCTAGCGTACAGGCGGGGCATACCATTCCTATCTTCATCGACGAGACGCCCAATGTGTTGGAGATGAACGAGCAGACGCAAATGATTATGCGCTCGGCGATTTTGTACCCCGTGTATTTAGGCGGCGGCAGTTTTGAGCTGCACTATCGCGATGCCCATGGGCAGGGCGGCTCGCTCACAATTTATGACATGGCGCCCATGCTGCGTGAAATGCGTTACGCTCGCGCCTTTGTGGAGTCGGCGCCCTATGCAGACATGACCCCATGCAACGAGCTGCTCGGTGAGGATCCGGGCCTTTACTGCCTGGGCAAACCGGGCGAACTGTATCTGTTGTACACGGCGTCGGGAGCGCCAATGACCCTTGACCTTTCAGCCATAGAAGGCCAGGCGTGGCTGCAGTGGCTCGACCCCAGAACGGGCGCCTACTCTGACGCTGAAGCCATCCAGACGGGCCCGGCGGTTCGGCTGGAGCCGCCTGGCGCACAGGACATGGCGGCGGTCATCCGCCAGGCCGCACCCTGATTGCGGTTCATAAGAACGGCAGGCCCTCTTGTACTGCGCCGAATTGAAAGGGGTGTTGTAAGAGTAAGAGTGGACCATACCACTAGTCGAATGATAGGGGTAAGAGCACATGCTTAAGCGCGATTTATCTGCATTAGCCGGCGCTTCATTTGAAGTGCTGATCGTGGGCGGGGGAATCTATGGGGCGTGCATCGCGCGTGAAGCAGCGCTGCGCGGGCTCAAAACTGCTTTATTGGAAAAAGCAGATTTTGGCCATGCCACCTCGGCCAACAGCCTGAAGGTCGTACACGGCGGACTGCGCTACCTACAGCATGGCGACATCACGAGAATGCGACGTTCGATTGGCGAGCGGCGGGCGATGATGCGTATTGCGCCGCATTTAGTGCACCCGCTACCCTGCTGTATGCCCCTCTATGGCCACGGCATAAAGGGCCGGGAAGCGATGACGATGGCTCTGCTGGTTAACGATCTGATCAGCTTCGACCGCAACCGGCTGGACGACAGGCAGAAGCATCTGCCGCGGGGAACTGTGATCTCGCGGGCAGCATGTCTGGACATGTTTCCAGGCCTTGATCCTGATGGGCTTTGCGGCGGCGCTATCTGGTATGATGCACAGATGGTTAATTCCGAGCGTCTGACGCTTGCTTTTGTGCAATCGGCGACGGCGAACGGTGCGCAGGCGGCCAACTATGTGCGGGTTGCCGGCCTGCATCAAAATGGCGGCCGCGTCACGGGCGTCGAAGCCATCGACGAGCTGAGCGGCGAGGCGTTCAGCATAAATGCGCAGATTGTGATCAATGCTGCCGGGCCCTGGGTGGATGAAGTGCTGCATCTGCTGCCAGAGCGCGGCGCCGAGATGGAGGTGCAACTGGCCAAGGCGGTGAACATTGCCACACGGCCGCTGTTTGGTCCTTATGCCGTGGGAATTCCTTCCAGGGGAGATAACCCCATGGGAGAGCGCCTCTTCTTCGTGACGCCCTGGCGCAACCAGGCGCTAATTGGAACGACGTATACGTTATATGATGGTCACCCAGACGATCTGCGCGTCGAGGAGCAGGATGCTGCAATCCTGTTGAATCAGATCAACGCAGTTTATCCGGCAGCAAATTTGAGCGTAGACGATGTGCTGTATACCTATTGTGGTCTTGTGCCGGTCAGCCAGGTCGACCGGCGAACCGGAACCTTCAAACGGGAAGGCCAGTACCGCTTTCGCAACCATGCGGCGGATGGTTATGAAGGGTTGATCAGCGTGCTAGGCGTTAAGTATACGACAGCTAGAGACATTGCCGAGAAGGTAGTCGACCATGTACAGGCGGTGCGTGGAGAAAAGCCGCGGGCGCCGGGCTCTGACCAGATTGCACTTCATGGCGGTGATATTGAGGCATTTGAACCGTTCGTGCAGTCGGCCATAACGCAACGCCCGCGCGGCCTGGAGCCTTTTCAGCTTCGTCGAATCCTATACAATTATGGCACGGCGTATCGTGCTGTTCTGGATTACATGCCGCCTCTGGATGGCGAGTCAGGTTCCGAAGCACTTTCTCTCGCGCTGCTGCAGGCACAAGTCATCTATAGCGTGCGGCATGAAATGGCTCAGAAATTGGGCGATGTTGTCTATCGTCGCACGGAGATCGGGACCGATGGGTTGGTGGGGCAACATGCCTTACTCGCCTTCTGCGCCAATGTGATGGCCAAGGAATGTGGCTGGGACGTGGCGCGCTGCCAGCAAGAAATCGAGGAAGTTAAAGAGGCGCCGCTGTTGTTTCCGCGCATGGCACGAGATAAAGAGAACTATGAGCGAAAGTTGGCCAGTACGGCTGTTTAGTAAATCTCCCCTTAAGCAGAGAAAGTATAGCGAAATGGTGAGAGCCCTGGGCGAGACGGAAGGGCGGCGCATTTTGGAGATCGGCTCCGACAATGGCGTGTTCAGTTACCTGTTTCGTCAGCGCGGCGGGCAATGGAAAAGCGCAGACCTGGACGAACGAAGCGTTCAGGCCATGCGTGACCTGGTTGAGAGCGATGTTTATCGCATTGCCGATGGCCAGCCCCTGCCCTTTGAGACAGACGAATTCGATACCGTGATCATCGTTGATATCATCGAGCATCTTCATCATGATGCCGACTTTATGGATGAGATTTATCGTGTGCTGAAAGCAGGCGGGCTGTTGATCGTCAACGCCCCCACGATCAAGACGGGCAGCCTGCTTATGAAGTTGCGCAAGACGGTCGGCGTCACCGAAGACGCTCACGGCCACGTGCGGCCCGGCTATAGCCTTGAGGATCTCCAGCGCTTGCTTGGCCACCAGTTTAAAATGGTGACTTATCGCACTCACACAAAGTTCTTCTCTAAGTTCACAGACACCTTAATGGTCATCGGCATTTCGTTGCTCAAGCGCAAGCAGAAAGAAGAGACTTCGGGGCGAGGGGTGTTGGTGACAGGCCGCGACATGAAGGCCTACGAGAAGACATTCAGGATCTACTCGCTGCTGTATCCGTTCGTGAGACTGGTTGCTGGCCTGGATAGGCTTCTCTTCTTCCGAAGCGGCTACATGTTTATTGCGAAAGGTTACAGCAACAAGTCGTGAGCCAGGGCGCGCCGAAAACGAGCCGGCGCACTTATTTATCTAGCGGAGAATTGCCAATGTCTAACCAAACAATACAGACCGTCCTGGTTACAGGCGGCACGGGTTTTACCGGTAGCCATCTTGCCAGAAGATTGCTACAAAAGGGCCATGACGTGCGTATAATCGACAATCAGGAAGGGCTTTTCTATGATGAACTCGTCGCACTGGGCGCCAAAATTACCATCGGTTCCATTACGGATCGCGAGCTGATCCGAGATCTGGTGGCCGGCTGTGATGTCGTGCACCATGTGGCGGCCGCCTTTCGCGCGGTGAACGATCCCAAAAAGGTGTACTGGGAAGTGAACGTCGATGCGACGCGCAATCTGATGCAGGAGGCCCTGGAACAGGGTGTGAAAAAGTTTGTGTATTGCAGTACGCAGGGCGTGCACGGCCACATTGACAACCCGCCGGGCAACGAAGAGTCGCCCATCGAGCCTGAGGATTATTACCAATATACAAAATATGAAGGCGAGCGGGTTGCACAGGAGTTTATTGAGAAGGGATTAGACGTAACCATCTTGCGGCCTACGGCGATTTATGGGCCTGGCGATCCGGGACGCTGGTATATGCTGTTCAAATTTACGCGCGGTGGGCGCTTCTTAATGTTTGGCAACGGCAAGACCACGTACCATCCTGTCTACATCGACAACCTGGTCGATGCGTTTGAATTGGCGGCGGAAAAAGAATCGGCAAGCGGCCAGACGTACATTATTGGCGACGATAAATATTACACCCTGAACGATATTGTGCGCATGGTGGGCGAGGCGCAAGGAATAGACGTCTCAATTGTCCGTTTGCCGTTCCGGCCGGTATGGCTGGCGGCGCTGATGTGCGAGGCCATCTGTGCGCCGTTTAAGATTGCCCCGCCGCTTTTCCGGCGCCGTGTCGATTGGTTCCGGCAAGTGCGAGCCTTTGACATCTCCAAGGCGCGAGAAGAGCTTGGCTACGACTCCAAGGTAGACCTGAAAACGGGGCTTGCCCGTACCGGCGAGTGGTATCAAACCAATGGCTATCTAAGCTAATTTCTGCTCCAGATGACCGTTGGCGAGCGAGAGCTTCCGAGGTACATTTTTTGTTTGGCGCGCTCACGCATGTGAGCGGATAATGCCCGTGCGACAGCATGCGGGCTTCGCGCGACGCCTGGCGCGTGGAGCAGAGTAACAGGAGATCTAAAGATGGGTATTCGAAACCAGCGTGGGCTCACTGTTCTGTTATTATTCGTAATCTCGGCGACGTCTCTCACAGTATCGGCCTTGTTTCTCAGGAAAGATAGCAGAGCAGTGAAAACGGCCCTTGCGGCCGAAACGGCGGAATCCCCGGAAGCGCCAGACTTTGCAGCTGGCAACGGCCAGACTGAGAGTTGCCCCGTGGGCATGATCGCCTATTGGCATCTAGATGAAACCTCCGGGACCACTTTCGTGGACCGCATACAGGGTATAAATGCAAGTTGTACTGGCAACCAGTGTCCTGCTTTTGTGCAGGGTCGGGTAAACGGCGCGCTCGCTTTCGACGGCATCAATGACCGTGTGTCTGCGCCGAATCATCCCGACTTTGACTGGCTGAACAATGACAGTTTTAGTCTGGAGCTGTGGGCCAAAACATCAAGCTGCGATGACGGCGTCTTTTTTGGCAAACAGGCCTTAAATCGGGCAACCTGGTGGCTTGGCTGCGGGTCGACTGGCCACCTGCCGGTATTTGGCTTACGTGATTCGAATGGATTCAATGTCTGGATAACGGGCACGACATCTATCGCCGATAATGAGTGGCATCACCTTGTCGCGGTGCGCGAAGCCGCGACGCAGCAGAATCGCCTCTACGTCGATGGCAGCCTTTCTGCTTCGGCTACAATCAACTACGCTGGTGATTTCAACAACATAAACAACCTGACTTTTGGCTATCATGCCGACCAGTGGTTTGTGAATGCGACAATTGATGAGGTTGCCGCATACGACCGCGTCCTTACGGCTCAAGAGATCACCAGGCATTACGTGGTGGGCAGGGATGCGGGCCATAACTACTGCAATATGACTCCCGCTGCGTTTGATGGCAGTTTTGAAACAGAAATGGGCGTTAGCGTGCAAATTACGTTTGATTACAACGACCCCGATGGCCCCGGACCTTATACCGTGACCATCGTCGATGGGCCCGACCATGGCGCACTGACTGGATCAGGCTTGCAGCGCACCTATGCACCGAACGCGGGTTTTAAGGGGACCGATTTCTTCACGTGGCGCATCAGCGATGGTGTCAATGATTCCAATGTGGCCACGACGACAATCAACGTCCTTGGCCTTGGCGAGAATGTGCCGCCGGTTGCGGAGTCGCAGGCTGTAACCGCCAACAATAAATCGCCGCTGCTCATTGAATTAAGTTATACGGATCCCGATGGAGGGTCCGTCTATACGGTGACCATCATCGATGGGCCGGATCATGGCACGTTGTCGGGAACGGGCGCCACGCGAACCTATCACGCCAATAGCACATTTGTGGGCCATGATAGCTTTACGTGGAAGGTCAACGACGGGTTTGACGACTCCAACGTTGCGACTGTCTCCATCCAGGTTGTAGAGGGCAATGTGCCGCCGGTCGCCCAGTCGCAGTCTCTGTCCACTGGCAACAAAACGCCGCTGCTCATTGAATTGACATACACGGATGCTGACGGCGGTACTGGTTATATGGTAACCATCGTCGATGGGCCAGACCATGGCACGCTGACCGGAACGGGCACAACGCGAACCTATCGCGCCAACAGCTCGTTCGTTGGCAACGATAGCTTCACGTGGAAGGTGAACGACGGATTTGCCGACTCGAACGTCGCGGCCGTGTCGATCCAGGTCTTTGAAGCGGAAGCGTATCTTTACCTGCCATTTGTTGCCAGGCCATAGGGAGATCCTTCGCTGCAGGCTGCCGTGAAGGGAGTGCGGCGGTTGGAGTAATTGGCGCCACGCTTTGCTTAAGACAGTTCCGGTGTCGCCAACTGTGGGGCGACACACGGCTTGCCGCGTACTTTGTAAGCTTCACGGTAACCTCAATCTGATAGGATTGCCCGGTATGGTTGATCCCTGCCGCGTGCTTTTTGACAGCGTAGCATATCCTCGTCCAGGAAAAGAGATATGATGAAATCGATTAACGAGCCGATCGCGATAGTTGGTATTGGCTGCCGCTATCCAGGGGGCGTTAACAGCCCCGAGAGCTTCTGGCGCCTGCTGCGAGATGAGGTTGATGCCATTACGGAAATACCTCGCTCGCGCTTCGATGTCGACGCTTATTACAGTGAGGATCGTCTCGAACCTGGCACCATAATCGCTCGTGAGGGCGGCTTTCTGAAAGATATTGACCACTTTGATGCAGCCTTTTTCGGCATCTCACCACGCGAAGCGAACGATCTGGATCCGCAGCAGCGCCTCCTGTTAGAAGTAGCTGCGGAAGCGGTTGAGGATGCTGGCCTCTCCACCGAGCAACTCGCCGGCAGCCGCACCGCGGTCTATGTGGGCATGTGGACCGGGGACTACGAAGACAAGATGTATACTTCGAGCGACGACATCTCCCTCTATGCGACGACGGGCGGTGGTCGTTACGCGGCCGCTGGCCGGCTCTCCTACACCTTCGATCTCCGCGGACCCAGCATGACGGTAGACACCGCCAGCTCATCCTCGTTGGTGGCCATACATGTTGCCTGTCAGACGCTGTGGAGTGGCGAAGCCACCATGGCGCTAGTCGGCGGCGTCAACTTAATTCTCGAGCCGTACATTTCCATTGGCTACTCACGCGCGGGC
The DNA here is from genome assembly GCA_964384155.1 of uncultured Ardenticatenaceae bacterium. Lineage (GTDB taxonomy): Bacteria > Chloroflexota > Anaerolineae > Promineifilales > Promineifilaceae > JAAYYY01. Next base: position 95,475 of record CAYLJW010000009.1, read on the forward strand.
ATTCTCTCGCCTGACGCCCGCTGCAAATTCGGCGACGCGCGCGCGAATGGCTATGTGCGCAGCGAAGGCGCCGGGTTGGTCGTGCTTAAGCCTCTCTCTCAAGCCCTGGCGGACGGCAACCAGATCTATGCCTTAATTCGTGGCAGCGCGGCAAACAATGATGGCCGCAGCAGTGGCAGCCTGGTTGCGCCGGGCATCGAGTCGCAGGTGGCCCTGCTGCGCCAGGCATACCAGAATGCGGGCGTCGCGCCGCATAAAGTGGGTTATGTCGAAGCGCATGGCACGGGAACGGCGGTGGGGGACCCTATCGAAATTCAGGCGATAGGTCGCGTTGTGGGCCACGAACGACCAGTAGATCGCCCCTGCCTACTGGGCTCGATCAAGACCAACATCGGACACACAGAGGCGGCCGCCGGCGTCGCTGGTCTGATTAAAGTTGCCCTGTGCCTCAAACATGGTGAGATCCCGGCTAGCCTGCACTTTCAGCAGCCGAACCCCAACATTCCCTGGGACGAGCTGCCGCTGCAGATTTCGACCCACTGGCAAAAATGGCCGCGTGCTTCCGACTTGGAAGGCCAGGAACCGGCCCTGGCCAGCATAAATGGTCTCGGTGTGACGGGCACCAACGCGCATCTCGTATTGGAAGAGCCCCCGGCGGCCGCGTTTGGGGCGCCGCCCTCGCCTGGTAGTGCGCAACTGATTCCCCTTTCCGCACACACGCCGCGGGCGCTGCGGGCGCTTGCCGAAGCGCACCTGGTGCAGGCCGAACGTCAAGACAGCACGCCAATATCTACAGGCCCCTCTCTGGCGGAGATGGCCGCCTCTGCAGCGCGCAGTCGCAGCCATCACCCACACCGAATGGCCGTCGTAGCCCACGACTGGCAGGAATTTGCCGCCCGCCTCCAGGCCTTCTTGCGCGACGAGCCCGACAAGGGAGTCTCGGCCGAGCCGCCATTCGCCGCGGAGCAACATAAGGTCGTCTTCGTCTTTCCCGGGCAGGGGTCGCAGTGGCCGGGCATGGGCCGCGACTTATTGATGCGTGAAGCGGCGTTTCGCGAGGCCTTGGCGGCTTGCGAAGCGGCGATGCGACCCTTCGTCGATTGGTCTCTACTGGAGCAATTATTGCTCGAGCCCGATCACCCCTCGTATCGTCTGAATGACATCGATGTCATTCAACCCACACTGCTTGCTATCGAGATCGCGCTAGCCGAGCTTTGGCGCTCTTGGGGCGTTGCGCCCGACGCAGTGATCGGCCACAGCATGGGTGAAGCCGCTGCGGCGGCCATTTCCGGCGCGTTGAGCCTGGAGGACGCCATGCGCGTCATCTGCCGGCGCAGCCAACTGCTGCGCCGCGCCAGCGGCCAGGGTGCGATGGCCGTCGTGGAGCTCGGGCCCGAGCAAGCGCAGGCGGCTCTAGCGGGCTATGAGAGCCTGCTTTCTGTCGCCGTAAGCAACAGCCCCCGCGCTACCGTCTTGTCCGGCGATCCGGAGGCCCTTAACCAGCTGATGGAGGCCCTGCAGCGGCAGGACATCTATTGCCGCCTTGTCAACGTCGACGTGGCTTCGCACAGCCCTCAGATGGACCCCCTGCTGCCAGAGCTGCAGAGCGCGCTACAGGCGCTGCAGCCGCGGGCTGCAGCCATTCCCATTTACTCCACGGCTTTGGGGCAAGTAATAGATGGCGCCGGCTGCAACGCTGACTACTGGGGCAAGAACTTGCGCCAGCCAGTGTTGTTTGCGCAGATGGCGCAGCAGTTGCTGCACGACGAGTTTACTGTCTTCATTGAAATGAGTCCGCACCCCATTTTACTCTCGGCGATCCAGCAGGTTAGCCAGCACGCCGACCGCGACAGCGTCACCTTGCCTTCCCTGCGCCGCCACGAGCCGGAACAGGTGACGATGCTGGCATCATTGGGCCATCTATATGCGGCTGGCTACCCTCTGCAATGGCAAAAACGCCACCCTCAGCCCGGTCGACCCGTGCGGCTGCCGCCCTATCCCTGGCAACGCGAGCGTTTCTGGTTTGATGCCGACCGGCCTAGAAATCCAGGCGCACCTGACCGCCCCGGCGCGCATCCGCTGCTGAGCCGTTATCTGCATACGGCAACGGGGGCCCACGTCTGGGAGACGACCTTTAGCCGCGACGTGTTTCCCTATTTAAGCGAACACCGCGTGCGCGGTGCAGCCGTTTTGCCCGCTGCCGCCTTCCTGGAGATGGCGCTCGCCGCCGCCGTGGAGGCCTTTGGCCATGGCCATCACGTTCTGGAAAACTTTTCCTTCAAGCAGGCCTTGTTTCCCGTCGCCGAGCGGCCTTACCGTACCCAACTGCTGCTAACGCCGGCGATGCCCGGAGCCGTTACCTGCCAGTTCTTCGGTCGCCACGTCGACGATGAAGAAGGCGCAGAGGGCTGGACGCTGCATGTCTCCGGACTCATTCGCCTGAATCAGAAGGCCGGCGTACCGCACGCGTTGGAAGCTCCGCGCACCTTCGCCGCGCCTCCGCCGGGGGCACCTATGACGGCCGCAGAACATTACCGCGCTCTTCAAACCCGTGGGCTACAGTATGGGCCGGCCTTTCAGGGCGTGGCACGCGCCTGGCGCGAGCAAGATGCCATCCAGGCTGAGCTGCTCCCGCCACGAGCTGCGGCACGCGGTTACCTGCTGTACCCTGCGCTGCTGGATAGCTGCTTCCAGCTGCTCGTCGCCATCGCCGATGAGGACACCCCCGGCGCTTCCTATCTGCCCACAGGCCTGGAGCGTCTACAGCTACTCCAACAGCCCGATGGCGCCGGTCCACTGTGGGCCTATGCTGTGCGCCAGCCCGATCCTGACGCGCTGTCGGGAGATGTTACCCTTTTCGACGCCGCGGGACGCCCCCTGGCGATAGCGCATGGGCTCCATCTACAGCGTTTGCAAAAGCACGACGAAGCGGCGCCCGACGACTGGCTGTACGAGGTGCAGTGGCAGGCGCAGCCGCGGCCACAGCCGGCTGCTGCAGCGCCCTCCTCCGGCGTCTGGCTGCTCTTCGCCGACGCGCAGGGATTAGCGCAACGGCTGGCAGAACGGCTGCAGCGCCAGGGCGACGTGTGCGTCCTGGTGGAGCCTGGTGCCACATATGAAGAGATCCGCGGCGGCAACGGCCTTGCCGCCAAAGTGCAGTTGAATCCACAGCGGCGCGAGCATTTCCAGCAGCTTCTTGGCATGCTTCCCGCCGGCCCGCCGCTGCGCGGCGTCGTGTATCTGTGGAGCCTTAGCGGCGCAGACGGAGACCTCGATGTTGAGCGAGCTATAGATCGTGGCTGCACCGGCGCTCTGCATCTTGTTCAGGCGCTGGCACACGCCGAACTGCCCGTCTCGCCCCGGCTCTGGTTAGTCACGCGCGGCGCGGTCATACTCTCCGACGACGGCGAACGTGGCCATGTCAGCGCCGGACGTGTGGCCCAGGCGCCGCTGTGGGGCCTGGGCGGCGTCATCCGCCTGGAGCATCCCGAGCTGCGCTGCACACGCATCGACCTGGATCCGGCGCCCGCTGCACAGAAGGCCGAAGCGCTGTGGACTGAGCTATGGGCAGATGGCGACGACGCTTTGGAAGATCAGGTCGCGCTGAGGGACGGCGCACGTTTCGTGGCGCGCCTTTCGCCTTACGCGCAGGCCGGCCCCAGCGCCGAGCCGCAACCGTCTGAATTCGTGGCTGCACCGGGGCAGGGCTACGGCCTCAGCATCGCCACCCCCGGCATCATAGACAATCTCACGCTGCAAGCCGCGCCGCGCAAGACGCCCGGCGCCGGAGAGGTCGAAATAAAGGTCACGGCGACCGGCCTCAATTTTCTCGACGTAATGAAAGCGTTGGGTATTTATCCTGGCCTGGACCCCAACGCCCCACCCGCTCTGGGCGCCGAATGCGCCGGCCAGGTATCGGCCATCGGCGCAGGCGTCACAGACCTCAAGGTGGGCGACGAGGTGATCGCGATCAATCCTGCCCTCAACAGGAATCCCTTCTTTAGCGCCTTCGTCACCGTGCCTGCCCAATTCGTCGTGGCTAAACCGCAGCGCTTAAACGATGAGCAGGCTGGCAGCCTACCTATCGCCTTTCTGACAGCTGCCTACGCCCTGAACCACCTTGGCCGGCTTATGCCCGGCGAGCGCGTATTAATCCATTCGGCGGCGGGTGGCGTGGGACTGGCCGCAGTGCAGTTGGCGCAGCTTGCCGGCGCCGAGGTTTTCGCCACCGCCGGCAGCCCGCAAAAGCGCGCCTATTTGCGCGAACTGGGTATCGAGCACGTTATGGATTCGCGTTCGCTCGACTTTGCGGTGGAGGTCATGGCGCGAACGAACGGCGAGGGCGTTGACCTGGTGTTGAACTCGCTGGCGGGCGAGGCCATGGCCCAAAGTCTCGCGGCTCTGGCGCCGTATGGCCGCTTCCTCGAGCTCGGCAAGCGCGATATTTACCAGAACAGCCCCCTGGGCCTATGGCCCTTCCAGAAAAACCTTTCCTTCTTTGCCATTGACCTGGCGCGGGCCATCGCTGAAAGGCCGGTTCTGATCATGAACCTGCTCTCCGATGTGCTACAGCGCGTCGCCGACGGCGCACTGCAGCCACTGCCGGCAGCCGCTTTTTCCATCAACGAAGCCAGCACGGCATTCCGCACCATGGCCCAGGCGCAACATATCGGCAAAATTGTGCTTACCTACGCTTCCCCGTCCGAGCCGGCCGCTCGCGCCAGCGCTGCCGTGCGCCCTGAGCCAGAAGCCACGACCCTGATTACCGGCGGTCTGGGCAGTCTGGGGCTGCTGGTGGCCGAAGCGCTTGTCCAACAGGGAACGCGACATCTGGCCTTGGTGGGACGTAGCGAGCCTACGCCTGACGCGTGCCAGCGCATCGCCGCATTACGGGAAGCTGGAGCCACCGTTCTCGTCGCCCGCGCCGACGTGGCCCAGGCACAACAAGTTGCAGCCGTCCTGGAACAGATCGAAGCGCAGATGCCCCCCTTGCGCGGCATCATCCATCTCGCCGGCTTGCTAGCCGATAGCACGCTGCTACAAATGGATCGCGCGAGATTATTTGAAGCCCTGGCCCCCAAAGTGTTTGGCGCCTGGCATTTGCACACCCTGACACAACAGACTGATCTCGACTTTTTTGTGCTCTTTTCATCTGTTGCTTCCGTGCTCGGACTGCCGGGCCAGGGCAACTATGCCGCCGCTAACGCTTTTCTAGACGCCCTGGCGCGCACCTTGCGCGCCGCCGGCCGCCCGGCGTTAAGCATCAATTGGGGCCCCTGGAGCGACGTTGGTCTGGCGGCCGCCCGCGCCGACCGTGGAGAGCGTCTGGCGCTGCGCGGCCTTGGCAGTATCAGGCCGCACGAGGGGCTGGCAGCCTTCGCGCGGCTCATGGCTTCGCCGAGCGAGGCGACGCCGGGGCAGATCGTCGTCATGCCCTTCGACGTGCACCAGTGGTGTGAGACCTACCCCGCAGCGGCGACCTCGTCTCTGCTAAAAACAGATGTCTGGCAGAGGTCGCGAGACTGGCAGGACGACGAGCGCTCAGCCGCTGGGGCGCCTGGCGACGATGTGCGCGCCGCTTTGCAAGCCGCGCAACCCGGACGCGCGCGCCGCCTACTACTCGAGAACCATTTGCGCGAGCAAGTAGCACAGGTCTTGCGTCTGGCATCCTCGCGCGTGGCCTTAGATAGGCCACTGCAGGCTCTGGGTATGGACTCCCTCATGGCGCTTGAGCTGCGCAATCGCCTCGAAAGGGGCCTCGGCGTGACCCTCTCGGCGACGCTAGTATTTAACTATCCAACCGTGGCGGCGATGGTTCCGCACGCGGCGGCCAGGATGGGTCTTGCCCTCGAAGAAGAAGCTGCGGCGCCTGCCCCTACGCCGCTCGCCGCCGCCGTGGCGGTGGCGGAAATCCGTAAACTCTCCGACGAAGACGCTGAGGCGCTGCTTCTGAAGGAGCTGGAGGACCTGGATCTTTGAGCATGACAGATCTTGAAGGTGAAAGCTTGTCGCCCTTGCAGCGCGCCCTGTTGGCCGTGAAGGAGCTCCGCGCACGCCTGGAGGCGAGCGAGCGCGCTCACCGCGAACCGATTGCCGTCATCGGCATGAGCTGCCGTTTTCCCGGCGGCGCGAATAGCCCGGCTGCATTCTGGGAGCTATTAAGGCAGGGTGTGGATGCAATTGGCCCTATACCAGCCGAACGATGGGACGGCGAAGCGCTCTACGACGGCGACCTCCTGGCCCCCGGCAAAATGAATACCCGTCATGGCGGCTTTTTGAAGCACGTGGACCTCTTTGACGCTGCCTTTTTTGGTCTATCGCCGCGCGAGGCTGCGCATATGGACCCTCAGCAGCGGCTACTGTTAGAGGTCGCTTACGAGGCTCTGGAAGCCGCAGGGCAATCTCTGGAACAGTTGGCGGGCAGCCGCACCGGGGTCTTTGTGGGCGTCCACAGCCACAGCAGCGACTACACCCTGATGCAGGTGGACGACCTGTCGGCCATTGATATGCATACCAGCACCGGCACGGCCCACAGCATTTTCGCCAATCGCCTTTCTTACCTGTTTGATTTCAACGGGCCAAGCATTGCCCTGGATACCGCCTGTTCTTCTTCTCTCGTGGCCGTCCACCTGGCCTGCCAGAGCCTGCGCAGCGGCGAGAGCGACCTGGCGCTCGTGGGCGGCGCCAACCTGATTCTCAGGCCGGAAATCACAGTTTCCCTGTCTAAAATGCAGGCCCTGTCACCCGATGGCCGCTGCAAAACTTTCGACGCTGACGCCGACGGCTTCGGCCGCGGCGAGGGTTGCGGCGTGGTCGTGCTCAAGCGCCTGTCCGACGCGCTGGAGGCTCGTGATCCTATTCTGGCCGTCATTGCCGGTTCGGCGGTAAATCAGGATGGCGCGACCAACGGCCTCACCGCACCCAACGGTCTGGCCCAGCAGGCCGTCATTCGCCAGGCACTGGCCAATGCCGGCGTCGAGCCTTCCCAGATCGGTTACGTGGAAACACACGGCACGGGCACCGTTTTGGGCGACCCCATAGAAGTAGAGGCCTTGGCGGCCGTGCTGGGGCAACCGCGCGCGGATGGCGGCACCTGTGTGCTCGGCGCAGTAAAGACCAACATCGGCCACCTGGAAGGCGCGGCTGGCATCGCCGGCCTGATCAAGGTTGTCCTCTCGCTGCAGCATCAGGCCATTCCGCGCAACTTGCACTTTAAGACGTTAAATCCCCATATCAGCCTGGCAGACACGCCCTTTGTCGTTCCAACGGCCGAACAACCCTGGCCAGCCGGGGCTCCGCGTTACGGCGCCGTCAGCTCCTTTGGTTTTGGCGGCGCCAACGCGCACATTATCGTCGCATCGGCGCCGCCCGATGCACCGGCCGCCCCTCAGTCAGCGACAGCCGTCCCTACATCAACAGGCAATCCACCATTTCTGCTCACGCTCTCAGCCCGCAGCGAGCCGGCGCTGCACGATCTGGCCGCCGCCTACCAACAGCTACTCTTGTTGCCGGAACAGGGCGAATCCAGCCGGCCTTCGCTGGCGGACATCTGTTACACTGCCACACGGCGCCGCACGCATCACCCTCATCGGCTGGCGTTGGTTGCCGCTTCCGCGGCTGGCATGGCCCAGCGGTTAGAAGCGTTTCGACGCGGTGAGTCACACGAAGATGTGAGCGCTTCTGCAACCTTGCCAGCTCTGGCTTCCAACCGTGGTCTCGTCTTCGTCTTTTCCGGCCAGGGCGCCACATTAGATGGGATGGCGCAGGAACTGTTGGCGACAGAACCGATCTTCCGCGCCAGGGTGGCCGAGTGTGACGAGCTGCTACAGCCCTATAGCGGCTGGTCGCTTCTAACTGAGCTCACAGCCGCACCCGAGCACTCTCGCCTTGCCGAGAATGAGGTTGCGCAGCCGGCCATTTTTGCCGTACAGGTGGCGCTGGCGGCCCTGTGGCAGTCGTGGGGCGTACAGCCAGACGCCGTCGTAGGCCATAGCGTGGGCGAAGTAGCCGCCGCAACCGTGGCGGGTATTCTAAGCCTTCCCGACGCCGTGCGCGTCATTTACCACCGCGGCCGCGTCATGCAGAAGGCTGCCGGCTCAGGTCGCATGGCTGCCACCGGGCTGTCACAGGGCGAAGCAGAAGCGCTGCTGGCGACATACGAGGGACGCTTATCCCTGGCGGCAGTCAATAGCCCCATGTCTACCGTGCTGTCAGGAGACGCCGAAGCGCTGCAAGAGGTGGTCCTGGCGCTCCAGACCCAGGGGCGCTTTGCCCGCATATTGCCCGCCGTCAATTACGCCTCGCACAGCCACCTGATGCAACCCTACCGCCGCGACCTGGAACAGTCGCTAGCCGGCCTACAGCCGCGCCCAGGACGCGCAGGCATCCCCATCTATTCCACGGTCGACGCCGCGGCCGCTACTGGCCGCGAGCCAGAGGCTACCTTCGACGCCGCTTATTGGGGTCGCAACCTGCGACAGCCCGTGCTCTTCGCCCCGGCCGTGGCGGCTCTTGTAGCCGATGGTTACCGCGCCTTCCTGGAGGTGGGTCCCCATCCCCTATTGGCTACGCCACTTGCTCAGTGTCTGGAAGAAGTCGAGGACACGTTGCTCCTCGCCTCCCTGCGCCAGGACCGCCCGGCGCGTGAAACGTTGCAGCGCGCCACGGCCGCTTTACATTGCGGCGGCTATCCTATCGATTGGTCTGCTGTTACGCCTGGCGGCAAGTGCGTAACGCTGCCCGTCTACCCCTGGCAACACGCGCGCTATTGGGTCCAGCCCGCGCGCGCCGCGTCGTTCGCGACCCCCGAGGATCTGCCCGTTGCCATGAACAATTCCTTGCCCTTGCGCCGCCTGCGCACTCCCGTGCCGACCTTCGAAGCTGCGCTGAGCACGGACGCGCTGCCTTATCTGGGCGAACACCTCATCTACGGAGCGCCTCTGCTGCCCGCGGCCATGCTGGCCACAATGGTCTGGGCCGCTAGTGGCAGCGCCAATTCGCTCACCCTGAGTGACGTTTCGATACAGGAGGCGTTACCCGTACCTTCCGGTATGGAAGCAAAGCGGGTGCAACTGCTGTTAATGCCAGCGGAACGAGAGACGACACGTTTTCAGCTATTTAGCTTGCCAGACGACTCTGGCGTGGATTGGATTTTGCACGCCACAGGCAACGTGTCGCCAACCACGGCCTCCCTTGCGGCCGAGCCCCTACGCCTTCCCGAGATAAAAGAGCGCTGCCGGGAAGTGGACGTCACAAGCTATTACCAGCAAATGGCGGCGCGCGGCCTGCAATTGGGCCCTTCCTTCCAGGGCGTCAAGCAGCTATGGCGGGGCGACGGCGAGGCCCTGGGCCGCCTGCAACGGACCCATTCGGACGCTGATGTGGCCGGCGCCGTGCACCCAACTTTTCTGGACGCTTGCCTACAGCCGCTGACGGCCATCCTGCCCGGCGATGAAAATTATCTGCTCATTGGCATGGAGCAGTTGCACGTGGCAAGTGGTTCCGCCGCCGCCTGGAGCCATGCCCGGCTTCACTCTCTCAACGGCGCGGATGGCGAAACAGTCGTCGGAGAGGTAAATCTGTACGATGAAGCCGGGCGCCCCGTAGGCCGAGCCGGCGGCGTCTTGTTGAAACGCGTCAGCCGGGCCGCCGTCGGGCGCCTCACACAGGCGTCAACGCTCGACAACTGGCTCTATGATGTCGAGTGGCGCGAGCAATCACTGGCAGCCACTGGCTCGTTTGCGACCCCTGATGAGCTCGCCGCCGAAACCTGGTCCCAGATGTCCGCGCCTGAAGCGCGCCATGATATAGACCGCTACCGCGCCATCCTGCCTGAGCTAGAGTCGCTCACGTTGCACTACGTGCACGCGGCCCTGCGCCAGCTAGGCTGCCAGCTCCCGGCGGACCCGCCTGCTGGCGCCGTTGAGCTGGCGCGGCAATGCGGGGTGATCGAGCGCTACCACCCCTGGTTTGCGCACTTCTTAGATCAGCTTGCAAAGGGCGATACAGCAGGCGCGCACGCGGCATTCTCTGAGAACGACCCGGCCGCGCGCCTGGACGAGCTCATGCAGCTCTACCCCGATTTTCAGGCGGAGCTGGCCTTGATCGGCCGCTGTGGCGCAGCCTTAGCGGCGGTGCTACGCGGTGGCGTGGATCCCCTGGAATTGCTATTTCCGGATGGCTCCCTGCACCATCTGCAGCAAATATATGCGTCATCCCCCTTTTCCCGCCCGGCCAATACGCTGCTGCAAAAAGCCATAAGCGCCGCAATCGCCGGGCGGCCGGCAGGCAGCCCCGTACGTATCCTGGAGATTGGCGCCGGCGTGGGCGGAGCTACGGGCGCTATTCTGCCGCACTTACCAGCCGAACGAACCGAGTATACCTTCACAGATGTGTCGCCCCTTTTTCTGGCGCGCGCCAAGGAGAAGTTCCGCGACATCTCATTTATGCGTTATGAACAGTTCGACCTGGCGAGCAACCCGGGGGAGCAAGCGATTGGCACGCAGCACTTTGACCTGGTTATTGCGGCCAATGTTGTGCATGCAACGCCCGATCTACGTCAGGCCCTGGGTCATATTCGGCAGCTGTTGGCTCCCAATGGGCTCTTTTTGCTGCTGGAGGTCACACAGCCGGCGCTCTGGATCGACCTGACCTTCGGCCTTACGGACGGATGGTGGAACTTCGCCGACAAAGATTTGCGTCCAGCGCACCCCCTTCTGTATGCCGGGGCGTGGTTGGACTTGCTGAGCGAATGCGGCTTCACGGCAAGCGCCTCGATGCCGGCGCCTACAGCAGAGTCCTCGCCACAGACAATTTTCATCGCCGGTGGACAACCGCCGGCCGTTGCTGACGAATCCGGCGGGCTGTGGCTAATTTTTGGCGAGGAGGACGCACTGTCCGCCGCGCTGGCCAAGCTACTCGCGGAACGTGGTCAGGAAAGTGTGCTCGTTCAAAGCGGCGACGCCTATCACCGGCTGGGCGGCTGCAAACTGCGCATGGACCCGCAGCGGCCGGAGCATTTTGAGCGCTTGCTAGCCGATGTCGCCAGCGACGGCCGGCCGTTACAGGGCGTTCTTTATCTATGGGCGGCGGACATAGCGATTCATGAAGAAACGACGCCTGGCGAGTTATCAGGCGCCCAGCAGCAGGTGATCGGCGGCGCCGTGCATTTAATACAGGCCCTTGCCGCCAGGTTGCAGGGACGCCTCTGGTTGGTGACGCGCGGCGCGCAGGTCATCGGCGAAGGGCAGCCGCCCGCCGCAGCCCAGGCAACGCTGTGGGGTCTGGGCCGCGTGATGGCCCTGGAATATCCTGAACAGTGGGGTGGCCTTATCGATCTCGACATGGCTCCTCAGGCAGAAGAAGCCGCCCGCCTGCTCGCCGAGATGGGGCAGCCGGAAGAAGAGGCTGAAGACCAGATCGCCTGGCGCGCAGCGCGGCGTTATGTGGCCCGCCTGGTGCGCAGCGATGAGGAGGCCATCGATCGCCCGCAGCCATCGACGCCGCCTGCCGGGCCTCAATCCCCAGGTACGGTCCTGATTACCGGCGGCCTTGGCGGCTTGGGCCTGAAGGTCGCCCACTGGCTGGCGGCGCAGGGCGTTCGCCACTTGGTGCTGACCGGCCGCAATACACTACCGCCGCGCGATGCGTGGCCTGCGCTGCCGCCTGCAAGCGAGGCGGCGCGCCGGGCGTCGGCCGTACAGGCCATCGAGGCCATTGGTGCCAGCGTCACCACCGTGGCCATAGACGTTGCCGACGAAGCGCAAATGGCGGCCTTATTCGAACGATTTGGCAAAGCGCCTGCTGGCGCTCCACCTTCGGACGACGCGCTGCCGCCCTTGCGCGGTGTTATACACGCCGCCGCCGCCGTCCATTCGACGCCGCTGGCCAAAATGACTCTGGACGACGTGCGCGACATGTTCCATGCAAAAGTGGCTGGCACATGGACCCTCCACCGCCTAACGCGAGAACTAGATCTCGATTACTTCGTCTTGTTCTCTTCAACTACTGCGTTGTGGGGCGTTCGGGGCATGGCCCATTACGCGGCCGCCAACTGCTTCCTCGACGCCGTGGCGCACGCCCGCCGCATTCGCGGTTTGCCGGCCCTCAGCATCAACTGGGGATTATGGGAGGAGCGAAGCCGCCTTTCGACTGAAGAGCAGCTTCAGGCAACCCGTTTTGGGCTGGATCCCATGCCGGTAGCCGGGGCGCTGGCCTGGTTGGGTGCTCTGCTGGACCACGAGACGGTGGCAGCGCAAAAGGTCGTGGCCGCCGTCGATTGGGCAGCCCTAAAACCGGCTTACGAAGCGCGCCGGCGCCGGCCATTCCTCGCCGAGATTGACATTGGCGAACGCAGAACTGCCCACTTATCAGCGCCACCTGACCGCGACCAGCAGCCGGCGCTGCTGCAACAGCTTCCGGCGCTCGCGCCAGACGAGCAGCGCGACTTATTGCTGGAATACATTCGCCGCCAGACCGCCAGCGTGATGGGACACGATCATACACAGCTCGACGTGCAACGAGGGTTATTTGAGATTGGCATGGATTCGCTCATGGCCGTGGAGTTAAGAAGCCGTCTGGAATCCGCTGCCGGCCGGCGGCTACCGGCGGCGTTGATCTTCAATTACCCAAGCGTCAAGGCGCTGGCAGGTTACCTGGAAACGCTCCTGCTTGACGCGGAGGCGACATCCTCTGCCGCGGCTGATGCCTCGCCAGACGGCGATGAAACGGACGGGTTGTCCAGGCTCGAAACTGCGTCTGAGGCGGAGCTGCTGGCTCTGTTCGACGAAGAGTTGGGCGCTATTGACGCCATGGATTTATAGATACCGGTAATGTAAATGACCGAAACCACTGACTATCAAGCTCGACTGAAACAAGCCCTGGCGGCCATGCAGAAGATGCGCGCCAGGCTCGATGCCCTGGAACAATCGCGTTCCGAACCAATTGCCATCATCGGCATTGGCTGTCGCTTTCCCGGCGGCGTGCGTGGCCCCGCAGACTACTGGCGGCTGCTGCACGAAGGCATTGACGCCATCAAGGAGGTCCCGGCCGATCGTTGGGACATGGAGCGTTATTACGATCCTGATCCTCAGGCGCCGGGAAAAATGGCTATACGCCACGGCGGTTTCCTCGACGGGCTGGATCAGTTCGATCCTGAGTTCTTCGGCATTTCGCCGCGAGAAGCCAACAGCATGGACCCCCAACAGCGGCTCTTCCTGGAAGTCGCCTGGGAAGCACTTGAACATGCGAACCTGGCCCCCAACCAATTGGCAGGCAGCCGGACCGGCGTCTTCGTGGGGATCACGGCGTCCGACTATATGCAGTTGCACGCCAGATTTGTGGATACGGCCGATATCAACGCCTATCACGCTTCGGGCAACGTACCCAATGTGACTCCCGGCCGGCTCTCCTACACACTTGGGCTACATGGACCTAGCATCGCCCTGGACACGGCCTGTTCTTCGTCGCTGACTGCCATTCACATGGCCTGTCAGAGCATCCGCAGCGGGGATAGCGACATGGCCATTGCTGGCGGCGTCAACGTGATGCTGGCGCCGGAGATCTCCATCTCCTTTTCCAAGTGGGGCATGTTATCGCCAGACGGTTGTTGCAAAACGTTCGACGCCGGGGCAAATGGCTTTGTGCGCGGCGAGGGTTGTGGCGTCGTCATCCTCAAGCCGCTCTCCGCCGCGCTCGACGATGGGGATAATATTCTGGCCCTGATCCGTGGTTCGGCCGTCAATCAGGACGGCGCCAGCAGCGGCCTCTCGGTGCCTAACGGGCTGGCTCAGACGGCCGTTATTCGACAGGCTCTGGCCAACGCCCGAGTTGAGCCGCACGCCATTCGCTACGTCGAGGCGCATGGAACCGGCACAGAGCTCGGCGATCCCATCGAGGTAGAGGCCATCGGCGACGCCCTGTGCCGTCAACGTCCCACCGCCGAGCCGCTTGCCATCGGTTCTGTTAAAACCAATATTGGCCATCTTGAAGCCGCCTCCGGCGTGGCCGGCCTCATCAAGACCGTATTGTCCCTGATCCACGAAGAAATCCCGCCGCACTTGCACCTGCAAGAGCCCAGTCCTTACATCGACTGGGCCGGCCTGCCCATTGAGATCCCCGTACGTCCCACAGCCTGGCCGCGGGGCGCACAGGCGCGCCTGGCCGGTGTGAGCTCTTTTGGCTTCAGCGGCACAAATGCCCATATCATCCTCGAGGAAGCGCCCGCGCCGTACGTTGCAGCCGTCCCGCCGCCAGCCCAGGCCGCGCCCGCGCTCATCACGCTGTCGGCGAAAACTGAAGGCGCCTTGCGTGAAATGGCCGGCCGCTACAGCGCGTTCCTGGACGAAAACAGAGGCCTATTTCCAGCTACCATTGGCGCGGCGGTGCGCCACGGGCGGGCGCACTTCAACCATCGCCTGTCGGTTGTTGGCGCAGAGGCGCACGAGGTCGTCGAAAAGCTACACGCTTTCGCCGATGGGCAGGCGCCGTCCCCTGGATTACTCTATCACCGGCTAAGCCCGCAGCAAGAGCCACGCCTCGTCTTTCTCTTCCCAGGGCAAGGCGCCCAATATGCCGGCATGGGCCGCTCCTTATATGAACAAGAGCCGGCCTTCCGCGCCGCCCTGGACCGTTGCGCCGAAATTTTGAGCAGCTATCTGGATAAGCCGTTGCTGGCAGTCGTATCAGGAGACGACCTCCTGCACCAAACGGCCTATACCCAACCCGCCCTCTTCGCCATCGAATACGCCCTGGCCCAGTTATGGCGTTCCTGGGGCGTCGAGCCAGACGCTGTGATGGGACACAGCCTCGGGGAGTACGTTGCGGCCTGCGTCGCCGGTGTCTTTAGCCTGGAAGACGGCCTAAAGCTGGTAGCCGCCCGCGGTCGCTTGATGCAGGCCTTGCCTGAAAACGGGGCGATGGCCGCCATCTTTGCCGATCAGGCCACGGTTGCCGCAGCCATCGCCCCCTATGGCGATCAAATTTCCATTGGCGCCATCAACGGTCCGAACAACGTCGTCATTTCCGGCGTGGACTCGGTCGTAAATGCTGTGCTTGAATGCTGGCAGCGCGACGGCGTCAAAGTGCGCCGCCTGGCCATCTCGCACGCCTCTCACTCCAGCCTGATGGAGCCCATGCTCGACGAGTTCGAACGTGTTGCGGCAACGATTCCATACGGGCCGCCACGTTTAAACCTGGTTTCTAATTTGAGCGGTACTTTTGTTGGCGAGGATGAAATTGACGCTGCCTACTGGCGGCGCCACATTCGCCGGCCGGTACGCTTTGCCGACGCCATAACGCTGCTGCACAATCGCGGCTACCGGCAATTTTTGGAAGTCGGTCCCACTCCCACCCTGATTGCCATGGGTCAACAATGCCTCCCCGACGGCGCCGGCCTATGGTTGCCTTCTATGCGTAAGGATCGCGACGATTCGTCACAAATGTTGCAGAGCCTGGCAGCACTTTATGTTCACGGCTGCCCTGTCGAGTGGACCGCCTTTGACCGCCAGGAACTGGCTGCCGCAGGCCATCGTCGCCTTAGCCTGCCCACCTACCCTTTCCAACGCCAGCGTTACTGGCTGCCGGTTAAAGCCGGCGAAGCCGTTGCCCCTCATCCTCTGGCTTCCGACGAGGAGCAGGTTCTCGAATCTGAGCTGAGTCTTGCCGCGCTGCCCTTCCTGGCAGACCATCAAGTGTTGGGTATGGTCGTGGTTCCAGCCACGGCCTATGTGGCCCTGGCGCTTTCCGCTGCGGCCGAAGCCTTTGGTCCCGGCGCCTGCGTCCTGAGTGGTCTTACTATCCAGGAGGCGCTGATTCTGCGCCAAGACGAGGCGCGGCGGCTACGGATCACCCTCTCAGGACCGGCGGATAATGCGGCCTTTCAGATATTTAGTATAAGCTCGGCTGGTGATGCGCGGCAGCTACATGCTAGCGGCGCAATGCGCATCGAGCAGCTCACCCCCGGCGAAGTCGCCTCCACGCTCGCCGATCACCAGGCCCAATGTCACGAAGAGCTTTCCGTTGCCCAACACTACCAACAGTTTGCGCGCCGCGGCATCGCCTTTGGCCCCGCCTTCCAAGGTATTGTGCGCTTGTGGCGTGGGCAGGGGCAGGCCTTGGCGCAGATTCAGGCGCCGCCGGCGTTGGCCCCAGAGCTAGGTGCATATCCACTGCATCCCGCGTTGCTCGACGCTTGCTGGCAGGTCCTTGGCGCGACCTGGGAGAGCGAAGGGCTTGAAGCACTAGAAACCTATATGCCCGTTGGCGTCGACAGCCTGCGCTTTTTGCAGCCTTCAGCCGGGCGCCTATGGAGCTATGCGCGGTTACGCCCTGCTCCTTCAGACACTGTTCGGGAAACCATTAGCGGCGACCTCGCGCTATTTGACGAAAGCGGCCGGCTGGTTGCCGAAATCAACGGCTTACGGCTCAAGCGCGCCACAAGCCAGGCCTTGCAGCGGTCTTTGCGGGCGCCTCAGCGCGAGGTGCCCTCCTGGCACGACTGGCTCTACGAGGTGCGGTGGCAGCCGCAGGTCCATCCGCATGCCGGCGCTGCTCTATCGGCGCCCCTCACAGATCCCGCTCAGATCGCTGCACGTGTGCAACCGCTGGTTTCTGGCCTGACGTCGCAATACCCTCTGGCGGCGCCCGAGTTAGTCGCCGAGCTCGATGCTTTAAGTGTTGAGGCCGCGCTGCAGGCCTTCGGCGACCTCGGATGGACGCCGCGGCCAGCAGAGACGGTCACTGTAGACGCGTTGGCGCAGGCGGCCGGTGTGTCGACCCGGCATCGTCCCTTGTTGCGGCGCCTGCTACAAATGCTGGCCGAGGAAGCAGTCCTGCAAGCGCAGGGCGATGGCTGGGTGGTGCTGCGCGACGCCGCCGCCAAACTCGACGGCGCCCTGGCCCCGCGCCTGAAAGCGCTGGCGCGCCTTTATCCTGCCTATGCCCCCGAGCTCGACGTGTTTAGCCGCTGTGCCACGCGCCTGGCTCCTGTGCTGCGCGGCGATGACGATCCTCTGCAGCTACTCTTCCCTGCTGCGGCCGCTTACAGCGCCGAAACGCTTTACCAGGATGCCCCCTCGGCGCAAGTTCACAACAGTTTGCTCGCCGAAGCTGTGGCCGCTGCGGTGGTCCAGAAGCCGGCCGGGCGCAAGCTGCGGGTTCTGGAAATTGGAGCCGGCACCGGCGGCGCGACTACTGCGATCCTGCCGCGCTTGGCACATGCTGAAATCGAATATACCTTCACCGACCTCTCGAACCTTTTCCTGACGAAGGCTCGCGAAAAGTTCGCCAGCTACGACTTTATCGAATATCGACTGCTCGATATCGAGCGCGACCCCCAGCTTCAGGGATTTGCCCAGGCTAGCTTTGACCTGGTGATCGCCGCCAACGTCCTGCACGCCACCCCCCAGCTCCAGCAGACGCTTGCTCATGTACAGCAGCTCCTGACGCCTGGCGGTGTTCTGGCGCTGTTAGAGGGCGGCACCCCGCGCCGCTGGATCGATCTCACCTTCGGCCTGACCACCGGATGGTGGAGCTTTAGCGACGAGTCGCTGCGGCCGGAGCACCCTTTGCTGTCGCCGGCGCAATGGCAGTCGCTGCTGGTTGAAACCGGCTTTCTAAACCCGGCCGTCGTTGAAGTCGAAGAAACGAGCCTCTTCCCACAGGCCGTTATCCTGGCCAGTGCACCGCTGGCAGCGAAGAACCAGACTGGCGGCGCCTGGCTTATTTTCGCCGATGGTCAGGGCGCCGGCCGTGCTCTGGCCGGCCTGCTGCAGGAACGGGGCGAAAAGTGCCTCTTCGTCGCGCGGGGCGAAGAGTACCGCCGCATCGAAGCCAACCTTTGGCAGCTCAATCCCGCCGACCCAACTGCCTACCATCAGCTCCTTAGCGACGTGACGGCCGCCGCCGGCGCGCTGCGCGGCGTCGTCCATTTGTGGGGCCTCGACAGCATGGTATATCCCGACACAGGCGCCGAGACGGAACTGTACGGCCTTGGCTCGTCGCAGATGCTGGCTGCCGGCAGTTCTCTGCACCTGGCACAGGCGCTTGCCAGCGCTCAGCTTCCCGCCACGCCCCGTCTCTGGCTGGTCACCGCCGGTGCCCAAGCCCCCGTCGAATCCCCGGTCTACCCGGCACAAGCGCCTGTATGGGGCCTGGGGACGACCATCGCTCTAGAGCATCCCGAACTGCAGGTCACACGCGTGGATCTGGATCCCACGGCGACTTCGGACAGGCAGGCAGCCGACTTACTGGCGGACATCGTGCAACCCATGGCTGAGGATCAGATTGCCTTTCGGGCCGGCGCGCGCTACGTGGCGCGCCTCACGCGTCACATTGTACACCACGAGGAAAGCCCACGGCTGGAAGAGGCCGCTTCTGTCCGCTTGGAAGTCGCAACGCCTGGCGTTCTGGACAGTCTGACAACGCGTCCGCTGGTACGCACACAACCGGGGCCGGGCGAAGTGGAAATTGAAGTCTTTTGCACCGGGCTGAACTTCCGCGATGTCTTAAGCGCGATGGCCCTTTACCCTGGCGATGCCGGGCCGCTAGGCGGGGAATGTGCTGGCCGCATCGCTGCCGTCGGCGCGGGCGTCCAGGATCTGGCTCCCGGCGATGAGGTCATCGCCATTGCCGCAGGCAGCTTCGGCTCCTTTGTCAACACACGCGCCGAATTCGTGGTGCGCAAGCCCGCTAATATGACCTTTGAAGAAGCGGCGACGGTTCTATCTGCCTTCCTTACAGCCTATTACACACTGCACCATCTGGCAGATATGCGCCACGGCGAGCGCGTCTTGATCCACGCCGCTGCCGGCGGCGTAGGCATGGCGGCAGTGCAGCTGGCGCAACGGGCCGGAGCGGAAATCTTCGCCACCGCTGGCAGCCTGCAGAAGCGAGCCATGTTGCAATCCCTGGGCGTCCAGCACGTCATGAATTCGCGCGCCCTGGATTTTGCCGAGGAGATTAAGCAGCTCACCGCCGGCCGCGGTGTAGACATCGTCCTGAACTCACTGGCCGGCGACTTTGTGCCGCACAGCCTGGCGACGCTGGCGGATGGCCCTGAAAGCCGCTTCCTACAGATCGGCAAGCGCGGCGTCTGGACAACAGAGCAAGTTGCCCAGGTGAAACCAGACGTAGCCAATTTCATCGTCGATCTGGTCGCCAAATCTCAAGAGAACCCGGCGCTCATCCAGTCTATGCTGCGCGAGGTGATGGCGCTGCTCGCCTCCGGCGAGATCCGACCGCTTCCTTACCAGGCGTTCCCCCTGCAGGAAGCTGCCACCGCTTTCCGCACCATGGCCCAGGCCAGGCACACTGGCAAGATCGTCGTCACGCATTCTGCGCTCGCCAAAACGAAGGGCGGGGCCGGTACCTACCTGATAACCGGCGGCCATTCTGGCCTTGGTCTGCTCGTTGCCCAACGCCTGGCAGATGAGCGGGGGCCCTGGCGCGACCGGCCGTGCCTTGTGCTAATTAGCCGCAGCGGCGCGTCGGATGAGGCGCACGCCGCCATACGCTCCATGGAACAGGCAGGCGCTCGCGTTGTCTCTGTGCAGGCTAACGTCGCCGACGAGCAAAAGATGCGGCAGGTGCTGGCACGCATTCAGAGAGAGATGCCTCCGTTGCGCGGCGTCATCCACGCCGCCGGCGTGCTCGACGATGGCGCCCTGTTGCAGCAACAATGGTCGCGCTTCGAAACGGTCTTTGCGCCAAAGGTCCAGGGCGCCTACCTACTGCACAGCCTGACCCGCGACTTGGAGCTTGACTTCTTTGTTCTGTTTTCCTCCGGCTCCGCCCTCCTTGGCTCACGGGGCCAGAGTAACCATGCTGCGGCCAACGCCTATCTGGATTCCCTGGCGCACCATCGTCGCCAACAAGGCTTGCCCGCCCTGAGCATCAACTGGGGCGTCTGGGATCGCATTGGCGCCGCCGCCGCGCGCAACGTTGGCGAGCGTGTCGCCACCAGAGGCATTGGCCTCATCAGCCCTGAGGCGGGCTGGCAGGCACTGGCTCACTTGATGCAACAATCGCAGAAGGCGCCAGCCCAAACGCCAGCGCAGGTCGGCGTTTTTCCCGTCGACTGGCGTGCCTTCCTCGCCGGCGGCGCATCGCCCTACTTCAAGCAGCTTGTGCCCTCGGATGGCCCGCCACAAGCAGCGCAATCTGAGCCGTCACATCCAGACGACGTTTGGCAGCGCCTGCAAAGAGCGCCAGTAAGCAAGCGCCGCGCGTTGCTTCTGGCGCACGTGCGCGAACAGGCCAACAAAGTGTTGGGTCTGCCGCCGGCGCAGGCCATAGACCACCGCCAACCGCTGCAGGAACTGGGCCTGGATTCGCTCATGGCCGTCGAGCTGCGCAACCTGTTGGGGGCCGGTCTCAATCTTCAGCGCCCTCTGCCGTCCACGCTCGTCTTCGACTATCCCACGGTTGAGAGCCTGGCCGACTATTTACTGAACGAAGCCCTGGAGCAGGTGGCCGAGCTGTCGCCGGGCCCCGCACAGCCCGACGCCAGACGCGCCGCGCACATCGGCGAACTAGAAGCGCTCTCTGAAGAGGAAGCAGAAGCACTGTTACTTGCCGAGCTGGCAACTTTGAGAAACCGAAACGTGGATGAACCCACGAGACAGGAGTAGACGCGTGGACAGTGACAGCGGTTTTATGGGGACCCTTTCCCCGCTGAAGCAGGCCCTGCTCGAAATACGAGAGCTGCGGGCTCGGCTCGATGCAGGCCAACAGGCGCGCCGCGAGCCCATTGCCATCGTCGGGGTCGGCTGCCGTTTCCCCGGTCAGGCCAATGGCCCGGCCGCCTTTTGGCGCTTACTGCGCGACGGCGTCGATGCCATCTGCGAGACCCCTGCCGAGCGCTGGAATGTAGATGCTTACTACGATCCCAACCCACAAACGCCAGGCAAATTAGCGACGCGCTGGGGCGGTTTTATTGAGGGCGCGGACCGTTTTGACGCCCACTTTTTCGGCATCACGCCCCGTGAAGCGATCAGCATGGATCCGCAGCAGCGACTGCTGTTGGAAGTGAGCTGGGAAGCGTTGGAGCATGCCGGCCAGTCGCCGCATTCTCTGTCAGGCAGCCTTACGGGCGTCTTCGTGGGCATTGGCACCAACGATTACAGCTATTTACGGCTGATGCACGCCGATCCGCAAACAATCGACGCCTACCTGGCGATGGGCACTTCACACAGTGTTGCTTCGGGCCGGCTCTCTTATGCGCTGGGTTTGCAGGGGCCAAGTGTGTCGCTCGACACAGCCTGCTCCTCGTCTTTGTTAGCCGTCCACCTGGCTGTTCACAGTCTACGTCGCCAGGAGTGCAACCTGGCCCTTGCCGGCGGCGTGAATCTGATGCTGATGCCTGAGATGACGATGACCCTATCACAGGCGCGAATGATGGCCGCCGACGGCCGCTGCAAAACGTTCGACGCGCGCGCCGACGGCTTTGTACGCGCCGAAGGCTGCGGTATGGTCGTTCTCAAACGACTCTCTGACGCGCTGGCCAACCGCGACCCTATCCTGGCGGTCATTCGCGGTTCGGCCACCAACCAGGACGGCCGCAGCAACGGGCTAACCGCGCCCAACGGTCTTGCGCAAGAAGCCGTGCTCCGTGCTGCGCTAGACGATGCCGGCGTCGATGCGGCGGCCGTCGACTACGTGGAGGCGCACGGCACGGGCACGGCCCTGGGCGACCCGATTGAAGTGCAGGCGTTGGGCGCAGTCTATGGCCACAACCGCCCCGCCGCTCACCGCCTGGCGCTGGGTTCTGTCAAGACGAACTTCGGTCACATGGAAGCCGGCGCCGGGGTGGCCGGTTTAATCAAGGTTGCGCTGGCGCTGCAAAACGAGGAAATCCCACCGCACCTGCACCTGCAAGAGCGCAACTCGCACATTCCATGGGAAGCGCTGCCGCCCATCGACATTCACACCGAGTTGGCGTCCTGGCCGCGGGGCGAGCGTCCACGGCTGGCGGCAGTCAGCTCCTTCGGCTTCAGCGGCACAAACGTGCACGTTGTCTTGGAGGAAGCGCCGCACCCCAAATCGCCGTCGGCCGGCGACTCCGGTAATGTTGCCTCCAGGCCGCTGTCTGTGCTCACCCTTTCCGCGTCCAGCGAACCGGCGCTCTACGAGCTAGGGGGCCGTTACGAAGCATTCCTGACGTCGCCAAACCTGGCGGCGTTGCCAGGATCGCCATCCTTCGCCGACGTCTGTTACACTGCGGCAGCCGGCCGCGCACACCATGCGCACCGGCTGGCCGTCATTGCCGCCACAGAGGCCCAGGCCAGACAAAAGCTGTCGGCCTTCACTGCTGGGCAAGAGGCGCTCGACGTATTCCACGGCCACCTGGCGGACGCCAATCCTCCGGAAATCGCCTTTCTATTTACCGGGCACGGCGCCCAATACGTTAATATGGGCCGCGCGCTCTACAAAACGGCGCCGGTCTTTCGCCAGGCCCTGGACCATTGCGCCGAGCGGCTGCGCGCCTTTCTCCCCCGCCCCTTGCTGCCAATCCTGTTCCCCCCAGACTCCGCCGAGAACGCGCCCTCGCTCTTAGACACGATGACCTACGGCCAGCCGGCCCTCTTCGCTCTGGAGTATGCGCTCGCTACACTATGGCGTTCCTGGGGTGTAGAGCCAGCCATGTTGCTCGGCCACAGCCTGGGCGAATATGTCGCCGCCTGCATTGCCGGCGTCTTTAGCCTGGAAGACGGCCT
>CAYLJW010000010.1:0-114368 GCA_964384155.1 uncultured Ardenticatenaceae bacterium
TCATGAGATAAGACATCAGGGCAAGAAAGTAGCCGCTTGCCAGGCGCGAGAGGTAGGGGTCTTGCACCTCCCAGCGGCGCCGCGCCCACCATAACTGGTGGCCGACGATGGCAAAGATGCCAAAGAAGGTGATCAGCCCCAACAGCCCATGGTTGGCGGCAATATCTAGATAGAGCGAGTGCGCCTCACGCGTTTCGCGTAGCCTACGTATGCCCAATACGTTGCCATACTCCTGCGAGTAATATTTGAACATGCCTGGACCCACACCGATGATGGGATGATCGGCAAAAACATTGACCGCCGCCAGCATCTCGGTGGTCCGTCCCCGAATCGAGGAATCGACGTCGGCCGAACGACTCTCGGGGGTGAACATTTGCGTTACGTCAGTCACGGTTGCCAGCCGCAAGCGGTATTGAGGCAGCGCGGCCATCACCACGGCGACGCCCAGGAGAAATAGCAGGAAGTGGGCCGGCTTGATGGCCCGCATCAGGGCCATGATGCCAATGAGTAGGAAGAGGGCCACCGCCGCGCCGCGCGAAAAAGATATGGCCACAGCTACCAGCGCCACCGCGGTGGCCGCCAGGGCCAGCGCGCGATAGCCCCATTTGCGTTCGGCCCAAAATGTGAAGAGGCCCAGCGGGACGAGCATGAGCATAATCTGGGCGTAACGATTTTGCTCGCCAATGGCCCCTGCCGCACGAAACTGGCGCACTTCGCCAATCAGATTCTCGCTCCCCGTGCGGAAAGAATTCTCGGAGAGCTGCGCAAAGCCGCCGTAATCGTTGCCGTAGGAGCCCGTGACCTGCTGGTAGATGGGAATGCTGCCCAGCAAGATCCCCGCAAGCAGCAGGGTCCAGGTGACGCGTCGCACCGTGTCGCCCCTGCGCACGACGTTGGTGACAAGCAGGAAGATAATCAATCCTTCCAGAATGAAGTCGATCACCGCATCGGCGGCCACTTCGGTATCGCGGGCGAAAACGGCGCCGAGTGCCTGCACGCCTAAAAAGGCAAGCATCATGGGCAGCGAGCGCGCTAAAACGACTGGCTTGCGGCGCACCACCAGGTAGCTGGCCAGCGGCAGGAAAAGAAGAAAGGGGAAACTTGCGGCGACAAAGTAAGGTACGCCATGGAAACGGTTGGCGACCACGGCAATGTTTGAATATAAAATGAAGACCACGGTAAGCGTCGCCGTTTCCGCCTGCGCCAGCAGCGCGGGCAAAAGCAGCGCTGCGACCAACATCAGGGCGCCCAGGATGGGTCGTGCGCCGCTCAGCAAGCCAACGGCCGTGGCCAGCAGCAGCACCATGATCATCGGAATCAGAAGGCGCGCCGCGCCGCGCCATCTTTCATAGCCGCGTTCACTCCAACGGGCGCCCTGCGCTTCTTGAAGCGTTTTCTCCGCCTGCCATATCTGCTCCATTTGCGTCATACTGGCCGCCTCACCATCGGTCGATCCTGCGGCCGCGCAGCAGATTGGCTACCGCTGCCAGCGCCGCCACATTTACCAGCACAAAGTAATAAGCCACGGCCGCAACACGCTGCAGCGGGCGTGGCAGGGCCAGGCTCGCTTCCTCTAAGGGGCTGTTCACAGCCGCCGATTGCTGCCCTTCCAGCATCGCGCCCACGGCCGCCGCGCCGTAGACAAGCGCCTGACCCATGGTCGCCAACTTGTAGATCCAGCCTCGTTTCCATAGCCCCGGGCTGACGAGGGCAAGGATGAGTAGCGGCACGCTCACCAGGCGTCGCAGCACCTTGTGCGATAAAAGCTGCCAGGCGTACCAGCCATGGCGTCGCGGGTCCAGCAGTCGGCGGCGGGCCGCCACGGCCGCGAGGCCGCGGGTCATTACGCGCACTTTACGACCAAACTCCTTACGCCCGGTTGGTGCAACTTGCTCATAGGCCACCGCTTCGGGCGCGAAAACCAGACGCCGTCCCTGGGCAATGACGCCTACAGAGTTATAGAAATCGTCAGTGACGCCGTCGGGAATCCCTTCAAACAGCTCGCGGCGCAAGGCGTAAAGCGCGCCGGTGGCCGAAATCGTGTTGCCGGCGCGGCTTTGGTACACCTTTAGTTTGCGGTCGAAGGCCCAGTAGAGGCGCTCGCCGAATCCCGCGCCGTCGTCTAGCGGCACAGCAGCAACCTCTGCCGCGCGCTGCGCCGGGTTGGCCTGTCCATTACCCGTCCGCATGGCAAGGTCAGCAGCGCCAGTGACGTAGACTTGATTGCCGGCCACGCCGCCAACACTGCGATCGGCAAAGGGGGCTAACAAAGCGCGCAGCGTATGCGGCGCAAAAATGCTATTGGCGTCTGTGAACACCAGGACTTCGCCCTCAGCAGTTTCCACGGCGGCGTTCAGGGCCGCCGCTTTGCCTACGCGCGGTAGCGCCAGCAGGCGCACGGCCGGTAGGGCGACGCGCTCCTTGTATTGCGCCACAAGCTGGTTCGTGCCGTCTTCCGAGCCGTCCGAGGCCACAATGAGCTCCAGGCACGCGCCTGGATAGTTCAGGGCCAAAACGCTTTCGATCTTATCGCCAATGACCTCGGCTTCATTGTGTGCGGCGACGACAACAGAGACCATCGGCGTGAGCGGCGCGCCGGTATCCGCTTGCGTCCATTCGTCGTCGCGCCGGCGCACCACGCCGCGCACCACGACTAGCAGTGGGAACAGCACGTAGCTATAGGTGATCAGGCCAACCGACAGCCAGAACAGCGCCACACTCATGGCCTCGCCTCCGCAAAGAGCTGCGCCAGAGCGGCGACATTTTGCTGCAGGTCAAATTCCGCGGCCACGTGCGCGCGCGCCCGCCCGGCAAGGCGCTGCGCCAGCGCCCCATCGTCCAGCAGCCGGCGCATGGCCGCCGCCAGCGCGCTGGCGGCGCCAGGCTCGGCCAACAGGCCTGTCTCGGCGTCGAGCACCAGCTCGGGAATACCGGACAGGCGGCTGGCAATAACGGGAACACCGGCGGCCATGGCTTCAATCAGCACCACGGGTATGCCCTCGCGCCGCCCATCCGAAGAAGGCACGCTGGGCGCCACCAACATCTTCGCCTGCCGCAGGTGGCCCAGCACCTGGCGTCGCGAGCGCTGGCCGAAAAATGTGACGCGCGCGGCAATGCCCAACTGTTGCGCCTGGGCTTCCAACGCCGCGCGATCTGGGCCATCGCCCACAAAGTGGCAGACCGCGTCGACGCCCGCCTGGCGCAGCATGGCAAAGGCCTCTAACAGGTAGCGCTGGCCTTTCACCTCGTGCAGCGTGCCAATGCACAGAATGACAGGCGAGCCGTTTAACTGCTCTGCCGGCTCTGCGCTGGCGAACTCCTCCAGATCCACGCCACAATGCACCACGTGTATCGTCGCCGCCACATCGTCGCCGCAATGGTCCATGATGAATCGGCGGTTGTATTCCGAGATAGCCACGACAAAGGCAGCCTCGCGCACCTTGAGACATAACATTTCCTGAAAGCGATGCAGGTCGGAGCCATGTCCCGTGAAGCTGAAGGGGATGCCGCTGAAACGGTGGATGATCATCGCCGCCGCGGCCGGGTGGGTGGCGAAGTGGGCGTGAATATGGCCGATATCCAATTGGCGAAAGCGTGCGGCCAGGTACACGGCTTTAGGAAAAAGGGCCAGGTCGGCGAGCAAGAAGCGGCGATTACGCCAGGTCTCGCGCACGATATCGCGCACGGCGCTCCAGTAGAGCGACGGCCGTCGCGCCATGGCCCGTAAATTGGCGCCCACGATGGCCATAGATATGAAGGGCGTGTAATGCGCCTCTTCTGCCAGCCTGGCAGCCTCTTCGTGCACTACGGCGGCGCGCTCACGCACCAGTGGAAAGATCGCCACATTGCCAACCTCGCGCTTCATTGCCCCGATCTCGCTCATGACGAACGTTTCGGTGAGCTTGGGAAAGCGCGACATGATATACGCCACGCGCAGGGAAGATGGCGCGCGCTGCGCCGTCGCCTCGTGGGCTGCCCGCGCCCCTATGGGCGCTTGCTGCTCGCGCGTTGCGCTCAGCGTCATGATGTCACCCCCATTACCTTGCGCACTATGGGCACGCGCTTTAGTTCGGGGAACATATTGCCCAGGTCCATCACGCCGCGGTTCATCCGCAGTAGCAGCACGCTGCACACAGCGGCAACCAGAAAACTGACGGCCAGCGATGTATAACGCGCAAAACCTGGTAGCTGCGCCAGGGCGGGT
The DNA here is from genome assembly GCA_964384155.1 of uncultured Ardenticatenaceae bacterium. Taxonomy (GTDB): domain Bacteria; phylum Chloroflexota; class Anaerolineae; order Promineifilales; family Promineifilaceae; genus JAAYYY01. The sequence goes on from CAYLJW010000010.1 coordinate 4,205, forward strand.
GCCTGGCTCTCCAGCCCCACGTTCACCAGCCACAGCAGGAGCGTTGCCGCCACAATGCCGGCATAAACGCGCACATAACGCCCCTCGAAAAGGCGAATGTCGGTGCCTAGGTACAGTCCCAGGTGGTTGAGTAGGTTATAGATGATGAGCGTAGACGCAACGCCGATGGCCGCGCCGATGGCGCCGAACTGGGGAATTAGCAACAGGCTGACGACTAGGCTAAGCAGGCCCGAAGCAATATCAATGCCCACGATGGCGCGCACCTTGCCATAGACGCGAAGCGTGTACGAGTTGAGGCCAAGGGCCGAGTTAAAGTAATTACCCAACGCCAAAATGGCCAGAATGATTCCTGAACCGGCATAGCGCTCGCCAAACAACAAGACGGTGAGCGGCTGCGCTGAAGCAAATGTGAGCGCAAATATGGGAAAGCTGAAGACGGCAATCCACACGGCTGTGCGCCAGTAGAGGTCATTGAGCCCCTCTTTATCATCGCGGGCAAAAAGGCGCGCCGCCAGCGGTGTGAACAGGTATTTAAAGCTTTGCATGACTACCAGGTTGAGGCCGGCTACGGGCAGCACGGCGCGAAAGTCGGCAATTTCTGTGGTGGAGGCGAAATATTCCAGCAGCACAATGACCATCGAGCTTCTGAGAATAGTGACGACGTCGCTGGTAAGCAGCGGACTGCTAAAGCCGAATATCTCACGGAAAGGCAGCTCAACGCGGCGTAATAGTGACGCCTGCAGCAGGTCGTTGTCTCGCAGCAGCTTCCAGAGCATGGTGGCGTAGGCCAACAGGCCGAGAACGCCGCCAATCAGGTAGCCCAGCGCCAACGTGTACACCGTCGCGCCGGTGACGATCACGATTAGCACCGCCAACAGCTTGAGGCCTGGTCCCAGCACGTGTCGCCGCACGAAGATGGCCTGCGGCTTCGCAAATACGGCAAACATACCCTGGAACCAGCTATCCAACGCCTGCATCGGGGCCAGGGCGATCAGCACCACGAGAAGCGATAGCGCCTGAGGATCGTTGATGACCCCCGCGCCCAATACGGATTGGAAGCCGGCAACCAGGAAGATGAGCGCCAGACCGAGGCCAATGATCGTGGCCAGCGTCATCAGCACGGCGCCTAGCATGCGCGGCAACTGCTCGCGCTCATGATAGATCGGAATGAAGCGCGCGGCGGCCTTGTCGAGACCGAACAGCGAAATGCTGGCGCCCATGGAAACGATAGAAAGCGCGTAGGCGAAAGCACCAAAGTTGCTCTTGCTGAGATAACGCACCGTTAATACCTGTACACCGAAGTTGAGACCTAGCGATACGAAGCGGCCGGCCAACAAGATGGACGAGCCGCGAATGTGTCGCTGGCTCGCCGCCTCGTTTGATTCTGTTCGGTGCAGTGCTAGCTCGCCTCTCGACGAAGTCGTGTCTTCTTTTGCTACCTCGCTCACTCCAACGGCCACGGAAACTCCTCGCTATCTCGCTGCTCATCCGTTGGTCTTTCTTCGGCGGTCCCTTCTATAGCGGGTTCGACGAGCGGCTGCACTGCGGGCTGGCCGGCGCGGCCTGCGGCTGAAAAGGTGCGCACCGGGCGCAGCTTGCGGGCGCGGGCCGCGGCGCTCAGGCGCTGGCTCCTGAACAAGATGGTGCCGATTACCTGCGCTTCCACGGCGCGCAGGCTTGCTGCGGCGCTGGCCAGGGCCTTGCGCCGCGTCTTGCCCGCCTCTGCTAGCAGAATCACGCCGCCCACGCGCGAGGCCAGGAAAAGCGAGTGGGCGAAAGAGGCAATCGTAGAGCCGGCGATCAGCACAATCTCCGCCTGCTGCTCCAGTTGCTCCACAAGCTGCTCCATCTTGGGCGAGGCCAACAAGACAAAAGCGTCGTAGGTGACCGAACCGCTGGGCATGACCGAAAGGCCGGGCACCGAGTATACGGGCGACACGTCCAAAGCCTGGCATTCGCCGGTTAACACATCGGTCAGGCCACAACGATCGACGTGGCCGCCGCCAAAGTCGAAGTATTGGCCGATGGAGGGGCGATGCAGGTTGGCGTCGACAAGAATGACGCGCTTGCCCGTCTCGGCCAACACCACCGCCAGGTTGGCCGCGCATTGGCCCACATCCACCAGCGGGTCGACGCTTGAAAGTAAGATAGAGCGAGGCGCCTGCTTGCCGGCGCCGGCGAACAACAGCTTAATGCCCAGCATACGGTAGGCTTCGGCCGCCGCTGTGTCGGGCGCGTGCTGCACCACCAGGGGCGCGCTGCCAAAACCGGGCCCATGGCTCAGATTATCGACAAAGCCAAAGCCGCCGCCTGACGCAGCCATCGGCGCAAGACGGCCCAGAACGGGCACGCCTTCCACGGCGCCTCCACTGTGCCCACCATCCTGAATGGTATCGACGTTATCCGATAGATATTCGTAGCTGAATATGCCCACCAGGCTGACCACAATGCCCAGCAGCACGGCAATGGCCACGCGCAGCCATAGCAGCGAGTCAACCGGCACAGCCGTATCGGCCGGTTCGATGATCTTTACCTGATTGGTTGCCGTGTCGCGCAGCGATTCATAAAGAATAGCCAGCGTGCGGTTGGTATCCGTCAGGCGCCCTTGCTCGCGGTCTAATCGTTCCACGATCAGGCGACGCCGCTCAATATCGCTGGTCTGCTGCAGCTCTTCTTCAAGGGCCACAATACGCTCTTCTATAAGTGGAATGGCCGTCTCAAGCTGCGCTGCCTGTAGGCGCATCTGCTCATTTAGCCTGCTGGCAGCCGTGCCATCGGCTGAGGGACTGATATCGACCAGGCCCTGCCCTACCTGATTGGCGATGCGCATGGCATCGCCGGCGTCTGGGGCGCGCACGTACACCGTCAGGATCTGCGTTTCCTCGCTGGCTCGTATGTCGATCATATCCACCAGGCGCGCCGGCTCCATGTCAAGGTCCAGCCGGTCGATCACGCCCTGGAGCATGGGATTGGTCGTGGGCAGCTCCGCATAGGTGCGCAGCAAATGGCCGCCGGCGCGCAGATCATCCAGGCCAGGGCTGGGGCTATCGACGCCCGGCCCGATGATCAGGCGCGAGGAGGCCTCGTAGACGTCGGTATTGCCTTTGCTGGCCCAATAGGCCGCCATCCCGGCAGCAAGCGCCCCCAGAATCACCAACCACCACCAGCGACGAGCAATACGTAACAGTTCTTGTTTTTCCATGCCTATCTCTCGTATCTTACGTCTTTACCGGCGCGGCTTCGGCAGTCGCCACGTCCACTGGGTCTACTTCAAAATCGGGATCTAGCATGCGCCGCTCCGCGTTGGCCACTAACTGCTCGAAGGTGATGGCTTCGCCCGGAAAAACCGCATGGCCGATCTTCAGATTGACGCCCAGCTTCTCCAGCGACGCCGCACGTAGTTGCTTAACCGTCCGTTCCACGTTTTCAGGACTTGTCTCCGCTAACAGCGCAATGAAATGGTCGTTGCGCTGCGTCACGATATTGAACTCCTGGAGCTCTTGCAGCAGCATATCGGCAATGCGCGCGTCGACATAGCGCTTCATGATCTCGCCCTGCGCTTCGCGCACAAAGCGGTCGATTGCCGTGGCCAGTGTCTCCTTCTCCGGGGCGATCGACAGCAAGGCCAGGGGGCGGTTGTTGACGCGCGCGCGTCGGATCTCGCGGTAAATGAGGCTTTGCCCCACCTCGAATGGAAAGCCTTCGCGTAGCTGGCTCAAAGTCAGCTGCGCCACGGCTTCGCGCGCTTCGTGCACCTCATTCATCACTGCGCGCCCCAATACTAGCGTCAGGCCCATAGCCACCAGCTCAGTTACCGTCAGAGGCAGGCTGCGGCCAAAAAAGGCATAGCCCAGATACGCCTTCAGAAAGACGTAGATGGGAAAGATGCCGGCAAAAATCCAGGAGAGGGGCAGCCGGTATACCGGAGTGAGCATCACGAAAATGAGGCATGCCGCCGCCAACACGTAAACGAAGGAAGCGATGTTGATGGGGTTGCTGAGGCGCTCAATGTTGTAAAAAGCGAAGAGCCATCCAACCAAGAGCATAATGGCTATTTGTAGCCGTCTCATTACGTTCGTTCCTCACTGCGTTTCGGTTGCTAAGAGTCTGTGTTGCCGGCGCCAGTGTGGCCTCTGTTATGGCAGTGGTCAGCGTGCTTGCGCACAATAGTCTAGTAGGCGCCTCGCTGGCTGAAAAGCGCAAAGACCGTTAGGAACAGGATCTTGAGATCGAGGAGGAAGCTCTGCTTTTCGATATACTCAACATCAAGACGCAGTCTTTCGTTAAAGTCGATATCACTCCGGCCACTGATCTGCCACAGTCCGGTAATGCCCGGAAGCACCTCTAAGCGCTCGGTGTGCCACAAAGAGTAGGTGCTGACGTCGAAAGAAGTGGGCCGCGGCCCTACCAGGCTCATATTGCCCTTCAAGACGTTCATAATCTGCGGCAGCTCGTCGAGGCTGGTTTTGCGTAAGATACGGCCAATTCGCGTAACGCGCGGATCATCCGTAATCTTGAAATCGGGCCAGGTGAGTTCATTCAGGTGCGCGTACTTCTGCTTTAGCTCTTCAGCATTGGTAACCATCGTTCGGAACTTATACATGGCAAAACGGGCGCCGCCTTTACCGGTGCGCATCTGACGAAACAGGACCGGGCCCGGATCGTCGAGCCAGATAAATAGGGCGACGAGAAGGCCAAGCGGCAGAAGGATAGGCAGGCTGCCCAGACATAGCAACACGTCGAAACCGCGTTTGGCAAGGCGATAGTAGCGGCGGAAAAGCCGGACTCGACGCCGCTGAAGGACGATGTATTCGCTATTGAGAGGTTCTGTCTGGAACATAACTTCTCCCGATTGCCGGTCCCCCTCGTGGTAACAATGGCCTCTAGCTTAAACCAGTAAATATCGCCAGGGAGCAGATCCCTCTACCTCCCTGAATGCGACAGGCAGTTATGACTGTACGCCCGTAACTTGTTGCGCCGTGCAGACGGCTCACTGGTTCTTACTGGGATGATGACTCTCGATTCAGAATACCATACATTTTGGTTGCCGCGCCGTGCGCCCGGTACTGTCTTTTCGAGGCGTTCAGCGGTACCGGCGTCCTGGTATTTTTAGTACTCTAGTACTAATACCAGCCTTGATGAGCCAGTTTCTGCCTAATCATTTCTAAGTTAACACCAGTGCTGGGCTGCATTCAATGTGTCATGGTTATAAAAGGGGGTGGTGCGAGATATACATCGGGTACAGACTGCCCGCCGCTGCGTTTCTTCGCTGCCTGGTATACAGCCAGCAAAGGCGGCGCAGCTACAATGTGTAAATGTGTAGACCCTAAAACAGCCCTCAGCCCCTGGTTAGCCTGTCTAGCAGCGCTTCGGCTTGCTGCAGATCATACGGCTTGGGCAAAAAGTGCTCGATCGGCTGTCCAAGCGCCAGGCAGCGCCTTCTGGCTTCCTGTTCGCCAATGCGCGAGGTGACCACGATAGGAACCGTAGCGCTCTGCTGGCGTAAACGGCTCATCGTTTCCTCACCATTCATCACCGGCAGATTCATGCTCAGAATAACAAGCCCAACATTCCGCCGCAGCCGCTCATAGAGCGCTAGGCCTTCCTGCCCATTCAGCGCAGCCACCACCTCGCAGCCCAGATAATGAAGAATGTCGCTCAACACCTCCAGCATCGCCGGCGAATCGTCTACCAATAAAACAAGGCCACGTCTGTGGCCCGCTGCAAACGCGCCGCCGAGCGCTTGCCGACGACTTCTCCTATCTTCCAGAAACGCACTGGTGCGCAACATTTCTTCTGCAAGCAAGTTTTCGCCGTAAGTCATAGCGGATCTCTCCACTTCTACTAGAATAGAAGCGGCTCCCCGCCACAAAAATACCAGGGAATCTGTGGTACCATAACAATATGTGAGCTTTCACTGGTGCCATGAAACAGGTGTACCGGTTTACTTAGTACGGGAGTACTGTCTTACGAACGAGTGGCTCTGGAACGCACAATGAGCGCTGAAGAACAAGACGACGGTGATCTAAGAGAACGGCTCGCTTTGACGCAAAGCGAACTAAGAGACGTCCGGCGCCGGCTGGCCTGGATAGAAGAGCGCAATACGCAGCTATACAACCTGGCGCCCGTAGGGCATCTGACCATAAATGGCGGCGGCGCTGTCGTACAGACAAACGATATGGTTTCGGAGCTGCTGGGCGTGAACCGCGAGGCGCTGCGCGGGCAACCTCTGAGCGCCTATGTGGTCGGGAGCGATCGCCGCCGCTACCAGCAGTTTCAAGAGCTGTTGCTAAGCGCCGATGAGGTGCAGCTATGCGAGCTGCGTTTGCAGCGCGCCGACGGCCGGCAATTCTATGCCGAGCTGCGCGGCCGGCGACTTGCGCATAAAGAGGCCGGCAAGCTGCGCGGCTTCGTCGTGATCGCCGATGTCACGGAACGCCGCGAAATGCATGAGGTCCTGCTGCGGCGCAACCGCGAGCTGGCGTCCTTGAACTGGTTTGCACACGTCACCAGCGATTCCTTCGAGCTGGCCGATGTAACGGCGCAGCTCGAGGCGCTGCTAAGGCAAAGTGTCGAGATTACAGCCGGCGCTATCTTTGTCTTCGACGCCTTGCAGCGCGCCTTGCGCCTAAGCAACAGGTGGGGCGGCGCAGAACCATTGCCGCCGCGCCTGCACATCGCCTTAGACGCGCCCGCCCTTGAGCAGATCATCTCGGTGCAGAACGCCCTCTACCTGCCCGACCTGGCCCAGATCACCTGGTTGCCTGCCGCCGTCCGCCGCCACTTGCAAGCCATGCAGCCAACACTATTCGCGCCCTTGGTAGCCAGAGGAACCCTGGAGGGGGCCATCTGGCTCTCTACATCGCCGCAGCCGGCGTTGGCTGAGGAACATATCTCCTATTTCTCGACGCTGGCGCAGCAAACGGCCCTGGCCATGCGCAGCGCCAGGCTTTTTGCCGAAGTGCGCCAGGGCGAAGAGCAGCTAAGATTGCTAGCACACGAGATTGTATCGGCGCAAGAAGAGGAAAGGCGGCGTATCGCGCGCGAGCTGCACGACGAGACCGGCCAGCTCCTGACCGCACTGAAATTGAGCCTGGAAATGCTCGGCGAAGACCTCGTCGAGGCGCGCAGCGATGAAAAAGCAGTCCAGCGCGGCTACAAACAGCTATCTTCAGCCATCGCCCTCAGCGAGCGGACCATGGCGCACATCCGAGGCCTGGTGCACAACTTGCGCCCCACGGCGCTAGACGACCTGGGTCTCAGCTCGGCCCTGGAAGGATTATGCTACGACTTCGCGGCGACCGGCGGCGTGGCCATCGACTACCAATACAACGTCGACGAATCGCTGGCGCTGTCTGGCTCCGTGCAGATTGTTGCCTACCGTTTTGTGCAGGAGGCGCTTACGAACGTCAGCAAGCACGCCGGCGCTTCGCGAGTCGCCGTCTCCGTAGAAATGGCCGGCGACTCGATACGCTTCACGGTAGAAGACGACGGCGCGGGCTTCGACGAGCGGGCGGCCGGCGACGGTCTCGGAATTCTGGGGATGCGTGAAAGGTTGGAGTCGGTGGGCGGAACCTTAGAGATAAGGTCCGAACCGGGCAAGGGCGCTCGCCTGACGGCGCGTATTCCCGTCGAGGCTTAAGCGCGGCGCGCGGGGCGCCGTGCGCCTGACAGATTATTCGTCTGGCGTCACCAGCCCATGACGTAGGGCATAAAGCACGGCTTCGACGCGTGTATCCACACCCAGTTTCTTGAAGATGTTGCTCACGTGGTTCTTGACAGTCTGTTCGGTAATGAACAACTGTTCCGCTATCTTGCTGTTGGCCGCGCCGCTAGCAAGCGCCTGCAGCACTTCCAGCTCTCTGGGGGTCAGTGCGGCGCCCGGCGAATGCTGCTGATGGCGCACCGACTCTAGTAATACATTGGCCACCTGCGGCGAGACCCACTCGCCGCCGCGGGCAACAATCCGAATGGCCGCAAGCAGCATTTGTGACGAGTCGTCCTTCAATACATAGCCCAGCGCGCCCGCTTTTAGCAACCCTAAAACATACTCGCGACGATCATAGGCCGAGAGAACCAGGATCTTGAGCGACGGGTGGAGCTGCAAAAGTTTGTTAACATCCTGCACTACGTCGTGCCCGGGCATATGGGCGTCAAGCAACAACAAATCGGGCTTCAGCGAATCTACTGCTTCGATTAGCTGAGCCCCTCCTTCGGCTATCTCGCCCACCACCTCAAACTCATTGTGGCGCGACAGCAGCGACGCAACGGCCGTCCGCACCACGTGGTGGTCCTCGGCTAGACAGATCCGGATGCTCTGTACATTATCTTGGTCTACCAAACTCAGCTCCCTTCAGGGTCAGCTATCTAACCATACTGTCCATCGCGTTAAATCTTCATTATACACCAGTACTATTGTACCCGAATAATGGTACCGCCGTCACATCTTAGGTCAGTACCACTGCTTCATGTTCATTTAGCAAAGCAGTCTATCATAGGCTCACCTCTTCCTCTCTTCCATCTCCGGACGAGAGAACCATGGAAGCTCTGTCGACCGCGATAGGGCTTCTTTTATGTCCCAAACTGTCGCAAGGGTCACAAAAAGGATTGCAGTTATGATAGAACGCATACTTGTACCGCTCGACGGATCACAGTTAGCTGAGACTGCATTGCCTCACGCCCTGGCATGTGCCCAGGCTACTTCTGGCCAGCTGGTTCTGATCCACGTTTTGCCCAATGACGAAAGTGAGAACGGCGGAACGCATACGGTCGATCCCCTGGACTGGCGTTTGCGCACCATGGAGCGTTCCCGCTACCTGGAAGATAAAGCGCAAATGCTCATCCAGGCCGGCGCCGACGTAGACACAGAGCTGTTGCTTGGCGAAGCAGCAGAACGCATAGTAGAATTTGCCAAAGAAAGCGATATCGATCTCATTGTGATGAGCAGTCATGGGCAGAGTGGCCTCAGTCCATGGAACGTGAGCAGTGTCGTCCAAAAAGTCATTCTCACCACGCATAGTTCAGTGATGATCATCCCGGCCTACCATGCCGGCGATCCCCCGTTGGTAGGGCACCGCTATCGTCGCATCATCGCGCCGCTAGACGGCTCGCACCGCGCCGAGTGCGTGTTGCCCATGGTGCAGGCGCTTGGCCACGCGCACGAAGCGACCATCGACATCGTGACCATGGTGGCACGCCCCGAAATGCTGCGCCGTACGCCTCTATCGGCCGAAGACGCCGCGCTGGCCGATAGGCTGGTAGAGGTCAACCGCATTGAGTCGGAAAAATACCTGTCACAACTAGAGACACGCCTGGATGGACAGGTGCGCTCACACGTGATCATCAGCGCCGACGTCATTGGCGACTTATACAATTTCGTCCGCCGCCAGGAAGCCGATCTCACAATCTTTAGCGCGCATGGCAGTTCGGGCAATGGCAACCGGCGCTACGGCAGTATTGTCACCAGTTTCATCGCTTATGGCAGCACGCCACTGCTCATTGTTCAGGATCTACCGCCGCACAAGATTAACCGCTCGGAAGCAGAGATGGCTGCACAGCGCGAATTGAGCCCCAACACAGGAGCGCGGATGGTTGTAAATGCACCTGTCGCCGCGTAACGCCATAGCGTCCCACACCGAACTTAAGCAGGACCACCAGCAGCAGGAAGAACTGTTTCAGGATGCCCGGCAGCTTGCCGAGCGACATGCATCCGCTAGCCAACCACCGGAGCGGGGGACCGGGCGCGCCTTCCTATCGCGCCTGCGACAATATGACCAGCTCTTAGAACAGGCCCACACAAGGTTTCTGCTGGCTTCGCAGCACGACGCCGTACTCTCTTACGCCGCCGAATGGTATCTCGATAACTACTATCTGCTGCAGCGCATCTATACCCAGGTTCAAGAAGACTTTACGGCAACCTACTATTGGGAGCTGCCCAAGCTGGGCGGTGATGGGTCGCTCAGTGGCTATCCTCGTGTCTTCGACATTGCCCGCCAATTCGTCGTAAGCAAGGGCTGCGAAGTCGACACGGCTCAGGTGCGCCGCTTCCTCCAGGAATACCAGCAGGTACAGCCGCTGCGCATTGGCGAGCTATGGGCCTTTCCCATTATGCTGCGCATTGTCCTGCTGGAAGCCATCGTGCAGGCCGCCGAAGCGCCGCCAGCGGATGAAGAGAGCCAGCAGCAAGCAGCCGCCGTCGCGCCGCCCCCCTTTACACTGCCGCTGGAGATTCCTGCCGAAGATGTCATCGCCACCTGCATCCCCAGCCTACGGGTGCTGCTCAACGAAAATTGGAAAGCGTTTTTTGAGAGCGTCAGCCCTGTCGATCGCATTCTAAGAAGCGAGCCGGCGCAGCTCTATAGCCTGATGGATTTTGAAACGCGCGACCGCTATCGCAAGCGCATCGAGCGTCTTGCAGCACACAGCAGCGCCGAAGAAGTCGCCGTGGCGCAGCAAGCGGTAAAGCTCAGCGAGGCGCACCATACGCACACCGCCACAGCGCACAGCGACCCCGATGGCGCCCGCGAGCCAAACTTGGACGCCGCGCTGCAAGCGCATGTCGGCTATTACTTAATTGATGAAGGCCGCAAGCAGCTGGCGGCGCAGATTGGCTATCGGCCCGACCTGCGTATGCGCCTCGCCGGCTTTGTGCAAGAACGCCCCACGTTGGTTTACCTGGGCGCCATCGCCCTCGGCGTAACGGCTGCCCTGGCGCTGACGGTCCTTTATCTTCAGCGCTTCAATGGCTCAGCGTTCATCACCATCCTGGCCCTGGCGCTGATGCTCGTGCCCGCCATCACCGTGGTTACCGGCCTGATCAACTGGGCTGTCACCAGGCTGGCGACGCCAAAGCCGCTGCCCAAACTCGACTTCTCCGAAGCCATTCCCGCCTCCTGCCGGTCCTTCGTCGTGATTCCATCGATGTTGGGCGACATCGGCGAGATAGACTCGTTGCTGCGCCAGCTAGAAGGCCATTATCTGCGCAACCCAGATCCGCAGTTGCGCTTTGCGCTGCTTACAGACTTCACCGACGCCGCCCAAGAGACCACAGAGAAAGACGCCATGCTGGTGCAGGCGGCGCGAGAGGGGGTCATGGCCCTCAACAGCCTTCACCGCCATGCGCCCTTTTATCTGTTCCACCGCCGCCGCCTATTGAACGAGCGAGAGGGGATCTGGATGGGTTGGGAGCGCAAGCGGGGCAAGCTGCACGAGTTCAACCGCCTGCTACGTGGCGCCGATGACACCACTTTCAATGTTCAGGTTGGCGATAAGGCGTCGATTGGTAATGTGCGCTACGTGATTACCCTCGATGCCGATACCATCCTGCCGCAAGATAGCGCCGCCACCTTGGTGGGCGCGATGGCCCATCCTCTGAACCAGCCGCGCTTTGATGCGCGCAGCGCAAACGTGGTTGGCGGCTATACCGTCTTGCAGCCGCGCGCCGAGATTCAGCCGCCGTGGGACCGCCAATCTCTCTTTACGCGCGTCTTTGCCGGCGACACAGGCCTGGACCTCTACAGCCGCGCCGTCTCCGATGTCTATCAGGACCTCTTCAGTGAAGGCATTTATGTCGGCAAAGGCATTTACCACGTCGACGCCTTCGAGCGCAGTCTGCAAGGCTGGGTGCCCGAAAACAGCCTGCTGAGCCACGATTTGTTTGAGGGCCTGCACGGGCGCGCCGGCCTGATTACCGACGTCACACTCTACGAAGATTATCCGCCGCACTACCTTTCGCAGGTGCGCCGCACGCACCGCTGGGTGCGCGGCGACTGGCAGCTATTGCCCTGGCTGCTGCCGTTCGTACCCACGCACGACGGCTGGCAGCGCAACCGGCTGGCGCTCATCGACCTGTGGAAAATTGCAGACAACCTGCGGCGCAGCCTGCTTTCTCCCAGCCTCCTCGTCTTACTCTTTGCGGGCTGGACCGTGTTGCCCGGCTCGCCCCTGCTGTGGACGGCCCTGGCCCTTCTGACGCCGGCCGTGCCCCTGCTAACCGGGCTGCTTAATTCATTGATGCGCCTGGCCGCAGGCGAGCAGGGAGGCATCTGGCGCCGGCTGCGCGACAGCCTGGTGCGTTGGCTCTTATATATCGCCTTCCTGCCTTACGAAGCGCTGCTCAATCTAGACGCCATCGTTACCACCCTGCTGCGTCTGCTCGTCACCCGCCGCAACTTGCTGCAGTGGACCACGGCTTCGCATACCGCGCGCATTTTCGGCGACGACGTCAGCGCCGACCTCGCCTGGCAAAACATGTTCTCCGCCTTTGTTGTGTCCGGCGTGTTGGCCCTTGCCCTCTTCCTTATTAACCCAGACATCGCCGGCGAGGCCGGCGTGGTGGTCATACCGCTTTTGCTGCTCTGGGCCCTTTCCCCCGAACTGGCCTACTTTATTAGCCGCCCCGAAGAACAGCAGGTGAGCGAGCTGAGTGAGCAGGTGAGTCTTCGCCTGCGCCGGCTTGCGCGGCGCACCTGGTTCTTCTTTGAGCGTTTTGTGGGGCCAGAAGATAACTGGCTGCCCCCGGACAACTACCAGGAAGAGCCCAAGGGCATCATCGCCCATCGCACCTCGCCCACAAATATCGGCCTCTATCTCTTATCGGCCGTCGCTGCCTATGACTTTGGCTATATCGACGCCACCACGCTCATGTTGCGCCTACGCTCTTCGTTCAACGCCTTCGAACGGCTAGAACGGTACCGCGGCCATTTTCTCAACTGGTATGCCACCAATACCCTGGCTCCGCTGCCGCCTCGCTACGTCTCCACCGTCGACAGCGGCAACCTGGCCGCATCACTAGTTGCCCTGAAGCAGGCGTTGCGCGATCTGCCGCGGCAGCCTGCCATACGCCAGGCGCGATGGACAGGCTTTGCCGATACCGTGGGCATGTTGCTGGAATCATTGGCCGAACATGTGGCTGAAAGAGACTTGCAGCCCCTTCTGACGCATTATGAGACGCTGCGCGAGCAGATCGATCTTGCGCGCGAGGCGCCCGTGGAATGGCTCGCGCTGCTCGATCAGGTACAGGCGCACTGGTTTCCCCAGATGGAACGCCTGCTGCTGGCGGTGGTCGACGCCGTACCCGATTCGATCAGCCCCGAGTCGCTGCAGGATTGGCGAGTGTTTATCGAACGCAGCACCGAACACCTGCAAAATATGCGTCGCGAATACGACTTGCTGGCGCCATGGCTGACGGCCCTGCGCCAGCCGCCTACGCTCTTCACTACGCCCCATTCGCCGCCCATACTCGGCGACGCGTGGCAGGCGTTGAACGCTGCATTTGGCCAGATGCCGGTTCTGCACGACGCCAGCGCGACAATGGTTACCGGACGCAAAGCGCTGGGTGATATAAAGGCCCTCTTGCAGGCGGGCGAAACGCCAACGGGCGCCGCCGCCGAGCAGGCACAGCAGGCCCTGGCCTGGATTGAGCGCTTCGACGAGGCGCTGGAGGCCGCCCTGATGCTAAGCCACAGCATTGCGGCCGGCTGCGAGGAGATGGCTGCCCAGGCTGAAGCGTACCTGGAGCAGATGGACTTTCGCTTTCTCTATCATCGCCAGCGACAGGTTTTCCACATTGGCTACAATCTCGATACCGGCGCACTCGACGAGAACTATTACGATTTGCTCGCCTCCGAAGCGCGCATGAGCAGCCTGGTGGCCATTGCCAAAAACGACGTTCCTTCCCGTCACTGGCTCTATCTGAGCAGGCCGATCACCAGCGTGGGCGGCAAGCGCACGCTGCTCTCCTGGAGCGGCACGATGTTTGAGTATCTCATGCCCCCCCTGCTGTTGCCGCGCTACCGAGACACCCTGCTCGACAGCAGCTCGCGCAATGCCATTCAACAGCAGATCGCCCATGGTCGGGCCCACAATATGCCCTGGGGCATCTCAGAATCGGGCTTCTACAGCTTTGATTCGGCTATGAATTACCAATACCGTGCCTTCGGCGTGCCAGGCCTGGGCTTCAAGCGCGGCCTGGGCGAGGATCTGGTGGTGTCGCCCTATGCCTCCTTGCTGGCGCTGCCCTTCAACCCTGAAGAGGTTCTGAGCAACCTCGACAGGCTGAACGAGATAGGCATGAAGGGGCGCTATGGCTATTATGAGGCCGTCGATTTCACTGAGAGCCGGCTGCCGCCGGGCAGAACAGCGGCCATCGTCTGTTCCTACATGGCGCACCATCAAGGCATGATCATGTTGGCGCTGTCCAATTTCCTCGACGACAACCGCATGGTGCGCCGTTTCCACTCCGACGCCCGAATTCAAAGCGTGGACCTGCTGCTTCAGGAGCAGGCGCCCTTGAGCGCGCCGTTGGAGACGCCCCATCAGGATGCCCTGACCGTCGCCGCTCCAGAACGCATTCGCGTGCCAACGCATGCCTGGCCCGTGCCCCTTCGAACGCCCATGCCCGCCGTGCATTTTCTCTCCAACGGCAGCTACCGGCTGCTGTTTACCAATAACGGCGGCGGCTACAGCCAATGGAAAGAGACCGCGCTCACGCGCTGGCGGCCTGATACCACGCTAGACGACTGGGGCCAGTGGCTTTACATCGAAGATCGCGATCGGCACGCCCGTTGGTCGGCGATGACCCTGCCCACCGAGCCGGCCTCCTCCGGGGAGCTCACGCTCTCCTATTTCCCACACAAGGTGCAGTGGCGGCGGCGCGATCATGACATCGTGCTGCAGGCCGATATCTTCGTGCCGCCAGAGGACGATGTCGAGCTTCGTCGCTTCCGTATCACCAACGATAGCAGCGAACAGCGCCGCCTGCGTCTGACACACTACACGGAAATCGTGCTGGGCGACGAAGCCACAGACCTGCGCCACCAGACCTTCTCCAAGCTTTTTGTGGCCAGCGAGTTTTTACCTGAACAGAAGGCCCTCCTGTTTCGCCGCCGCCCCCGGTCGGCGCACGAGCAAGAAACCTTGATGGCCCAGACCTTGTTCCTGGCCAGCGACGACGCGGCCAACGCCGCCGTTCGCCAGACCGAGGTCCATTACGAAAGCGACCGCCTGCGCTTCGTCGGCCGCAACCGCAACCTCCAAGATCCCCTGGCCCTGGAGAGCGAGCAGTGGCTGACCGGAACCACAGGACCCACCCTGGACCCCGTTTCGGCCCTGGGCGCCGAACTGGTCATCGCGCCCTACAGCACCGTGGAGCTGGCCCTCATAACCGTGGTCGGCGACTCGCGCCAGGAAATCGAGACCCTGCTCGCGCGCTACCGTTCGGCTTCCACCATCCATCGCAGCGAAGAGCTGGCGCGTACACGCACCGAGCATGAGCTGCAGCGCCTCGACCTGGGCAGCCCGGCCCTGGAGCAGGGCCAAAAGCTGCTGTCGCTGCTGCTTTACCCGCACCCCGCCCGCCGCGTCGAACACGAAGAGCTGGCGCGAAATCAGAAAGGCCAGGCCGGGCTGTGGGCTTATGGCATTTCTGGCGACTATCCTATCTTACTGCTGTCGCTGCACGACGAGAGTGAGTCGGCCATGCTGCAGGAGCTGCTGCGCCTGCATGGCTACTGGTATAAGCGCGGGCTGAAGATCGATCTGGTGATCCTCAACGATCAAGAATCGAACTACGGCCAGCTCTTGCAGAACTTTATCTTCCGCGTCATCCGCCGCGCAGGCGCCACAGAGCGCTTGCAGCGACGCGGCGGCATCTTCATCGTCAGCAGAGACCAGGTCGGCGATGGCGACCTGCACCTGCTGCAAGCAGCGGCGCGCGTCTGGTTGGAAGGGGCGCATGGCAGCCTGGAGCAGCAACTGGCAAACCTCTATGAGCTGCCGACCAGGCTGCCCGCGCTCGAGGCTACGCGCGAACCCACGGCCTCAACAGCAGACACGGCGCTGCCGCGCCCCGACAACCTGATCTTTGATAATGGCTATGGTGGCTTCAGCGCCGATGGCAAGGAGTACGTGATCTATTCGGCGCCCGGCAGCCAGACGCCCGCGCCCTGGATTAACGTGATCGCCAATCCACAGCTTGGCTTTGTGGTTTCCGAGAGCGGCGGCGGCTTTAGCTGGCGCGAGAATAGCGGCGAGAACCGCCTCACAAGCTGGCGCAACGACCCCGTGCGCGACCAGCCTTCGGAGGCCCTTTATCTGCGCGACGAAGAAACGGCGGAGATCTGGTCGCCCATGCCCCAGCCGGCGCCCGCTGCTGCGCCCTATTTAACGCGCCACGGCGCCGGATACACCATTTTCGAACACAGCAGCCACGAGCTAAAGCAAGAAACAGAGCTTTTTGTGGCGCCCGATGCGCCCGTAAAAGTGGTGCGCCTGCGCGTGCAAAACCTTTCGCCTCGCCAACGCCGCCTGACGGCTACTTACTACGCCGAGTGGGTGCTGGGCACGACGCGAGCAACCACTCAGCAATACCTGATACCCGAATACGTGGCCGAATGTCACGCGCTGCTAGTGCGCAATCCGTACAGCGCCGAGTTCGCCGAGGCCGTCGCTTTCCTGGGCGCCACGCGCGAGCCGCATGGCATCACAGCTGACCGCACGGAGTTCCTGGGCCGCCTGGGCTCGCTGCGCCGGCCGGCTGCCCTGCAGCGCATTGGCCTGGAAAACGCCGTCCGCGCCGGCGCCGACCCCTGCGCCGCCCTGCAGCTACACATCGACCTGGCGCCCGGCGCCGAGGAGACCGTGACCTTTATTCTAGGCCAGGGCGCCAACCGCCAACAAAGCTTGCAGCTTCTGCAGCGTTTCCACAGCGAAGAGGCGCTCACCGCGGCCAGCCTCGAGGCGCGCCGCGTATGGGACGATATTCTTGGCGTGGTCCAGGTGCAAACGCCCGACAGGGCCATGGACTTCCTGCTCAATCGCTGGCTGCTTTACCAGGCGCTTTCCTGCCGCATCTGGGGCCGCAGCGCCCTGTATCAGTCCAGCGGCGCTTATGGCTTCCGCGACCAGTTGCAAGATGTCATGGCCCTGATGCATGCCCGGCCTGACCTGGCGCGCGAGCATATTCTGCGCGCCGCCCGCCATCAGTTTGAAGAAGGTGATGTGCTGCATTGGTGGCATCCACCCTCTGGCCGCGGCGTGCGCACGCGCATCAGCGACGACCTGCTGTGGCTGCCATTCGTCACCGCCTATTACGTCGAGGCCAGCGGCGACGCAGCAATCCTCGACGAGAAAGTTCCCTTCCTCAGCGGCAAAGGGCTGGCCGAGCATGAAGAGGAGCGCTACGGGCACTACGCGGCCACCGCCGAGTGCTATTCCATCTTAGAACATTGTGTGCGTGCCCTCTATCGCGGCATGACGCGCGGCCGACACGACTTACCGCTCATCGGCGGCGGCGATTGGAACGACGGCATGAACCGCGTGGGCATCGAAGGGCAGGGCGAAAGCGTCTGGCTGGGCTGGTTCCTGTGCGATACGCTGCAGCGGTTTGCCACCCTGTGCCGGCAAGTGGGGCGCGACGACTATGCCGACGCCTTCCTCTCCGAGGCCCAGGCTTTCGAACAGGCGCTGGAAAACGGGGGCTGGGATGGCGATTGGTACCGCCGCGCCTACTACGACGACGGCTCGCCCCTCGGCTCGCGCCAGAGCGACGAATGCCAGATCGACGCCATCGCCCAATCCTGGAGCGTGCTCTCCGGCGCAGGCCAGCCCGCCCGGCAGCAGCAAGCCATGGCTGCCGTCGAACAGCGGCTGGTAGACGCCGAAGCGCGCCTGCTGCGCCTCTTTACGCCGCCATTCGACAAAACGCCTAAAGATCCCGGCTATATTAAAGGCTATCCTCCCGGCATCCGCGAGAACGGCGGCCAGTACACGCACGCCGCCCTGTGGACCATCTGGGCCTTTGCCCATATGGGCCAGGGCCAGCGCGCCGAGTCCCTCTTCCGCCTCATAAATCCGGTTTACCACGCCCAGACAAAGCCTGCGGCCGACCACTACAAAGTGGAGCCCTACGTCGTTGCCGCCGACGTCTACGGCGCGCCGCCGCACATTGGCCGCGGCGGCTGGACCTGGTACACGGGTTCCAGCGGCTGGATGTACCGCCTGGGCCTGGAAGCCATCCTGGGCCTGAAGCGCGAAGGGCAGTTTCTGCGATGCCAGCCGGCCATCCCCCCGCAATGGCCCGGCTTCAAAATAACCTACCGCCATGGCCAGACAATCTACCACATCACCGTTCGCAATGACGGCCAGGATGCCGGCGATGCAGCCGTCAGCCTGGACGGCAATCCGCTGCCAGACGGGCGCATTCCCCTGCAAGACGGCGGCGGCGAGCATCATGTACAGATTCACCTCGGCGCCTGAGGCCATTCTGAACTTCCCGCGAGAACACGGCATCGGTTTGTAGTAGGGCGATCTATCGCCCGCCCCGGCTCTTAATAGGGCCCTTCATCGCCCCTCCCCAGACCCTAAACGACCCAATCGGCGCCCTACAAAGCCTGACGCAGCGCTTCCTGTAGTGCACTGTAGCGCGCAAAATGGGGTTGGTAGGCCTCGTGCCGCCCAGGTCGTGGCTCGATCACCCGCCCGCCCGCCGTGCCCGTCCACCGCGCCGCCTCACGGCTGTTGCCATAGACGCCGCCGGCGACGCCTGCCAGCAGGGCCGCGCCCACTAGCGTGGCCTCGCGTACGGGTAGGATGGCAACCGGCAGGCCGCTGATGTCCGCCTTGAGCTGTAGCCAATGGCTGTTGCCCGCGCCGCCGCCGCCGGCCACAATGCGCGCCATCGCGACGCCCGGCAGCCTCAACGCCGCGCGCCGGATCCACTCCAGCTCAAACGTCACGCCTTCCAGCACAGCGCGCGCCAGGTGTGCGCGGCCGTGTTCCTGCCTCAGCCCGCTAAAGATAGCCGGCATGCGATCGTCGCTGTGCGGCGCGCCGCTGCCCGCCAGGTAGGGCAAAAAGAGGATGCCTGTGGGTTCGTCGGGGATCGCGCGCAGCAGGGCGTCCAGGTCGTCATAAGCCAGCGGTGGTTCCGCCACCATGCGCCGCATCCAATCCAGCGCGCCGCCCGCCGTAGAGAGACCGCCCATCCAGTATAGCCCGTCGCCGCCCGCCTGATGGCCAAACGAAAAACCAGAGTCGTAATCCGTTTCAGTTAACGGCCGGCTGCGGCGCGCGCCCACAAGCGTCTCCGCCGTGCCCATCGAGTCAAACACCGTGTTTCCGCCCGTCACCCCGGC
This sequence comes from uncultured Ardenticatenaceae bacterium, assembly GCA_964384155.1. Lineage (GTDB taxonomy): Bacteria > Chloroflexota > Anaerolineae > Promineifilales > Promineifilaceae > JAAYYY01. The sequence goes on from CAYLJW010000010.1 coordinate 23,338, forward strand.
GGCAAAGGCTGCGCACACATGGTCGTGCCCCGCGATGGTCACCGCAGCTCCGCCGGGGAGGCCCGTCTCCGCTGCTGCCGCGCGGCGCACATGGCCGGCAACTGCGCCGCCGGGCAGCGCCTCTGGAAACAGCCCTGGCGCCAGGCCCCACGATTGCAGCCACGCTTCATCCCAATCTTTCTCCATCAGAGAAAAAGCGTAGGTGCGCCCCGCCAGCGAATAGTCAGTATGAAGTGCGCCCGTCAGGCGGTAGAGCAAATAATCGGCCACCGACAACCAGACCGCGCCCTCCAAAACGGAAGGCTCCTGCTCCTGCCACCATAAAAGGCGCGCCACGGCGCACTTAAACGTGGGCCGCTGTCCGGTCTCTAAGAAGCGCGCGCGAACATCGCTGTTGGCCGCAATCCGTTCCGCCTGAGGCACTGTGCGGCGGTCAAACCAGGGGATAAAGGGGGTTGCCGCGGCGCTGTGTTGCGGCTTAAGCAGCAAACCGCTCTCGGCCATACTGCTGATGCCCACCGCCGCAACCGGCTCTGCCGGCGCTTCTTGCAGCGCATCGCGAACCACGGCCACCGTCGTGGCCCACAGCGCGTCGGGATCATAGCGATGTTGATTGCGCCACTGTCGCTGAGGCGTGGCCCGCGAGGCCAACGCCAACAGCCGGCCGCTCTCGTTAAAGAGCCCCGCCTTGCAGTGCGTGGTGCCGGCGTCAATCGCCAGAAGGGTCATGTGCACCTGAACGGCGTCAGGAAGCGATGCGCACGTCGACGCCCCGCGCTTGCAGCGCCTGCTTGAACCCTTCGCCGATGCCCTCGTCGGTCACCAGGATATCGATCTCCTCGATGCCCATCACCGTCAGCAACGACTTCGTGCCGAATTTGCTGCTGTCCATAGCCACGATCACCGTGCCCGCGGCGGCAATCATCGCCCGCTTCACCTGTGTTTCCAGCATGCTGGGGTCGCTAACGCCTGTGTCTAGGGTCAGACCCGTGGCCGAAAGCAACAGTTTGTTTACGTGGAAACTGCGGAAGAACTGCTCGGCCACCGGCCCCACAAAGGTCGAGGAGACGCCACGCAAGATGCCGCCGCAGCAGAGAATCGTGGCGTCGTTGTGATGGCGCAAGGCTGCATGCAGGTCGTTGGTTAGCGCCAGGCCATTGGTCACCACCGTCAGGTCAGACCTGTTTGCCAGCAGCGGCGCCACGGCGCTAACCGTGGTGCCGCCTTCCAGAGCGATGTTGTCGCCGTCGCGGATAAACTCCTGGACAATATAGCGTGCAATATTGGCCTTCTGCACCGCTCGCAGGCTCTTGCGCTTTTCGCGAACAATGATCGTCGAAGCTTCAGAGCGGTGGTTCTGGCTGACCGCGCCGCCATGCGTGCGCTCGATCTGCCCTTCCTCCTCCAGAATGCGCAAATCGCGGCGAATGGTAGTTTCTGAGACGTCGAACCTTACACTCAGGTGGCTGACGGATCCGGCGCCGGCACGCTTTATCTCTTCCAGAATCTGGCGACGCCGTTGTGACGGTAAAGACATTTCTCTGCTCCGACTGGTTGTCTTCCACTATAAAGGAGATTGCCCGTCGTTGTCAACCAATGCGAACACGAATCTGGCGGTTCATGCTCATATATGCTCATTTCGTGTCGAGAGTGGTTGACACTCCTGTTGACTTTGCTCTATAATGAGCCATATCAGCCAACCGGCGGGTATACAAGCCGCACTTTGGTCACGCTGCGCCACTCGTCGCCTTTCGCTCCATCATAAGACCAAAGCTTAACGCGTTATTGCAAAGACACGCTGGGAGCATCTGTATCCCGATAAAGGGCTGATCTTCAACCATGGCCTTCACAGGCCCATTAGAAAGGAGGAGATATGTCAAACCTTTCCCCGAGAATACGTCGCAACCGGTCTGTTCTTCATTTGGGCATCGTGATGGTGCTCTTATTTGTGTTTGCCGTGGCCTGTGGCGGTGATGCCGAACCGACCCAGGCGCCGGTAGCGCAGCCGACAGACCCGCCGGCCGTGGACGAGCCCACGGATGAACCGGCCGACGAACCCGTAGATGAGCCTACGGACGAGCCCGCCGGCGAGCCCAGCGGCGATGTCAGCGGAACGCTCAATATCCTTGGCTTTGGCCAGGGCGATGAAGTGGCCACCGTACGCGTCGACCAATTCCGTGAAAAATACCCGGACGTCGAGCTGAACATTCCCGATGGCGGCTTGGATCAACAGCAGTTCCTCACGTCCGTCGCCAGTGGCAATCCGCCGGACCTCATTTACGTCAACCGTGAGCTGCTCACCACCTACGCCACACGCGGCGCGATCATGTCGATCGATGAGTGCGTCAGCAACATGAGCATCGACCTCAGCCAGTACCGCCAGGCCTCGCTCGACCAGGTCACGATCGACGGCACGCTCTATGGTCTGCCCGAATTCTTCAACATCGTCCTGATGATGATCGACGGCGATGTCCTCGACGAAGTGGGCCTCACCGTCGACGATATCGACACCAGCGACTGGGATCAGATCGCTGCGGTCAACGAGCAGATGACCGTGGTCGAAGGCGGCACGCTCGAACGCATCGGCTTCGATCCCAAGCTGCCCGAATTCTTCCCCCTATGGGTGCACGCCAATGGCGGCGAGCTGCTGTCCGCAGATGGGCGCACGGCCATGCTCAACAGCCCCGAAGCTATCGAGGCGCTCGAGTTTGCCCACAGCCTGCATGAAGCGGCCGGTGGTCGCCAGGGCTTCATCGCCTACCGCGATACTTGGGACTTCTTCGGTAGCGGCAACATGTTCGTCGCCGACCAGCTCGGCGCCTTCCCCATGGAGCAATGGTATGTGAACGTGCTCGCCGAAGCATCGCCCGATACCAACGTGCAATTCAAGCCGTTCACCGACCGCCAGGGCAACCCCCTGAGCTTTGCCACGGGCAACGCCTGGGCCATTCCCGCGGGCTCCAGCAACCCTGAAGCCGCCTGCGCCTTTGCCATGACCATGACCGAGGCCGATAGCTGGATCGCGGCCGCTGAAGAGCGCCTGCGCATTCGCGAAGCAGATGGCCGGCCCCCGGCAGGCGTCTATGGCGGCAACCTGCAGGCCGACGCCGTAATCTTCGGCGAGCTGCTGCAGACCACCGGCAACGAGCGCATGGACCAGGCGCTGGACGTTATCCTCGAAGTGCAGGAACATGCCTTCGCTATCCCCGGCAACCCTGCCGGCGCAGAATTCCGCCAGGCCTGGGTTGACGGCGTGAACCGCGTACTCAACGGCGAAATGTCCGTAGAAGATTCGCTCAACCTGGCCCAGGAAGAGGCGCAAGAAGCCCTCGACGACGGCTGGGCTGACGTCGAGTAATCGTTTGTTCTTAGTTTAGGTCTGGGACACGGATTAGCTCTGCGCAGCGCCGGCGGGCTAATCCGTGTTCCTCGCAAAGGCGGCAAAGCACAGTGGATGAGACTCGCGAACCAGCCTTAGAGCAACGGCAAAATAAAGAGCGAAATTCAACGCCAAAGCGCGGCGGCCAAAGCTGGTGGAGCGCGCTGGCGAACTCGGAGCGTTGGGCAGGCTACACCTTCATTTCCCCCTGGGCCATTGGCTTCCTCATTTTTACGGCCGGCCCCATGATCGCCAGCCTGGCCCTCTCGTTCACCCGCTACGATGTCTTGCGCCCGGCGCAGTTCGTGGGCTTTGAGAATTACGAGGATCTGTTCACCGACCGCCGGCTGCGCAGCAGCTTATACAACTCCTTCTTTTACGCTATCCTCTATGTGCCATCGGCCACCGCCCTGGCGTTGGCCCTGGCGCAGCTTCTGGCAGGCGTGGGCGGCAAGATGGCCAACTTCTTCCGCACCGCCTTTTACGTGCCCTCCGTCACGCCTGGCGTGGCCGTGGGCACCCTGTGGCTGTGGATTCTGAACCCTCACATCGGCATTCTCAATAAAGGTCTGGCGCTGTTTGGCATACCCGGGCCCGGCTGGACCACGGATCCGACCTGGATCAAACCGGGCATTGTGTTGATGAGCCTCTGGAGCCTGGGCGGCACGGTGATCATCTACTATGCGGCGCTGAAAAATGTGCCGCGCTCGCTTTACGAAGCGGCCACCATCGACGGCGCGTCTGCCTGGCAGCAGTTCCGCTTTGTAACGCTCCCCATGATTAGCGGCGCCATCTTCTTTACGCTCATCGTCAACACCATCGGCGCGCTGCAGATCTTCACCGAAGTCTATACCATGTTCTTTGGCTCGATGGAGTCCGGCGCGGCCAGCACAGCGGCCCTGTTCTATGTGATCTACCTCTTCCGGCAGGCCTTCGAATTCCTGAACATGGGCTACGCTTCGGCCATGGCCTGGCTTCTATTTGTTATCATCATGATCCTCACGGCCATCCAACTACGCCTCAGCGATCGCTGGGTTTATTACGAGGGAGGCAACTAAGATGGCCACCACCACGACTACCCCAGGCACGATTGAAACCACGGTACAGGGCGATATTGCCGGTAAGCCGGCTTCCTACTATGTCAAGCGCGCCATCTTTGTGATCTTACTGATCTCCTGCACCATCGCCTTTCTTGCGCCCCTCATCTGGCTGATCAGCGCCTCGCTGAAAACGCGCACCAATATCTTTTCACCGGGCCTGATCCCCGATCCGGTGGCCTGGAGCAATTACGTGCGCGTATGGCAAGCAGCGCCCCTCTTTACCTGGCTCAAGAACAGCGTCATCGTCGGCATCCTGGCCGCCAGCGCCGTCACCATCAGCAGCTCGCTCGTGGCCTTTGGCTTTGCCACCTTCCGCTTTCCGGCGCGCGACGCCCTCTTTGGCCTGGTGTTGGCCACCATGATGCTGCCCGGCGCAGTAACCATGATCCCTGTCTTTCTCATCTGGGATACCCTGGGCTACGTGAATACCCTGGTGCCCTTATGGGCCGGCAATCTCTTTGGCTCCGCTTTTTACATCTTCCTCTTGCGCCAGTTTTATCTCACCCTGCCACGCGAGCTTTTTGAAGCCGCGCGTGTAGACGGCGCCAACTACTTTCAAATTTGGGGCCGCATTGCGGCGCCGCTCACCGTCACGGCCATGATCGTGGTCTTTATCTTCGAGCTAAAAGCAAGCTGGACCGACCTGATCAAGCCGCTCATTTACCTGCAGAACAACGCCCTCTTTACCATGCCCCGCGGCATTAAGGCCATCCTCGACCAGTTCGGTCAGGGCGGCGAGATGCAGTGGGATGTGATCATGGCCGCCACCGTGGTCCTGACCATTCCCATGATCGTCATCTTCTTCATGGGCCAGCGCTACTTCATTGAGGGCCTCACCACCACCGGTATGAAGGGCTAGTCGCTCATTCTTCTAGCCGCCCCAACGCCGCAAAGGCGCCCTGCAGGCTGCCGTAGAGCTCTTTGTACACCGCATAAGCCTGCTCGTAACGGCCGCCTGTGTCTTGCGGCCTCACGCTGCTGCGCACCTGCACGAAGGCGTCCACGGCCGATTGCACGTCGGCAAACAGGCCGACGCCCACAGAGGCCAGCAAGGCCGCACCATAAGCCGCTCCTTCCGTCGTATTCACCGTCACCAGCTCCTTTTGCAGCACGTCGGCGATGATCTGTCGCCACAAAGCGCTGCGTGCGCCGCCGCCTGAGAGCCGCACCTGCGCGCCCTCCGTGCTGTCGGCGCCCCCCTGGCAATCTTCGCTGCCCCTGGTGGTGGCCTTAATCAGCTCAAATGCGTCGCGCAGACCGAAGGCCACCCCTTCCAGCACGGCGCGCGTGAGCTGCGCCCGCGAATGGCGCACCGTGAGCCCCACGAATGCGCCGCGCGCCAGCGGATCAGGGTGCGGCGTGCGTTCTCCGGTGAGGTAGGGCAGGAACAGCAGCCCGTCGCTGCCGGCGGGCGCATCGTCGGCCTCGGCGACCAGGCTGTCGAAAGACAGGCCCGGCGCCAGCGCATCGCGATACCAGCGCAGGCTGCCCGCGGCCGACAGCATCACGCCCATCAGGTGCCACTTTCCGGGCACGGCATGGCAAAAGGCGTGTAGGCGACCTTGCGCTTCCACGGCCGGCGTGTCGCTCGCGGCAAACACCACACCGGAGGTGCCCAGGGTGACGGCGATAATGCCGCGACGCACGGCGCCGACGCCCACAGCCTGCGCCGCCTGGTCGCCGCCGCCTCCCACCACCGGCGTGCCTGCCTTGAGCCCCGTGGCCTCCGCCGCCGCCCGTGAGACGCCGCCCGTAACGGCCGGCCCTTCGAACGTCGGGGGCAGCCAGGCCCGGTCGATGTCCAGCGCCGCCGCAACCTCCTCCGACCAATCGCGCGCCTTGAGATCAAACAGCAGGGTGCCAGAGCCCCCGGCGCGATCCACGGCGTACTCGCCCGTCAACTGCAGGCGCACGTAATCCTTTGGCAGCAGGATCCAGCGCGCCCGCCGGTAAATGTCCGGCTCGTGATTGCGCACCCACAATATCTTTGGCGCTGTAAAACCGGTGAGCGCGTCGTTGCCCGTCACCTGAATGAGGCGCTGCGCGCCCACGCGCCGCCGAATCTCGTCGCACTCCGCTGCCGTGCGCTGGTCGTTCCACAAAATGGCCGGGCGCAGCACGCGCCCCGCCTTGTCCAGCAGCACCAGTCCGTGCATCTGTCCCGTCAGCCCCACCGCCTGTACCTGGTCGCCGTTAATGCCGGCCTCGCCCAGCGCCCGCCGGATGCTGCTCACGGCGCCCTGCCACCATAGCGCGGGCTCCTGCTCGCTCCATAAGGGGCGCGGCGTTTGGAAGCCATATTCCGTGCTAGCGACGGCGCGCACCTCGCCGGCTTCATCACTCAGCAGCGCTTTGGTCGCCGTCGTCGAGGCGTCAATTCCCAGGAAGTAACTCACGCATCTCCTCCCACAAACAGGCAGGGCAGGCCGGGAGCGTCAGCGAACGCCCAGCAGCAGCTCCACCACAAGCTGGTCGAGCTGTTCGTAGGGCTGCCCGCGCCGGCCCAGCGCCTGCCGGTCGAAGCTGTAATCGCGCAGGGCCTGCGCCTTTTGTGGCGAGTAGGCGCCCTGAAAGCCGGCCATCGCGCCGTCGTCGGCCCGGATCTGGGCCAGCAGCTCTTGAATGGCTGCATCCCGCGCAAACTGCTGGGCCTTCTCCTTCAAGATCAGGTACGTGCGCATACAGCCGCGGGCAAAGGCTTTCACGTCCTCGTAGTCGGCCGTGCGGTAGGCGTGCGCGTCGAAGTGGCGCGAGCCGTCATAGCCCACCTCTTCCAGGAACTTCACCAGGAAGAAGGCCGACTTGAGATTCACCGAGCCGAAACGAAAATCCTGGTCGTAGCGCCCGAAGGCCTGGTCGTTCAGGTCGATATGGAACAGTTTGCCCGCATCCCAGGCCTGCGCCACGTGGTGCATGAAGTTGAGCCCGGCCATATGCTCGTGGGCCACCTCCGGGTTCACGCCGACCATGTCAGGGTGCTCCAGGGTTTCAATGAAGCCCAGCATAGCCCCAGTTGTGGGCAGGTAGATGTCGCCGCGGGGCTCGTTGGGTTTGGCTTCCAGGGCAAACTTCAGGTCGTAGCCCTGTTCCCTCACATAGTCGCACAGGAAGTTCAGCGCTTCGCGGAACCAGCGCGCTGCCTCCAGCGGATCCTTGCCCGCGTCCGTTTCCGTGCCCTCACGCCCGCCCCAAAAGACATACACGCCGGCGCCCAGTTCCACACCCAGGTCGATGGCCTGCATCGTCTTTTGCAGCGCATAGGCGCGCACGCGCGCGTCGTTGCTGGTGAAAGCGCCATCGCGGAAGGCCGGATCCGTAAACAGATTGGTGGTAGCCATGGGCACCACCAGGCCGCTGTCGTCTAAAGCGCGCCGAAAATCGGCCACGATGCGCGCTCGCTCCCTGCTGGAGGCGTCGATAGGCGCCAGGTCGTTGTCATGCAGGTTCACGCCCCAGGCGCCCACTTCGGCCAACAACTGCACAATTTCGCCTGGCGACAGTGCCTGGCGCACCGGTTCGCCGAACGGATCGCGGCCGATGTTGCCCACCGTCCACAGCCCAAAGGTGAACTTATGCGCCGGCTGCGGCTCGTATTGTCCTGCCATTTCCTGCTCCTCTTCGATCATGCTGGTTCATGTGCGAACCAGACACGAAATGACTTGATTTGATAGGGGTCGAGGGCAAAGATAGCCACTCTGCCAGCCACTTGCAAGCTCTCGTCCTCTACCGGCATCTCCAGTAAATTAACAGCAGCGACGCGCTGCAAAGGCAGGCCGAACGACAGTTTCACGGCCCGGTTGCGCTGCTGGTGGCCCTCGTAAAGGCGCACGATCCAGCCATCGCCATCTTCCGCCTGCTTGACGGTGTCGATAAACACGTGCCTGGCGTCGACGGCGGCAAACGAAAAGGCTTGCGGCAGCCCTGGCTCGCTTGCCGGGGGCGACGCGGCGCGCCTGGCGACCGCCGCCTGCAGCGGGTTGTTCAGCGCCGCCGCCTCACGCACCACGTTGCCCTCGCGCCAGCCGCCTTCATGCGGCAACAAGCTGTAAGTAAACTGGTGCCGGCCTTTGTCCGCCAGGGCGTCGGGTCGGATGGCGGACTTAATCAGCGTCAGCCGCATCACGTTGTCCTTCACGTCGTAGCCATACTTGCAATCGTTCAGCAGCGCCACGCCGTAGCCGCCCTCCGACAGGTCGGCCCAGCGCTGGGCTGCAACTTCGAAGCGCGCCAGGTCCCAACTGGTGTTCCAGTGCGTGGGCCGCTCGATGGCCCCAAACTGGATCTCATAGGTAGCCTGGGTCGCGCGAATGGCCACGGGAAAAGCAGCCTTTAGCAGGAGCTGCTTTTCCTGCCAATCCACCTCCGTCCTGAAGTCGATGCGCGGCGAGTGGCCATACAGCGTGATTCGCTGCGTGATCGTGGAATCTAAAAAGCGCCAGCGCAGGCGCAGCACGCCGCGCAGCGGCCCTGTCTCTTCGACGACGGCTTCCAGCAGCTCGTTAACTTCGTGCATCTTTTCCTGGTAGAAGATGTCGATGTCCCAGGCGTCAAATTTCAGGGGGCGATCCACAAACACCTGCAACACGTTGCCCCGGCCTGCCAGCAGCTCGCGCCCGCTGCTCCCGGCATAGCCCTTGTCCCATACAGAAGTCAACTGCCCGCGCTCATTCAGGGTCAGGCGCACAAAGCGGTTTTCCATCTGGCCCGGCGTTACCGTCAGCGCCGGTTCGTGCGCCGCCTCTGCCGCGGCGGGCGCCGCGATCAATGGATAAGCGGCATAACCCAGCGACGGCACGGCGCTCTCTGGCGGCAGGCCAACCAGCAGCATGGCGTGGTCGCCTTCACCAACGGCCTGAACCGGCAGAGGCCGGCCCCCGCCGCCGGCCACGGTCTGCTGCGGCGGCACGGCGCTCGCCGGCAGCATGAACAGGCCGCCCCGCTCCCAGCAGAGCGGGTTATAGACGACTACCGCGTCGCGCGGCAGCGCCAGAGCGCCCTGCACCGCGTCCTGCGCCGCCGCCCAGGCTTGCTCGCCCCTGGCCAGCACGAAGGCATAGTCGGCCTGGCTATCTTCATACACCTCGCGAATCGAAGAGCCGGGCAATATGTCATGAAACTGGTTCAGCAGCAGCTTTTCCCAGCCTTCACGCAGCGCCCGCGCCGGGTAGTGCGCCGCCGCGCCCACGGCGCCTGCCAGCGCGCTCAGCCACTCGGCGTTGTGGTACACCTGCTCCGCCAGCCGGTTGGCCCGTTTGTTAGCCGCCTGCGAGGTGTAGGTGCCGCGGTGCAGCTCCAGGTACAGCTCGCCATCCCACACGGGCAGGCGCTGCCCGGCCAGGCGCTGCGCCAGCCGCGTGAAGAAATCTTCTGCTAACTCCTGCCGCACCTGGGGAAAACCGGGCAAGGCCTGCAAGGCGCGACCCGATTCCAGCATCTGCCGCGTGGGCCCGCCGCCGCCGTCGCCCCAGCCAAAGAGCGTCAGCAGCTCCTGGTTGGCCTCTTTCTGATTATAGAAGTCCCAGGTGCCCTTGACATCGCGCGGGCTGAGCTGCCCGTTGTAGGTGTAGTGCGACAGATCGTCTGAGGGCGTGGTGACAAAGTAGGTCAGCAGCTCGCTGCCGTCGCTGCCGCGCCAGCGAAAGGTATCGTAGGGGAAGCGATTGTACTGGCTCCAGCTTATTTTCGACGTCAGAAAGGCCTCGATGCCGCTCTGCAGGGCAATTTGCGGCAGCGCCCAACTGTAGCCAAAGACGTCGGGCAGCCACAACAGGCGGCTAATTGCGCCAAATTCCTGCTGCAGATAGCGCTGCCCCAACAAAAACTGGCGCACCAGCGCTTCGCCCGAAGGGATGTTTGTATCCGCTTCTACCCACATGCCGCCCGTAATCTCCCACTGCCCGCGCGCCATATGTTCTTTCACCCGCGCAAACAGGTCAGGATAATCTTCTTTGAGGAATTTGAAGAGCTGCGGTGAAGAGTGGCTGAAACGGTATTCGGGGTATTCGCGCATTAGGTGCATGGCCGTGCTGAAGGTGCGCGCCGCCTTGTCGCGCGCGTGCCGCAAGCGCCACAGCCAGGCCAAGTCGATGTGTGCATGGCCCACGGCCGACATGCGCGGCGCGGGCGCTGCGCCGGCGCCCATTTCTTGCAGGCCTGCTTGCAGGCAGTCCAGGGCTGCGGCCACAGAGGCATAAAAGGCTTCAGAACCCGGCTGCAAGAAATCGACGAAGCCGTAGGCCCTGTCCAGCGCCTGCAACAGGTTGATGCGCCCAGGCTCGCGCTCGTCCAGCTCATGCACCGCCTCCAGCAGCGCCTGCGTCAGGTGCGCCAGCTTCTCCGTGGGCTCGTCCACAAGTGCCAGTTGCGCCATGGCAAAGCGGCGCTGCGGCGGAATATCCAGCACGCCGCTCCACGCATGCAGCGCCAGGTGCAGCCGCTCCCGCTGCAGCAGCTCCGGCGGCAGCCAGGCCTGCGCATGCCACACGTCGATGCCCTGCAACGGTTCGCCATCCACATAAAGCAGCGTCTCGGCTGTGGAGCCGCCGCCGTCGCGCGGGCCTACCAGTAGGTGTAGATAGACGCGCTGCTCCTGCCAGAATTCCGGAATTGAAATGGTGCTCCTGAACCAGGCCGTTATGTCGTAGCCGCCCCAGAGCTGGCCTACCTCAAAATCCTGCCAATCCCCGTCGTCGAAGTCCGGCGCAGCCGGCCGCCGGCCCAGGGCCGCCATCTGCTCGGTGCTTCCCTGGCGAAAGCGGAACGCAGCGATGGCCTGCGTCTCACGATACACGACGGCCTGCAGGTCCACGAGCTGCCGGGCGATTTTTTGAGCGGTAAGAAAGGCCATAAGCTGTTACTCGTCGCAGTGGCGATGCGGCGCGCCGGCCGCATCCTCAGTTGGGCGGCTGCCCGAAAAGAGCCTCTTCCAGCATGGCGCATAAGGCGTGGTAGATGGCTAGATGGCGCTCCTGCACGTAGGCCGTAGCCTGCCAGGGGGCGCGCACCAGCGTGTCACACAGGCCGGCCATTGCGCCGCCGCTCTCGCCGCTGAAGCCCAGCGTGCGCAGCTCCATGGCCCGCGCCACGCGCAGGGCGTGCAGTACGTTGCGCGACGTGCCCGAAGTGCTGATGCCCACCAGCACGTCGCCCGGCCGGCCATAGCCATACACCTGTTGCGCGAAGATCATGTCCGGCGCGACGTCGTTGGCGTAGGCCGTGATCAGCCCCACCTGGCTCACCAGCGAAATGGCCGGCAGCGCCCCCTGCAGATGGCCCGCGAGGTAGTCCCCGTCGTCGCCATACGCCTCGCGCAGCCGGTGGCCCGTTGTCGGCGCGATGGGGCGCGGCAGTAGGTAGCCTTTCATCAGCTCGCCCACGATATGCTCGCAGTCCGCCGCGCTGCCGCCGTTGCCGCAGAAAAGGGCTTTGCCGCCGCCCGCAAAACAGGCGCGCAGCATCTCGTAGCCCGCGGCGATATCGTCCGTAGTCGCCTGCAGATCGGGATAGCGGTCCACAAGTCTGGCCAGATGTTTATGCATAAATCATCCTTTCCCCGCCGCTCAACGCCGTCACCTCAAGGGCCCGCTCGCCCGGCGCGATCTGCTCCCAGGCCACGCACAGCTCGCGCTGTTCGCCGGGCAACAGGTGCATGAAGTTGTCGTCAAAGTAAGCATAGCCGCCGCGGCGCACGCTGCGCGCCACGTCCATCCACACGCCCGGCGCGGCGTACGCCGAGGCGTTGGTAACGATCAGCCGCCAGCGGTCGCCGTGGGCCTCCACGCTCATCTGCAGATCCGCTTCGGGCAGCGCCAACAGGGGCGCCAGCGTGTCGCCGCGCACGAAAGGATAACAATTACGCGCCACGACAGCGCCATCCCCCACCAAGGCCAGATCGAGAAAGAACACATCATGGGCGCTGGCTTGCAGATCTGCTGTAAGTAGGCCATGCTCCTGGGAGGCGTCCGGCGCGATCCCAACCGGCTGCTCCATTTGCGCCAGGCTCTGCCCGGCGGCGTCAATCAGCCGCGCCCGCAGCGCCAGCCCTGCCAGAGGCGCTGCGCCTGAATAAGCGCTCCATAGCCTGGCGCAAAACGGCTCTGAGCCGCTCCAGGCAAGGCGCGCAAAGCAGGCCGAGACCAGCAGCGGCGCGTAGGCGCGCGCTACAGCATGGTAGGCCGGTTTGGGGCGCGCGTAGTAATCCACCGCCGAAGTACAGGCGGCCATGGGATAAGGCTCGTTGAACTGCCAGGGCAGCGAGCCGCTGTTGCCATATTTGCGGCGGCGGTTGGCTTCCACGGCATAACGCAGACCTTCCGCCTGTAAAAACTGCGTGGCGCGCACGACTTGCGCCGTATCCCTATCCATCAGACCGCCCCAAAAGTCGTCCCAACGATCCTCCCAGATCCACCATGCGCCGAGGTGCTGCCAGTAGGGATTGGCGCGGCGGATCGGTCTTTGCTTCGTGCGGGGCACAACGTGGTTGAGCGTGCGCCGGTTAGTCACGCCTTCCACGCCAAACTCGCTGTTCAGCAAAGAGCTGCCGCTATTAAACAGGGTGTAGTGCGCTTCCAGGCCTTCGTAGCGCCACGGCCCGTGCACATCGTGTAGCTCATCAGGCGCTTCGGCGATGTTTTGCAGCGTATTGCCAAAGCGCGGCCCGCTGGGCGAGGTCGGCAGCCAGTGGCGGTCGGGATCCAACGCCTCTACTTCGCGCTTCAGCGCCTGCAGCATGGGGTGCGCGTCGTCTTGTGGCCGCCCCTGTTCATCTTGCAGCTCATTGCCGCCGCACCAAAGCAGCAGGCTGGGATGGTTGCGCCGGCGCGGTATGATCTGCCGCGCCTCCTCCCGCATCAGCTCAATGGTCTGGGGATCCGTGGGCGGCGCGTTCTCAATGCCCGAGCTGGACTGGATAAACTCCTGCCACACCAGGATGCCCAGCCGGTCGCACAGCTCGTAAAACGCTTCCTTTTCGATTAGCCCGCCGCCCCACACACGCAAAACGTTCACCTGTGCCCGCTGCGCCAGGCGCAGCAGGCGCTCGCGCTTCTGCGGCCACTCCACGCCGTACAACAGGTCCATGGGCACCCAGTTCCAACCCTTGATGTAGAGCCTGCGCCCGTTCACCACGAGCGTATAGGGCATGGCGCCGTCAGGCGCGCCGTCGTTCGGCGCAAATTCGCTGCGGCGTATGCCAAAGCGCACCCGCCGCACGTCGCACAGAGCGCCGCCGGGCTCTGTGCGTACCGTTAGCGCCAGGTCATACAAATGCTGCTCGCCGTAACCGTTAGGCCACCACAAAGCCGGGCGCGGCACGGTGAGCTGCAAATAACGTTCCCCACTTGCCGCGCCCGGCGCATACGCTTCCTGCCGCCGAATCGGCGGCGCGTCATGGTTCACGCCGTCGACGGCCACTTCAAGGCCCAACTCCTGCTCGCCGGCGGCCGAGAGGCGCACGGCCACATGCAGCGTGGCTTCGCTCAGGTCTGCGCTAAGCCGCGGCCGCACAAACACATCTTCGATGCGCACATCGCCGCTCACCTGCAGCCTGACGTCGTCCCACAGCCCCAGGTGCACCAGGCGTGGGCAAAAGTCCCACCAATAGTTCATGCGCGTCTTGTGCGTGCGCACCAGGCTGCTTCGCCCAACCTGCGGCTGCTCGTGCGGCGCCGGCTGCAGCACCACCGCCAGAACGTTGTCGCCGTCGTAACGCAGCAAATGGCCCACCTCGAACTGCGCCGCGGCAAACATGCTGCGATGGCTGCCCAGGGCCGCGCCGTTCAAGTAAAAGCTCGCCTCGTAATCCACGCCTTCGAAGCACAGCCGCACCCGCCGGCCGCTAAGCGCCGAGTCTACACTAAACTGCTTGCGATACAGCCAGGTGCGCGCCGACACCCATTCCGCCAGCAGCGTGTTCTGCCCGCGGTAAGGGTCGGCGATCAGCCCCGCCTGCCACAGGTCGTGATGCACGCTGCCGGGCACGCTGGCCGCGATCCAGTTATGAACGTCCCGCGTCTGTGGCATGTGCGCGTCGCGCCAACGCCAGTCTTCGCCAATATACCCCTTGAGCTGCCAATCGCCGCCGCTCAGCGAGATGTGCCGCGTCGCAGCGTCTATCACGGCTCATCCCCCGGCGCGCTCATTTCGATGAGATCCGTTTCTATCACTGGCGCGGCGGCGTCGCGCGGGATACGAAAGGTCTTTATCTCGTTGGGCGCGAACGCCGCTTCAATGGTGCGCTGCCAGTGCGGCAGGCTGATGGCTGCCTTCGTGGCCTGCCGCGCCGTCTCGAAGCAGCGCAGGATCAGGTCGTCGCCGTCTTCGGCCATCTTCAGCGCCGTAACGTCGATGTTGGCGCGATCAACCTGCACAAAGGAAGCCTGTTGCGGCAGTTTGCCGTCTGGGCGGGCAGTTGCCGTTAGCACCACGGCCTGCTGGTTCAGCTCGGCGGCGCGCTGCACCGTAGCGGCCTGCTTCCACGTGCCGGCGTGCGGCAGCAAGCTGTAGCGAAACTGCTGCATTCCCTGGTCGATGAATTGGTAATGTCCGCCAGGCTGCGGCTGGGCAGGGATATGGTGCGCGTAAATGGGGCTGCGCAGCACGGTGAGCCCCACATCGCGAATATGCACGTCGAAGCTATATTTGCCGTCGTTCAACAGGCTCAGGCCATACGCTTCGCCACTGTCGCGCGAGGTTCCCGTGACGTCGAGCCAGCGCTGTCCCGGCTCTTCTTCGCCGTTGGCAAAGCGCTCGATATGGCCATAGGGAATCTCATACACGGCGCTCATGTGGTTGAGGTTTAGCGGGAAGCGCAGCTTCAGCGCTTTGAACTGCTCGCGCCAGTCCACCCTTACGCGCACGTCGATCTGCTTCAGGTCGGCATACATGACGAACTCCTGCAGCAGCGTGGAGCACGCGCCCTGCTCATCGCCAAAGCGGCTGCGAACGCGAATGACCGACTTCACCGGGCCATGCTCCACCAGTTGCGCGTCGCACAGGCTGAACTCGCCAATAGCCTTGTCGAAGCGAAACACATTGTGGCTCCAGGTGTCGCTGTCATCTTCCAGCACCACGGCGCGGGCCGCCGGCCCTGCAAACAGCTCAACGCCGTGGCGCTTGTCGAAGAGGCTGGCGATGGCGCCGCTCTGCGGGTCGATCTCCAGGCGCAGGCGTCCATTATCCAGGACGTGATCGCTGGCTTCTACCTGCGGCCAGGTCATCGCTTCTTCGCCAGCCGGCGCCAGCCGGTAGGTGCGATAGCCTAGAGAGGGCAGGTCGGCGATGAAGCTGAGGCGATGGCGGCCGTTTGCCGTCGTTTCCGACTGTACGAGCTGCAGCGGCTGGGCGCGCCCTTCGTCGTCGAGCAGAACCGGGTTTTCAGGCAGCTTCCCGAACTCCAGCTCCACGTTGCTGCGGCTGCGCCAGGCGTGGGGGTTGAAGACGAGGATCGGCGTCACCCCCTCTTCTTGCGCCGTGCCCACATTCCAAGCCAGCGACTGCGTGGCATAATTGAGCGCCCGCGCGGCGATGGACATCGCTTCACCATGCTGCTCCTGGGCCTGCTGATAGGCCGTGGGCAGGCTGGTTCCGGCCAGAATGTCGTGAAACTGGTTGAACAGCACGTTTTTCCAGGCCCGGCCAAAGTCATAGGGGTAAGGCTGCCCGGTGACCATGGCCGCAATGGCCGACCACTTCTCCGCCGCCAGCAAATGGTTTTCGGCCTCGCGATTCCAGCGCTTAATGCCCGAATGGGCCGCGTAACAACCGCTGGCGTGTCGCTGCAGTTCGTCGTGCACTACGGGCAGGGGAAGATCGGGCGCGGCGATAGCGGCAAAGAAGCGGTTGGGCGAGCTGAAGCGCAGCTCGGGCAGCGTTTCGTCGCCTGCCAGGGCGCGAATACTCTCGATGTTTTCTTTGGTGGGCCCGCCGCCGTGGTTGCCCACCCCGTAAAAGCACATCATTTCGTCGAAAGGCGGCGCCAGCTCTCCGGCGCAGCGGCGGATATGTTTGTCCAGCTCCTTGCCCCAGGTGCAATACTCAAAAGGCAGGCGAAGGGTCAGCACGCGGGAGCCATCGTCCGATTCCCACCAGAAAAGGCGCGCGGGTAGCCCTTTCTCGTGCGGTTGCGGGCGCATAAACACGTAACTATCCAGGCCGCTTTTCTTCAAAAGCTGCGGCAGCATGCCATGATGGCCAAAGCTATCGACGTTGTAGCCGACGCGGGCCGTCACGCCGAACTTTTCGCGGAAGTAGCGCTGCCCATACAGCGCCTGCCGGGCGAACGATTCGCCGCCGGGCAGATTGCAGTCGGGTTGGATCCACCAGCCGCCCACAATTTCCCAGCGCCCCTCGGCCACCCGCTGCTGGATCTCGGCAAACATCTGCGGGTCGCTCTTCTCAACCCACTCATAGAAGGCAGCGGAGCTGGATACAAAAATGAAGTCGTCGTACTCCGCCAACCGGTCAAGGGCCGACCGAAATGAAGCCAGAACCTCGTGAAAGCCTTCCTGCCAGGGCCATAACCACACCGGGTCGATGTGTGCATTGCCGATCATGTGCAGGATGCCGCGTTGTTTTGACATAGCCTAATTACCTTTGGCTGCTCAGCGCGCCTCGCTATCCGCCAGGGCCCACGCCATCGGCGCCGGCGGCTGAAATGTAGAGCTGATTGAAACGGGACTCTGGCTATCTATGGAGTCAAGCGCCGCGCACATAATCTCCACGACGTGCGCCGCCTGCTCGCCGGTGGCGCGCTGCGGCCGCTCCTGACCAATGGCTTCCACCATGTCCACAATGCCGCGCTGCCATTCTACGCCCGGCGGCGCAGGGCGCACCAGGGGCGCCGCTTCATACGCCTCGCCATATGGCGCGAAGGCCACGGGCGCGTCATACATAAACCAGTTTCCCAGCCGCAGCGACCCGTCGTCGCCGTGGAAGGTAATGCCGGCCTCTTGGGTGCGCTGGCTCACATAGAAATTGGCTGTCAGCCGCAGCACAGGCCCGCTCTCGAAATCCACCATCAGAACCATGAAGTCCGCCGTCGTAACCTGGTAAGGCTCTCCATCCTTGCGTACCCGCCCCGGCTTGAGCAGCCGGCCAAAGGCGCTCACGCGCCGCGCCGGGCCCAGGATCGTGGTCAGCAGCGTCAGAGGATAGACGCCCACATCAAACAGAGGGCCTACCTCGTAAAAGGGCTCGGGGTTAGGATGCCACGTTTCAATACGGCCCCAATCGACCTCGGCGTATACCGCGCGCACGGGGCCCAGGCGGCCTTCGCGAATTATTTTCCAGGCCGTCTGCTGCGCTTCGCCCATAAACGTAATCGGGGCGCAGGCCAGCCGCAGGCCGCTGCTCTTGGCCAGGGCCGTCAGCTCCCGGGCCTCTTCCGCACGCATTGCCAGCGGCTTCTCGCTATAAACGTGCTTGCCCGCTTCCAGGCAGCGCCGCGTCACCTCATAATGGGCGTGATGGATGGTCAGGTTGGCTACGATTTGTACGCGCTCGTCGGCCAGCAGCTCGTCCAGGCTGCCATACACATCCAGGCCATAGCTCTCTGCCAGGGCCGCGGCGCGCTCGGCAAGCAGGTCCGTCACGCCCACCACCCTGATTTCCGCTGCGTTAAGCATATGGCGCACGTAGGCGTCGGCAATGTTGCCACAGCCCACGATGCCAACACCCATTGCTTCAGGCATCGTGCGCTCCTTCGGCCAACCATTGGCGCAGTTGCCGGCGCGAGGCCAGCACGGCGGCCGTAGGGTCGCCCATCTCCGGCTCATGCTCCACGCTGATGGCGCCCTCGTAGCCGATTTCCTGCAGGGCGCGTACGCAGTCGGCCAACGGCACGATACCCTCGCCGTAAGCGCAGGTTTCGTGCGTACCCACGGCGCGCACGTCCTTCAGGTGTACGTGAACCACGTGCGGCCCCAGCTCGCGGATGGCCTGCGCGGCGTCATAGCCCTGCGTGCCAAACCAGCCCGTGTCTACAGTGACGCCGATTAAGCCCCTGTCACCCTCCTGCGCGCCGATCTTTTGCAGCATCACCTGCGGCGTTTTCTCCGGATGGTTTTCTAGCCCCAGGCGCAGCCCGTAGCGCCTCAAGGCCTCCCGGGCAAAGGCCGCGTCGCTCTCCAGAACCGTGGTCGAGCCCCCTAACACGCGGCAGTCGAGGGCCGTGGCCAGACGGCAGCAGCGCTCAAACTCCTCCGGCGAACGGCCGAACCAGCCGGCCAGGCTCACCACCCGCAGACCAGAGTCATCCAGCAGCCTGCGCGCCGTGGCCACCTGCTCTTCGCTAGCCCACTCCGGGTTCAGGTGCGCCAGCCACAGGTCGATGGCCTCAAACTGCATCGCCTGAATCTCTGCCAGCAGCGCTTCAAAGCGGGCGCCAAACGTTTCCCCGGGCCGGAAATAGTCGTTGGCCGCTCGGTCGCCTTCACCCCAGCCGCCGCGCATCTCATAATCTAGCTGTCGCGCCACGAAGTTGGCGCTCATAAAAGAAATCGTGTTCATTTACCCCTCAGTCGCTCTTCTCAGCGCCCGGCTGCGGCACACGCCGTATGTCGGGATCCGTAAAAATGTCGCTGGCGTCATCGCTGTGTGTAGAAAATTCGGAGACCACGGCCCCTTGCGGCCCGCCCTGGAACCAGTGCAGCGTATCCGGCGCGATGGTGTATTGCTCGCCTGGCTGCAGCACGACCTCATGCCATACCGTGTAGTGCGCGCGGCGTGCCGCTGGCGGCTGCGCCTGAGGCTGGGCGCTGGCTTCGCCGGGCACATAGAGATACACCGTTCCCCGGCGGCAGCGAAAGGTCTCTTCTTTTCCCGGGCCGCCGGCGCGTGGCGGATGGCGGTGTTCGGGGCAGGTCTGGCCGGGAAACAGCACCAGCTCCTTGGCGCACACGCGCTCTGTATTAACGTAGGTCACAAGCTGTAAGCCGCTTTCATACAGCTCGCCCAGGCTAAAGTCGGCTACTTCGATCTGCTGCGCTTCCTCCGGAGTCAGCACAATACCGGCGCGCTCCAGAGCCTGCAGCGCCAGGCGCTGCGCTGCTTCGACGTCTTCTTTAAACATCATCTTCCTTTCCTGTCTCTGCGCTCACTTCCACCAGCACTTCCTCCCGCCACATGCGCATGGGGGCGCTGATTGGCGCATAGGGGCGCGGCGGCAGGCGCTCGCCCTGCTCCTCCAGCCATTGCGCCCAGGCTGCGCTGTCGCGCCCCAGCCTCTGCCCGCTAATCGCCAGCAGCTCGCTGTGCGCGTGCGCCGCCAGCAGCGCACGCACATCGTCCAGGTAGTTGACCAGGATCGCTGCGCCCTGCATGCTGCCGCAGCGGGCCATAGCCCGTGCAATGAGCAGCTCCAGATAAGCGCGGCGCTCGGCGAAAAAATCCACTTCGTAGCCCGCGCGGCACACCAGGTTATGGAACGGCTCATAACTGTGCAGCCGCGCCAGCAGCGGAAGGGCCTCCGGGCTGCCCAGCCGTTCGGCGCCGGCGCAGACCGCCTGCACATAATAAAAAGCGCCCTTTACCCCGCTGGCCACGTCTGCCGCGGTCGTGGTTTGCAGCAGGTGTACCACACGTTGCCAGATGCCAAGCGCCGTGTGCTGGCGCGTGCGCGCCAGGGCGTGCAGCCAATACACCTCCTGGGGCATGGCGCCCTGATCTGGCGGCGCGCCGGCATAGCGGATGTGCGAGTCGCGCTGCGGCAGCGCCTCGCCGCTCAGAGCAGCCCACAACGCTTCTTCCAACACCGGCGCGCCGGCGCTGGAGCCCACCAGGGCCAGAAGCTGTGCCAGCAGGAGGCGGCGCTGTTCATCTTGTTCGGCGGCCAGCGCCTGCTCCAACAGGGGGACCGCCTCGGGCCCGGCGCAGCAGATTTCCACAGGCGGCAGGCGCTCGCGGTACACTTCATCCATCTCCATGTCGGCGTACTGAATCAGCGGGTGGGCATCCAGGCCGGCGATAGCCTGCGCCAGCCGCTGCCCTTCCAGACGCCAGGGCGCCAGCTCGCGACCGATGATGGCGGCTGGCAGCACGCCGGCGTCCACCAGCGCCCGCTGCAGCGCCTTGACATCGATCTGTCGCACGGTGACCCGGCGGCGGCAGGCCAGCGCAGCGGCCAGCGCCGCTGCACCGCCCAGGTTCTCCATGTCGGCCTGCATGCGAATGGCCGGCAGCGCGTCGTGCGTTGCCGAAATCGCCTTGCCTACCACCAGAATGTTGTCCAGACCCTGCGGCAGCAACGCACGATATGGAATCTCAACGTCCAGGTTGGGCGGGATCAGCCCAATTTGCACCCAATCAGAGGCGCTGTGTCCTTTAACGTCGTGGTTGCTGAAGGCGATATTGACCACATCGGGCCAGCGCCGCTGCAGCAGCTGATCGCTGAGCGTAAGCTGCACCTCGCCCAGCACATGGCGGCTCTCGCGGGTGGCCACGTAGATGCCGTGGTCGTGATCGTTATCGCGCAGGCGGCGACGGCCGGCCAGCAAGGCTCGCGTGTAGTCGCGAACGTTGCTCACGTCGACCATGCTCGTGAAGTTATTGCGCGTGCGCCCCGGCCGCGCGAACTGCGCCAGCGAGTACCACATCACCACGTGATCGCGCGCCGCACCGTAGGTTATCTGCGCGCCGGCATAAGCCGCCACATCCCCGTCGCCGCTGGCGTCGATCACTACCTTCGCCAGGATCACGGCCGGCCCGCGGCGCGTAACTAGCGCAACGCCGGCCACCGTGCGCCGCTGCCCCGGCCGCTTGCTGCCAGCCTGCACCACGGCGCCTACCACAATGGCATTAAGAACCAGCTCCGCACCCGCCTCTTCAACCGCTTGGCGCAGAGCCTGCGCCTTGGCCTCGATGTTCCAACGCGGCACGGCCCCTTCCGGCGGCGGCTGTCGCAACTTGTGGTGCAGGTCGATGGCCATTTCTGTGACCTGCGCTGCGAAGCCTACCCGCCGGCCAAACCAGTAGCTGTGCACGCCGCCATAGGTGCCCGTCCCGCCGAGGCCCGGGTTCATCTCCACCACGGCCGTGCGCAGCCCCGCTTCGCCCGCCACGCGCGCCGCCGTAGCGCCGCTCGTGCCGCCGCCCGCCACCAGCACGTCGACCTCGGAAATAACGGGCAGCGACCACGCTTCCAGCAGCGCGCGCTCGACCTGTTTGCCCGGTTGTGGGCTTTCCGGCTCCATAATGAGCAGGTCAGAGGCCACGGGCAGGGGCGCCCAACCGGCGGCGTGCTGCACGTCGCTGCCCCTCTCTGTCGCGGGCGGGTAAGCAAAGAGCTCGTGCGAAGCGGCCGCCAGCGTGGCGCCATCGAACGCCGCCACGTTCTGCAGCAGATAGGCGGCGACCTCCATGCTCCTGCGCCGCGCCGCTCCTTCACGCGCGCTGTCGCTGGCCGCTTCGTGGCCCACGCTTTCCAGCGCCATGATGCACTCGATATACAGGTGCCCGGCGCCGCGATAGCCGCGGTGCAGCCAGACGCGGTCGCCGGCCATCTCTAACGCGGCGGGCACGGCCAGCGACGTACCCTCCAAGGGCGCCACGCCGTCGAATTCCAGGGTGCGCGCAAAGGCGACGACCTCAGCACGGGGCAAAGCGCCAGGAGGCAGCATGGCCGCTTGCAGCGGCGCCAGCTCAGCAGTCGAGCCGGCCAAAAGCTGCCGGCAGGCGATAAACTGCCGCCCGGATTTATTGCCCACCACCAGGCCGCGCAGCGAGCCATCTACCAATGCGTCGCTATCGCCGGGCCAGGGCCGGACGTGAAGCGGCTCTGAGCCGCCGGCCTCCGGCGGCCCGGCCAGCACGAAGCCCATTACCCCTGAGGCGTACAGCAGCTCCACGCCCGCAGCCAGCAAGCGCTCCTCAAGGTACAGCTTGAGCGCGTGCAGCGAGAAGGGCCGCTCGTTAGCCACAGTCGGCGCGCCCTGCCTGGCCAGAAAGGCGGCCAGGATGGGTACAGCGGCCAGCGCCGTATCGCTGCCCGGCAGCCACGGGCGCAGCGTGGCCGCCAGATCATGGCCCAGATACGTGCGCGGCTCCACCAGCAGCACGCGCTGGTCCGCCCGCGCTAGCCGCTCGGCGCAAGCCACGCCGCAGCAAGAGCCGCCGGCCACGACCACGTCGACCGCGGCCAATAAGGGCACATCCTCGCGTGCAAAGCGGACGCTTCTGGCGCTTGTCATCTCAGTCCACCGTGACCAACGCTTCGCCTTGCTGCCCCCAACGCCGGCCGTTTATCGTGACGTCAGCGGCTACAGGCCGGCGCTGCACCTCTGGCTGCGGCGCTGTGACCCAAAATGTCAAGTAGCCTAGTTGCCCGGCGTCTAGCTCGATGCTCTGCGACACGGGCCTTGCCTGCCACTGCCGCGGCGTGGCCAGCGACACCTCCGCCGTTACCCGCTGGTCGAGCGGATTTCGGACCTCCACCACCAGGTCAAACGGCGTGCCTGCCGACGCCTGAAGCTGGTACGGCTGCAGGCGCGCCACAAAACCTTCTGCGCCTGCGCCCAGGGCTTGCGCTGGCAGCAGCTCGCGATGCGCGCGGGCCAGCGCCTCGCCGCTCTGCTCAATCTGCGCCAGGTAAGCCTCTCGCTCCTCGCCCGCCAGCCACAACGGCTGCCAATGCCCGCTTAGAATCAGATCGGGCGCCAGCCGCCGGTACAGCGCAGCGCTGGCCACATAATCATGCGCCTCGAAGCCGTTGTGATACACATAATTCCACAACAAACCGTCTTCGCCCTGGTACTGATCGCCGCTGATCAGTACCCTTTTTCCGTCCACGTCCAGGGCGATGGCCACGGCATAACGCGTGTGCCCCGGCAGCGGGTATAGGGTGAACGTATATTCCTCCCAGGATATGGGCCTGCTTAACGGCAGCACGCGGTCGACGGCGATGGCGTCGTACCACAAGCAGGGCAGGTCATAGCGCCGCGGCTCCTCCAAAATGGCGGCAAAGTTCTGCGGGGCCCAGACCGCCGCGCCTTCGACATCGCGCAGCAGGTTGGCGCCCGCCACGTGATCGTCGTGGAAATGGGTCGGCACCACGGCCTCGACCTGGTCGATGCCATGCTGCGCTTTCAGCGCGCCCAGAGTGTACAGCCACGGCCGGCGCGACGCGCGGTCGCTGCCGGCTGCGCCGCCCACAAAGAAGTCGTAGCCCAAATCAAAGAAGAGCGCCTTGCCGCTTTCCGACCGCAGCACATAGCTATAGGCCATGCTCGTGCGGTTCCACAGCAGGTGCGGCGTCAGCGCCTGGTACGGCCGCTCCCGCAGCTCAAACAGCCGCGGGTTCTGCCGCCGTTCTCGCAGCAGGGCCCACAGGCGCGCCGCCAGCAGATCGATTGCCTCGGCCACACCGTGCATCGGCTCGCCATGCGAAGGCAGCAGCAGGTCCAGGCCTAGCTCCTTCAGCGATAGAAGCGACAGGATGGTCGCCGGCGCACCTTCCGCTCCGTTGTAGCTCCACTGTGTGGCTGCCAGTGTCCAGAGCTGGCCCGGCGCGGTGATCAGGTCGCCGCTAAAGGCCACGCGCCGGCCGTCGACGGTGACCAGCAGGGTCACCGAGCCTGTGGTGTGCCCCGGCGTGGGCCACACGGTCATCTCAAAGCCGCCAAACTGGTAGCTTGCGTAATCTTGCAGGGCGCCGGCCAGCGGCACGTTGTGCAGCAGCGAGAAGCGATCCTGGCGCATGTTGTAATCGTTCATCACCGGCCGCGCCTGCCAGTGCGCTTCGACGCTGTGAAACAAATCCTGCTCGGTGTGCGGCGCCCATACTTCGGCGGCGTTCGTTCTGTGCGGCAGGCCCTGCCCCTGGTCGCGGTGATGATGGGTCATCAGAATGTGCGTCACGCGTTGCACGCCCATCTGCGCCAGAAGCGGCTCGATGGCGCCGCTGCCGTAATCGATCAGCACCGCGCTGTCTTCATGCCGCAAGGCGTAGACGTTGCACGTGTCGGCGAAACGATACAGGTGTGGGCTCAACTGCAGCAGCGTCACGCCATCACACCTCCCAGCCGTCTTGCGCCTCAAAGAGCGGCACGCGACCCTGCTGCACCGCCTCATGAGCAAAGATATAAAGCGCCAGCGACCACGATTGCCCGCCGTAACCCATAGGCCGCCCCGCTAGGCCGTGAAACCACTCGTTAAACTCCCATTCACGCTTCTTCCCGGCGCGGTTCATCAGCGCCAGCTTGTGCAACTGCGCTTCCGCTTCTTGCAGGCGGCCGGCCTGCACCAGGGCCGCCACGTAAAAGCCGCCGATGAACGGCCAGGCCCCGCCGTTATGGTAATGGTTGGGCTGGTTCAGATTGCGCACACGGTAATATTCGCGCCAGTCGCGCTCGCCGGGCTGGATAGGCGGGTACAGCGCGCGCACGGGGAACGGCTCGTTCAGGCCGCAGCCATAAATATAGTCCAGGATCTTGTCCGCGCGCGCCTTGTCGGCGACGCCAAATAAGATTGCCAGCAGGTTCGCCAGCGTGTCGAAGCGGTCGGCGTAATCGCGGAAGGCCATGTAGGGCAGGTAGAAGGGGCGCTCCACCAGCTCCGTTTGCACGCGGCGCAGCGGATACAGCCACTCCTTACGCACAGCATTGATCCACGCCCAATCGGTGGGCGACTCCGGCCCGACCCACAGCAAGGCGTTCAGTTTGCGACGCACGTCTTCCGCCTGCTCCAAGTAGTCGCCGGCCTGCGCTTCTTGTTCGGCCGTTTCGGCCAGCGCCCGCGCCATGGTGCCCATGCAGCGCCACACCGCGTAGTACAGCACATTGTCGAACAGCACGTTATAGCGGTTGGCAAAGAGGTCGGCCCAATCCATGGCTTCGTGTACCTCCAGCAGGCCACATTCGTTGGAATCCTGGTAACGCAGCCACAACAAGGCTTGCTGCAGGCTGGGCCAGGAACGGCGCAGGAAAGCGACGTCGCCAGAGTGCACGAAGGCCGTATAGTGCCCGATGATGAACCAAAGATTGCTGTCCACACAACCGGCGTGCGTGGTGTCGGCAAGCGCCATGCCCTCGTTGTTTTCCGCGACCAGCCGGCCGCCCAGGGCAATGAGCGCCGGGTCCAGTATGTTGGGCATGCCCACGTTGTGCGGGATCTTGCCCAGCGCCGACTGGTGCGCCTGCAGCGTTTGCAGCGAGCGCCGGTGTACGCCCGCGCCGTCGCCCGCTGTGCACATCAGCAGGCCCAAACTACAAATCATGCTGTCCCGCGCCCAAACCTGCTGGTACGCTTCGTTGGAACCGAGCAGGCCTAAATCGCCGCCATTGGCCAGCAACGCTTCTTCGGCGCGCCAACGCCCTTCCTCGGCGATGGCGCGGCCAGCATCCCTGCCGGCGTCGTCGTGCGCTGTTATCTCTTGTGGCCCACCTTCAAGCTTCATCTCACCGTCTCTCTTTATAGAACGAGCTGCTACGAACGCTCATCCGTAGCGGAGTCTGCGGAGCGCAGGATCTCCGCCCGGCGCAGCGCTTCATGCGCTAGCGGCAGCAGGCTTTCGCCGCCTATCCGTTTATGATGCGCCTGCACGTCCGCAAGCAGTTCCTTCAAGCGCCGGACTTGCGGCAACCTGGCCATCGGCCGGCGCGCCGGCGTCTGCGCAGCGCGCAACACGGCCAGCGCGTGCTGTCCCATATCCTGCTGCATAGCCAACCCTTCAATCCAGGGCAATATCTCCTGGCGTAGCTCCGTGTTGGCCATGTCGTAGCGCAGGTGATAGCAGGCGTCGTCCAGCTGCTGCAGGTAGGCCTGCAGCGTCTCAAACGGCGGGCCGTCCAGGCCGTGATCTTGCTGCAGCGCTTGCAGCGCCGCGCCGGCCAGGGCCGTCAGGCGCGCGGCCTCCGGGGTGCGCAGGCAGCAGCGCAGCGAGTTCTCGCCAAGCAGGCGCAGGGCGGCGGCCGATTCTTCGCCGGCCACAGAGCGCAGCGCCTGCTGCCAGGCCTCGTCGGGCTCGTAAGCCGCGGCGTCGTCCAGATAGGCCCCAATGGTGACCAGCGGAATCTTCGACGCTTCCGACTGCAGCATCAGGTTGGCATACACGCCGGCCACGCCTTCCAATAGATCCGGCTGCCGGCCGCGCAGCGGCCCAATGTGCAGCTCCGGCTGCATGGCCAGGTCGTTCACCGGGTAGTTATCCCAGATCAGCGGCCGGCGGCCGGCGGCCCGGGCAAAAGCTTCGACATCGCTCCTTGAAATCGTCGTCGAACAAATTTGCGGGCCTGTGTAGAAAACGTCGATTGCTTTGTTCAGCTTTGCGCCAAGCTGCTGCAGGTAGTCGCCAAAGGGCGGCGCGCCATGGTAATCCGTGGGACACATGCTCAGCGTACAGGCCTGGTCCAGGGCCTGCAGCCAGGCCAGGGTGCGATTGCACAGATCCGCCTGCGCCTCGGCATAACTGCTATAATGCGCAGCGTCGGCGCTGTCGGCGAACTGCGGATCGATGTCGTCGAGGAACAGGCTGAACTGGCGCACGCCGATCTCGTAAAAGGCAGACAGCTTTGCTGTCAGGCAGTCAAAATCGTCGGCGGCGTGGTAGCTGATGGTGGCGCCGGGGCTGAGCGCATAGCCAAAAGAGATGCCCGCCTCGCGCGCGATCTGCACCGTCTGTTGGAACTGCGCCATGTAGCGCTGAGGGTAAGGTGCGCGCCATTGCGCGCGGTGGTAGCGGTCGTTCTTGGGGCCATACAGGTAGCTGGTGAACCCCTGCTGGCCCAGAAAACGGATGAGGCCGGTGCGCTGCTCGAACGTATAGAAGGTGCCGTAAAAACCTTCCAGCGCGCCGCGTATGAGCCGGGGCTGCTCCGCCGTCTGCTCGGCGTGCGTCATCTCGTCTTCGCCCCTTATCATGCCGCGGCCTGCAAACGCAAAACAGCGCCGTCTTTGCGCGCAAGCTGCACGTGTAGCTGCCCGCTCTGCGCGTCGTAGGTCGGCCCGTACTGCGACAGCAGCGCCTCCACCTGCAGCGCCGGCGGCAAGAGGTCGATTTGCAGATAAAACGTCGCCGTTTTGTCTTCGTCGCCATTATTTACGACAAACAGATAATGAGCGTCTGCGCCACGCCACAGGGCGGCAAAAGCGCCAGGCGTTGCGCTGCGCACGGGCAGCGGTGCTGCCGCGAAGTCGTGAAGCGCCAGCAGCAGCGCCGGCGACGGCTCCAGGCCCAACACGGTCAGGCGCCCGCGGCCCCTGCGCTCGTTGTAACCGGCCGTGTAACGGGCGCCGCTGGATAGGTTGAACTGTAGCGCCAGCTCTTCGGCGCTGTAAGCTTCGCTGTCCAGCAGCCGCACCATCAGCGGTTCGCGCTGGCCCTGGGCTATACTCTGTGGCTGGTAGTTGTAATACCAGGCGCTCTGCACCGCGTAGCTTTGCCCGCCCATCGTCAGGGCCAACGGCCGCTTGCCCGGAGCGCTGCTGACGATGCCTTCGGCAAGTGGGATATCCAGGGCGTTGTGGTCCTGCAGCCGCTCGTCGAAGCGCGGAAACTCGCCCAGGCAAACCAGGTGCCCGCCGCCCTGCACATAGCGCAGCAGATTTTCTTGCACCGCCGCCGAGCTAAACGGCCCGCCGGCGTAGAATAATAAAGGATAAGGGCAATCCGCGCGTTCTGGATCGTAAAAGTCGTATTCGATGCCCGCGTCGTAGAACGCCTGAAGCAGCGCCTGGCCGGGCCGCGTGGTGGCCCGCAGCAGCGGATCATAGGTCAGCGCCGTGTTGCTTAACTTGCTGAGCGCTGGAATATCGATCGCCTCAAACAGCGACACGATCTGCTTGAAGGCCTCAAACAGTTTCGGCCGCGTGCGGCCCCACTCGTTGATCGGGCTGAGATACCAGTTATCGCGATTCACGAGCATATACCAGTTCCAGCCAACCGCGCCGGCCATCAGCGCCGAAAGGCAGACCAGGCG
Source organism: uncultured Ardenticatenaceae bacterium (assembly GCA_964384155.1). Lineage (GTDB taxonomy): Bacteria > Chloroflexota > Anaerolineae > Promineifilales > Promineifilaceae > JAAYYY01. The sequence continues at coordinate 51,723 of CAYLJW010000010.1, forward strand.
GTAATGATTGGGCGTCAGAACCTGTACGTCCGCCAGCCAGTCATCCCAGATACCTGCCTGGAATTCGGGAATGTAGGGCAGGCGCGAATAGGTGCGCGTGTAGCGCACGGCGTCCAGGAAGTTGCGGTGCTCGTTGCGGCGGTGGGCGAATTCGTTGCTGGGATAAATGTCGGGCCCCACGATGTCCGCGATTTGCTCCAGGTCGGCCCAGCGCTGCGATTCCACACCGCTATACGTATTCAGGATGATCGGCACGTCGACGCCCAGGTCACGGTAGGCCGCCGTGGCCCAGCGCGCTACCTCGTTCACGTACCAGTGGCGAAAGCGGCTGAAGTCCAGGAAGCGGCGCATCATGTCTGGCTGTTCAGGCAGCATCTGCCGCGTGGCGCGCGCCTCGTCGAACGTGGCAAAAGCGCTGCCCCAGCTTTCGTTAAGCGCCTCGACCGTCGCGTAGCGCTGCTGCAGATATGCCTGGAAGAGGCCCGCGCTGTTGCCCAGCCCAAGCTGCTCGCCGTAAAGGTGCGGCCAGGCATCGATCTCGTTTTCGGCCTGCCACAGGATGATGCGCCCGCCTTGCGTCGCCAGGTAAGGTCGCAGCGTCTCCACCACCGCCCGCATATAGGGCGCCGCGGCGTCTTGAAAAGCCGCATCGAGGCGGTGATAACGCGCCGCATAATCCGGCACGCCGTTGTTGCGCCATTCGGCGTAGATATATGGGCCGGGCCGGATGATCACCCACAGGTCGTTGGCCGCGCACAGGTCCAGGAAGCCCGTTACATTGCGCCGGGGATCCGTCTCGCCGCTGAAGTCGTAACGGCCGGCTTCTAACTCGTGGAAGTCCCAACAAACATAGCTGGCCACAACCTTCAGGCCCATGTCCCGCGTGCGCTGCAAAACCGCTTGCCAATTGGCCGGGTTCAGGCGCCAGTAATGCACTTCACCGCTCAAGAGCGCCAGCTCCTGGTCGCCGTGCGGCGGGCCAGAAAGGCGCACTTTTTTATTGCCGATCGAAACAGTGGTCATAGGCCCACCGCCGTTTGCACGCGCTCTCGGTACGTTTGCCACACGGCGCGCAGCGCGTCGTAATCTTCTGCCGCAAGCGGCTCCCCTGTCGCAGCCACATGGCTGCTGTAGTAGAGCGAGGGCACGCCTAATTGCGCCTGCAGCTCCAAATAATTGCGCCACGTCTCCTTGTCAGAAATGGGCCAGTTGTCCGTGTCGATAACGGCCTGCGGACAGGCCATGCGCGCGATGCGCGCGCGGTGCTGCATGGCCTGTGGAATATCCGAGCCAATGTTCATATCGTTGAGCCGAATCATGTCCAGCACATCGGCCAGGTAGGGGTGGGGCGTGTGCGTCATGATCAACGCATCCGGCTTGGTGCGCTTGGCCTCATCATAAATCATGGCCAGGTAACGTTTCATCAGTTCCAGGCCCCACGCCTGGCCATGGCGCTGTAGGCCGGGTCCGCTGGGTACACGCGCCGTGAAATCGATCTTGAAGCCGTCGGCGTTGTAGCCGTCTGGCGACAACATGCGGCGCACCGACTGGCGCAGGCGCTGGGCGAAAGCCGGGTTGCTGGGGTCCACGGCGATGGGCAGGCCCGCCGCGTTGCGAATGCACTCGCCGGCGGGAACGCCTTCGGGGTCCCAGGCCTTCAGCCATAGCAGCACGCGCCGGCCCGCGGCGTGCTGCTGGGTGCTGAAGGCCGGCAGGTCCGGCCACTTGTGCGCGTCGACTTCGTTGCTGCCGTATGCCGCCTGCCACTTGTCGTCCAATACCACAATGCCGGGATGAATGCCCTGCTGCGCCAGCGTGGCCAGGAAGGCATCGTAATGCTCCTGGCGTGCAAAATCGGGCGCGCGGCCGCCGTTCTGCTGTGCCAGGTGGCATTGCGCCCCCCAGCCGCAAAAGATCGGCTCCATCCACCACCGGGGCCGCGGCTCAGAACGGCGCTGGGAAGCAGGCTGGCCTTGCTGCAAGCCCTCGACATGGGCCGCCAGCGCCGCATAAGCGCCGGCTTCATCCTCGCCCGCAGCCGGGGCGGCGAAGTCGAACCGCATGGCCGGCAGCGTCAGCGCGCCCTCAACCTCCGTGTACCCTTCAAACTCCAGGCTCAGGTGGAAGCTCTCAGGCTGGCCGTGATAGCGCAGCGCCGTGTACTGGTGCGCGCCTGGCTGCGCGTCAACGCCGATGGCCAGCCAGCCGTTATTGGCCGCGCAGGCAAAGGCAAAGGGGCCGGGCGTAAAGAACCAATCGGCCCGGCCGGGCAGCGGCACACCCATCAGGTCAATGCTGCACCCCGAAGACGGGTCGCGGAACCTTGTTTCGCTCACATCGGGCTCGGGATTGAACAACCGTTGGAAGCGCTGACCGGAGTAAAAGAAGCCGGAACCCCAGCGCAGGGCGGCCGAATAGTAGCCGCCAAAAAAGTTGGCTTCCGCCAGGCAGCCGGCGCCCTCTACCGTAACTTCATAGCGCAGCGCGCGCTCGTCGCAATAGAAGCGATATCGTTTGTGCTGCCAGACGGAGCTTTGCGCTTCCAGGGATAAGACAGCTTCTGCTTCGTCGCCATGCACCTGCCAGGAGCCGAGGGCCACCGTGTCGTCGCGAGCGTGTAGGGCGTGGATGCTCGAAGGCACAAACAGCTCGCACAGCAGCTCACCCCCGGCATCGTAAAGCAAAACGAAGGGACGATCTGTCGTCGTGGCCAGTCGATAACCATCGCCGGCTATTGAAATCACGCCATTCTCAGACCGGATAATTTCCATTCGTCACGCTGTGGGTCACTATTTGCGTGAATGGTATAGGAGAGTCAACAGGGGGTCAAGCCAGCTTGACAGCACTTTTCACCTTTTCAGGCCAAAACCTGTTACATTTTGTTGACTTTGAATCTATTGATGTTTAAACTGAGCACATAGATGTTCACTTTGTTCGCAGGCAGCCTGCTTTTTCTGCCTGCCGCCGGGGAAACTTATGCTTCGCCCCATCGAAAGACGACGACTGATTCTCAAAGATATTGCCGCCGAAAATGGCAATCTCATTCCGGAGCTGAGCGAAAAGTATGCCGTTTCGGAAATGACCATTCGTCGCGACCTGCGCCTGCTGGAAGACGAAGGGCTCATTAAACGCACGTGGGGTGGAGCCATTCTGTGGCCTCCGGGGCGCAGCGAGCCGGCCGTGCTCGATCGCGAGCGGCGGCAGCAGCTGAATATGGCCAGCAAGGAAGCCATCGCCGGCTGCGCCGCCCAAAATTTCGTGCACGATGGCGATATTCTGATCATGGAGGGCGGCACGACGGTCACGGCGATGGCGCGCTACCTGACAGGCTATAAAGAGCTAACCATTGTGACCAATGGCCTGCAAACGGCGGCGGCCATTCAGCAACGCCTGCACGGCGACGCCACGATCATCTGTAACGGCGGCATCCTGCGCCCTGAATCCTCCACCTTCGTAGGGCCCGTCGCCGAACAGTTCTTCCGTACCTTCTATGGGCGCCGCCTGTTCCTGTCGGGCACCGGCCTGTCGCTAGACATGGGCCTCACCGACCCGCACATGCTAGAGGTCCAGGTGAAGCGGGCTATGATCGCCTCGGCCGACGAGGTCGTCATTTTGCTCGATAGCAGCAAGTTCGGCGTGAAGTCGTTGATGACCGTCCTGGAGTTCAGCCGCCTGACGACGATTATCACCGACGAAGGCGCGCCCGCTGAGCTGCTAGATCCGCTGTCGAGCCAGGGCGCGCACGTGTTAGTCGCGCCCACTTCTTAGGGCGGGCCCAGAACGTGGCCGGAATAGAGGCCCTGCGCCAGACGCTCGGCGACATCTGGGAGGAGAGCTTCTTAATTATCCTTTCCGGGCTGCTAGGCGCGCTGCTCAGCCTCCTGATCATCCCCATCCCCTTTGTGCTGGGCGCCCACTACCAGATGGCCCTGCGGCTCAGCGAGAAGCGCGTCACGAGCCTGCGCAGCTGGCTTAGCCTGGGCCGGCAGCACTGGCGCTTCTTTCTGTTCTGGTCCGTCTCAGCCCTGGGGATAGCCATCGTTTTGGTCGGCAACGCCATCTTCTATCTGGGCCTGGAGGCCGAATGGGTCTGGATTGTAGGCTACATTTTCCTGGGCCTGCTGCTAACCTGGCTCTTGCCCCAGCCCTTTGTGCCCGCCTTTTATCTGCGCCAGGAAGATCGTCGCTTACGCACGGCGCTGCGCAACACGGCCGTTTTGCTGGTGCATGAGCCCTTCTCGATGATCATGCTCTGGGCCGGCCTGGCCCTGTTGGCGCTGCCGCTTGCTTACTTTGCCTGGCCCTTGCTGCCCGCGCTCATTCCCGTCATGGCCCTCATCAGCACCCATGTCGTGAAGCGCTATGTCCGCACCGACAACCATGAGCACTAAGCAGGCGTCCGTGCCATGACCGACCCGTCATCCATGCACTTCCCGGCCGCCTTCCACTGGGGCGCGGCCACCTCTAGTTACCAGATTGAAGGCGCGGCGCGCGCCGGCGGGCGGGGCGAGTCGATCTGGGACCGCTTCACGGCCACGCCCGGCGCAGTGCAAGACGGCTCTAACGGCGATGTGACCTGCGATCATTACCATCGTTTCGGTGAAGACGTAGACCTCATGCGCTGGCTGGGCCTTACAGCCTATCGTTTCAGCATCGCCTGGCCCCGCATCCTGCCGCAAGGGCGCGGCGCGGCCAACGAAGCCGGCCTAGACTTTTATGAGCGCCTGGTAGATGCCTTGTTAGAGGCGGGCATCACGCCCTTTGCCACGCTCTACCATTGGGATCTGCCCCAGGCGCTGCAAGATCGCGGTGGCTGGACCAACCGCGATACCGCGCACGCCTTTGTCGACTACACTCAGACCGTTACGCGCCGCCTGGGCGACCGCGTGCGCTATTGGATTACGCACAACGAGCCGTGGGTGGCTGCCTTCCTGGGCCACTATCTCGGTTTGCACGCTCCCGGCTGGCGCGACTTTCCGGCAGCGCTGCAGGCCGTGCATCACATGCTGCTCTCGCACGGGCTGGCCGTGCCTGTGATCCAGGAAGTCGGCGGCCTTGCCGGCATCGCGCCAAACATTGTGCCGGGGCACGCCGCCAGTGACGATCCGGCCGACATGGCCGCGGCACAGCGCCACGACGGCTATGTCAATCGCTGGTTCCTCGATCCGCTGCAAGGTCGCGGTTATCCAGACGACATGTGGACCCTTTACGGTCGGGCCGCGCCCGCCGTGGCCGCCGGCGACATGCAGGTTATTGCCGCGCCCGTCGATTTCCTGGGCGTCAACTATTACAACAGGCGCCTGGCCGCCGATAACCCACAAGGCAAAATGCCCTACGTGCGCACCGTGACCGATCCGCAGCGCCCACAAACCCTGGATCGCGAAATCTATCCCCGCGGCCTGTACGAAGCGTTGCTGCGCATCCACCGCGACTATCGCTTTCCTGCCCTGTACGTCACAGAAAACGGCGCCGCAGTGGCCGAGACAGTCGACGGCGACCAGGTTCTCGATCCGCAGCGGCAGCATTTCATAGAAGCGCACTTCGACCAGGCGGCCAAAGCCCTCGCCGCCGGCGTGCCGCTGCGCGGCTTCTTCGTCTGGTCGCTGCTCGACAATTTCGAGTGGGCCCTGGGCTATACCCTACGCTATGGCATCGTGCGCGTCGATTATCACACCCTGCAGCGCACGCCCAAACAGAGCGCTCACTGGTATCGCCGCTTCATCGCCGGCCGCCGCGCCGCCAGATGAGTTGCGCGCGAGCTGCTGACCATCCGGCGCTGGCTGCTTCAGGAGGCATTGCCAACATGACAGAACGGCCCAACATTCTGCTAATCATGGCCGACCAGCTAACGCCTTTTCTTATGGGCGCTTATGGCGACCGTGTGGTACAGACGCCTCATCTCGACCGCCTGGCCGAGGAAGGCGTGGTCTTCGATGCGGCCTATACGCCGTATCCGCTCTGTGCCCCAGCGCGCGTTGCCCTGATGACCGGCCGTTACGCCTCGCGCCTGGGCTGCTTTGACAACGCCGCCTTGTTCCCAGCAGACCAGCCCACAGTCGCGCACTACCTGACGAACGCCGGCTACGAGACGGTATTGAGTGGCAAAATGCACTTTATCGGCCCAGATCAGCTCCACGGCTTCCGGCGGCGTCTGACGACAGACGTTTTCCCTGCCAATATCGATTGGGTGCCGGCGCTTGAAGACGGAGAGCGTTTGACGCAGGGTGGCCATGCGCACAGCTACGTCTTGCCCAATGTGGGTGTGCGCTCCTGGACCCAGTTTCTCTCTTACGACGAGGAAACGCAGTTTCGCGCTTTGGAGTTCATCCGCGAGCGAGGCCGGAGCCGCCCGGAGGAGCCCTTCTTCCTGGTCACCTCCTTTCATAATCCACACGATCCATTTCAAGTCACGCGCGAGCTGTGGGATCTGTATGCCAGGGCGCCAATTGAGATACCACACTTTCCCAATGACCTTGAGCAGTCGTATTCCGCCCTCGACCTGTGGCTGAACGAGGTGCATGGCGTGCATCAAGTTGCGCTGCGCGACGCCGACAACCTGCGCGCCCTGCGCCGCGCCTACTATGGCCTGGTCACCTACGTCGATCGCAAGGTAGGTGAGCTCCTGGCAGCCCTGGAGGAGAGCGGGCAACACCAGAACACAGTTGTCATCTTCACCTCCGATCACGGTGATATGCTGGGCGAGCACGGCATGGTGCAAAAGCGTTGCTTTTACGAGTGGTCGGCGCGAGTTCCGCTGATTGTCCATTTTGCGGATCGGCGCGGGCAGGGTCGGCGCGTCGCCACGCCTGTTTCATTGTTGGATCTCCTGCCCACGCTGCTGGACCTGGCTGAGGTCCCCCAGGAGAAACGACTGCCCACCGATGGCGCGAGCCTGCTTGGGCTCATGGACGGCAGGGAGAGACCAACACGCGCCGTGTTTTCAGAATACCATCTTGAGAAGGTGAAGGCCCCATCTTTCATGGTGCGGCAGGGTCGTCATAAGTATGTCTACATCCATGAATATGGCAGCCAGCTTTTTGATCTGGCAGACGATCCGGGGGAGTGGCGCAACCTGGCGGGCCGCCCCGAGTTTCGCGCCCTTGAGGCCTCTCTGCAGGCCCAGATCCTGGCGCACTTTGACCCGCAGCAACTGGCCATCGCCGCTGCAGAAAGCGTGCGCCGGCGCCTGGTTGTGAAGGAAGCTTTGCAGCGCAACGGCACGCGCTGGGACTTTACGCCGCACGTCGACGGCGCCCGGCAATACGTCCGCTAGCGTCCGCATTGCCCATCCGTAGCGCGCCTTATTGACACAATCTACTGTGTCAGCCGCACTATGGACATTTACCGCGCGAACGTGTGAGCTTTGTCACTGTTAGCATGCCGCCCGCCTGGGGGAAAATAGCGGGTGAAATGACCACTATCCATCAAGATGCATATTTGAAGCGCGCAACTGCATAACGGCATGATAGTAGTTTATCTGTTTTACGGCCTGGCTCTCTTCTGCATGGGCTTTGCCGCCCTCCTGGAGAGCAGGCGCGACAGCGGCTCGCTGTTGGCGCGTCAGCTTCCCTGGCTCGCAGCCTTTGGCCTATCGCATGGCTTTGGGGAGTGGGCCGAGCTGCTTGCCCTGGCAATGCCCGGCTCCGCGGCGGCCGAGGCCGCAACCATAATACATATCATTCTGCTGCCGCTTTCGGCGTTACTTCTCATTCGCTTTGGCGTGGGCCTGGTGAGCGAGAGCGGGCCCCTGCCCAGATGGCTGCTCATCTCGCCGCTGGTCGTCGTGGTCCCTATTGGGCTCGTGCTCACTTATGCCCTGGTCGTGGCCCTTACCGAGCCCAATATCGAGACCGCCAGCGACATCTGGTCGCGCTATTTGTTGTATATCCCCGGCGCGACCCTGGCGGCGATGGGCTACTTTCGCCAGGCGCGCGAGATTGCCCCCCTTTCCGCCAGGGCCGCCCGCATGATGCGCGCCGCTGCCGGCGCCTTTCTGGCCTACGCCTTTTTCGCCGGCCTGATCGTGCCCCGCGCCGCATTTGGCTTAGCTCCCTGGCTCAACTACGACTTGATCCTGAGCCTGAGCGGCGTGCCCGTGCAGGTGTGGCGCGCCCTATCGGCTCTGGCCGTGACCGTTTTCGTAGTACGCGCCCTGGACAACTTTGAATACGAGCGCCGCCGGCAACTCGAAGCGCTGGCCGCGCAGCGCCAGCAAGCCGAAGAGACCCTGAAGGCCAGCGAGCGGCGCTTCCGCAACGTCTTCGAATTCGCGCCCATCGGCATGGATATTGTGAGTGCAGAGGGGCGGCCGGTGAGCGCCAACCAGGCCTTGCAGCGGATGCTCGGCTACAGCGAGAGCGAGCTGCGCGCCATGACCTTTGCCGACTACACACACCCCGACGACTGCGCGCAAAGCACCCGTATGGCGCAGGAAATTCGCGAAGGGCGGCGCAATAACTTCCAGATGGAAAAGCGCTACGTTCATAAGGATGGCCGCCTGGTGCACGCGCGCGCCACAGTGGCCGGCGTGCGCGATCATGAGGAGCAGTTTTCACACTTCATCGCCATGGTCGAGGATATCACCGAACAAAAACAGCATGAGCAGGCCCTGCAGCGCGAGCGCGAGCGCACGCAGGCTGCCCGTCTGCGCGTCCAGACCGAGGCGCGCCTTGTGGCCGAAATGTGGGTCAATACCCTGGTGGAGATCAGCCACCGTATCGTGCATATGGAAAGCGCCGAGGCCGTGCTAACCCATATCGTGGCCCAGGGTCAGCGCTTGCTGCAGGCCGATTCCGTGTCGCTGGGCCTCTTCGACGAGACGGGGCAGCAGCTAGAAGTGCAATACCAGGCCTTCGCCGGCAAGGCCGGCGCCTTGCCAACACGTTTTACCCTGGAGAACGACGATCTGCTGCGCATGTTGCACTCGGCGCGCAGCTACTGCTTCCCCGACGACGATGGGCTGCAAGACATCACCTGGTATTGCCCCACGGTCACGCGCGAAATTAAGACCGCGGCTGTTGTACCGCTGCAGTTCGACGGCCAGGTGGTAGGCGGCCTGTGGGCCGCGCGCTTCTCGCCCGCGCCCTTCACCCCGGCGCAACTGTTTGGCCTGGAAAACCTGGCCGACCAGGCCGTGATTGCCCTGCAGCACGCCAGTATGGCCGCCCAATTACAGAGCATCGCCACCCTGGAAGAGCGCTCGCGCATTGCCCGTGAAATGCACGACGGTCTGGCCCAAATTTTAGGCTACCTCGGCCTGCAAATGCAGACCATCGAAGCCTATGTCAAGAATGGCCGCGAGCAGGAAACGCTAGCAGAGATACGCAAGACGCGCGACAACATCAAGCTGGCACAGGCCGATGTTCGCGAAAATATTCTCAGCCTGCGCACCACGCTGGGAGGCGAGGCCGGCCTGATCCCGGCCCTGCAAGAATACGTCGCCGAATTTGGTGTGCAGACCGCCACGCGCGCCCATTTCAGCAGCGAGCTGACCGGCGCGGCCAGCCTGTCGCCAATCGCCGAAGTGCAACTGGTGCGCATCGTCCAGGAAGCCCTGACCAACGTGCGCAAGCATGCGCGGGCCAGCCAGGTAGACGTTTCGCTTGCCCTTCAGGGGGGCGGCCTGGTTATCACCGTGGGCGACGATGGCTGCGGCTTTGACCCTTCGTTTCATGCAAATGGATCCTCACACAGCTTCGGCCTGCAAACCATGGTCGAGCGCGCCGAGAGTATTGGCGGTCGCCTGGCGCTGAGCTCCAGGCCCGGCGATGGCACGACCGTGCGCCTGTGGATTCCATTGCTACACGAGTAGAGAATAAGATGACTGAGCAAACTTCACTTCCCCTCACCGTTGTCGTCGCCGACGATCATGGCCTGTTTCGCCAGGGCCTTGTGGGCCTCATGAGCACGCGGCCAGACCTGGTTCAGGTGGTGGGCCAGGCGGCCACCGGGCGCCAGGCCGTGGCGCTGGCCAGAGAGCTAAGACCCGATCTGGTGCTCATGGACATTTCCATGCCCGAAGGCACCGGCCTGCAGGCCACGCGCATCATCCGCCAGGAGCTGTGCGCCACCGCGGTGGTGATGCTCACCGCCTCCGACGAGGATGAACACTTACAAGAAGCCGTGCAGCTTGGCGCGGCGGGCTATTTACTGAAAAGCCTCGATTCTGAAGAGCTGTTCGACCTGATTGCCGGCGTGGCGCGCGGCGAGGCGGCCATCACCAGAACGATGGCCGCGCGCCTGCTCAAAGGGCTGGCCTCGCAGCAAGAAGCGCCGGCGGCCGCCAAAGACATGCTCACCGAGCGTGAGATCGAAGTCTTGCGCCTCGTCGCGCAGGGCGTCAGCAACTCAGAGATAGCCCAGGCGCTCTATATCACAGTGAACACCGTCAAAACCCACCTGCGCAACATCCTCGATAAGCTGCAGTTAGAAAATCGCACCCAGGCTGCCACCTACGCCGTGCAAAAAGGGCTCGTCTCACCATTCCAGGAGTAGCGGCGGGCCGATCCCGTCGTCGCCCAACACCCCTCCCAGCGCCCGGACAACCGCCGGGCGCTTTTGTTTGGCGCCAACCGCGCGTAAATCACCCGATCGGGTGATGCTGAATGAACCCCCAGGATGACCCCTCCCAACCCCCGATCCGTTATCGTTAAGGTAGCTAGAAAACCTGACCAAAAGCAAAGTCGCCTCTAGGGGTACATGACAAAGAAGGAGCCGATTCTGAAAACAACAAAATGGCAAGTTCCGCAGTTGAATGAGCATGACCACTGCAAGACGTGGTCTTTACCGTTTTATCCTTCTGCACGGAGGTTCAAAAAATGAGTCAAGAGAACGTAATTACCAAAGCCCTCAACGACACCGTGCTCTCACGCCGCACCTTCCTCAAGTGGAGCGGCGCGTTGGGCGGCACGGCCGTGCTGGCCGGCGGTCTGAATTTCGGCCTCAAAGCCACAGCACCCGTCGTTGAGCAGGCAAGCACTGCCGCCGGCGAAGGGCAGTGGATCACAGCAGCCTGCTGGCACAACTGCGGCGGCCGCTGTTTGGTGAAGGCCGAAGTAGTCGATGGCGTCGTCCGGCGAGTCAAGACCGACGACACGCACCTCGACACCCCCGACTTTCCACAGCAGCGCGCATGTGTACGCGGCCGGGCGCAGCGAAAACTGATTCTTGGCGCCGACCGCCTGAAGTACCCGATGATCCGTAAGAATTGGGCGCCCGGCGGCGGCCAGAAAGAATTGCGCGGGCGTGACGAGTGGGTTCGTATTAGTTGGGACGAGGCGCTTGACATCTACGCAAGTGAAGTGAAGCGCGTTGTGGAAAAGTACGGCAACACTGCCATCTTCGCTGCCCATGATGGTCAGATGGGGCGCCCCTTAAGCCTATATGGTGGTTATGTAACTCGCTGGGGTTCGGTATCCTGGGGAACCTGGCGTGAGGCATACGAGCACTTCACTGGTATACCGGGCACTGGGGACTCATCGGGCAATGACCGCCTACGCTTGCGCAAGGCCCGCCTGATTGTCATGTGGGGCGCCAATCCCGCAGTCAGCAGCAATGGAAATCCTGCCTACAACTATATGCAGGCCAAGCGAGCTGGGGCGAAGTTCATCTTTATCGATCCCATCTATTCCGATACGGCGCGTGTACTCGCCGATGAATGGATTCCGATCCGCCCGGCCACGGATGCAACTATGCTGCTCGGAATGGCCCATCACTTAATCGCCAACGATCTACACGACCAGGCATTTCTCGATAAGTACTGCGTAGGCTTTGATGCCGAGCACATGCCGGACGGAGCCGATCCAAAGGACAACTTCAAGGACTATGTCCTGGGAACCTATGATGGAACGCCCAAGACGCCAGAGTGGGCTTCCGAAATCTGTGGCGTTCCGCCGGAGACCATTCGGCGGTTAGCTACAGAGTTGGCCGGCACGAAACCCGCCGTCATTCAGACGGCAGGCGCTCCTGCACGCACCAATAATTCGGAATATCTCCCTCAGGTCATGCTTACCGTTGCCTGGATGACAGGGAATACCGGTATCCAAGGCTCAGGTTGTGGCCCCAACATGCACAACAGCGCGTCTAATGCAGGTCCCAGTCTGGTGCGGGCCGGTGGTGCTGGGGTTCCTGGAATCCCGAATCCTCTCGTCGAAGGCGGTACACGACAGGGCAACATCAACGCCCTCAACAACTGCGAGATGTGGAACGCCATCCTGACGGGCAAGTACACTGCCGGTGAACATGGTGAACAACCGATAGACATCAAGATGATCGTTCATGGAGACTTTGGTGACGCCTTGAATCAGCGTGCCGGGCTCATGAAAGGCATCGAGGCACACCGCAAAGTCGAGTTCGTGGTTGCACAGACCTTGTTCCTGAATACAAGCGCTACCTACAGCGACCTGGTGCTGCCCGTAACCAGTCAATGGGAGCGTTATGGAGGCTTCCAGACGGGTAACCGTGAGATCCTGATTTTCAACACCCAGGTGATCGATCCAGTCTTTGAAGCAAAAGACGATCTCTGGATTGCCCGCGAGCTGGGTCAACGGCTAGGGCTGGATCCGCTTGAGATAGACCCACTGTCAGACGAGCAACGGCTGTTTAACCAGATTGCTGGCGCAACGGTCATGAAAGAGGATGCTTCCGGATCCGAACCGCTCGTGACGATCACTGAGGATGATATCCGCGAAATGGGCGTCGTGGGCGAGCCGCAAGTTGGTCGCATCTCCTACAGAGAGTTTAGGGAACGAGGCATTTATCAAGTGCCACGATCCCTCGATGACAACTTCGGTCACACGGAATTAGAGGCTTTCATTGCGGATCCTGTCGCAAACCCCACGGCGACAGCCAGCGGTAAGTTGGAAATCTATTCCACCTCGATCTCTGAGTGGATCGAGAAGACGGGATTCAACAGCAAAGATCCTCTGCCGAAGTACGATCCACCGATCGAGGGTTACGAAGGCACGTTCGACGATTGGGAGCGGGGCCAGAAGGGCCAGTATCCATTGCAGCTGGTTACCATGCACTATCAGCGCCGAAGCCACTCCAGCTTCGATAATATCCCCTGGCTGCGTGAGATGTTCCCGCAAGAGCTCATGATGAACCCGGTAGATGCCATGGCTCGCGGAATCGAAAACGGGGATATCTCTCAGGTAAGTAGTCGGCACGGCACAGTCATCCGACCAACTCTGGTTACGGAACGCGTCATGCCTGGGGTCATCATTCTCGGCCAGGGAGCATGGGCCGTGATTGATCCTGAAACAGGCATCGATATCGCTGGCTGTACGAATACATTGAATGGTGACCATGCTACTGGGCAAGGCCATACCGGCCACAACTCCTGCAATGTTGAAGTCACCAAATACGAGGGATCTATCCGACTCGAGCCGGACCATAGATGGCCTCAACGAATTGTCTTTGAGGAGGCTTAACCAATGACAAAGCAAATGGCTTTCTATTTCGATGCCAGCGCATGCACCGGGTGTAAAGCTTGCATGTCTGCGTGCAAAGATCGTAGCGACCTACCCGTGGGCGTGAACTGGCGTCGAGTTTACGAGTACGGCGGCGGAAGCTGGGTGCCTGACCCGCTCGCTCCAGAGTTCATGATACCCAACAACGTCTTTTCCTATGCCGTATCCATCTCCTGCAACCATTGCCTCAACCCGCTCTGCGTCGAAGCCTGCCCAGCTGGTGCAATGTACAAGCGCGATGAAGATGGCATGGTTCTGGTCGACTCCGACAATTGTATCGGCTGCCGCTACTGTGAGTGGGCCTGCCCTTACAGCGCGCCACAATTCGACGAGAGGACCGGCGTCATCACCAAGTGCGATGGCTGCCAAGATCTGGTCGCTCAGGGCAAGAAGCCCGTCTGCGTAGAGGCCTGTGTCATGCGCGCACTGGACTTCGGCGAGCTAGAAGAACTGCGCGCCAAATATGGCGACACGGCCGAGATCGCGCCGTTGCCCGAGGCAAGGTATACCGAGCCCGCGCTCGTCTTGACGCTCCATCGGCACGCGCAAAAAAGTGGCAGCGGCACAGGGCGCATCCTGTCCGTTGAAAAGGTGTAACAATGAACGTTCACGAATGGTCCCTGATCATCTTCACTATCCTGGCGCAAATGTCCGTCGGCTCTTTCATAGTCCTGGGCATTACCCACTTCTTCGTAGCGCGCGCCGCTGGCATCGAAGAGGCCGATCGCATGAGCGACCGCGCCCTTCTGGCCATCGGCCCCGTCCTGATACTGGCAATGGTGGCTTCGCTCTGGCATCTGGGCAACCCGCTCAACGCGCCGCGCGCCGTTACCAACCTGGCAACATCGTGGCTGAGCCGCGAGATCTTCCTGGGCGTCCTATTCGCCGTCGGCGGCGCGGCCTTTGCCTTCATGCAATGGCGCAAAGTAGGCTCTAGCGCCATACGCAATGCCATCGCATCGCTTACGGCGGTAATTGGCGTTCTGTTCATCGTCAGCATGGCCATGGTCTACATGTTGTCCACGCAGCCGGCATGGAATTCGTTGGCCACGCCCATCAGCTTTGCAGTAACGACTGGGCTCCTGGGCCTGTTCGCCATGGGCGCGGCTTTCATCGCCAACTATGCGCACATGCAGCGCACGGATCCCGGCTGCGCCGACGAGCAATGTGTGCTCCTGCGCCACGTCATGCGCTGGTTAGCCATCGTCGCTCTAGTCCTGCTGGGTATCGAGCTGGTTGTGCTGCCGCTCTACATCGGTTCCCTGGCAACAGGCAACGCCGCAGCCCTCGCCAGCGCTAACCTGCTCATTCAGGAGTATGGCTTACTCCTAGGTCTGCGCATCGTCCTGGTCTTCGTCGGCGCCGGCATCCTGGGCCTCTTCATCTACCGCAATGCCAGCCCCGGACGCGAGCAGATGCTCGGCACCTTGGCCTACACGGCGTTCGCCCTCGTCTTCATCGCCGAAGTGATGGGACGCTATCTCTTCTATGCCACGCACGTAGGTATCGGCGTCTAGCCCGGTCTAACTGCTGCTGGCCCGGCCCGCGGCCAGCTTGAAGAAAAAGGGAAAAGGCGTTGGAAACCCCTGCGCCTTTTCCCAATCCTGATACTGGCGAGCACGAGAGGTCGTTATGCGTGATAGGCTGTTATTCGTCTTCATCGTCGTCCTTATCGCCGGCCCGCTTTTCATCGCTACACAAGTAACGGCCGGCTCCACGCATATGGCTGCGCCCTATGCCACGCCGGCGCCGGCCGCCACACCGCGCGGCCCCACTGCCAGCCCCGAGCAATTGGCCACGGCGCAGGCGGAATGGCAGGCATCAGAACATGCCCAGACCTATGACGGCGGGCAGGGAGCCAACACCACGTGCGCCAAATGTAAGTCACCCCTGAACTGGGACCCAGCGCAAGAGGAGGCGCAGCAACTGGCCTTAGATTGCGGCTCGTGCAAGCGCGAGCCGGGCGCCGAGCGCCCTATGTTGCAGGGTGGTATGGAAGTGCCGCAAGAGCAATGGCACAACATTAACTGCGATGTATGCCATATCCCCGTGGGCGATTCCTACGATGTGAACGTCGCCTTCTGGAACCAGGCCCTGGGCCGTTATGAAGCTGTAGAAAACAGCGACGAGCTATGCGCCCGCTGCCATGGCGGGCAGCACGGTTTCCGCGTGATGGAAGAACAGCAGGCTTCCCTGCTGCATCAAGGCATGGCCTGCACCGATTGCCACGGCTCGCATGGGGCCGACGTCGCTTGCGTGGACTGCCATGATCCCACCGTGGGCGTGGGCGCCTTTGAGCATGAGCGCCACCCTTCTGTTAGCTGCAGCGGCTGCCACGATCGCGAAGGTTTGAGCATATGGCAAGACCCCGACCCGCTTTCGGACCACTTCGGCGTGTTCATCACCCGGCGCTTTGCCCACACCATTACCTCGTGGCCCTCGCACAATTTATCCGTCGAGGTCGACTGTGTTCGCTGCCACCATCCGCTTGGCGACCGCCAGGCCGTGCTGGTGCCCTATGTGGCCTGCGCCGATTGCCACGAGCATGCCGATGGCGCCGTCTCATTGTGGTGCACCTATTTCCAGCGTGACAAAAACCCTCTACAGGATGCGGAGGGGCAACGGAGATAACACCGTGAGTTGGAGCAACAGGAGCAACCGCCTGATAACGCTGCTGATTGTCGTCATGTTGTCGATCCTTATTACCGGCTGTACGGCGGCGCAAGACGATCCACTGCCGCCTGGCGGCGCAGAGCCTGTGGCGACCATCGCGGCCACGAGCACGCCAGATTACGGCGCCTATCAGAAAGCGTGGCAAGAGGGGCCCCATGCCCACACCTATGCCCTGGAAAAGGGCCCAAACACTTACTGTGCGCGCTGCCACTCGCCGGCCAACTGGGACCCGGCAGCCACGATTGATCCACCACCTAACTGCGTCTCCTGCAAATTCGCCTTCGAGCCCGAGCCCCGTATCGCCGCCGGCAACCCGCTGGTGCCGGAGGAGGCGTGGCAAAGTATCGGCTGCAATGTATGCCATCCCCAGAATGTAGACGGCGTGATCGAACCAGGCATCGCCTGGCGCGATCCGCTAAGCGGTTATTACCAAACGGTGGTCGACTCTACGGCGCTTTGCTCCCGGTGCCACCGCGACACCGAGACCTTACGCCACCACCGCACGTTAGGCGAGGCAGCACACGCTGGCTTTACCTGCACCGATTGTCACGACGCCCACAGCACAGCTGCCGGCTGCGCAAGCCAGGGCTGTCATCAGGCCGGCGACCCCGACTGGCTGGAGGCGCACGACGAGCATCATCAGGCAGTCGCCTGTGTCGCCTGTCATGATGGGTCTGGTTTGCAGGTGGGCCCACTGCAGGATGGCTCAGCATGGGTCGCATTTCGTACGACCGAGCTGCTGGGTCGCGCCAACACGGAACCATACCAGTCGCACCAGTTGCAGCGCGAGGTGAGCTGCCAACGGTGCCACTTTGAGAACAATCCATGGGGGTTGCGCATCGATGAGCAGGATGAATAAAACTGCCTACACCAAACTTCTGAGCGCACTTGCGGCTCTTGTCGTCTTCTACCTCAACGCTGGGCCGGTCACGGCGCAAGAAGAAGGGCCGATACTACACATTTCGTGGCCCAATGAAGGCGAGACCCTTTACAGCGCGCCAACCTCTCTCCTTTACAGCATTCCTGTCCGCGGCTTCGTGGAAAATTACGACCTCGCGCCCTACTTCAGCACCGTGCAGCTAATGGTCGTTCGGGACGGAGAGGAAATTGGAAGCCTTACCCAGCAGCTAACCAGTAGAAACTTTGAATTCTTAGTGACCGTGAACCCGCATCATTCAATCGGAGTCTTCCCCGCTGAACACGAAGGTTGTGGTACGGATTGTCATCAGCCTGGACACTTAGAACTAGTGCCAGGGGCGCTCGCTCTGGTGATGAAGCTAGCTTCACCCGAAGGCATGGTACTGGCAACAACCGAACGGAATGTGATTGTCGATCATTCCGCCAGTAGCGCCATTCCCGTCGCCCTGATCATGGAAGATCCGGCAGCGCCCGCCCCGCCAGGTGTTACTGTCAGAGGATCGGCCTGGCTCTACCTTTGGCGAGCTCGCTATGCACTTGCGCATAGCGATAGCACAGGGCAGGCTAGTTTAACCGTAGAAGCGCTGAGCCAGGCCCCTACCGAATATCTTATCGAAGTAGAGCCGACCGTGGTCGATGGCGTGTTATACGAGGGTCTGGACAGCCGCCGCGTCTTGTTAGAGCCTGGGGCCTCCGCGGCCGAGCCAATTACGCTCACCGTCAAGGCCACCAGGGGGGCCATCGAGGGTCGTATCTCTCCGTCCGAGGCGGTTTCAGATAACGTCTGGGCCATCTGTAGCCACAATGGTCGCAGTGTACAGGCCCAGGTCGGCGACGACGGCGCCTTCGCCTTTCACGATATCGCCCTCGATCGCTACGAGCTGGTGCTCGATCAGGATGCCCTCGTCGATGCGGGATACATCCAGATTGCGCGCACCTTGCCCGTCGATCTCGTATCGCAGGTCAACCAGACCGTTACCATCGAGCTTGCCACGATTTCGCCGCACCGGCATACGGGCCGCATTGACGGCCAGGCCGAGGGCGCCCTGCCTTTCGCCTGGATGACGCCGCTCAACGGCGCGCGCGCCTACACCGTCTTGCCGGACAGCGGCGAATACGCCTGGATTAACGCCCAGGAAGGGCGCGCCAGCGTCATTTTACAGGCGCCCGGTTACTACAGCCGGGCCGTCTTTGTGCACCCTGGCGATGCCGCTGCCGTAGAGCCGGTCAGCCTCACGCCGCACCCCCAGACGAGGATGCTCGCCTGGGGTGATGGCACACTAACCCTACCCGACGACAGCGACCTGGAGCAGGACGGCAACACGATTGCACTCAGTCAGGGTTGGTTGTGGGGCAACGGCGCTGCCCAGCAGCCATTCACCATAACAGCCGGGCCTTACGAGCTGCAAATCCGCTCCGGGGAGTTCGCGTTGGAATTCCGGCCTTCACGGCGCGGCTGGCTCTATCTGCTGGCAGGCGAGGCACAACTGCGCCACGTCTACAGTGGCGCATCGCTGGCCCTGCAAGGTGGGCAAATGGTGAACCTGCTAAACCACGAGGGCCCTGTTGCCGCACCTTATGATCCTGTTGTGGTTGCAGCCCTGCAGGAGCGCGGCGCCTCGCCGCTGCCCCAGAGCTGGGAACCCAGTCTCACGGCGCGCTTGCGCGATGGTCTGGCGCGAACCGGCATTGGCGTCGCCCAGGTCATTACATTTGTCACCTATATTTTGGTGTGTATCGCCATCGTTTCGGCTCCGGCTTATATCCTATACTTGAAAGCAACACGCAAGAAGCGTCAAACCTGAGATTGGCCATCGTCCCGTCAAGAAAAAGAGACGCGAACAAGGCGCCATAGATCTGCGCGGAGGTTTAATTTGTCAAAAACAAAGTTGTCACTGCATCATGATCAAGAAGAGCTGTGCGCCGGGCTCACCGGCGAGCTGCTGCTTTTCGGCCTGCTGGGCAAGCTATTCTACGAATATCCCGAACACGGTAATTTGCAGCGGCTGGTCGACGAGAACGTTTTTAGCGAAGCGCCCTTTGCCGCCGGCCGCGAGGTTGTGCAAGAAGGCCTGGCGCTGCTGCAGGAGTGGGGGCGAGCCTTTGCCGCCGATGCACAGCAGGCCACCCTCGACGTAAAGACCGACTACACCTATCTCTTCGTCGGCGCTGCGAAGATCCCTCTCTCACCCTGGGAATCCGTATACTACAGCGAAGAACGCCTGCTCTTCCAGGAAAGCACGCTCGATGTGCGGCGCTGGTATCAGCGTTTCGGCCTGGAGCCTGTTAATCTGCGCAAGGAGCCGGACGACCACATTGGCCTGGAGCTCATCTTTATCGCCCACCTGGCGCAGCGCGCGCTGCTGGCCTTAGAGAATGAAGATGAGCTGGCCTTGAACGATGCGCTCGATGCACAGCGCGCGTTCTGTCGCCGCCACCTCTTTGCCTGGGCCCCCCTGTGGTGCGACCAGATGGTTGAATACGCGCGCACGCCATACTATAGAGGGCTGGCCCTGATTTTGCGCGGCGCGCTCGACGAGCTTGCCGGTCTGCTCGGCATGCCCATGCCCCGGGTTGTCGCCGTATGAATCTGCTCTCCCTGGCTGAAAAGCTGGCCGGTGAAGCGCCGGCGTCGCTTACCTACAACGTCGGTCGCTGCCTGCACACGGGCGACAAGTTCGCAAGCTGCGCCGCCTGTGTAGAAGCGTGTCCCACGGCTGCAATCCAGCCGGGCGCGCCGCCACAGCTTCAAGCAGAAGCCTGCGAACATTGCTTTGCTTGCCTGCCCGCATGCCCCACCGGCGCTTTCGCCCAGGAAGATGAGCTCCCCCACCTGTTGCGCTGCCTGGCGCGCCTGCAGATCGACACCCTAGAGCTGATTTGCGAAAAGCACCCGGCGCCGGACCTGGGCGTTGGCGGTAACAGCGCAGCCATCCAGGTGCGCGGCTGCCTGGCCGGCCTGGGCGCTGCCGCCTATTTGCAGCTTGCCGCCACGTCGCTGCACAGCATAGTTCTGCGCGCTGATGCCTGCGCCGGCTGCCCCTGGCGCTCCTTACCGGCGCAAGTGGCGCAGCAAGCGGCCCAGGCGCAAGAGTGGCTTGAGCGGCTGCAGCGCCCCGACTTTTTGACCGTCATATCCGCGGAATCAGCGGCGGTCATGCCGCTAGAGCCGCGGCCGCTTCATCGCGCCGGCGCGCCGCCCGTCTCGCGCCGGGATTTGCTGCGCGGCCGTGTGCAGCCGCCGCCTCCGGTCGATGTGACGAGCAGCCTGAACCCCTACCACCAACGGCTGCGCCTGCTAAAGGCACTGCAGAAGCTGGCGCCGCGCGAGGCCCTGGCCGGCCTTACAGCGCCGGCAGACAGTGGCTTCGCGCATCTCTCCGTGGCCGATTCATGCAGCGCCTGCGGCGTCTGCGCGCGGGCCTGCCCCACCACGGCGCTGCTGCTGGAGACGGACGAACAAGATCGTTTTCAGCTAACCTTCTCGCTGCAAGCCTGCCTGGCCTGCGACGCCTGCATGCACCTGTGCCCTGAAGAGGCCATTGCCCTACACCGCGAAGTGCCTTTAGAGCGCATCCTCGACCTGCAAACTGATGAAATCGTGCTGCAAGGCGACCTGGCGCAATGCAAGCGCTGTAATGCGCGATACGCCGCCGCCGCGCTGCAAGACGGCCTGTGCACAGTCTGTCATTACCGGCGCGCCAACCCCTTTGGCAGCTTTATCCCGGCAACCGCTCCAGGGCGAGCGGGCCGTTCTGGAGCGTCACAATGATTGTGGAATTAAACGAATGCAGCCCCGCTCAGGTGAAAAATCCTGCGTTGGCCGCCTACGCCGCACGCTACCGGCAGATCTACGATGATTTCATGAGCCAGGTAGCGGCGACCGGCATCGAAATCGCCGCCGAAGATGACGGCCCGCATAATGCCGCGCTTGTCGCAAAGCTGGCGCAAAAAGGTGCCTCCCTGCGCAACGTGGATCGCAGCATCTATCTAAACCGCATTTCGCCAGCCTGTGTGGCCTGCCAGAAAGGCGTGGGCAGTGCGACCTTCTTCATCTCCTTACAATGCCACCGCGACTGCTACTACTGCTTTAACCCCAACCAGATGGACTACGAGGCGTTCACCGCCGATCAGCGTGACCTGCTGCAGGAGTTACGGCAGGTCCGTGAGCATGGCTACAAAATGGATTACCTAGCGCTGACTGGCGGCGAGCCGCTGCTGCACAAGCAAGAGACCTGCGACTTTTTCAGCTATGCTACAGAACACTTTCCCCGCACGCACACGCGCCTGTACACCACCGGCGATCATGCCAACCAGGCCACGCTGGAAGCGCTGCAGGCGTCGGGGCTGCAGGAGATACGCTTTAGCATCCGCATGCACGACCTGGCGCGCGGTCACCGCCACACGCTGCAGCGCATCGCCGCCGCGCGCGACTTTATCCCCACGGTCATGGTCGAGATGCCTATCCTGCCCGACGCCCTAGAGCAGATGAAAGACGTGCTGTTGGAGCTGGAAGCGCTGCAGATTCACAGCATTAATCTACTGGAGTTCTGTTATCCGCTCACCAACGCCGCCGAATATGAGCGGCGCGGCTATCAGATACGGCGCCGGCCATACAAAACCCTGTACAACTATTGGTACGCTGGTGGCGTTCCGGTCGCCGGCAGCGAAACGGCCTGCCTCGAGCTGCTCGACTTTGCCCTGGACCAGGAGCTGAGCATTGGCCTGCACTACTGTTCGCTAGAAAACAAGCTCACCGGCCAGAACTACCAGCAGAACTACGGGCAGACAATACCGCAGACACACAGCTTTTCAGAAAAGGATTATCTTCTGAAATCGGCGAAGGTCTTTGGCGCCGACATTCCGCGCGTCTTTAATGTCTTCCGGCGCAGCGGCTACACCGGCGCCACCAACAGCAAACAGCCCCGCTACCTGGAGTTCCATGTGAGCCAGATCCCCGCGCTCCGAGAGCTCGATCCGCAGTTAGAGATCGGCCTCTCCACGAGCACGCTGGAGATGCGCGGCAATGAACAGGTCCTGCGCGAGCTCAAACTCGATGTGACCACACCGCAGGCATTCGATCTGGCGCGCGATATCTAGCGCCGGGTCAGGTTTAACAAAAGAACCGAACTATCTCCGAGCCCCATTGCCTAAGGCCGGCAGGCTAAGGCAGTTGGGTCGGGTTCTCTCCTAACGCTGCCGGCCACGCGAAACCGTTCGCAGGCGCAAAAAGGAGCGAGCACAGGCGGCTTGCGGAAACGTCGTCGCCTCCCGAAATCCCCAGAGGGATGGAATTGGAAAGGAGACAAACTGGTGCATCCACTTACGAAATTACGATTGCCGCAATCCAACGCAGCGCTTCCGGCCAGCCTGCTAGAGAATTACGCTAACCGCATTCCGTCACTCTTGCTCGTGACCGGGCCCAGCGGCGCCGGAAAGACCCGCTGGTGCCGCGCCCTGCAGCAAATTGCCCGTGAAAACGGGCTATCGGTCGCCGGCGTGCTGTCCCCCCCGGTGATGGACGACGGCGAGAAGATTGGCATCGACCTGGAAGATTTGGCCAGCGGCGAGCGCCGGCGGCTGGCCACGCGCACGCAGCTTATTCTCGACGGTAGAGAGCCCCTGCCCCTGGGCGGCCTGAAGACCGGCGACTGGGCGTTCGAGCCGCACACAATCTGCTGGGGCAACAAGATCCTGTCCGGCCTCGCCTGTCCCGATATCCTGATCGTCGACGAGCTGGGCCCCCTAGAGCTGCGGCAGCAAAAGGGATTGCAGGCGGGCGTCAGGCTCCTCGACTCCTGGCGCTGCAACGTAATCTGCACCACCATACGGCCCTGGCTCATTGGCGCAGCCCGCATGCGCTGGCCCTGGAGCCAGATCCTGGTGGTCGGCGAGGGCCACACGAGCCAGGCCGTCCCGGCGCCCACGCCTGAAGGAGCCGGCCACCGTGATTGAGCTGCGCGGCCTCAGCGTCGACTATGGCGAAGGCCCGGCGCTCCACGATGTGTCGCTGTCGGTGCCTTCAGGCCAATTCTTGCTGCTCACCGGCCCTTCCGGCTGTGGCAAAAGCACCCTGGCCCGCGCCATTACTGGGCTGATACCGCACGCTATCGCCGCCCAGATCACGGGCGCCGTGGCCGTGGCCGGGCACCATACGCAAGCTACCCCCTTACCCACCCTCGCGCGCCACGTCGGTATCGTGCTGCAGAACCCTTCCTCGCAGCTATTCCATATAACCGTCGCCGAAGAGGTGGCCTTTGGCCCGCGCAACCTGGGCCTAACGCCAGAGCAGGTGCAGGGCCGCGTCGATTGGGCCCTGGCGTCCACCGGCCTGCAAGATTTCGCCGCGCGGCGCCCCATGGACCTGTCCGGCGGCGAGCAGCAGCGCGTAGCCATCGCCGCGGTGCTGGCTATGCACCCGCGCGTGCTCGTGCTAGACGAGCCAACCGCGTCGCTGGACGCCGGCGGCACGCAAATGGTGCTGTCCACCTTGCGCCGCCTGAACCGCCAATTGCAGATGACCATTATCCTCGTGGAGCACCGCCTTGCCGCCGCCTTGCCCTATGCCCAGCGCCTGCTGATCATGGATCAGGGCCGCGTCGTCGCGGACGGCGCGCCGCACGAGCTGCTGCGCGATGCGGCGCTGCGTGAGCGCTTTGGCCTGCGCCGCACGGGCGCTGCGTCCGCGCCGCGCACATGGCGGCGGCTGGCGCAAGAGCGCGGCGACCAGGCTGCCGGCGCGGCCCCGGTCGGCGACGTGCAGCCCGGCGCACAGCCGCCCCTGCTGCGCCTGTGCGACGTAACTGCCGGTTATCGCGGCCGGGCGGTTTTGCACAACACCAATCTGGCTATCTATCCTGGCGACTTTGTGGCCATCGTCGGCCAAAACGGCTCAGGTAAATCGACCCTGGCGCGTGTCATCGCCGGCCTGCTCAAACCCAGCGCCGGCAGCGTGCACTTCACCAGGCCTGGCCGCCGCGCGCCGTCGCCGCCCAGGCCCGGCCGTGATGTCGCGCTTCTCTTCCAGAATCCCGTCGATCAATTGTTCACCGATACCGTACAGGACGAATTGTCGTTTGGCCCGCTGAACTTTGGCGCTTTCGACGGCGACTTCCACGAGACCCTATTGGTGCAGGCCGGCTTGCACCATCTGCGCCGCCGCTGCCCAACGCGCCTCTCCGTGGGCCAGCAGCAGCGCTGTGTGCTGGCTGCTTGCCTGGCCCTGCAGCCGCACCTGCTCATCCTCGACGAGCCCACCTTGGGCCAGGACTGGGCGCACCTGCAGCAGTTGATGGACTTTGTGCGCCAGATGAACCAGCGCGGAACCGCCATTCTGCTCATCTCCCACGATTACAAATTAGTCTACCGCTATGCCCGGCGCGTGCTGCTCTTAGAGAACGGGCGCATTTGCCTGGACGGCCAGCCGCACCCGCAGCATACTGCGGTACAGGAACAAGGAGTATCATGAAGCTAACCACACGTGAACTGGTGACCATCGCCGTGTTTGGCGCTCTCTGGGGCGCCGTGGAAATCAGCATGGGCACCGTGCTCAAGACGCTGCGCCTGCCCTTCAACGGCGCATTCCTGGCAGCCATCGGCCTCACCGTGCTGCTGGTGGCGCGCCTTTTTGTGCCCCGCCGCGGCTCGACCCTCTTCATCGGCGTGATCGCTACGCTCATCAAGCTATTTAGCATCGGCGGCGTCGTCATTGGCCCCATGATCGGCATTCTAACCGAAGCGCTGCTGGCAGAGATCGTGCTATCCGCCGCCGGCAAGCCCCGCCGCCTGGCATTCATGGCCGCCGGCATGCTGGGCGTGAGTTGGACGATGATCCAGCCCTTCTTCACCGGCCTCATTTTGTTCGGCCGCGATACCTTCGAGGTCTGGCTGGACCTGATGAACCAGGGCAGCCGCATCCTGGGCCTTGAAGGCAATGCGGCGCTGTGGATTGTCCTTATCCTCGTTGCATTCCATATGGCCCTGGGGCTCGCTAGCGGCTGGATGGCCTGGACCACCGCGCGCCTGCTGACCGTGCGCCTGGGCCCCGCCTTGCCCGCGCCGGGCCATTCCTAGTCACATACCGTTACTTTTTCGATTGAAAGGGGCAATACCCCCCCTGAGGAGACGCATGAAAGGCAAACGCATCTTATTAGTGATCATTATCGTTATGCTGGCCCTCGGCACGCTTCTTGTAGCGTGCGGCAGCCCAGAGCCGGCCGATCCCGACGCCGCGCTGGCGGTCGTTGCCGCAGAAAATGAAACGAAGTACACGCGCGCCGACCTGGAAGCCCTGGGCCAGGCCACGGCCGAGGCCGACGGCAACACCTATGTCGGCGTGCCGCTCGCCGACCTGCTGCGCGATGCCGGCCTCGACCCGGCGCAGCTTGAAACAGTAACGGCCGTCGCTTCAGATGGCTTTAGCGCCACATATGACGCGGAGATGATACAAAGCGCCGGGACGCTCGTGGCCTACGCCCTGGCCGACGGCGCCCTGGCCAACGACGAACAGCCATTTCGCATGGTGCTGCCCGGCCAACCCGGCCGCCTGAATGTGCGCATGCTGGCGCGAATCGAGGCCGCTCCATGATACGAATGGGCACCTGGACGGCGGCTCCGCCGGCGCCTGGGGCCGCCGCCCGGCTCTTTCTGTTTGGCTGGTCGCTGGCCATCGTGTTGCTGGCCCCTGCTGCGCGCATGTGGCCCGCGGCGGCCCTGGCCTTGCTTGCCGCGGCGCTCTTTTATCCCGGCGCCATCCGCCGCGCCCTGCGCCCGCGCTGGGTCATCTTGCTTGCTCTCATGGCCCTGCCCTCGCTCTTGCTGCCCGGCCAGCCGGCCGTGCAGATCGGCGAATGGGGCGCGCTGAGCCACGAAGGCCTGCTCGCCGCCCTGCGCACGGCCCTGCGCGCCTTCGTCATTCTCGTGGCCGTAGATGGCCTGACAGCATCCGTCGACGTGGCGCAGATAGCGGCCCTGTTCGAGCGTTCTGGCCTGAAGGGGCTCGGTTTTGCTCTGGGCGTGGCGCTCAATTTGCTGCCCATCCTGCGCGATACCACCACCATCACCTGGCAGAGCCTGCGCATGCGCGGCGGCCTGCGCCGCCGGCCGCTTCGTGGCCTGCGCTACTTCTTCGTCACGGTCATCAGCAGCGCCCTGCGCCGCGCCGCCGACATCGCCCTCGCTGCCGAGGCGCGCGCCTACACACCGGCAAACAGTCGCCCCGCCGCCCTGCACACCACCGCCGTGGATGGCCCACTCATGGCCCTGGCCACCCTCCTGTTCGTCGCCCTGCTGCTTTTCCCCTGACGGTTGGCCGCCCTTGCCCTGTCTTATCCGCCCAGGCTCGCCGCCTCGGCGATAGCTTGAAAGAGCGCGACCCACTCGCTGGAAAACAGATCGCCCTGGCTCCAGCCCAGGCGCACGATCACCGTCTCGGTTGCCGGACTGATATATAGAAACTGGCCATCTTTGCCCAGCGCAAAGTAATCGCCGGCGGCTTCAGATGCCAGCCACCATTGGTAGCCATAATTATGCCAGCCTGCGGCAAGATAATCGTCCGGCCATTCGCCTGGCGGCACGTGCCCGCGCGTCGATTGCGCCACCCAGCTCGCCGGCACAATCTGGCGCCCGTCCCATGTCCCCTGGTTCAGGTAAAGCTGGCCAAATCTGGCCAGGTCGCGCGCCGAAGTGGCCAGGCAGCACCACGTCTTCTCCAGCCCGTCGCCCTCGTGGTCAATGGTCCACACAGCGCGGTCCTGCATGCCCAGGGGCGTCCATAGGCGGCGCTGGGCATACTGCGTGATGCTCTCGGAGCCCAGAGCGCGTGCTAGCGCCAGGCCCAGTAAAGCGTTATCGCCAGATTTGTAACGAAACACGGTTGCGGGCGGCGCCTCCGTCTCGAAGGCCAATATCTTCTCTTCAAGCCGCGGTGTATAGTTCAGAATGACGTGCTCGCCGAAGGGGTTGTCATTCTCCTGGTAACGAGAGCCAGAAGTCATGGTCAGCGCGTCGTGCAGCGTCACCTGCGTGAAACCTTGCGCGGCAAGCTCGGGTATGAACGCTGTGATCGGCTGCTCAATGTCCTCGAGATAGCCGTCGGCGATAGCCATGCCCACCAGCGCCGAAGTAACCGATTTGCTCACCGAGAAAAGCTGCGAGATGGCTGACGGTGCGTGCCCCTGAAAGGTGCGTTCGTACAGAATGGCGCCCTCTGACGCTACGACGAAAGCAATGGTGTCGTTGGCCGCCAGCAGCCCGTCCAGGTCCGTTTGCCCGCCGTAGCCCGCCAGCGTGGAAGCCGGCAGTTGCATCGTCCCCTCGGCGCGTGGCCAGGGCAGCGCTGTTACCGCCGGCTGCAGCTCCCTGCCGGGGTAGTGGCTGTAATCGTCGATGTTCGTGTCGCCGTATCGCAGCACGCGCAGCACGGTAACCGGCCCTGCAACCACCGCCCAGGCCAGCAGCACCAGCACCAGCGCTCCCAGCAGCAGCCCGCCCAGCTTGAGCAGGCGACGACGGTTTAAGATGCGCGACATACTTTCCCTCTGGCGATCGGCAATTCTATGAGCGTATTCATGACACAATTCGACAAATCTCGCAAATTCGTCAACACTCTAACTACAAGCAGACGTTTCAACGCGCATTAAGAAGGAAGGACCTCGATGACAGAAAACATGGAAGGCCTGGGAACTATCGTTCGTGACGGCCAGACCTTGTGCTCCGTTCGCTACCAGTTGCAGCGCCACGAAGGCAGCGACGAGACGCGCTTCACGCTCACCGACGGCATCATCGAAATTACCGAAGAGCTGCCCGCCGACCAGGTGTTCGACCTGGAGCCCGGCCAAGAGCTCACCCTCAAGCTTGCCGAGCCGCTACAAGATGGCCGTGCCAGCCTCACGCTGGTTATCGAACCCTACGCCGGCCACCGTCCCGATGAGCGATATCAGGTATCGATTAAGGAAGAAGCCTGACGCCTCACGCGCACGAGCCCTCGCATAGTGAGAATAGCACCCAAACCAAAGCGCACGTTGGCCGATGGGGCGCGTGGCGTAACGGCTATCGCGGGCTACAATCTCGCCTCTGTTCTTCCTGACAGCTCAGCACCTGCAACGTGTGGATCGGATTATGACATCAGACTTATCACGGTTTACCTACCTTTTGCTACTCATGGTGCTGCTGGCAGCCTGCGCGCCGCCGGCGGAGCAGGGGCCGCAGCTAGAACCTTGCTCGCTGCCCGGTGGCGTCACCGCCCAGTGCGGCAGCATCACCGTGCCTGAAAATCGCGAGTTGAGCGGCGGGCGCCAGATTGAGCTGCACTTTGCCATTGTGCGCGCTGAGAGCAGCCTGCCCGAACCAGACCCCATCTTCATGCTGGCCGGCGGCCCCGGACAGGCGGCCATGGAAGTCTACCCACTGCTGCTGCCCTTGCTAGGTAACCTGAGCAACGATCGCGACATCGTGCTCGTCGATCAGCGCGGCACAGGCCAATCAAATCCGCTGGCCTGCCCCCAGATTGAAGAGCTGCCTCTCGAAAGCGCCGACGATGACGTGTTGGCCGCGGTGCAGACCTGCCGCCAGGAGCTGGCGCAGATCGCCGACCTCACGCAATACACCACCGACGTCGCCATGCAAGACCTGGACGAAGTGCGACAGGAGCTCGGTTACGAGCAAATTAACCTCATTGGTACCTCTTACGGCAGCCGCGCCGTCCTACGCTATATGCGCCTGTTCCCGCAGCAACTGCGCTCAGTGGTGCTCAATGCCGTAGTCAGCCATGAGCTGGTGTTGCAGCTACAGGCGCCGGCCGACGGCCAGCGCGCGCTCGATCTCTTATTCGCCCGTTGCCGCGCCGACGCCGCCTGCGCCGAGCAGTTCCCCGATTTCGAGCAGACCTTCCACCGCGTGCGCCAGGACCTGGCCGGCGGTCGCGAGGTCACTTTCCAACACCCGCTCAGCGGCGCGCGCGAAACCGTTACCCTGGACGACGAACAGTTTATGCAGGGCATCTTTAACCTATTGTATGCGCCCGAGCTGGTCTCGCTGTTGCCCCTGACCATCGATCAGATTGCCCAAACCGGCGATTATGGCCCGCTGCTGGCCCAGCTTGTCTCCTTCACTGCCAACCTGGGCACATACCAGGGCATGTTTTTTGCCGTAGTGTGCAGCGAAGACGCCGCCCTGTTGCAAGCCGGCGAGGCCGCCCGCCTGCAGCAAGGAAGCGCCTTTCCGCTAATAGCCGACAACCTGCTGGCGCAGTGCGAGGGCTGGCCCCTCGCCGGCATAGCCGCCGACTTCCGCCAGCCGTTACAGAGCGATGTTCCCGCGTTGCTGCTCTCTGGAGAAGCGGATCCCATCACGCCGCCAACCTATGCCCAGCAGGTGGCAGCCGGCCTGCAAAATAGCCGCAGCCTCACCGTGCCCGCTTATGGCCACGATGTGCTGCTCGCCGGCTGCATGCCCCGGCTCGTTGCCAGCTTCATCGCCGCCGCCAGCGCCGAAGACCTGGACACAAGTTGCCTGGACCGCGTCACGCCGCCGCCCTTCTTCGTCACCCCAGCCGGCCCGCTGCCCTGACACCAACGACACCGAGCAAGGCTCGTAGCAAGGCAATCCATCGCCCACCCCGGTCAAGGTTCGTAGTAGGGCAATTTATTGCCCGTCCCCCGGTCAAGGTTCGTAGTAGGGCAATTTATTGCCCGTCCCCCCGGTCAAGGTTCGTAGTAGGGCAATTTATTGCCCGCCCCGCCCGCCGCGGGTCAACGAAATGGAGATCAACCATGATTGAAGTTCACGGATTAAAGAAGGCCTTTGGCGATGTACAGGCCGTCGTCGATGTCTCCTTCCGCGCGCCAAACGGCCAGATCACGGGCCTGCTGGGGCCTAACGGCGCGGGCAAATCAACCACCATGCGCATGATTGCCGGCATCCTCCAGCCCGCCGCCGGCCAGGCGCTGGTCGACGGCATCGATGTGCACGCCAACCGCCTGGCGGCGCAGAAGCAGCTCGGCGTGCTGCCCGACAAGCGCGGCCTTTACCAGCGGCTGACGGCGCGCGAGAACATCGCCTACTTCGGTCGCCTGCAGGGCATGAACGGCCCAGCGCTCGAAGCGCGCATCGACCATCTCCTGAAGCTGCTGGATATGGAAGATATCGCCGACCGCCAGACAGAGGGCTTTTCCACCGGCCAAAAGGTGAAAGTCTCCATCGGTCGCGCCCTGGTGCACGATCCGCCCAACATGATGCTCGACGAGCCCACCCTGGGCCTCGACGTGATGAGCACGCGCGTCATGCGCGATGTCATCCGCAACCTGCGCGCCGAAGGCCGCACCGTGCTCTTCACCAGCCACATCATGCAAGAGGTAGCCTCGCTCTGCGACAACATCGTCATCATCGCCCGCGGCATTGTGGCGGCCCAGGGCGCCCCCGACGAGCTGCGGCGGCTCGCCGGGCAGGCCGACTTGGAAGATGCCTTTGTCCAAATCATCGGTACAGAAGAAGGGTTAGAATGATGCGCACAATCTGGACCGTCTTACACAAAGAAGCCACCGACAACCTGCGCGACCGCCGCTCGGTATTCAACGCCCTGCTCAGCGTGCTGATCAATCCGCTGCTGTTCATCGTGCTCTTCGGCTTTATGAACCGCGCCTTTTCCGAACAAGCCACGCAGGCCCTGCGCCTGCCCGTAGTCGGCGCGGAGCATGCGCCCAACCTCATCGCCTATCTTGCCCAACAAAACGTGGAAGTTCTGCCGCCGCCCGAAGACGCCGAGTTGGCGCTCCGGGAAGGCGATGTCAATGTCGTGCTGCTGATTCCCGAAACGTTTGGCCCCAGCTTTGAGGCCGGTGAGCCGGCCCTGGTAGAGGTCATGCGCGACGAATCGAATGAAGGCGCCAGCATTGCCGTGCGCCGCACCGAGACCCTGCTCATGGAGTATAGCCAGCGCACGGCTGCATTGCGTCTGCTGGCGCGCGGCATCAGCCCGGCGCTGGCGCAGCCCATTGTGCCCTCGGCTATCGACGTGTCGCCGCAGGCGCGCGGCGTGGCGGGTACCGTGCTCAACCTGCTGCCGGTGATCATGTTCACCGCCGCCTTCTTAGGCGGCTTCTACATGGTTGTGGATATGACTGCCGGCGAAAAAGAACGTGAGTCGCTGGAACCGCTGCTGCTCAACCCCGTGCCGCGCTGGACCCTGGTCATCGGCAAATATCTAACGGCGCTGGCATTCACCATCCTGGGCACTGCGCTGGCCACGTCGGCCTTTCTGCTGTTGCTACGCCTGCCCATTGTGCAGGAGTTCACCAACATCCGCGTTTCGGTAAACTCCGGTGCCATTCTGACGGCTGTGCTCGTGGTGGCGCCCGTCATCTTCATGGCCGTGGCCCTGCAAATGCTCATCTCCTCCTACACGCGCAACGTCAAAGAGGCGCAGACCTACACGCAGATCCTTTCGCTGGCCGGCTTCATGCCCGCGCTCTTCATCTCCATTCTGCCCATCCGGGACGCGCTGTGGATGTACTTTGTGCCCACCATTGGCCAGGTGTTCCTCGTGAACCGCGTCATCCGCGGCGAGAGCCTGCCGCCCACCGAGCTGGCCATCTCCGTAGGTGTGACCAGCCTCATTGCCCTCGCCGCCCTGGCAGGCGCCATCTTGCTTTATGAGCGCGAAGAAATTGTCTTAGGCGCCTGACGCGCCCGGCCATCTGCGCCCCTTGCGCCTCATCGCAAGTAAAAGGGCAGGTAAGCGCGCTCGTTCAGCACCGGCGGCGCTGCGCCGCAGCCGGGCGCTAATGGGCCCGCGGCCAAGTGGTTGCTGCCCGCGATCTTCAGCGTGCCCTGCCCGATCATCTGAATACACAGCGCCGTGCTGTTCGAGCCGGACACATCCTGCCCGCTGCGCGGTGTAAACAGGATGGCGCGGGACACCACGTTCACGTTGTCCCCTGCAATCTTAATGCTGTTCGCTTCGTCGTCGTGGCGCTGGTCCGTCCATGCCAGCACGCCATGCACCGCCGGCGCCAGATAATGGTCCGAGCCGCTAATCTCGATCAGGCCGTGCGAAATCATCGTAATGCGGAAGGGCGCCGAGGGCGAGCCGAAGCCGTTGTCGCTAATCACAATCGGGTCGTCGCCGTTGCAGATAACCTTACCGTCGTCAGCCGGCGTCACTTCAATTTCGCCGGAGTGCGTCAGCGAGCCCACATCGCAGCTCACGCCAGGCAGCGCCTGGCTCACGCTGCCAAAGGTCATGCCGTTGCCGTCCAGGAAGTTGCCCAGGTTGCCCGGCCAGCCGTTGGCCCCAATCTGGTACGGTCCGTGCACGTCGCCGGGGCTGCCGTTGCCCGTAATGTTGAGCGGCAGGCCGCTGTCGTAAGTGTTGCTATTCTCCGCCTGAAGCTGGCAGTCCGACGACGGTCCATCATTCACGCCATAAGTCAGCTCCGGGTTGGGCGAAGCAGTGTCAAAAAAGCGGTTGTCCGATCCTGAGACGGCCAGGTCGGCCTGGCTGTGAATGCGGCCATAAAAGCCGCTGTCGCTGCCGCTGATTTCCGCCTGCTTGTCATTGCTGTCGTCGCATACCGGCTCATAAACTTCGCGGTCGTCGCTTCCGCCATCGCCCGCCGCGCGCGCGAACATCAGATAATCGCCCGCGTTGTGGTCTGGGTTTGCCCGGACCCCGCGCGACGCGAACAGGCTCATTAGCGTGGCAACCAGCAGCAGCAAAGCCAGAACAAGGGTCCTGGAGCGTAGCGCGGAAAAGACTGTATTCATCGTTCCCTCTCGCTATCTGTATCCCATCTCCCGCCCCCCTACGGCAGCAGCAAAATCTTACCCCTCGTATTACGCCCTTCGAGATAGCGGTGCGCTTCGGCGGCGTCCGCCAGCCGGTAAGTCTTGTCGATGTGCACTTCCAGCTTGCCGCTGCGCATCCACTCGAAAAGTTCACCCGCGCGATCCAGCAGCTCCTGGCGGTCGGCGATATAATGGCCCAGCGAAGGCCGCGTGAGGAACAAGGAGCCGTGGCTGTTGAGCTGCTGCGGGTCCAGCGGCTCCACCGCGCCGCTAGACTGGCCGTACAGCACCAGAAATCCCCGCGGCCGCAGTGCGCGCATGCTGCGCATGAATGTGTCTTTACCCACCGACTCATACACCACGTCAACGCCGCGCCCGTCTGTCAGGCGCATCGTCTCCTCCAGGAAGTCGCGCTCCGTGTAGCGGATCATCTCGTCGGCGCCAGCCTGCTTGGCAAATTCAATCTTCTCCGGCGTGGAGGCCGTGCCAATCACCCGCGCGCCGCGCAGCTTGGCCATCTGCACCAGCAGATGGCCCACGCCGCCGGCCGCCGCATGGATCAGGCAGGTATGCCCCTCTTGCAGCGCAAAAGTGTCCGTCACCAGGTAATGGGCCGTCATCCCTTGCAGCATCACCGCCGCCGCCTGTGCGCCGCTCACGCCGTCAGGTACCGGCGCCAACATGTTGGCTTCCACCACCACATACTCGGCGTACGTGTTTGGCGTCATGGCAAAGCCCACCCGGTTGCCCACGCTCACCTCTTCCACCCCTTCGCCTACGGCATCCACAATGCCCGCGCCCTCGCGCCCCGGAATGATAGGCAGCTCGCTCTTATAGGCGCCGCTGCGGTGGTACACGTCGATAAAATTGACGCCGATGGCCTCCAGTCGCACGCGCGCCTGGCCGCGCCCTGGTTCGGGCGTCTCCACCTCCTCCACCTGCAGCGCTTCAGGGCCGCCATACTGCTGAACGCGAATGGCCTGCATCACTTACCTCCCGTTCCTTACGCCGCTAGCGAGCGCTTAGGCCTGGACAGCGCGGCGACGCAACACGAACCACGTGAGCGCGCCCAGCAGCAGGGCCACCGGCAGCAGCCACAAAACCGCGCTTGGTCCCTGCGCCTCCAGGCTAGCCAGGCTAACAGCCGTGGGCGCCGTCAGGCAAGCCAGCGCTTCAAAATCACGTCCCACGCTGAACTCGCCGACGAACGTCGTACTGCCGTCCGTTTCACTGATCATATAAAGCTGGTTGCGCGTCGCGGCATCCTGGCCGTCTTTGCCCGTGCTGCCATAAAGCTGGCCATCATTAAAGAAAGACAACCCCTCAATGTCGTCCACGCCAAAGTCGCCCACCACCGTCGCCGCGCCTGTGGCTTTATTCACCGTAACCAGCACACCGCCGTCACCGCCCGTGTTCGAAGCGGCAAACATCACGCCCGTCAGCGGGTCCACGGCGATGTCGTCGATGTCTTCGAGCACACCTGGCCCGTCGATCACCACGTAATCAACGCCGGGGCCGAAGGCTTCGGGGATGTGCGCCCCCGTGCTGCGGTCGATTTGAATCAACACGTCCGGTTCGCCGCCATCCCGACGGTGCGAGCCGTAAAGCACGCCATTGGTCGCGTCGTAATCCAGCCCGTCCACGTCGTTAAAATTAACGGAGCCGTCTGCGCCGTCTCCCGTGCCAAAAGGCTGGGCCAGTTGCGTGAAGGCGCCCGTTGACAGGTCCAGGATGCCCAGACGGTTGTTGTTCGCGCCATATAGGTTGCCGCCTCCCGGTGCGAAGGCGATGGCCTCTACGGCATTGGTGCCCGTGTTGCCGATAGCCGTTGTCACCGCCGTCTCGCGGTCCAGATAGACCAGCGTATCCTCATTACCCAACGGGCCGCCGTTGTCCGCGACCGCATAGCAGGCGGTTACCACCTGCGCCTGCGCCGGCAAGGCGCTAAAGGCGATAAGCGCGAGAGCGAGAGCCGCTCCCAGCAGCACAAAAAATGCACTCCAGGCAGTTTTATTCATCCGATCCTCCATGATTGGTTGCTTGGCGCCGTCGCGGAGGCTGCCGCCTTGCGGCGTGGGGCGCAGCCAGAGTACAGCCGAATGGATAAGTTGCACGACGGCAACGATCAATACGGCCACTGCACGCCGCATAAATCCATTACAGTTTAATAGAGGATTCAGACAGATTCAAGCACGGAATGAAAGCCGGAGCCGGCGCCCCCGCGGCGCCGGCCCCAAGGAACTGCTTTTGCTCTTGCGTTAACTTTCGTCAGCTTCTTCCTGCGCCTGGCCTTCACGCACGCCTTCGCGAAAGGCCGTGATGCCGCGGCCCAGCTCGCTGCCCAACTTCCCAATGCGCCCCACGCCGAAAACGAGCAGCACAATCACCAGGATAATCACCCATTCCCAACTACCAAGTGTTGCCATTATTCTCTCCTACATAGCTTTTTACTGCGTTTTCCCTATTAACCCGCAAAAAACCGCCGGCAACCAGTGAAGAAGCTCATACATCCCGTGTGACGATCCGTCAACCAGGCCCCTGATGTCTGTAACGCTGCCCCCTAACCGTCGTATGGCGCCAGCCAGTAGCCGCCGCGGCCATTGCTCAGCAGCAGGCGCTCGCCGTCCGGGTGCAGGGCAAAGAAAGCGTCCCAGCGCGGCCGGCTCAGGTCCAGGGCCGTGCCCGCCGCCAGGTCCACGCTGATGATGCGCCGCCCGTCCAGCGGAAACGTCTGCAGCAGCGCCGACTGCCCATCGGGCAGCCAGGCTGGCGCTTCGGCCATGCCCTCCGGCGCCACGGGAATCGCGGCCAGCAGCTCGCCATCTCGCGCGAACAGGCGCAGCACCGTCGGCGCGCTGCCGTCGCCAGGGTAACCCCAGAAAACGGCTGCCAGTTGCTCGCCGTTGGCGCCCCAGCTTAACGCGATCTGGCGCGGATCCGCGGCGGCTACAACCGCATTGCCCCCGCCCGCGTCGATCAGGCACAGCCCCGCGCTGCAGGTATAGGCCACGCGCTGCCCATCGGCCGACGGCTGCACTTGTACCGGCCCGCGCCGCATATCGAGCTCGATATCGGGCAGGGCCGTTAGCTGCCGCAGTCCCGCTTCGCCGCCATCCCAGGGCATCAGCCACAGCGCGCCGTCGCGCACAAACCACAGCCCCTGCTCGTTGCTGCCGGGGAAACCGCTCTCACCCCGGCGCAGCGCCAGCAGGTGCTCCGGCGCGCTGCCGTCGCGGCTCACGCGCCAGATCTGTAGCAGCAGATGGCCGCGGTCGCCTGGCCCGCCCATCTCCACCACGCTGTAAATCAGCCCCTGGCTGTCTGGCGTCCAGGCATACGACCACACACTATCTGCCACTTGCCACGATTGGCCCTGCACCACGTCCGTCACCCATAGGGCGACGGCGCTGTCGCTGACCATGGTCGTGGCTAAGGCCCGCCCGTCTGGCGACCAGGCCAGGCGCGGCGCCAATGGGTTGGCCGCCGCGCCAAACCATTCCTGGGCAAAAGACGACGGCTCTGCAGGCCCCGCCACACGCTGCGGCGCGCCAATAGGCAACTCGCCTGCGCTCACCGTCGGCGCCGGCGTCAGCGCGCGGTGCTCGGTGCGCAGCCGGCCCAGGCCATCGTAACGCCAGCAGCAAGCGTAAAAGCCCAGAGGCCCCGACGGCTGCCGCAGGGGCACGGCGTAAGTGCGCTGCTCGCCGCCCTCGTAACTGAAGCGCACCTGCACCATCGTCTGGTATCGTCCTCTCACCACTTTCAAAAAGTCATAGCGCGCCAGCGGCGCATGCGGGTCCAGCGGGTCCAGGCCCGTCTGCCCAATCAGCGCGTCGAGCGTGGGGCGCAGCGGCCGCGTGGCGTCGCCGGCGATCAGGAAACGATTGGCGAAAGGCAGCCTCAAATCGTCCTCGTAGCCGCCGGTCACCGCCAGAACCACGCCCAGCGGGTCGGGCACGTAAGAGAAGGGCGGCACGAAGCTGATGAGAAACAGGGCCAACGCCGCGCCGGCCCACAACTGCCGTCGCTCGCGCAGCAGCGCCACGCCGCTCACCGCCGCGCCAAGGGCCGTCAGCAGCAGCACCCAGCCCAGCCATCGCAGCGCAGTTTCGCGTAGTGAAGAGGGTTGCGCGGTTGCCGCCAGCACCGTCTGGCTCTTCTCGCCTTCAATTAGCGTCCCGTCGGCCAACGCCATGCGCACCGCAGCATGGTAAATGCCGGGCTCCTCGTAATGGTGGCGCACCTGCCATTCAAACGGCCGCGCATTGGGCTCAACGGCGCACGATGTCTCCTGCTGCCGCCCGTCGCCAAAGTCCCACTGTAGCTGCGCGCAGGGGGCGGGCAGGCCGCCGGGGCCTTCGAAGTAGCGCGCGGTCAGGGTAGCCTCAAACGGCGGCGCGCCGTGCAGCGTGTCGCCATTCCCCAGCCACAGCTGCCCGCGGCCGAGCAGCTCTGGCGCCACGGTGGGCATCGGCTGCGGCTGCTCGCCCCCCGCCGGCGCCACTGTGGCCGGCGCGCCCATGCGCGTCACAGCCACCTCGTCTCCTTGCTCGCAAGCCGCACCCATCAGCGCAACGATGATCACAAACAGGGCAAAACTGAATTTTCTCATGACTCTTTCCTGTCTTATACTTGCCGCTCAACTCAACCACTACTGTAACAGGCCATCGTCACAACCTCGCGCCGGTTGTGTGACAATTATGTGACAGCCGGCCACCATTTGTTCATGCCGCGCCGTGATGGGCTATCATAGGGCTGACGCTGCCATCAGTGGGCGCACTCGAGCGTATGCAACAGAAGCAAACCATCCTTGTCGTGGACGACGAAACGGCCATTACCGGCGCGCTGCAGGTCCTGTTCGAGCAGGCGGGTTATGCCGTGCGCCTGGCACAATCGGGCGCCGAGGCCCTGGCGTTGCTCGACGACAGCATCGATCTCATCGTGCTCGACGTAATGATGCCGGGCATCGACGGCTATGAGGTGGCGCGGCGCGTACGCGGTCGCGCCGCCTATGTGCCCATCGTCATGCTCACAGCCAGAGATCAGCCCTGGCACAGGGTAGCCGGCCTGGAGCGTGGCGCCGACGCCTATCTCACCAAGCCTTTCGACACCGGCGAGCTGTTGGCCCAGGTGCGCGCCTTGCTGCGCCTACTGCACAGCCAGGAGGCCGACGAGGGCGAGCAACCGCTCATCTGCGGGCCCCTGCGCCTCTGGCGCGCACAGCGGCGAGCCACCCTGCACGGCGCCAAGCTGGATCTCACGCCGAAAGAGTTTGAGCTATTAACCTATTTCATGCAGCACGCCGGCCACGCTATTGGCCGCGAGACCCTACTGCGTCGTGTGTGGGGCTACGATCAGCCCGTCGACTCGCGCACCGTCGATACCCACGTGCGCCGCCTGCGCGCCAAGATTGAAGCGCAGCCGGCCGCGCCGGTCTTGCTGCAAACGGTGCGCGCCTTTGGTTACCGCTTGGAAGCCGACCTGTGATTGCCTTCGACTTGCAGTGGGCCCTTTATCTCTTGCTGCTGGCGGGCGTCGCCGTGGCCCTCTGCGCTGTGGCCCTCGACCGCCGCCGTTTTCGCCACCCGCTGCTGGTGCGCAGCGGCGTGGGCGACGCCCACATAGGCCGCCTGCTCGACGCGGCGCCCTTCGGCCTGCTGCTGCTCGACGCCAACGACCAGTGCCGCTATGCCAACGAGACCGCCGCCCGCCTGCTGGACTGGCCCCAGCGCTGGGGCCGCCTGCCGCCCGCCGCCTGGCGCCACGAGCTCGCCGCCGACCTGGCCACAGCGCGCCAGGTGCAGCAGCCGCACTATCGCCTGCTGCACTTGCCCGACGGCCGCAGCCTGAGCTGGTGGCTGTGCCCCTTGCCCGAGCTCACCCTGGCCGTGCTCGCCGACCATTCCCGCCAGGCGCGCCTGGAGCGCGCTTCGCGCGCCTTTTTAGGTACCCTCTCCCACGAGCTGCGCACGCCACTAACTGCTATCCTGGCGCACATGGCCGTCATTCAAAGCGGCGAAGCTACCGCCGACGTGCGCCAGCGCTCGCTGCAGATGGTGCAGCAAGAGGCGCAGCGGCTGGCCCGCCTGGTGCAAGACCTGCTGCACCTGGGCCGCCTGGAAATGAGCGAAAACCTGCTGCGCCGCCCGCTAGACCTGGCCCTGGTGGCCGAAGCGGCCATCGCTCAGCTCATCCCTGCCGCCGAAGAGCGCGGCGTGGCCATCTCCCTGGAAAGCGAAACTCCCTTGCCCCGCGTCCTGGGCGACGGCGACAGCCTGCAGCGGCTCTTCTTGAACCTGCTGGACAACAGCATCAAATATTGCGCCGCCGGCGATCAGGTACAGGTGAAGCTGGCCGCCGTCCGCGAAGCCCACGGCCCCAGCGGCGTGCAGGTCACCGTGCGCG
Source organism: uncultured Ardenticatenaceae bacterium (assembly GCA_964384155.1). Classification (GTDB taxonomy): domain Bacteria; phylum Chloroflexota; class Anaerolineae; order Promineifilales; family Promineifilaceae; genus JAAYYY01. The sequence continues at coordinate 90,971 of CAYLJW010000010.1, forward strand.
ACGATGGCCCCGGCATCCCGCCGCAGCATCTGCCGCACGTCACCGAGCGCCTCTATCGCGGCCGCACCGACGTGCATGGCAGCGGCCTGGGCCTGGCCATCGCCGCCGAAATCCTGCGCCAGCACGACGCCGCCCTGCATGTGGCCAACGGCGAAACCGGCGGCGCCGTGGCCCACTTCACCCTGCCCTTGCCCGCCGCCCGCCGCCCGTCCCCTGCCGCGCCCACCGTATCCGATAGCCATGCGCCTTCCCCAACCCCGTAAGCTGCTCTTCGCTGCCCTCATTTTTGCCGCCGCCAGCGCCCTCTACTGGCTGCTGCCCATCCAGGGCCAGATCCTGCTCGTGCGCAGCAGTTGGCAGCAAGAGCAAACCTGGCCCCAGGTGCGCCTGCAAACCGCCGGGCTGCGCCCAGGCCAGGAAGCCACGGTCGTCATCAGCGATCCCACGCCCTGGCCCTTCGTCAAGCTGCTGGTAGACGGCCGCGAAGCCACCTTGCGCGGCTACCAGAGCAGCCGTGGCGCCGGCGACGCTGCCGCCGTCTGGCAATGGACCTACACCTTCATCTTGCCCGACGCCGCCGGCTACGGCCTGGCCTTCTACCACCACTGCGATACCGGCTGCCGCCCCTGGACGGCCGTGCACGCCGGCAGCAGCCCGCCGCCGCAAGCCGCCGTCGCGTCGCTGCCCACCACGCTGGGCGTCGTCTTTCCCAATCCCGGCCGCGACTGGCACGGCCGGCAGGGCTGGGTAGTCGAGCTGGCCTACGCCACGCTGCTCGATGAGCCCTACTGGGGTATCGACGACCTGGCGCGCCGCGTGCAGCCCGCCGCGCAGCAAGGCCTGCGCGTGCTACTGCGCGTGGACTACGCGCCGGGCCAGAGCCTGCCGCCGGCCAACGACAACCTGGCCCTCGATCGCTATCTGGGCGTGATGCGCCGCCTGCTGCGCGATGCGCGCCTGGCCGGCGTCTACGGCTACATCGCCGGCAGCGGCTATAACAGCGCCGCGGCCAACAGTCTCGCGCCGCAGCAGCCCGTCACTCCCCAGTGGGCCGCCCGCCTGCTTTCTGGCTACGGCCTCGAAGCCGCGCGCCAGGACAACCTGCTCAGCATCGCGCGCGCCGAAAACCCCGCCGCCCGTATCTTCGTGGGGCCTGTCACCCCCTGGAACGACGACCAGGACGCTGCGCCGGCCTATGCCGTCGATGCCCCCTGGCTCAACTACATGAACGCCCTGGTCGCCGCCCTCGACCAGACGGCGCGCCAGCGCGCCGCAGCGGGCCAGCCCCTGATGCGCCCCGACGGCTTTGCTCTGCAAGCGCCCGGCCGGCCCGAGCTGGCCGGCGATGACGGCGCGCAAGAGCCGTTCCGCGACCTGGAGCTGCCCCAATGGCCCGGCGCGCAGGCCGGCTTCCGCGTCTACCGCCAGTGGCGCGACATCGTCAACAGCCACCAAACCACCGCCGGTCTGCCGCTGATCATCAGCGCCACAAACACCTACCATCCCGCGCAAGGCACGCCGCCGGCCGAAAACTACGCGCCGGGCTGGCTCACCGCCGCCCTACAAGAAATAGGTCACACACCCCAGGTCGCCGCGCTCATCTGGTTCATCGACGACTTCGCGCACGACGACCAGTGGGACTACTTCAGCCTCACCGAGCAGCGCGGCCAGATGGCCGCCGCCAACGCCGAATTCAACCGCCTCCTACAATCCCTCCCACCACCCTGAAGCCCGCCGCATCGCCTCCCCTGACCGCAGTCGAACAGATCTCCCAACACCGCCCCCCAGATGCCTCATTCCACTCAGCACGACCCTCGGCGAGAGCGTCGCGCCGCCGCAAGCACCCGCCCCGGCCCAACGAAACGCCTTCTCTCCCCACGCACCAAGGGCTCGTAGTAAGGCAATTTATTGCCCGTCCCCGCCGCGATAAATCACGCCACTACCAACCAAAAACCCTCGCTCGCCACCACCCCGAGCGCCGCCGAAGAGCCTCGCCCTAATCCCCCTGCGGCGGCCGTGTGGCCACCAGGATCTGCGCCTCGCGCGCCAGCATCAGCCGGCCGGGCAGCATCACCCCCAGGCCGTAAAAAATGGCCGCGCCATATATCAACGCAAACAGCCCCGCGGCGTAGCCCAGCGCCGGAATCTGCAGCGCCTGCGCCGCGATCACCGGCGCGGCGATAGGCAGCAGCGCCAGTGAAATACCCGCAGGCACAATCAATCCGTTGCCAATCGCCGAGATACAGCCGCCCCTCGTCGTGTTCTTCACCGCCTTGCCATCCGTGCGCACAGGGTAGGGGAAGAAAATCGAGCCCATATTCACCACCGCCAGGCAGGCCAGCACCACGCCGGGTATGAGCAGCAGGCCCACCACGCTCTGCCACCCCGGTATCAGGTACAGCGCCCCCAGCGCCACGGCCAGCGTCGGCAGCGCCACCAGCGGCAGCGTGGCCAGCCCCTTAGCCAGCCAGAAACGGTGGCGTGGCAGCGGCGTCACCGCAATCAGTGGCAGCCCTTTCTCCTCCACACCTAGCGCATTGGCCCCCGCTACCCAGGAGCTGAACACGCCAAAAAGCGGTGGAATGAAACCCAGCCAGGGCGGAAGCGTATCTGGCAGCCCGCTGCCCAAAAACGAGTAGCCGCCGAAAATAAGCGGCAGCAGAAAACCCTGCAGCAAGCCCACGCGCCGCTGCGGCGTGCGCCATACCAGCCGCAGCTCCTTGGCCATGAGCTGCTGCAGGTCCGCTGGCAGCCACTGCGGCGCACGCGCCGCACGAGTCCGGCGCTCCGCGCGGGTACCGCTCGCCGCGCCAGTCCGGCGCTCCGCGCGGGTACCGCGCGCTGCGCCAGTCCGGCGCTCCGCGCGGGTACCGCGCGCCTGCGGCTCGCGTTGCGGTAGGCCGCGCAAGGCAAAGCCCTCGCCCGTCACCAGCCGCACCGAAAGCTGCCACCACACCCACGCCAGCGCCAGGGCCAGCGCCAGCCCATAACCCAACCAGATCAGCGCCGTGCCCCAATCGCCGCCGTCCGCCGCCACAATCACCTGCGCCTGGCTGCCGCCCGGCAGCCAGCGCAAGATTGACACAATCTCCAGCCGCTCTAGCGCTTGCGCGTCCACAAAACGCCCGCTCAGCTCGATCAGCGCGCGCTGTATCAAATAACAGCTCGAGCCCACCACCGCGCCCAACACAATCAGCACATCACGAAAACGGCGGCTGGCAATCACCCCGCCCAGCGCCGTGAGCAAAATCTGGCTGCTCAGCACCATATGCACATAAGCGATGATCAGCGCCAGCGGCAAGATAAATATCGCCGGCGAAGCCGCCCAGCCCACGAAGATGGCCACAAACAGCGGCAGCATGATATAGGTAGGGATGTCCAACAACGTGCCCGCCAGCATCGTCGTCACCAGCTCCAGGCGCGACAGCGGGTACACCAACAGGCGCGTAATGTCCATGCTCTCGTTCATCGAAAAAGCAATCAGCGGGATAAACATCCACGCCAGCCACAATCCCACCAGCACCAGGGCCAGGATGCGCCCAGGCCACGGATCCGGCGCTCGCATATAGCCCACCGCCGTGCCGATGCCGATGCCCACCATGATCGGCAGCACGCCCACCAGCAGCATGAAGGCGATAAACAGGCGCCCCTGCTCCGCGGCAAACATGCGAATGGTCAGCTTCGCCCGCAGGCGCAGCAGCTCCCACACTCTCTGTTGGCGAAACACCGCGCCGGCTACGTCTCCTGCAGCCACGATAGGCCCCCTACGCTCTCCGTCGACGCGCCCACAGCGCTGATAAACAAATCTTCCAACGTGGCGTCATCCCCCGCCTGCGCCATACCGCGCAGCTCCTCAATCGAGCCTTCTGCCACCAGCCGCCCGCTGCTAATCACCGCCACGCGCGTGCACAGCCGCTCCACCACCTCCAGAATGTGCGACGAGAAGAAGATCGTCGTGCCGTGCCCCCGTAGCTGCTGCAGCACGCTGCGAATGGCCCGGCCCGAAATGGCGTCGATGCCCTCAAACGGCTCGTCCAGAAACAGCAGACGCGGCGAATGGATGATCGCCGCCGCCAACGCCGTCTTTTTACGCATGCCCGTAGAGTAATCCACGATCAGCTTGTCCGCGTCGTCCTGCAAATCCATCAGCGCCAGCAGCTCCTCCGTGCGCGCCCCGATCATCTCGCTCGACAGCCCATACATCGCCCCCGCAAAGCGGATGAACTCGCGCGCATTAAGCCGCTCATACAGGTTCAGCCCTTCCGGCAGCACGCCAATGTGCTGCTTGGCCCGCAGCGGCTCCTGCCAGATATCCACGCCATGAATCAGCGCCCGCCCGTCGCTGGGTCGCAGCAGCCCCACCAGCATGTTGATCGTCGTCGACTTGCCCGCGCCATTGGGTCCCAAAAAGCCAAAAAACTCGCCCCGTGCCACCGTTAAATCCAGGTGGTCCACGGCGACCTTGTCGCCAAAACGGCGCGTGAGACCCATGGTCTGCACCGCCGGCGTACTTCCTGTTAACTGTTCCACGTGGTTCCTCGTTTGTGTTGGACTGTGTGCAGCAGCCTGCATTATACTCCGGCTGCCTATTCGTCGCCCTGCAGGCCATGCCTCCGTAGCAGATCCTGGTCCGAGAGAATGACCGCGGTCGGACCATCGGCGACAATCCTTCCTTCATCCATTACGATGGTGCGCGGCAAAAGGTAGCGCACCATGCTCAGGTCATGGCTGGCGATCAGCATCGTCTGCGGCAGCTCGCGCAGCAGGGCAATCAGCGCGCGCCGCGCCCGCGGGTCCAGGCCCGCCGACGGCTCGTCCAGGGCCAAAATGTCCGCTTCCATCGAGAGCACCGTGGCAATCGCCACGCGCTTCTTCTGCCCCAGGCTCAGGTGGTGCGATAGCCGCTCCGCCGCGCCAGACATGCCCACCTGCTCCAGCGCCAGCGCCACCCGCCGCCGCACTTCCTCCTCTGGCAGCCCCATGTGCAGCGGCCCAAAAGCCACATCCTCAAAAACCGTTGGGCAAAAGAGCTGGTCGTCCGGATTCTGAAAAACCATGCCCACGCGCGCGCGGATGGAGCCCAGGTTGGCGCTCACCAGCGGCAGCCCCGCCACGCAGATCGCCGCCTCGTCCGCCGCACTGCCCACCTCTCCCAGCAGCCCGTTCAGGTGCAGCATCAGCGTGCTCTTGCCCGCCCCGTTGGGTCCCACCAGCGCCGCCTTCTCGCCCGCCTGCAGCGCCAGGCTCACCCCGCGCAGCGCTGCCGTGCCGTCCGGGTAGCTGAAATGCAGTTCCGCCACCTGCAGCGTGCCCTGCGCCGCGTGCGCGCCCTCTGCCTGGCGCGCCTCGTGTTGGATAGGCATCCTTGTCGCGCCTCGCTTAATACAGCCAGGCGCTGCCGGCCTGGATAAGCGCCAGCAGACCGGCGCCCAGCCCCAGGGCCAGCCAATCTTGCCCGCGCATCACATGTGGGTTCATCGTCAGCATCTGCCCCTGGTAGCCACGCGCCAGCATCGCCCGATACACCCGCTCGCTGCGCTCATAGCTGCGCACAAAGAGCTGGCCCACCATGCCCCCAGCCACGCGCCCACGCCACAGCAGCGAGCCGCCGCTGCCCTTGCCCCCGCTTGCGCTGCGCGCGGCCCGCGCGCGCAGCATGCGGCTCGCTTCCTCCGCCAGCACAAACAGGTAGCGGTACATAAAGCTGATAATCGACACCAAAATCGCCGGCGTGCGCAGGTGGCGCAGCGCGTGCATCAGGTCGGCAAACGCCGTCGTCGCCGTCAGCAAGATGGCCATCTGCACGGAAAGCCAGCTACGCACCAATATCGAAGCAAAGCGCACCACGCCGCCGTCGCTAATCGTCAGCGTGGCGCCCGGCAGCGCAATCACCCACAACGGCTCTCCCGGCTGGTTAAACAGCACGCTAAGCGCCGCCAGGGCGAATGGCAGCGCCACCAGCGACCGCCGCAGCAGCAGCGCTAGTGACACCTGCCCCAGCCACACGCAGCCCAACAAAAAGAGCCAGGCGGCCACAAAAGTAGCCCAGCGGCCGTCGCCAATCAGCAGGTTGCCGATGATAAACAAGAGCGTCAGCAGCACCTTCACCCGCGGGTCCAACTGGTGCACAACGCTCTCGCCCGCTACATAACGCTCCAACGACGTCGCCGGCGACATGGCAGCCCGCGCCTCAGGCGCTCGGCCGGCCCACGGCGCTGCCACGCGGCCGGCGCAGCAGGCGCGCCAGGCCAAACACAATGGCCGTTACCATCAGCGCGCCCAGAACGCCCGCCACGATCGTCGAAAGCGCCGTCTCCCCCAGCAGCGGGATCGTGTAGTCTGGCAGCAGCGTGTAGGGCGCCTCCTGCGCCCGCTCCAAAAAGCCCGCGCTCTCCGCCGCCCACTCTAGCCCGTCCGGAAAGCCCGATGCCAGCGGCGCCAGCAGCACCACCAGTAGCGACAGCAGCAAGCCCGCAGCCACCCAGCCGCGGCCGCCCAGCGCCGCGCTTTGCTCCAGCAGTTGCGGTCGCGAGCGCAAAATGAAGCCCAGCGCCGCCACCGTGATCAACGCCTCGCCAATGCCAATCAGCGCATGAACGCCAAGCATAACAGGCACCACCACCGCAAAGCTCACCGTGTTGCTAAAACCCAGCAGCAGCGCCGTCAGCAGCGCCGCGGCCATCACCGAGAGCCACGCCCCCACAGCCGCAGCCGCCAGCCGCGCGCCGCGCCCCGCCCGCGCCGCCAGGCGATAAATGCCATAGCCCACCAGCGCCGGCGCCACGCCCATCACCAGAATGTTGGCCCCCATCGCCAGCAGCCCCCCATCTTGAAACAGCAGCGCCTGCAAGGCAATCACCGCCGTCATCACCAGGATGCCCAGCGATGGCCCCAACACAATAGCCGCCAGCGCCGCGCCCACCAGATGGCCCGACGTGCCGAACGCCACCGGAAAATTAATCATCTGCCCCGCAAAAATAAAAGCGGCCATGATCCCCGCCAGCGGCGCCAGGCGCTCGTCGAGCTGATCCTGCGCCCGCCGCACGGCAATGGCCACCGCCACAATGGCCAGTGTCCAGGCCAGCAGCGAGATGAGCAGCGAAAGCAAACCATCGGGAATATGAAGCAAAGCTGACGCAACGAACATCGAGTTCTCCTTAAACTATGATCAGCGGCGCGCCGCTCAGCCGGGCGCGCTCCCAAAAACGTCTCCTAAGCCTCGCCCGCCTCGCAGGCGCTGCAGCGGCCGAAAAAGGTCAGATGCTCCATGTCCACCACAAACTCATAACTGCTCTGCAGCGGCTCGAAAAGCCGGCGCAGCTCGTCGTCGGGCACTTCCCGGCTATCGCCGCACACGCGGCACTCAAAATGATGGTGCGGCCGCTGCCCCATCAGCTCATACACTGTCAGCCCATCTTGCCGCCGCGTGGCAGCCACAATGCTCTGCTCGCAAAAGAAATTCAGCGTGCGATAAATGGTGCCCTGGTTCACCGTCGGCGCCACCTGCCGCACCTGCCCGGCAATCGCCTCCGCCGTCACATGCCCCCCCAGCCGGCACAGCGCGTCCAGAATCAACTGCCGCTGCGGCGTCACGCGATAGCCCTGCCGCCTCAACCGCGCGGCGATATCCCGCATATCATGGCTCATAGACCAGCCTTACTGCACTCAACTGCAATTACGAATTAGTGTAATTACCGCCCCGACCCCTGTCAAGGTCCACCAACCGTGATATGCTATCGGCCTACAACGCCGCCGCACCCGGCGCGCCAGACACGCGCCGTCGATCACTATCACGGAGGTTCCTCAGCCCAATGAGCCGCCCACGCCCCTCACTCCCCCTGCTACTCGGCGACGCCGTCGCCTTAACCCTCTTCGTCTTCCTCGGCCAGATCGACCACGACCTGCTGGCCCTGCCCCGCTTGGCGCTGCAAAGCGCCTTCCTCGTCATCCCCTGGCTCCTGGTCGCCCTCGCCCTGCGCGCCGCCGCCCCCGCCCCCGGCGACACCTGGCGCACCTTCCTCGGCCGCTCCCTGCTCGCCTGGCTCGTCGCCGCCCCCCTAGCCCTCCTCCTGCGCGCCCTCGTTCAGGGCCAGGCCACCATCATCGTCGCCTTCATGCTCGTCACCCTCTCCCTCGGCGGCCTCTTCCTCCTCACCTGGCGCACCTTCTACCTCACCATCCACCGCCGCCCCAAAGGCACGTAGTAAGGCAATTTATTGCCGCCCCCCCAGGCGCGATAAATCGCGCCACTACAAACCGAAGAACCACCGCCCACCACACACCAAAGGCACGTAGCAAGGCAATTCATTGCCGCCCCCCCCGCACCATCACCCACCCCACAACCACCATCACCGCCCCCCACGCCAAAAACCCCACGTCCCACAACAGCGGCTGCGCGCTCGCCTCGCGCACATGGTGAATCTGCAAAATATGATGATTAATAACCCCTTCCACCAGGTTAAAAATACCCCAACCCGCCAGCCCCGCGCCCAGCAGCACGCGCGACGGCCACCTTTGCCCATTGCGCCGCGCCCGCAGCGCGTTCCACAGCACAATCACCCCCGCCAGCGTCAGCAGCCACGCCAACGCGTGAAAAAGTCCGTCCCACAACGTGTTAAACTCCAGGTTAGCCACCGTCGTCGCCGGATAGCCGGCGCTGGTCACCATGTGGTGCCACTGCAAGATCTGGTGCAGCACAATGCCATCAAAAAAGCCCCCGAAACCCATCCCCAATAAAATGCCAGCCGTCACCACGCGCCTTTTCACCGCCCCTACTCCTCGTCTAGCAGCGAAAAATCCATGGGGTCGATCGGACCCTCATCCAAGTCGTTGTCTTCATTCTCCGCCGCCTCCTCGTCCTCAAAACCCATGCGCTCCTCGATAGGCAGCGCCTCATTCTCCGCCCGATCTTCATTGTCCACATCATCCACCCTGGAATCGATATCCAGTTCATAGCGCTCGTCGTCACGCTGCCACACCTTGGCCGCAAAGTCCAGCTCCTCGTCGTCGTCATACGTCACGCCCAGCGCCTGGCCAATCTCCCCCACGCGGTCATGATCCGGCATCGGCTCCGCCGCCGGCGTCTCGTCGCCCACATCTTCCGCCTGGTGCCACGCTGCGTCAATGTCGCCCGCCGTATCCACCGGCGACTCCGAATGGTGCTCGCGCAGCCGGCGCGTCAGCCCTTGCTCATCCGTGGGCATCATCTGCCGCTCTGCAAAATCATCCAGGATCTCCTGATCCTCCGTGTAGTCCGACAGCTCATTCAGCACGGCCACGGCATTATCTTCCGCCGACAGCCGCTCTAACCGTTCATCCGCCCCCAGAGGTGTCTCGTCATCGTCGTCTTCTTCTAGATCCAGCAGCACCGACTGCCGCGAAAGATCCTGTTCCGTGTTGCTCGTGTACTGCTCCTCGCCCTCCCCGCCTTCTTCCTCGTTCCAATCACGGTTGCGCTCTTCTAACATTTTCATCTCCTGAGAACTGTTTCGGGGTATTCTTGTTTGTCGTTATAATGAGCATAGGGTCTTGCGCCCGACATGGAAATGGGTAAATGCCCCACCATGCGCGCAAAAGGCACCCCATTAGCCAGCCACTTAGCATAGGGAGAGAACAACCATGGACGGCAAGCTTATACCCGATTTCAAACACCGCGAACAATTTATCGTTGCCGGCCTGAAAACACGCGGCAACAACGATCAGGAGCAGCTTAGCGCCCTATGGGATCGGTTCGGCGAGCTGCACGAGCGCCTGGGGGACCGCGTGGCCACCGATTCCGCTTATGGCATCATCGACAGCTTCGACCGCACCACGGGCGACTTCGACTACATGGCCGGCGTCGAGGTCTACTCCGAAGAAGATCTGCCCCAGGGCATCGACGGCTGGAAGGTACTATCCAACAACTACGCCGTCTTCCCCACAACGCTCAACACCATCCGCCAGACCATCGATCGCATCTACACCGAATGGATGCCCCACTCCAACTACCGCCGCGCCCCCGGCCCCGAATTCGAGTTCTACGACAAACAATTCGACCCCCACGACCGCGACTCGACCTTCTACCTCTACATCCCCATCGAACCCCTGGCCGGCGGCGAATAGCGCCCCGCCCCCGCTGGCGGCTCGACAGGTGGCCACAACCTGTCATCTCTAGACAAAAAAAGGCCCGCACCTACGGCGGGCCTTTTTACCTTGTCAAACCATCTCGGCGCAAAGCGCCGCGCCGCGCTTAGCGCGAGGCCACCACACCCACCGGGTAGCCGCTGCTCATCCAGTCGCCCATGCCGCCGCGCAGGCTCAGCACGTCTTCGTAGCCATAGCTCCACATAATGGCCATGGCAATCGTCGAGCGATGCCCGCTGCCGCAGACAAGGACGATTGGCGCCTCTTTATCCTGGGGCCATTCCGCCTGGCGCGCAATGAACGCTTCGATAGGGATCATAACCAGGTTCTCGCTGTCGATCACGCCGTCTTCCGCAATCTCCGCCTCTTTGCGCACATCGATCACGATCAGGTCCGCATTCTCCACCAGCGCCGTCGCCAGCGCATCCGCTGTAACCACGCCGTAGCCTTCCGGAATGTTCGCCAGCATATCGCCGATCACCGCCAGCAGCGCCGGGTCAGGCTTGGCCACGTCCAGCACCTGGGCCTCGCTGGGCACTCCTTCCGCCACTGCATAGCCCGCCTCCGCCCAGCCGCTAAAGCTGCCGCCCTTCAGGCACAGCACGTCTTCCCAGCCCAGCGCTTCCAGCGCCACCGAGGCAAACACACAGCGCCAGCCGCTGCCGCAGTAGCTCACGATCGTGGTATCAAACGAAGGCAGCAGCGCCAGGTTATCGGCCAGCTCGCGGATGGGAATATGCACCGCGCCCGGGATATAGCCATTGGCTTCCAGCTCCGCCGTTTCACGCACATCCAGCAGGAACGGCGGAGTATCTTCGGCCAGCATCAAATTCAACGCATCGGGCTGGATACTGTTATAGCCCTGCATGCCCGCCAGGAACGTCTCATAAGCCGCGTCCAGGTTGGCTGCTGGCGCTTCCGGCGCGCCCGCCACAGGGTATCCCGCAGCGGACCACGCGCCGTAGCCGCCCTTCAGACTATACACCTCCGTGTAGCCGTAGCTGGCCAGAATGGGCATGGCGATGGTCGAGCGATGCCCGCTGCCGCAGTAGATCACGATTTGGGCGTCCTTATCCGCCGGCCACTCGCTGCGACGGTCCACAAATTCTTCAATGGCAATGTAGGTAATGTTATCGGCGGCCAGGAATCCCTTTTCCTCCACTTCGGCCGCCGTGCGCACGTCTATCAGCACCAGCTCTGGCTCCTCCACCAGCAGCATGTTCAAGTCTTCGGCCGTGATGCCGCCAAATCCCGCCGGGATACGCGCCAGCGCCTCACGCACTGCCAGCACCAGGGCCTCGTCGGGCTGCGCGGCGTGTAGCGCCACCGCTTGCGGCGGCTCGCCTTCCACAATTGGGTAGCCGGCCTCGGCCCAACCGCCAAAGCTGCCGCCCGTTAGGCTTAACACCTCCTGCCAGCCCAGCGCTTCCAGCAGAGGCATGGCAATGGTGCAGCGCCAGCCGCTGCCGCAGTAGGCCACGATCGACGTGTCAAACGAAGGCAGCTTGTCCAGATTGTCCGCCAGCGTTAGCAGCGGCACGTTCACCGCGCCTTCAATCCAGCCCTTCTCCTGCAGCTCTTCCACGCTGCGCAGGTCCAGCAAAAACGGCGCCCTTTCCCCCAGCATCTCGTTCAGCGCCTCGGGGCTAATCGTGCCGTAGCGCTCCATGCCCTGGATAAAGGCGTTAAAGGCCGGGTCGAGCTGCTCCGGTCCGGCCGCCGCCACTTCCATCGCTTCTTCGATAAGCTCAACCGCCTCTTCGACAACAACCTCTTCGTCGACCTCCGGCTCGGCCACCACCGGCTCCTGCACCACCGGCTCCTGCACCACCGCTGGGTCGACCACCGGCGCGGCCGCCTCGCCACAGGCGGCAAGCAGCAGACTAAGAACGGCGATAAATGTCAGTAACCACAATTTTCTACTCATTTGATAGGTCTCCTCTCTTTTATTAAGGCAATCCCCCCGTCGAGGTGATCGTCTGCGTTGCGCTAATAACCTCTCCAGACTGCAAGGTCGTCGTAATGCCCAGCGTGCCGCTGATCGGGCCCGGTATCGTCGTGACAATAACCCCAAGGTTGGCTCCGAGCTCTTCCGGCCGCACCTTGTCCGCCGTCAGGAACAGGCTCTCGTTGCCGTGGCACGCCTCGCAAGAAGCGTTCTGCGGCGTCTGGCGCTGAATATTATGCGGCGTGGTGTAAACCCACGTCGGCAGTGCGTCGAAGAAGGGCAGCAGGTCCTTGCCATAGAAGGTGAAGCTCGTCTCCGCAATGGGCACATGGCGCACCGGCACATACCTATACGGCCGGTCGTAACTCTGCCGCGTATTGCGCCCGATGAGGAACGTAAGGTACGAACCTTCCGTGTAGAAGTAAGGCAAGCCCGTCTCGTCGCTAAGCTGCACATGGCAGCCATCGCAGCTCGTGTAGCTGATCGAATGGCACACCTGGCACGATAAGTCGCCGCCGTGCACCTCATGCATCTCAATGTCGTCGCCGCCCACACTGGCCTTCACGTGGCACGTCTCGCAGCGCGGGCTCTGCACGCCGCTATAGCGGTGGTCCGGCGGCGGCAGTGCGCTGCCTTCCGGCGCGTTGTGGCACTGCTCGCAATTGCCCGGCTGCCCGTGCATTTCCGCGCTCGTGTGGCAGCTTACACAGCTCATGCGCCCCTGGCGGAAGTGCACGTCGGCCAGCAGGCCCTCATGCTTGCCCAGAAACTCGTTTCCCACGCGGCTGCCGTGGCAGGCCGTGCAGTTGCGCGTCATAGACGGCGTCGCGTTGAAATTGTGCCCGCTGATGAAGCCCCCGCCTACCGACCCCGGCTGGCTGACGTGACAATCGCCGCACGTGGCATGGCAGCTGGCGCAATGGTTGTTAAACATGGCGCCCACAGCACCATGCTGCTCCGAAAGATCCCCGGTTTCCCACTCTTCCGCGCTCTGCCCGGCCGTACCCATGCGCGCCTCCAGGGTCGTCCAATAACCCTGTAGCGTCCTGTGCAGGCTGTGCTCATTCATCGCCAGCACATCCGGATGGCACGAGCCGCAGGTGGCCTCGGCGTCATAACTGGGGTCCGCAATCAGCCCTTCATGCGCCGCCTCTTTATCGTCCACCACCTGCCCGCCATGGCACGCCGTGCAGCTCATCTGCCCGTGCACCGTGCCCGGAAACATCGCTGCGTCCACCAGAACCTTCTCCCATGGCTCCAACGGAGCCACCTCTCCGCCTCAGCCTTCGCCCGAGCTTTCTTCGTGCACCTCTTGTTCTGGCGCCGCCGTCTCAATCAGTCGCTGCTTATCGCTGTGGCAGTTAAGGCAGGCATTGTCCTGCTCTGGTAAGTCTGCAACCTGGTCAGACTGCTGCGACGCGCCGACGTCTCCCGCCTCTTCCTCCGCCTGTTGCCCACTGCCGGCCACGGCCTGCCCCTCTAACATTGCCGCCGGGTTCGCCTCCGGCGCCAATCCTGTTGTGCGCTCCGCCGTGCAGGCCGCCAACCACGCCGCCATACAAACCGCCAGCAGCGCCGGTAAGATCGCGCCGAGCAAAAGCCCAAATCGCCTCAACTTTGTTTGCTGCTGCCCTCTCACGGTGCTCTCCTCTACGTTTTTCCCGTTGTTGCATACAACCACGAGACTGGCTCTCCCCAGTAGGGAAGGAAGAAACGAATTCGTGAAATATTTCACTTTCAGTATAAAACATTCTGGGGGGATGGCAACGGCTGCCGCGCACTTTCCTTATACGATTTGCTTTTGCCCTCTATAAGCAAAACCTATCATGCCCACCCACCTTCCTATTGAAGGCTTAATCATTGTTTGTTACAATTTTCACAGACAGTTAGGAGGAGCCATGGCAGACATTCACCGCCTTCAAGTTTTTCTTACGGCCGCCGAAACGATGAACTTCACCGAGACCGCGCGCCGCATGCACATGACGCAACCCAGCGTCAGCCAGCACATTCAGGCATTAGAGCAACATTTCGAAGTCACCCTCTTCGACCGCGCGGGCCGCTATCTGCAGCTAACCGAGGCCGGCGAGCGACTGATGCCCCTGGTGCGCGATATGGTGCGCCGCTGGATTCACATCGAGGAGACGATGGAAACCATGAAAGGAGAGGTGGCCGGCCATCTGCTCGTGGCCTGCAGCACCACGCCGGGCAAATATATCCTGCCCAATCTACTGGCCCGCTTCCACCTCCTCTATCCGCGTGTCAAGGTCTCCTGCCACGTCTCCTCGCAAGAACAGTCACTGCAAAGGCTGTGCGAGGGCGATGTCCATTGCGCCCTGGCCAGCGCGCCGCACATGAGCTACGGCGAAATCGAGTTCCATCCGCTCATCAGCGATCCCATCAGCCTCATCGCCCCGCTCGACCACCCCTGGGCGCAGCAGGGCGCCATTGCCCCAGAGGCCTTACACGATGCCCACTTCATTATGCGCGAGCAAGGGTCGGGCACACGCGAAGCCGTGCGCGAGGCTCTGGCCCAGGTCGGCGTCGCCGAAGACCGCCTCAACACGCTCATCGTGCTCGGCAATTCCGAAGCTATTGCCCTGGCCGTCCAAGAAGGCCTCGGTGTCGGCTTCGTCTCCAGCATCGTCGTCTCGCGCCTCGTCGAAAACCGCGTCGCCGTCATTCCCATTGCAGGCCTGCACCTAACACGCGAAATCTACTTTTGCTACCACCTGCGCCGTCCCAGCACCATGGCCCAGGCAGCCTTCCGTCAATTTGTGATGGACCAGGCTCCCCTTACAGCCGCTCACCAGCCTGCAGCGCTCACACCGCAGCGCAACGGGTCGCAGGAGAGAAAGCTATGACGCCCAACACACCCTCCCACCGTTCGGCCCCTCTGCTCATTGGCAGCAAGCTGTTGCGCTTCCTCGGCCTCGCCGGCTGCCTGGCTGCGCTCACGTTCGCCATTTCAGACGTCTCTGCAGCGCCGCCGCGCCAGGAAGGCCAAACAGCAGCCGAACCGTCACAAGAAGAGCCGCACGACACCGTTGCCACCGAATCGTGCCAGTCCTGCCACCTAGACATCACCGCCCACTGGAGCGCCAGCGCCCACGCCCACGCCTTCGACGATCCCGTCTTTCAACAACAATGGGCCGCCCTTGGCCAGCCCGGCGACTGCTTGCGCTGCCACACCACAGACTACGAGCCCGCCACCGGCCAATTCAGCGCCGAGGGCGTCTCTTGCGAGGCATGCCACGGCCCGGCCAACGCCGAGCATCCCCCGGCCGTCATTCCCATCCTGGCCGGCGCCCGCGAGTGCGGCGCTTGCCACACCACCACCCTGGGCGAGTGGCACGGCAGCGGTCATGCCGCCGCCGGCGTCGATTGTATGTCCTGCCACAACCCCCATAACCAGCAGCCGCTCTTTGCCGATCCCGACGCCATGTGCCTCAACTGCCACCAGGACACCATGGGCCACTACCTCGAAGACCTGCACTACAGCAAAGATATCGGCTGCGTCGACTGCCACGCCCTGGTGATCCCGCCCCAGACGCTGCCGCAAGATGGCATCGTGCCCACCGGGCACGGCTTCACCATCACCCCCGCAACCTGCGTCGCCTGCCACACCGACGCCCTGCATGCAGGCTTTTCCTTGCCCGGATACGAGCACGGCGCGGCCGCAGCCCGTCCGGGCCAGGGCGCTGAAACGTTAGAACCTGCCGGCTTCACGCCCCCGGCCGGCGACGCCAACGGCCGCACTTCCACGGCCAACGGCGCCGTAGAGCAGCAGCTCCAACTGCTCGAAGCCGCCCTTGCCAGCAGTCGCGTCACCACGCTCTTTCAGGGCGCGCTGGTCGGTCTCACCTTTGGCGGTGTCACCGCCTGGTTCGTCGCCAGCAATTTGCGTGCGCGGCAAGAGCACGAGGATGAGTACGATGAGCACCAACTCTGAGATCAAAGAAGCCGCCGCCACGGAAGCCCCAGGCGACGCGCCGCCAGACCCTGGCAAGCCGCCTCTGCTAACCCGCCGCCAGGCGCTCAAGGCCCTGGGCCTCACCGCCGGCGCTACGCTGGCCGTGGCCGCCCTGGGCGACGGCGCCCTCTCCCTGCTGGAAGTGAGCGGCCTGCAGCGCCAGGGTGAAGGCTTGCAAGGCCACGAGTGGCACATGGTCATCGACCTCGAACGCTGCATCGGCTGCCAATACTGCGTCTGGGCCTGCCAGGCAACCAACAACGTGCCCGATGACCGTATGCGCTGGAACGTCGGCTTCGCCGAAGAAACGGCCAAGGGGCAACCCTTTTATATGACACGCCCCTGCCTACACTGCTCAGATGCCCCTTGTGTCAAAGTCTGCCCCGTGGGCGCTACCTGGGTTCGTGAAGATGGCATTGTCGACATGGACTACGATCGCTGCATCGGCTGCCGCTACTGCGAAGTCGCCTGCCCTTACGACGTGCGCCGCTTCAACTGGAGCGACGAGGTGCTCGAAAACCGCTACGTCCCGCACTGGGGTACGCCCGAAGTGCCAAAACGCGCCCGCGGTGTTGTAGAGAAATGCACCTTCTGCGCACACCGCATCGACCGCGCCGTGGCCCAAGGCTTGCAGCCCGGCATCAACCCCGCGGCAACGCCCGCTTGCGTCAATGCTTGTCCCGTCGGCGCCCGCGTCTTCGGCGACATCAACGACCCCCAAAGCCCCGTCTCGCGCTATCTGGCCACGCACGACACATTTCGCCTGCTAGAAGAGCTAGGGACCGGCGCCAAAGTCCATTACGTGCGCCCCAATCCCAACGAGGAGTTGTAGCCATGGCCGTCGCCGCAGACTCACTGCCGCCCATCCGCCAGCACAAGACATCATTTCGCCTCTGGATCCTGCTGCTGTTGGGCCTCCTTGTCGTTGGCCTCTTCGCCGCCGTGCGCACGCTGACACAAGGCCTGGTTATCACCAACCTCTCCGATCAGGTGCCCTGGGGCCTTTGGATCACCCTCGATCTCAGCGCCATCGGTCTGGGAGCCGGGGCCTTTACCTTCTCGGCCATCGTCTACCTCTTCAACATCAAGCGCTTCCAACCCCTGGCGCGTATCGCCGTTTTTGTCGGCTTCCTGGGCTACACCTCGGCCATGCTGGCCCTGGCCATGGACATCGGACGCCCCGACCGCTTCTGGCATCCCCTGGTCTATTGGAATGTGCACTCCGTCTTGTGGGAAATTACCTGGTGCGTGGTGCTCTATTCCACCGTGCTGGTCCTCGAGCTGCTGCCTATCCTCTTCGAGACCCAATTCTTCGCTCGCTGGCCCGCCCTGCGCCGCTTCGGCCATTACATTCATCGCCTCACCCCCGTGCTGGCGCTGTTGGGCATGGGCCTATCGCTCCTACACCAGAGCTCCCTGGGCGCCACATACGGCGTCCTCTCCGGCCGCGCCATCTGGTTCAAACCGTCGCTGCCCGTCATGTTCATCCTCTCGGCCGTCGCCGGCGGCCTCTGCCTCACCTTGCTGGCCACACTCATCGCCGGGCGCTTCACCGGGCGCCCGCTCAGCCGCCGCCTCAAAAGCGAAGTCGCACGCTATGCCGGCCTGGCCCTGGCCGCCTACCTCTATCTCAAGATTTGGGACTGGGCCGCCACCTCATACTACAGCCACGCCCCCGCCAGCGTCGATGCCCTGCAGCGCCTACAGCTAACCACCCCCTATTCGCAATCATTCTGGCTGCTCGAAGTGCTGCTTGGCGCCCTGCTGCCCGCCGTCATCCTGCTTTCGTCGCGCCTGCACCGGCACGACGGCTTCCTAGGCTCCGCCTTGCTGCTGGTCATCATGGGCGTCGTCGTCAATCGCTGGAACGTAACCCTTTCCGGTCTCGTCGCCCCGCCAAACTGGTCTCCCGGCGTGCTCGGCAGCGCCGTAGTCGCCGGCTACGCACCGTCGCCAGTCGAAGTCGCCGTCGCCGCCGGCATCGTGGCCTACGCCCTGCTGGCATTCACCCTCGGCGTGCGCTATTTGCCCCTATTCGCCGCCACTCACCACCCAAGCCCCAAGACCGCGCCCCTACCCTAGCCCACCAGCCGCGATAGGGGCGCAGCCATTGCCGCCAGCCCTAGTCGCCGTGGTCCACCACAAACGTAATCTTGGCATTGATGCGATACTTCTGCACCTGGTTATTGTCCACCACAGCCTGCACGTGCTCAATATAAACCGACTTAATGTCACGAACCGTGCGCGACGCCTCGCTTACCGCCGTCTGCACGGCGCCTTCGATGCTGTCGCCTTCCGCCATCACTTCGATCACCTTGGCAATAGACATATGCAACTCCTTTGCTCACATCTCATTGGATTTCACGCTCAACCGGCGCGCACACATCCGGCGGCCTCAGGCCGAGCAAACTCATTATAGCATAACCGTCCACCGCCCCGGCCCACTCTAAAGATTTGTCAAATCTTGGAGATTCGACAAATCTAGCCGCTCCCCCTCCCGTCGTGCCCCCTACGCCGCCGGAATCGTAAACGTAAACGTGCTGCCCACCCCCTGCTCACTCTCAGCCCAGATCTGCCCACCGTGCCCTTCCACAATCAGCCGGCAAATCGCCAGCCCCAGCCCTGTGCCGCGCGCGCCGCGCGGCATCGCGTGCGCGCGGTAAAACTTCTCAAACAGGTGGCGCTGCTGTTCCGCCGTCAGGCCCATGCCCGCGTCCGTCACGCTAATCTGCACCGCATCCCCCACATTCCGCCCGCTGACAAGCACCGGCCCGCCCTCTGGCGAATATTTAACCGCGTTCGAGATAATATTACGCAGCACCTGCGCCAGGCGCAGCGGGTCGCCCGCCACCGCGTGGATCTCCTCCAGCCCCTCCGTGCCAAACTCGTGCCGCTGCTCCAATTCGGCAAAAGGCCGCAGCACCTCCTGCACCAGCGCGCCCAGGTCAATCGGCTCCGCCGCCGGCTCCAGGCCGCGCCCCGCCTCCAGCCGCGCCAGGTCCAGCATATCGTCAATAATCGCCGTCAGGGCCTGCGTCTGCTCATACACCGCATTAAGGTACCGCCGCTGCTGCTCCGCCGCCAGCTCCCGCGTCGCCAGCGCTTCACTATACAGCCCAATCGTCGTCAGCGGCGTGCGCAGCTCATGCGCCGCGATAGAGATAATCGAATCCTTCAGCCGCTCCACCTCCTTCATCTGGCTAATATCGCGGATACTCACCACCAGCCCCTGCTCCAGGCCCCGGCCGTCCGGCAGTTGCGTCACCGTCATCGCCGCGTCATAACTCGTGCCGTTGCGCCGCCGGATCTTCACCTGCCCCCGCCAGCTGCCCCCTTGCGTCACCTCCGCCAGCGCCCCTTGCAGAAAATCCTCCTCGCCCCGCGCATTCCTGGCCCACAGCGCCTCATAGCGCGCCCCCGCGATCTCCTCCTCACTATAGCCCGTCTGCCGCAAGAAAGCCGGGTTTGCCTGCTGCACCCGGCCGCCGCGGTCCAGCACCAGCACCCCTTCGCCAATTGCATTCAAAATCTGCTCCAGCCGCTCCCGCGCCTCCTGCTGCCGCGCCGCCTCCTCCGCCTGCTTACGCTCCGTCACATCCACATAAAACGCCTGCGCCGCTCGCCGCCCGTCGTGCACCGTCGCCGTCACAAAAGCATCCAGCCAGCGAATCGCGCCATCCTTACGGGTGATGCGGAACTCATAGCGCACCGGCGACTCCTCGCCCGCCATACGCTTCTGGTACAGCTCCAACAGCACCGGCTGGTCCTCCTCATGAACCAGCTCCAGCGTATCCTGCGCCGACATGGCCTCGATCTCCTCCGGCGAGTAGCCAATAATCCCCGCGTACGCCTGGTTGGCGTACACCACCCGCCCATCCTGAATCACCACCATGCCTTGCAGCGAATCCTCCACCATCTTGCGATAGCGCTTTTCGCTATAGCGCAGCGCGTCCAGCGCCTCCTGCCGCTGCAAGCGCAGCGTGCGTTCCCGCTGCGCCCGGCGGATGGCCCCCTCCAGCCGTCCCAGCCGATCCTTCAGCAAATAATCCACCGCCCCATGTTTCAGCGCCTCCACCGCCGCTTCCTCACCGATCGCCCCCGAAATCACGATCAGCGGCACATCCAGCCCCCGTTCCTGCAGCAGCTTCAGCGCCTCAATCGCGTCAAAATCCGGCAGCGAATGATCCGCCAAAATCAGGTCCAGGTCCGCGCTAATCTCCCGCAAAAACCCCTCCCGCGACTGCACCCGGCGCCACACCATCTCCAGTCCCGTACGGCGCAGGCCGCGCAAAAGCAGCTCGGCATCATCATCACACTCTTCGAGGATTAAAATAGAGAGCGGCTTCGGCTCGAAGCTCGCGTCGTGTTGAGAGGACATGTCGCTTGTCTGGATGTTCGGCATCGGGCCGCGTTCAGGTGGACCCCGACTACTACCGTCTAGCATACCAGTCTCGCCCCAAAAGGAAACCGGTACCATTTCGCTATTGCCGCACCTACCACAGCGGCGCGCTACCCAACCTCGCGCCGCCATCACTCGCCCACCCCTACTATAATCAAGCCCCGCTCCACAATCAAGTCAAGAACCCCCACCACGCCCCGTCACGTCGCTCCCGCTGTCATGTCGAGTGCAGGGAAACATCTCTCCCCAACAGCCCCTACCGGCTGCGAATATAGCGCGATAGATGATATGTCACCAGGCTCGTATCCGCCTCAGACAACGCTTCCGGCTCATTCTCCAGGAATTTCGGCAGCGCCTTCGGGTTTAGAACCCACACCCGTTTATTCTGTGGCCTGCCATCCACCCACCAGCCCGGATACAGCAGAATGCCGCGTACCGCAAAGCGCTTCCCCGTGCTCTCATTCAGCACTTCTTGCAACCAGTCGGCAAGCGCCACTACCTGCTTGATCGGATCGCGATCGGGCTCCCATCCGTCCACCAAGACGCGTTCACCCTCGACCCGAATCACTGCCTTTTCGTCTGCAGGCTTGCCATAGGTCTTCGTTTCCACCGCAAAAATACCGCGAGGCGAAATGATCACATGATCGACGTTAAACCCGTCCCCAACGATATCATGAAAGATACGGTGGCCATCCCTGCGCAGGAGGTCCAGGTACTGTCCCACCGCCTTCTCACCGTCCAGGCCCAGTTTGAGTGTGCGCAGCTTGCCAATGCTCTTTCGCAATCGATAGGCAACGAAGGCCAGCGCAGCGAAGGTAAAAATCGTATACGGAACCGGCTGATAAGGATAGTCGCGCCACCAACGGTACCATTCCACGCCTGTGAAGAGAATGAATACGATTGCTGCCCAAAAATAGCTGCTTATCTCTTCGTCAAGAATGCGCTGCCTTTCCTCGTCAAGCGACTGGCCCGGATTGCGCAACACTTTTTCTTTAATCGGCGATCGCTTCTTTTGCCGTTTCATCGTTCGCTATGCCCTCCAGATGCATCTGTGTCCCACATATGCACGATTCTAGGTGAACCTGACTCAAGGAGGAAAGGGGAATGAAGTCCTTTATTGCGAATACCAGACGCCGCCGTAGTCGTCAGAAATGCCGCAGACGGAAATAGGTTTGGCATAGAAGGGGGCAATGGTAGAATATGGACGTGCGGGCGGGACCCCGAGGCGCTGCCAGGCGGTGCGTGGCTACCGGGTTGGGATTGAGCGCAGCATTGCTGAGACGGAAAGAGGGAAGGCATCATGGCAAAGCAGTCGATACGGATATTGACGGCGGTTTCCGGTGTGGGCCCGGCGACCATTGAGAATTTTCGTGCGGCAGGGTATGAGACGCTGGAGGATCTGCAAGGGATCGGCCCGGCCGCGCTGGAAGCCGTTCCGGGCGTGGGCGCAGCGACGGCGGAGGCGATTCTGGCGTTTCTGGAGAAGGCGCCGGCGGACCCGGTGCAGGCGTACCGGCATGCGCAGAAGCGGGCGCATATTCCGGAGGCGGGGATTGCGGCGCACGGGAAGGTGGAGGAGCGGCCGGCGACGCGGTATTTTTACGACCCGCACCTGGACCCGGTGTTGCGCTTTGACGCGACGGGGGAGGATGACGGGCTGCCGGCGCTGGTGGCGGAGGCGCGGCGGCGGGCGCTGACGGCGGAGGAGGCGCAGCTGCTGGCGGCGGCGCTGCGGAACCGGGAGCCGTGGCTGGAGTGGGCCGGGAAGCGGGAGCAGGGGTGGTTTGACGTGGACCCGGTGGCGCTGCACATTCACGAGCGGGTGAGTACGGAGGCGATTATTGCGGCGGCGCGCCGGCGGCCCATTCAGCCGAGCCTGTTTGCGGACCCGGAGATGGAGTGGCGGGAGGCGGTGCGCTTCTACGAGCACGAGATGGATTGGGCGAACCGGCTGATTCTGGGGGACAGCCTGCAGGTGATGCATTCGCTGGCGGTGCGGGAGAATCTGGCCGGCAAGGTGCAGATGATTTATATTGACCCACCTTATGGGATCAACTACAGGAGTAATTTTCAGCCCTTTATTGGTGTCCGGGAAGTAAAAGACCGTGATGTTGACCTTACAAGAGAACCAGAGCAGATCCGCGCATATCGCGACACTTGGCAACTTGGTGTTCATTCATACCTTTCCTACCTGAGGGAGCGGCTGCGCGTCAGCCGGGAATTGCTGGCTGATTCAGGGGCCATCTTTGTGCAGATCAGCGATGAGAATTTGCATCGCGCTCGAAACTTACTTGACGAGACTTTCGGGGCGGAGAACTTCATCGCGCTCATCACGTTTGTGAGTAGTGTGCCACTTGGAGCTACTTTCCTTCCAGGTGTCTGCACGTATATTTTATTCTACGCGAAGAACAAAGAGACACTGAAATTTCGTCGGCTATTCAAGGAAAAGCCGACTGGTGAAGGCGGGGCTTATACCTCAGTAATGCTTCCTTCGGGAGAGCATCGCACAATGACGAAATTGGAGCGAGAAAACACCACGTTACTTCCAGAGGGTGCTCAACCTTTCTTCAATCTCTCGATGCTGTCAGCTGGTTTGACGCCAAGTTGTGTATTTCCTGTGCACACGTTTGGCAAGACATACCATCCGGGCAGTAGCCGAAGCTGGAAAACGAACCAGAAAGGAATGGCGAGGCTTATAAAGAGCGGCCGGATAATTGGCACCCCCAGTACCATTCGTTACATCTTGTTGCACTCGGACTACGCCGTCGCGGAGTTAACAGATATTTGGAGTGATATCGGTAGCGTGCTCGATAAAGCATTTGTGGTGCAAACCCCAGTGCGCGTAATAGAACGCTGCATGTTAATGACAACTGACCCAGGAGACCTCGTTCTTGATCCTACCTGCGGTGCGCCACGAGGCGCTGTTTGACAATGCTCGAAAGGGAAACCGTAGAGCCGG